>CAZBDU010000025.1:0-58820 GCA_964490725.1 uncultured Spirochaetaceae bacterium | reverse complement strand
GGCGCGGGCAGCCGCTCTGCCCCTTGTTTCCGGGCCCCGGGATAGGTACCATCAACGCATACCCGGAGCAACACACATCATCGTCGTGGAGAACGGAATGAACAAGAACGATCTGATTCTGGTGGCGGGGGCCGGCGGGTTCATCGGCGGCTCTCTGGTGCGCTACTTCATGGACAAGGGGTTCACTCGCATCCGTGCCGTGGACAAGAAACCGCTGCCCCTCTGGTACCAGCGGACGCCGCAGGCGGAGAGCCTCTGCCTGGACCTGAGCGTGGAGAAAAACTGCCGGCGCGCCGTGGAGGGGGCTGCCGAGGTTTACGACCTGGCCGCCGACATGGGCGGCATGGGATTCATCGAGCGCTTCCGGGTGGAGTGCCTGCGCAGCATCCTGATCAACACCAACCTGATCGAGAGCGCCTACCGGGCCGGCGTGGAGCGCTACCTTTTCTCCTCCTCGGCTTGCGTGTACAACACAGAGCTTCAGAAGGATCCCAAGGTGCGCGCTCTCAAGGAGTCCGACGCCTACCCCGCCATGGCCGAGCGAGGCTACGGCTGGGAAAAGCTGATGTCCGAGATGTTCTGCCAGGAGTACTGGACCGAGCGGGGCATGAAGACCTTCATCCCGCGCTTTCACAACGTCTACGGGCCCAACGGCACCTGGGACGGTGGGCGCGAGAAGGCTCCGGCGGCGATCTGCCGCAAGGTGATCCAGGCCGTGGACACCGGCATCCACGAGATCGAGATCTGGGGGGACGGCACCCAGACGCGGAGCTTCATGTATATCGACGACTGCACGCAGGGGATCGACGCCATCACGCACTGCGAGGAGCTGGTGGCCACGCCGATCAACCTGGGCTCCAGCGAGCTGATCTCGGTGGACGACCTGGTGTCCATGGTGGAGCAGATCGCCGGGGTGAAGCTGGAGCGCCGCTACAAGCTGGACGCCCCGCGGGGGGTGGCCGGTCGCAACAGCGACAACAGCTTCATCCAGAAGGTGCTGCGCTGGGAGCCGGGCATCCCCTTGAAGGTCGGGATGGAGAAAACCTACCGGTGGATCGAGCAGCAGTACCGCGACCGCAAGGCGGGCAAGCGGACGGTCAGCTGAGGGAGCCCTCGCGGGCTCCCGGCCGGCGCCGCGGCCCTGGGGCCGCTCACTCCAGACCGCGCAGGTGCAGCGCGTCGTGCAGCATGTTGTTGCCGTCGCAGCGGCGGCAGTGGTTCACCGACGGCGGCAGCCCCTGGCGCACCACCGTCTCCGAGTAGCGCAGCACGTTGTCCAGGTACCACTCGGCGTAGGGCGCCCGGTGACCGTGGAGCCGGGAGCCGGGGTTGGGGCTCCACACGAAGGGCACCACGTGCGCCCCTTCCGAGGCGAGCACCTCCACCCCTTCGGCCAGGCTGTCGGCGGGCTCCAGCCCCATCACGAATACGCCGTAGACGTTGCCCGGCCCGAACACCTTGACCGCCTCCCGGATCACCTCCAGGAAACGCTCCCGGGAGGTCTCGGAGGACTTCCCGGGGCAGATGGCCCGGTACAGATCGGCGTCCCAGATCTCCAGGCTGAAGGCGATTGCCTCGATGCCCGCCTCATGGTAGCGCTTCAGGTGGTCCAGCTTCTCCGGCGGCGAGGGCAGCACGGTGCCGGGCACGCGGTCCATCCCGGTTTGCGCGCGGATGGCCTCCAGCACGGCCGCCACCACGTCCACCTCCTTCTCGTCGCCGAAGCAGCCCCCGGTCATGAGGATGTGCCGGCACTCCCCCTCGGCGAAGGCCGCGGCGGCTGCCTCCCCGATCTGCCTGGCCTGCTTGCGGCCCAGGACGCTGCGGTAGGTCCTCATGGTGTCCACCAGGTTGCAGAACAGGCACTGTTTTCCCTGCCGGAAATGCGCGCAGTAGTTGTTGTAGCAGACGAAAAAACAGTCCTCCCCGCCCGTCTGGGCCACCTTGACCATGGGGGTGCCGTCGCTGGTAAGGGCATCGTAGTAGCGCGGGCGCGGCAGCCAGGAGACCCGGCAGACCTCCTGGTCCGCCCTGGTGAGCAGGAGGCCGCCGTCCTCCCCCCGGCGCACCAGGTATGGCGAGCGGCTGTTCTTGCGAAACTGGACCACCGTCCCGTCGGCCAGCCGGAAATCGTCGGGCAGCTTCTCCGTGCCGTGATCCTCGAAGTCCCAGCCGAACAGGCCGTGGTTCTGCTCCTTGTGCCGCGTGCCCACTCCCTCGAGGGCTTCAGAGGTGGCCCTCACCCCTTCCACCAGGAGGTCCGCCTTGATCCGCAGCGCTTCCTGGCCGTCCAATCCTGCCATCTCCGCCTCCTTGTGCGCCGTATGCCGACCGATTCTATCATGTTTTGCCTGCGCACAGAAAGGGGAAGAAGGAGAAGGGAGAGGAGGAGGCAGGCCGGCTGAGGCCGCCGGCGCTCAGGGCAGGAGCCTTCCTCGGCGCAGGGGGGCGGTCAGGAAGCGGAACAGGATCTTGCCCCCAGTGAGCCAGGCGATGCGGGCCCCCTGCCGCCTGTTTTCCAGCATCCTGGGAACCAGGAAGCGGGCCACCGTCTCCGGCCGGTCCGCCAGGATGTTGATCACCCGCTTCATCTGTTCGGCCTGGCCGGAGCGCTGCATCGGGCCCAGCAGGAAATCCGTCACCATCATCCCCGGGCTCAGGGTGCCGGTGAGCACCGGGCCCCCGTCCGCCTCGTCGGCCAGCCCGCGGCTGAAATAGCGCACCGCCGCCTTGGAGGTACCGTACAGGGTGAGGCCGGTCCGCCGCCGGCCGTCGCTGCCGAAACCTTCCATGTTGAAGATCTGGCCGTGCGCCTGGGACAACATTCCCCGCATGGCCACTGCCGAGCCCTGGACGGTGCCCAGAAGGTTCGTCCGCACCAGAGTCTCCGCTTCCGCGGCGGGAAGCTCCCACACGGGAACAGTCGAATGCGGGACGCCGGCGTTGTTCACCCAGATGTCCACGCCTCCCCAGCGGCGAACCGCCTCCCGCCACAACGCCTCGACCTGGGCCTCCTGGGTCACGTCGCAGGGGAAGCCCATCACCCGCTCCCCGTGCGCCTGGAGCCTCTCCAGGGCTGCCTCCACGCCGCCGGCGCTGCGGCCGCTCACCGTGACCCGGCATCCCCGCAAGAGGAACTCCGCCGCCAGGGCGAACCCCAGCCCCCGGGTGCTGCCCGTGATGACCACCGCCCGGCTCACCCCCTCACCTCCCGGGCGGGTCCGGCAGCCGCGCCGTCCCCGGCGGGCGAGGCCGCCTGCCCGCCCCCGGCGCGCCGGGGCAGGGACAGCACCGCCGCCAGCAGCAGCCCCAAGGCCAGGGCGCCCCCGTACAGCGCCGCGGGGATGAAGGCAATCTCGTAGAGCCTGCCTAATCCGCGCACCGAGTACGCCGCCCCGGCGCCGGCCAGGTAGGCGCCCAGGATCACCCATCGGCTCCACCGCGGCAGGCCGAGCCCGTGCTGCTGGGTGCCCACGAACATGAACAGGAACCCGAACAGGAACATCGGCCAGATCGCCTGACCCTTCATGATGGCGATCAGGGGCCCGTGCACGCCCACGAACACCTCCAGAAAGACGATCCAGCGCAGCGAGAAGTGCAGAGGAGTGTCGAACATCGACATCTGGATCATGAGGAAGAACATATACAGGAAGCCGATGAGCAGGCCGTAGACTCCCTCCATGGGGTGAAACCAGAATGTGTAGACCAGCGCCCAGGCGATGTAGAAGCCGTGGTACTCGCGCAGGAAGCCCAGCACGCGCTGCGGCACCCGGACCTTCGCCCCCCAGAAGATCCCCCGGCGCGGAATCAGCATCAGCAGGATGATCACCAGCATCACGATCACCGAATACTGGGAGGTCCAGATAGGAACGTCCTGGGCCAGGCCGTCGTACCAGAGGTGGGTCTGCAGGAGGTGGAGGAGAACGAAGAACAGGTTCACCCCCAGGGCAGCCACGTTGAGCAGGCCGGTCCGCTTCCCGGACGGACTCCGGCGCCGGCGCCAGGCCAGGTACACCACAGCCCACGCGGCCAGCTGGTGGAGGGCGTAGCCGGTCCAGGCGCTGAGCCGTGACCACAGCCGCGGCGCTGGAAGCTGCCAGTAGTACCAGCTCGGCCCCTTGTCTGCCAGGTGCGGCACCGAGAGCAGCCGCGGCCCCAGGGCCCACACCAGCAGCCCCAGGGCCAGAGAGGTTGCCAGAGCCGCCAGGAAGAGAACCCGCCAAGAGGGGGCGGCGGTCCTGCCGGATGCCATCCGCCCACTGTTGGTAGACACATCGCACCTCCCGATGGCGTGCAGTCTACCCCGCCGGGAGCGGCCGCGGCAAGCATCGCCGCTCGCCACTGGGGGTCAGTCCAGCATCTGAAGCACCTCCTCCAGGCGCGCGTCGGCCAGAGGGCTTTCGCCTCCCAAACCGGAGCGCGAAGCAGAGGAAGGCTCCGCCGGGCCGGCCGCGGGGGGAGGCCCCGGAGGGGGATCCGGCGGCGTGGGCCCGCCGGGCTGGGTGGGAGGCGGACCCCCGCCGGCCGCCTCGCTCGCTCCGGGCCCGCCCTCACCGGGTCCTTCCGGGCGGGGACGGCCGAGCCGGTACCAGTCGATCCGCCTGGTCAGCAGCATCACCGCGGCCAGGATGAGGAACAGTCCCAGGCTGCCGATCAACAGCGCGTAGTCCTCCGAGCGCAGGGCCACGTACAGGAACAGGTAGGCGCCGCCCATCAGCGCGGCCAGGACCGCACCCCGGCGCCAGCCGCTCAGCACGGCGCCGGAGTAGGCCGCGACCAGAGCAGTGGTGGCCAGCGCGGCCAGCAGGTAGGCCGGCTCGAAGCCCAGGTGCTCCGAGACCGACAGCAGCAGCAGGTAGAACAGGCAGACCGCGAAGCCCACCAGCAGGTACTGCATGGGGTGGATCCTGCGCCTGCCGAACAGCTCAAACAGGAAGAAAGTGAGAAAGGGCAACAGCACGAACAGTACCCCGTACTTCACCGAGCGCAGGCTCTTCACGTAGGAGTCGACGGGGAGGGCCAGCTCCACCCCGAAGCTCGACGCCTTCAGGGTTTCCGGCCGAATGTCGCCGCTGCGCCAGCTCTGAGGATAGCTGCGTCCCAGGGAGAGCACGGTCCAGCGGGCTCGGAAGCCCTCCGGTCCGACGGAACGCTCTGCCGGTAGGAACGAGCCGCTGAAGCTGGGGCTTTCCCAGGAGGAATCCAGGCTGACCCGGGTCTCCTCCCCGAGGGGAAGGAAGCTCAAGGAGCGCCCGCCCCGGAGTGCCAGCTCCAGGGCGAAGGCGTGCTCCCCGCCCGCCGCCTGCACCGGCGCCTGGATCTGGCCCCCGAAGACGCCCATCTGGGCCTTCCCGGCTGAGAAATCCACCGGCTGCCGGTCCCACAGCAGCCGAACCCGCCGTCCCACGCCGCGCATCCCGGAGATCTCCACCGCCAGCACGGCCTTGCGCCAGAGGATGTCCCGCTCCGGAATCCGCCACCCGGCAAAGGAGGGAGCCGGGAAGGTGCCCGTGATCGAGAGCATGGTGGTGTAGAGGGTCACCTCGTAGATGCCGCGGCGCCGGCTTTCCGGTTGCACCCTGCCTTCGATCCGCAGCTCAGCGGGCAGGAAGCAGGCGAGCTCCTCTGTCTCCTCGATGCGCCCTTCGGCGTCCACCCGCCGGTTCAGGTACGGCACCACGAGTACGGGGCCGGCCAGCGTCTGCTCGCCTCCCCACATGCGGATCGTCTCCTCCTCGGCGTAGGCGCGGCTCTGCTCCCGCTCCTCCACAAGACCGCGGATCATGGCCAGCGGAATCAGCAGCAGCAGGATCAGGGCCCCCAGAAAGAGCATCTTCAGCGCCACGCCGCCTCCCGCCTCTCGAAGTCCTCGCGAAAGCCTGTTCATCATCGGTTCCCAAACCTCCTGCACGTTCTGTTGCACACCAGGCTATCGCCGGATTCGCGCCTCCAAGGGGCCGCATGGAGGCTTTTTGCGGGAACATTGTGGCGGCACCGTGGCGGGAGCCGGGAGCCGGAGGGCGCCGTGGCGGGAGCCGGGAGCCGGGCGGCCGGGAGCCGGGAGCCGGGCGGCCGGTGCGGAGGGACCGCCCGCGGCTGCGGGTACGGAGGCTGTTTGTGGAAAGCCCGCCGGGGCCGTGTTACAATCGGAGCCGATGGCGGATATCCCAGGGCAGCTGGTGGCGCTGGTGGACGACGAGAAGGACCTGCGCGAAACGGTGGCCTACGCGCTGCGCAAGGAAGGCTACCGGGTGCTCACCTACGGGGACGGCGAACAGGCCTGGGCGGACTTCCGCCGCTCGCTTCCCGACCTGATCATCCTCGACATCCTCATGCCCCGCATGGACGGGCTGGAGCTCTGCCGCAGGGTCCGCGCCCGTTCCGAGCGGGTGCCTCTGATCTTCCTCACCTCCAGGGACGAGGAGATCGACCGCGTGCTGGGCCTGGAGATGGGCGCCGACGACTACCTGTGCAAGCCCTTCTCCGTCCGAGAGCTGCTGGCCCGGGTGAAGGTCCTATTCCGCCGCACCATGATGGCCGGCCCGCCCGAGGCGGGGGAGGAGCCGCTGCGCTGCGGCCACCTGGAGCTGGACCCCCGGCGGCACACCGCCTGCTGGAAACAGACGCCCGTGCATCTGACGGTGACCGAGTTCAGGATCCTCCGGGCGCTGATCCGGCAGCCGGGACACGTGAGGACTCGCGAGCAGCTGCTCCAGGAGGGCTATCCCCACGACCAGTACGTGAGCGACAGAACGGTGGACAGCCACATCAAGCGGTTGCGCCGCAAGTTCCAGGAGCTGGACCCCGCCTTCGGCGAAATCGAGAGCATCTACGGCCTGGGCTACCGCTACGCCGTCGGGGAGCCATGAAGAGGCTGCTGGCCTTTCTTTCCCGGATCTCGGTGCGGCTCCTGGTCTTCAACGTGCTGGTGGCCTTTCTGCCGGTGGCCGGGATGCTCTACCTCAACATCTACGAGCGGCAGCTTCTCAAGTCTCTGGAGCATGCCCTGGTGCAGCAGGGCCGGGTGCTGGCCGCTGCGCTGGTGCGGGAGGGAGCGTTCCAGCCGGCGGAAGCGGAGCGCATCCTGGTGCAGCTGCGGCAGCGCCACGAGGCGCGGCTGCGGGTGGTGGACGCCCAGGGAAGGCTCCTGGCGGACTCCAGCCTCCTGGGACCGCAGCGCGAAGGCCAGCCGGAGGAGGGCCCTGCGCAGGCCGAGGTGCGGCAGAGCCTGCTCTATCGCATTGCCCTGGGACCCGTCGGCCTGTACCGGCGGCTACTGCGCCCGCCGCAGCCGCCGCTGGACAGCGGTGAGTACTACTTGAATACCGATCGGCTGCTGGGTCCGGAGGTGCGCGAGGCCCTGGCGGGCCGCTATGGAGCGGCCACCCGGATTTCCACCGGCGGGCAGCGTTCCGTGACTCTCTACAGCGCCATCCCCGTCCGGGTGGGCGCCGAGGTCGCGGGGGCCGTGCTGGTCTCACAGTCCACCTACCGCATTCTCAGGGACCTCTACGAGCTGCGCCTGGGGATCTTCCGGGTGTTCCTGCTGAGCGTGGGGGCGGCCGTGGTGATCAGCCTGCTTCTGTCCACCACCATCGCCGGACCGGTACAGGCGCTGCGCCGTCAGGCCGTCGCGATGCTGGACCGCCGGGGAAGGCTCACCGGGCGCTTCCGGCTCTCCCGCCGCCGCGACGAGATCGGGGAGCTCTCCAGGGCGCTGGAGGAGCTCACCGGGAAGCTCGACAGCCACCTGCGCTCCGCGGAAGCGTTCGCGGCGGACCTCTCCCACGAGTTCAGGAACCCCCTGGCAACCATCCGCACCGCCACGGAGCTGATCGGAGGGGAGGGCAGTGCGGCGGACAGGCGCGCCTTCGTGGATCTGATCCAGCGCGAGGTGTCCCGGATGCAGCACCTGCTGAGCGCGGTGCGGGACATCTCTCGCATCGATGCGGACCTGGACCGGGAAGAGCGCCGGCCGGTAGATCTGGCGGGTCTGGCGCGGGCGGTGGCGGAGTCCCGCAGGCTGCGCGGCCAGCCGGTGGGGGTGCGCCTGCGGGTCACCGCCCCGCAGGACCGGGAGCTGGTGGTGCTGGCCGCGCCGGAACGGCTGGCGCAGGTGATGGACAACCTCCTGGACAACGCTCTCAGCTTTGCCCCTCGGGACACGACGGTGGAGGTGGAATGCCGCCGCCTGCGCGGCCGGGCGCTCGTGGAGGTGCTGGACCGCGGACCCGGAGTGGCCCCGGAGCACCGGGAGCGGGTTTTCGAGCGCTTCTTCTCCTTTCGCCCCCCGGGGGGCGGGGCGGCCCAGGGGGACAGCGCCTCAGCCGACGGGGGCGGGGCGGCCGACGGGGGCGAAGCGGCCCAGGAGGACAGCGCGGCCCAGGGGGACAGCGCCTCAGCCGACGGGGGCGAAGCGGCCCAGGAGGACAGCGCGGCCCAGGGGGACAGCGCCTCAGCCGACGGGGGCGGGGCGGCCCAGGGGAGCGCAGCGGCCCCCGAGGTCTCCGAGACGGGCGGGGCCGACGAACACGCCGGGCTGGGGCTGGCCATCGTCAAGGCCGTCGTCGAGGGCTACGGCGGCTCGGTGAGCGTCTCCGCCAGGAGAGGAGGCGGGTGCCGGTTCGCGGTGGATCTGCCTCTGGCCGAGCGTAGCGAGTAACCAGCCCCGCAACGCTTCGCCGCCGCGCTCCACCGCGTTGAGCCGTTTGCCCGCCCCGGCCGCCGGCTGTATCTTCTGAGGGCAGACCCGGGGCGGCGTCGGGCCGCCGCGGCCTCCGCAAGCGCCGCGGGCGCCGGCAGCCCCTGCAAGGAGACCAGAGCGATGGCTGAAGCGGAAACCAGGGCCGCAGGAGTGCGGTGGGACCTGTCGGACCTGTACGAATCTCCCGCAGACCCGCGGCTGCAGCAGGACCTGGAGGAATCCAGCCGCCTGGCTGAGGAGCTGGCAGCGCGCTACCGCGGGCGCATCGCCGGCCTGCAGGCCGAAGAGATGCACCGTCTTATCCAGGAATACGAGCGCATCCTGGAGCTGGCCGGAAAGGCGTCCACCTTCGCCTACCTGGACTGGTCCACCAACACCGAGGACCACGCCCGGGGGGCGCTGCTGCAGCGGGTGCAGGAGCACGGCTCGCGCCTGCAGCAGCAGCTACTGTTCCTGGAGCTGGAGTGGGCGCACGCTGCGGAGGAGGCGGCCCAGGCGCTGATGGCCCACCCCTCCCTGGCGCACTACCGGCACTGGCTGCGGCTGGCCCGGCGTTACCGGCCGCACCTGCTGAGCGAGCCGGAGGAGAAGGTCCTGGCGGAGAAGGCGGTCACCGGGCGGGCGGCCTGGGTGCGGTTCTTCGACCAGATCCACAGTGCGGCCCGCTACCGCTTCCGGGGCCAGAGCCTGCCGCAGCAGAGCGTGCTCACCAGGCTCTACGATCCCGATCGGCAGACTCGGCAAGAGGCGGCCGCCTCCATCACCACAGGGCTGCAGGAGCTGCTGCGGAGCAGTCTCTATGTGTTCAACACGGTGCTGGCGGACAAGGCCTCCGAGGACCGGATGCGCAGCTACCCGGAGTGGATCAGCGCCCGCAATCTGGACAACCAGATCTCCGACGCCATGGTGGAGGCGCTGGTGGGAGCGGTGACCTCCCGCTACGACATCGTGGAGCGCTTCTACACGCTGAAGCGGGGGCTCCTGCAGCTGCCGGAGCTTCTGGACTACGACCGCTACGCCCCGCTTCCTGCCTCAGAGCGCCGCTACTCCTGGCAGCAGGCCCAGGAGATCGCCCTGAAGGCCTACCGCGGCTTCCACGAGCGCTTCGGAGAGATCGCGACGGAGTTCCTGGAGCGGCGCTGGGTGGACGCGGAGGTCCGGGAGGGAAAGAGAGGGGGCGCCTACAGCCACGGGGCGGTGCCCTCGGTCCACCCCTACCTGTTCCTGAACTTCGAGGGCTCCCCCCGGCACGTCATGACCCTGGCGCACGAGATGGGCCACGGCGTCCATCAGTACCTCTCACGGCCTCAGGGGGTCCTGGTGGCCGACACCCCCCTCACCACCGCGGAGACGGCCTCCGTGTTCGGAGAGATGCTGGTGTTCCAGGAGATGATGAGCCGGGAGCAGGAGGCGGACGCGCGTCTTGCCCTCCTGGTCCAGAAGATCGAGGACAGCTTCGCCACGGTGTTCCGGCAGACCGCCATGAACCGCTTCGAGGACGCCGTACACCGCGCCCGGCGTTCGGAGGGGGAGCTTTCGGCCGAGCACATGGGGGAGCTGTGGATGGACACCCAGCGGGCGATGTTCCGCGGCTCGGTGAGGTTGACGGACGGCTACGCTCTGTGGTGGAGCTACGTTCCCCACTTCCTGCACGCACCGGGCTACGTGTACGCCTACGCCTTCGGGGAGCTGCTGGTGCTGGCCCTCTACGCTCGCTATCGGGAGGTGGGGCAGGGTTTCTCCGAGCTGTATCTGCGGCTCCTGGAGGCGGGGGGGTCGGACTGGCCGGAGGCGCTGGTGAAACCCCTGGGCGTGGACCTGACCGACCCGGCCTTCTGGCACAAGGGCCTGGCGATGATCGAGCAGCTGGTGGAGGAAGCCGAGCGGATGGCCGCCGGCGGAGGCTCCTGAGCGCCCTCGCCCGTTCAGCCGGCCAGCGACAACAGGACTCCGGCCGCAATGGCCGAGCCGATCACACCGGCCACGTTCGGACCCATGGCGTTCATGAGCAGGAAGTTCCCCGGGTTGGCCCGCTGGCCCTCCTTCTGCACCACCCGCGCCGCCATGGGCACCGCGGAAACCCCCGCCGCGCCGATCATGGGGTTTACCCTGCCCCGGGTGATCAGGTACATGAGCTTGCCCAGCAGCACACCGGAGGAGGTGCCCACGGCGAAGGCTGCCAGCCCCAGGCCGATGATCATGATGGTGTTCACGGTCAGGAACTCTTCGGCGGACATCTTGGAACCCACCGCAACGCCCAGGAAGATGGTCACGATGTTGATCAGCTCGTTCTGAGCCGTCTTGGACAGCCTCTCCACCACTCCGGCCTCCCGGAAGAGGTTGCCCATCATCAGCATTCCGATCAGGGGCGTGGAGGCCGGCACCAGCAATGCCGCGGCGATGGTGGTGAGGATGGGAAAGAGGATCTTGACCCGCTTCGACACGGGCTTCACGTCGGACATCACCACCCCGCGCTCCCGGGAGGTGGTGAGGGCGCGGATGATCGGCGGCTGGATGATGGGCACCAATGCCATGTAGGAGTAGGCGGCCACCGCGATGGGCCCCAGAAGATGATCGGCCAGCTTGGAGGTCAGGTAGATGGCGGTGGGGCCGTCGGCGCCGCCGATGATGGCGATGGAGGCCGCCTCGTTGAAGACGAACCCCAGGGCCCTGGCGCCCAGCAGTGTGCCGAAGATGCCGAACTGGGCCGCAGCCCCCAGAAGGAAGGTCTGCGGTTTGGCGAGAAGGGGTTCGAAATCCGTCATGGCTCCGATGCCCAGGAAGATGAGGGGCGGAAAGATGCCGCTCTTGATTCCGAAGTAGAAGTAGTGCAGGAGCCCTCCTTCCTGGAGGATCCCTGACAGCGGCAGGTTGACCAGCACCGCGCCGAAGCCGATCGGCACCAGCAGGAGCGGCTCGTACTTCCGGGCGATGCCCAGATAGATCAGCAGGCCGCCCACTGCAATCATCACCAGGTTCTCCCAGGTGAGGCCGGCGAATCCGGTGGAGGCGAAGAAGCCGAAAACCAGTTTCCACACGTTCACGGTGATTCCCTGAAGCGGCCCGGTGGCCTCACTGAATTATCATCAGCGTCTGCTTGGCGCTCACGGTGTCTCCGGGCCGCACGGAGACCTCCGCGACCACGCCGGAAACCGGCGCCTGCACATCGATGTCCATCTTCATGGCCTCCATGATCAGCACCACCTGACCTCGCTCCACGTTGTGGCCCACGCTGGCCTTCAGCTCCTTCACCACTCCCGTCATGGGCGCCACCAGCATCCCGGGAGCCCCGCCGGCCGGCCGGGCTTCCGTCTCCGGGGGGACGTTGGGGGCCAGCGGCGGCGGCGTCACCGGCACCACCCCGGAGGGCGGCTGGCCGCTCTGGCTGGCCCCGCCGGCGGGCTCCGTGGGCAGGAGCGTCACGGTGTAGCGCTCCGACCCCCGGCTGAGCACCAGCTGGTCCCCCCGCTGCTCCACCGCCACCTCGTAGACGGTGCCTTCGAACTCGAAGCGCACGGTTCTCTTCATATTCCCACTCCCCGGTTGGGCGGACCGGCCAGCCACGGGTCGTAGTGCGTGATGTCCGGCTTCCACACCTCGGCGCTCCCTCCTCCCAGGGGATAGCGCTCCGCCTCCAGCAGCGCCAGGTAGGCGGCCACGGCCGCCGGCAGCCAGCGGGGAGGCGTGGCGGCCGCCTGCCCCCCTGCGGGCGGCTTCCCGGCTGCCCGAGCCCGGGCCCCGGTTCGCCCGAAGGCGCGTTTCAGGGCCACCATCAGAAGGGACAGCACGGCGAGGGCCATAAACACCACGGCCATCCCCAGGACGGTACTGAACACGCTGTAGGAGAAACGCTCGATCATGAAGCTCCCCCGTCAGAGCGGGATGTTCCCGTGCTTCTTGGTGGGCCGGTTCTCCCGCTTGCGGATGTTCATCTCCAGGGAGCGGATGAGCTCGATGCGGGCGAAACGCGGCTCCACGATGTCGTCCACGTACCCGTAGCCGGCGGCGGTGAAGGGGTTCATCACCGTCTGCCGGAACCCGGCGATCTTCTGCGCCCGCACGGCCTCCGGATCCTCCGCGGCCTGGATCTCCTTGCGGAAGATGACGTTCGCCGCCCCCTCGGCGCCCATCACGGCGATCTCCGCCGTGGGCAGCGCCAGCACCCGGTCGTAGCCCAGGGCCTTGGAGGACATGGCGATGAAGGCCCCGCCGTAAGCCTTTCGCAGGATCAGCGAAAGCTTGGGAACCGTGGCCTCCGCGATGGCGTAGAGGACCTTGGCGCCGTGGCGGATGATCCCGCCGTGCTCCTGGGCCACCCCCGGCAGGAACCCGGGCACATCCACCAGGCTGACCACCGGGATGTTGAAGCAGTCGCAGAAGCGGATGAAACGGGCGGCCTTGTCGGAGGAGTTGATGTCCAGCGCCGCGGCGTAGAAGCGGGGCTGGTTGGCGAACATGCCCACGGTCCTGCCGTTCAGCCTGGCGAAGCCCACCACCACGTTGGGCGCGAACTCCGCCTGCACCTCCAGAAAGCTGTCGCGGTCGCAGACCGCAGCGATGACTTCCCGCACGTCGTAGGGACGCTTGGGGTCCTCCGGAAGCAGCTCCTCCAGCTCCGGGGTCTGGCGGTCGGCGGAATCGCCGCTCTCGGCAACCGGGGGCAGCTCCCGGTTGTTGGCGGGCAGGTAGGAAAGAAGCTGCCGCAGGAAGGCCATGCACTCCTGCTCGGTGGCGAAGCGGAAGTGGGCGTTGCCGCTTCTCTGGCAATGGGCCTGGGCCCCGCCCAGCTCGTCGTGGCTGATCTCCTCACCGGTGACGGCGCGGATGACGTCCGGACCGGTGATATACATGTTGCTCACCCCGTCCACCATGAGTATGAAATCCGTGATGGCCGGGGAGTACACCGCCCCCCCGGCACAGGGGCCCAGGATCACGGAGAACTGAGGGATCACACCCGAGGACAGGGTGTTGGCGCGAAAGATGCGAGCGTAGCCGTTCAGGCTCAGAGTTCCCTCCTGAATGCGCGCGCCCCCGGAGTCGTTGATCTGGATGAACGGACAGCCGTTCTTCAGCGCCAGCAGCTGGGCCTCCACGATGCGCTCGGCGTGCATCTCCCCCAGGGAGCCGCCCAGGACCGTGAAGTCCTGGGAGAACAGGAAGACCTGCTGGCCGCCTACCTTGCCGGTGCCGCTCACCACTCCATCCCCGAAGTGCTTCCTCTCGGCCAGGCCGAAGTCGGTAGCACGGACGGTCACGTAGGGCTGGTGCTCGATCAGCGAGCCCTTGTCCAGGAGCAGCTCCAGCCGCTCCCGCGCGGTGAGCTTGCCCTTCTCATGCTGGCCGGCGATCCGCTTCTCCCCGCCGCCGGCCAGCATCCGTGCCCGGTTCTCCCTGTAACGCTCCAACGCTTCCCGATTGGTCATCACCGCATCCGAAATGTCAGACAATAAGATTTAGCCCAGTATAGGGGCTGGCCCGATAAGTGTCAAACATATTTTCAAATTCCAATTGAAACGAAGCATGGACCGGCGGACCCGCACCGGCCTGGAACCAGAACGCGTTCGCCGCCTGCCCTCAGCGGGGGCCCTTGTTGCTCTTGCGGCCGCTGCGGCGGGGTCTCTTCTCCAGCAGGTTCGCCTTGATGGCCGCCACCCACTGTGCGGGGTAGGGCATGCGGAAGGCCGCACGCTCCTCGCGCCCCTCGGGGTTCAGGAACTGGATCACCACCACCTGCTGATGCAGGGCCTTGCCCTTGTGCGTGCCGGAGACGCCGATGTAGGTGATGGCCGAGCCGGGAATGAACAGCTCCCGGCTGGTGAAGCGGGCCCGGTAGTAGAGGCCCTCCCGGAGCAGCACCAGGGCGCCGGCGCTGCGCAGCGGTCCTCCGGGCTCCGATTCCAGCCCGTAGTAGTTCACTCCGAAGCTGGTGATGACGATCTCCTCCTGCCCGAACTTCCTGGTGATGCGGCTGGATTCGCGCTGTCGCATGAAGGCCAGGTAGAAGATCACACCGATGAACAGCAGCGCGAAGATCAGGTAGTTCGGGTTGGTGAGCCCCTGCAGGACGTTCATGACAACTTGGAAAGGTAGCGCAAAACCCGCCGCTTTGCAAGAGTATGCAGGACGCCGGCGCGGCTGCCCAGCTCCTCCAGGAAGGACTCCGCGATCTGCTCGTCGGTTCGTCCCTTGGCTCGCAGCTCCAGGATGTAGCGGCGGTTCAGGTCCAGCAGATTGGTGAGGCTGTTCTGCCGGGAGGCGGTCAGGGCCACCACCAGCGCCCCCACCGCCACGCCCAGGCCCACGGTGACCGCCACGTCGTAGGCCGGATCGGGGACCACCAGCCTGAACAGCGAGTTGGGGTTGCCGGCGTTGAAGATGCCGTAGAAGGTCAGCAGGCACAGAGCCGCCAGGAGGACGTAAAGGACGGTGCGCACCGGGGCTTTCACGGCGTGTGGACCCTCACGGATGGACGGCGTGGACGGATGGAAACGGACATGGGACGGGGCGGCCCCGTCCCATGTCCCGCCGGCCACGTTGCAGCCGTTCTACTCGATGACGACCTTGCGCTCCTCGCCCACGGCCATCTTCTTCCATTCCGCCTCTGCCCTCACCCAGGCCTCGTCCGTGGCTTCAGACTCCCAAACCGCCAGGCCGCGCTCTTCACGGGTGGCGCCGGGAAGCACGTTGTCCAGGAAGATCGCCAGGATACCGGTCACCGCCATCCCGGTGGTAAGCAGGGTCTGCAGGATGTTGCCGACGGTCTCGGCGAACTTGCCGGACTCCGCCCAGTTGATGGGGCTGGCGTTGAAGTGCGCCGGGAAGCTCAGGCCCGCGAAGAAGGCGATGCCGATGATGAACAGGTTGCGGGCGTTGTTGAGGTTGACGAACTGCAGGTTGGAGAGCCCGACCGCGGCGATCAGGCCGAACAGCCCCACGAACATGGAGCCCACCACCGGCTGCGGCATGGTAGCCAGGGTGGCGCCGAACTTGCCGAACAGGGGCAGGATCAGCATCACCACCGCACCGGCCCGGATCACCCGGCGGCTGGCCACGCGGGTCAGGCCGATGGCGCCGATGTTCTCCGAGTAGGAGGTCGTACCGTTGCAGGTCTGGAAGAGGCTGGCGATCAGGCAGCCCAGACCTTCGGCGCCCAGGCCGCGGGAGATCATCTTCGCGGTGGGCACCGGGGCCTCGGAGATGCGGGCGCAGGAGTAGTAGTCACCGATGGACTCGATCATGGAGGCGATGTAGCCGGCGATCATTCCTACCGCCCCCGCCAGGGTGATGCTGTTGAGCTCGGGGAAGCCCCACTTGAAGGGCACCGCGGGGCGCAGGGAGAACCAGGGAGCGGCCGCGATGAGGCCGAACTTTCCGGTCACGTTGGCGGCGTTGCCCTCGGGGATCCACCCGGCGTAGGTGCCGATGATGGCCGCCAGCCAGCCGGTGATGATGGCCAGCAACACCGGGAAGAGCAGGAAGGCCCGGCTCTTGCGGGACAGCACCTGGGAGTAGACCACCAGGGCGACCAGGGTGATCAGGGACACCACCCAGTTGCCGGCCATCCAGGGAGCGCCGATCCCGTAGAGGGCCAGCCCGATCATGGCGATGGTGGGCCCGATGGCGATCGGGCTGATGGCGCGCTTCACGTAGCCCATGAGCCCGGTGTAGCCCAGGACGATCTCAATGACCGAGGCGAACATGACCGCCGCGCTCACCTGCTGGATGGCCACGTGCCAGCCCAGGTTCTGCGCGCTCACCATCCCCACGATGGCGAACATTGGCCCCAGGAAGGAGAAGGTGCCACCCTGCACGATGGGAAGCCGGTTGCCGATCGGAGACTGCTGGATCAGCGTCGTGATCCCGGAGACAAAGAACATCGTAGCGATCAGCAGGGCCAGCTGCTCCTGGGGAAGCTGCATCGCCCCGCCGACGATGAAGGGGATCAGCACGGTGGCCCCGAACATCGTCAGGTACTGCTGGATCCCCAGGAGGATGGCCAGCCCCATCTTGGGACGGCTGCCGACAGGGTAGACCACCCACCCTTTCGCCTCCGTCGTTGCGTTGCTGCTCATAGAAACCTCCGCCTCATTAAGTTTGTCCGAGCATATGAGCCAGGAACGTCTTCCACCAACGGGGAACGGGCGCTCCGGTTCTCCCTGGTACGAGCTTCACGGAAGCTGCTGGCAGATCTCGGTGTAGGCCTCCGGACGACGGTCCCGGAAGAACTGCCAGCCGTCGCGCACCTCGCGGATTTGCTCCAGATCCAGATCGCAGACCACCACCTGGTCCTGGCTGTCGCTGCCCTTGACCAGGATCTTGCCGCGAGGATCCACGAAGTAGCTGGAACCGTAGAACTTCCCGAACTCCCACGGTTTCTCCAACCCCACGCGGTTGTTGACGCCGATGAACACGCCGTTGGCCACGGCCTGGGCGGGCTGCTCCAGCTCCCACAGGTACTTGCTCTTGCCCTCCGTGGTGGCCGAGGGGTTGAACAGGATCTCCGCTCCCTTCAGCGCCAGCACCCGCGCACATTCGGGAAAGTGGCGGTCGTAGCAGATGTAGATGCCGATGCGGGCGTACTCGGTCTCGAACACGGGAAAGCCCAGGGTTCCCGGCTTGAAGTAGAACTTCTCCCAGAAGGCGGGGTAGGTGTGGGGGATGTGGACCTTGCGCATCTTGCCGAGATAGCTCCCGTCGGCGTCGATGACCTGGGCAGTGTTGAAATACACCCCTTCCTGTTCCATCTCGTAGACCGGGACGATCATCACCATGCGGTGCTTTCTGGCCAGCGGCGCAAAGCGCTCGGTGATTGGACCGGGCACCGGCTCAGCGGTGCGGTACCACTTGATGTCCTGCTCGGCGCAGAAGTACGGGCCGTGAAAGATCTCCTGCAGGCAGAGGATCTGCACCGCCTGTTTACCCGCCTCCTCGATCAGCGGCAGGTGCTTCTGGATCATGGCTTCCTTGATCTGATCCGGAGTGCCCTCGGACCTGGGATTGGACGCCTGAATAAGCGCGCATTTGATGTTTCGGGGCATGTTGGGCTCCTCGAGCGCGTCGGTAAGGGGGCAATTGTACTGTACCGGCAGAAGAGCCGTCAAGAATTATTTGTACCTGATCGATTGATCAGCGGTGGCCTGCCGTGCTACACTTCTTCAACTATAAATTGAAATAGCGTTTGGAAAAAGCCGGCTCCGCCACGGTGCGGGAAAGCAGGGTGCGCTTGAGGCAATGGGGAAGAGGCGAGGCAAGATCCGGGTGATCGATCTGGAGGACTTCATGTGCCGCTGCGGCACCTCCGATCTCACCGTAGAAGCGCGCGGAGGGGCGCCTGTGGAGTTGCGCTGCCCGGGCTGCGGCCGCCGGTACAGTGTAAGCAAGCTCGAGAAGCGAACCAGGATCAACAACCTGCCCATGTCGTTCGGGTTCCGGAGCCTCTACTGGGACAAGATCGAAAGCGGCCGGGGGGGGCTGGCCGGAGTCAGCGAACAGGGCTACGAGATACAGGAGATAAGGGAGGAGGAATGAACACCAGGGAGCTCAAACAGCTGGACCGCCAGCACGTGATCTACAGCTGGAAGGCGCAAGGGTCGGTGGACCCCCTGATGATCGACCGGGCCGAGGGGGTGTACCTGTGGGACACCGACGGCAGGCGCTACATCGACGGCTGCTCGGGGCTGCTCAACGTGAACATCGGGCACGGCAACCGGCACGTGCTGGAGGCCATGAAGGCGCAGATGGAGAAGCTCACCTACGTGGCGCCCGGCTTCGGCACGGAGGCCAAGGCGCGCCTGGCCGCCATGGTGGCGGAGGTCACCCCGGGGGACCTGGACTACCTGTTCTTCACCAACGCCGGGGCCGAGGCCGTCGAGAACGCCATCAAGGCGGCCCGCTGGTACACCGGGCGGCACAAGATCTACGCCCGCTGGCGAAGCTACCACGGTGCCACCGCGGGCGCCATCACCCTGACCGGGGACCCCCGCCGCTGGCCCGCGGAGCCCGGAATCCCCGGGGTGGTGCACTTCTTCGGTCCCTATCCCTACAACTGTCCCTTCGGCTCTCGCGACGAGGAGGAGTGCGGCCGCAAGACTCTGGAGGTGCTGAAGACCCAGGTGATGCTGGACGGTCCCAAGACCATCGCCGCCATCTTCATGGAGCCCGTCGTGGGCACCAACGGCATCATCATTCCCCCGCAGAACTTCATGACCGGCCTGCGGCAGCTGTGCGACGAGAACGGGATCCTGCTGGTGATCGACGAGACCATGGCAGGATGGGGCCGGACCGGGCAGTGGTTCGGCATCCAGAACTACGGGATCGTGCCGGACATCATGACCACCGCCAAGGGGATCACCTCCGGCTACGTACCGTTGGGGGCCACGATCTGGAGCAAGAAGATCTGGGACTACTTCGGGGAGCGCACCTTCACAGGGGGTCTGACCTACAGCGGCCACGCACTGGCCTGCGCGGCGGGGATCGCCAACATCGAGGTCTACCGGAAGGAAGGGTTGATCGAAAAGGCCGCCCGCGACGGGGAGTACCTGGCGCAGAAGCTGGCCGCCCTCAAGGACAGGCACCCCTCGGTGGGGGACACCCGCTGCAAGGGGCTGTGGGCCTGCATCGAGCTCACCTCCGACCAGAAAACCCGTGCGCCTCTGGCGGGCTTCGGCGATACGCTCCGCAGCGTCTCCGGCGAGCTCAGCAAACGGATGTTCGCCCAGGGGCTGTACCTGTTCGCGAAATGGGATTTCATCTTCGTCTCCCCTCCCCTGATCATCAGCAGGGAGCAGATCGACGAGATGGTCGGGGTCATCGACAAGGCCCTGGAGTACACGGACTCGCTGATCGAGTAAGAGAGAAACAGCCCAAGGAGGGAACAATGCAAGAAACTCAAGATGCCGCCGGCTACGTCGCCGCTCTGGTTGAGCGGGCACGCAAGGCTCAGGCACAGATCGAGTTCGCCACCCAGGAGCAGGTGGACGAAATGGCCACCCGCATCGCCTGGTCGGGCGTCAGGCCGGACTTCGCCAAGGAGTACACGGAGTTCTGCGCCAAGGAAACCCGCATGGGGTATGCCCCGCACAAGTACGGCAAGCTCATGACCAAGGTCAAAGGGACTCTCCGCGACATGAAGGGCAAGCCCTCGGTGGGGATCGTCGAGGATGACAAGGCCAGGGGAATCGTGAAGATCGCCAAGCCCATGGGTGTCATAGGCGCCCTCATCCCGGTCACCAACGGGGAGGCCACCCCCTTCGTGAAGGCCATCAGCTGCATCAAGACCCGCAACGCCATCATCATGGCCCCGCACCCCCGCGCCCAGAAGACGGGCGACATGGCGGCGGCGCAGATGCGCAAGGTGCTGAAGACGCACGGCTGGCCTGAGGATCTGATCATTGGCATCGAGGAGGTCAGCGTCGAGAAGAGCAAGGAGTTGATGCGGCAGTGCGACCTGATCCTGGCCACCGGTGGAGCCGGCATGGTGCGGGCCGCCTACGCCAGCGGCACCCCCAGCCAGGGCGTGGGCGCCGGCAACGCGCTCTGCATCGTGGACGAGACCGCCGACCTGAAGGACGCCGCCGACAAGATCATGCGCTCCAAGACCTTCGACTACGCCACCAGCTGCTCCACCGAGAACTCGGTGGCCATCCACGAGAGCGTCTACGATGCCATGGTGAAGGAGCTGGAGGCCGTGGGCGGCTACCTGGTGAGCCCCGAGGAGAAGAAGAGGCTCCAGGCGGCCATGTGGGACGAGAAGGGAGTGCTGAGCCGCGACATCGTGGCCCAGCCGGCGGAGACAATTGCCAGGCTGGCCGGGATCACCTTGCCTGCGGGTAAGAGCTTCCTGATGATCCCGGAGACCGGCGTGGGCAAAGGCTACCCCTTCTCCGGGGAGAAGCTCTCGGTGACCGCCACCCTCTACAAATGGAAGAGCTTCGAGGAGGCCGTGGACCTGGTCAACCGCATCACCTCCTTCAGCGGTCCCGGCCACTCCTGCGGCATCCACACCTTCAACGAGACGCGCATCCGCGAGCTCTCCCACAAGGTGCGGGTCAGCAGGATCATGATCCGCCAGCCCCAGTGCCTGGCCAACAGCGGCGCCTGGACCAACGGCATGCCCATGTCCATGACCCTGGGCTGCGGGAGCTGGGGGGGCAACAGCACCAACAGCAACGTGACCTGGGAGCACCTGCTGAACTACACCTGGGTCTCCTACCCCATCCCCTCCACCCAGCCGACGGACCTGGAGCTGTTCGGCACGATCATGGAGGAGGACTGAGGCGGGCTTTCACTTCCGGCCCGAAAGCGGGTTCAGGCACCGCAAGAGCTCCGGGGGAAACCCCGGGGCTCTTCTTCTTGGCCCTTCCAGGTGACAGAAGGTCTCCGGGTGTGCTTTCTTTGGGGCATACCGGAGGGACAAGGCAATGGCAGTCAAGGTCAACATCATCGGGGCCGGTGTGCCCGGCCTGGCGGTGGGCTGCTACCTGCAGATGAACGGCTTCGACACCGAGATCTTCGAGATGCACGATCGGCCCGGCGGAGTGTGCACCGCCTGGAGGCGCAAGGGCTACACCTTCGACGGCTGCATCCACTGGCTCATGGGCTCCGGCCCCGGCTCGAGCATGGGCATCGACTACTGGAACGGCCTGCGCAGCACGGGCCCCCAGCGCTACGGGGAGGAGAAGCAGCGCGTCGGCGAGCTGGTGGTGGACGCCCTGGAGGCCGAGCTGGGCGGCGTGCGGGAGTTCGTGGAGGTGGTGGACGTGGCCACGCCGGCCACCTGGCAGCGCTACACCGGCAACTGGAAGGGAAGCTACGAAGGGTTCCTCCCCACCCGCAAGACCATGATGAAGAACCTGGGCTTCACCGTTCCGGGGCTGGCCAACTTCTCCATGCACGGCCAGTGGGTGGCGGTGGGCGGCGGCCTGCCTCCGGCGGCCATGAACGGGCGGGTGCTGGCCGGGATGCTCTGCAAGAAGCACGGGAAGAGGTTCCACACGGTGCCCTAGGCCCCGCCGCGCCCCGGCCCGGCGAGCCGCGGCGCTCTGCCGGTCCCAGGAGTTGATCGAGGTTCACCCCGGCCCTCTCGACTACCTCTCTGGCAGCTCTCGCCACGTGATTACCTCCTTGAAGAGCAGTTCCGAAGCCGCGACCGCAGCGCGGACCTTACCGGAGTTGGAGACCAACCAACCAAGGCAATCTCAACGAGCATATTCTCACTTGTCAACTTGCAAAGTGAGAATATTCTCTTTATAATGCGGGATGAGGAGCGCAGATGGTTCTCTACGCTCCATGGCCCGGTGCACGGAAAAGAAGGCTGGGGATTCCTGGAGTTGGTGAGCACGATGATCCGGGATGAGGCGATCACGAATGCGTTGGACGGCCCGCCTGTTCCGGAGAAGATGCACGCTGCAGTGCTTTTCGGCTTCAACGACGTCCGCCTCGTGGAGCGGGAGGTCCCGTCGCCCGGGCTGGAGGAGGTCCTCATCCGTGTCGAGTCCTGCGCGATCTGCGCCGGCGACATCAAGATCATCACCCGCGGAATGCTCAAGCAGCCTCCCTTCGGGAGCTTCATCATCGGGCACGAGTACGCGGGAACGATCGTGGCCGTCGGTGAGGGCATCACCACCTTCAGACCGGGTGATCGGGTGACGGTGGAGGTCCACAAGGGATGCGGACAGTGTCGTAACTGCCTGGAGGGCAAGCACACGGCCTGCCTGAACTACGGGGACCGTTCGAAGGGACACCGCGCCAACGGGTTCACCACCGACGGCGGGTTCGCCGAGTACGTCGTGAACCACGTCAACACCGTGGTAAAGATCCCTGACAACATGTCCTTCGACGAGGCCACCATCATCACCACCGCCGCGACCCCGTTGTTCGGGATCGACAAGACCGGCCAGTGTATCGTCGGCGATACCCTGGCCGTGCTCGGACCCGGCCCGATCGGCCTGATGGCCGTCCAGTGCAGCAAGGCCCTCGGTGCGGGCAGGGTGATCCTCACGGGCACCAGAGACGAGCGCCTGGACCTGGGCCGATCCCTCGGGGCCGATCACGTGATCAACGTGCACCGGGAGGACGCGGTGAAGCGGATGCGGGAGCTCACCGACGGCATCGGGGTGGACCTTACCCTGGTCGCCTGCGGCTCCCAGGAGGGTCTGCAGCAGGCGCTGGAGGCGACCCGCTGCGGCGGCAGCATCGTGCTGCTGGCCCACTTCGACGACCCGGTCACCGTCGAGATCGGGCTGGCCGTCCAGAAAGACATCGATCTCTACGCCGTCCGAGGCGAGGGCCGCCGAAGCGTGCACCGGGTGCTCGATCTGATGTCGAAGGGAAGGATCGTCGGCAGGCCGCTGATCACCCACACCTTCCGGCTCAGTGAGATCAATAGGGCACTGACGACGGCCGTCAGCCGGTCCGAGGGCGCCCTGAAGGTGGTGGTCCATCCGCAGCCAGGAGCGCGGGTACCCTACGGGGTCGGCAGAACCAGGAGGCAACGGAGGAGTGCTCCATGTACGAGCGAGAGCACGATAGAAGGTTGGCGGTAGCCCCCGAGGAGGCCATCAAGGGCACCGCCCACGGGGGCAGGGTGGAGGTCCGGATCCTGATCAACGAGGACACCGTCGGCGCCAGGAGCTTTTCACTTCTGGTGAACTCCATCAAGGCAGGCGGCACCTGCCTGCAGGAAGGAACCCAGGGGCACAAGCACGCCGTCGAGCACGGCGTCTACTGCCTGTCCGGTCGTGGCACCGTGTTCGTAAGCGGGCGGCCTTACCCCTTGCGGCCGGGCACGGCGGTGTTTGTCCCGGCCAACGAAATGCATTACTTCGAGAACGAGGACTCGAGGGAAGACCTCGTCTACCTCATCCTCTACGTACCAGCAGGAGAGGAGAAGCTGCTCCTGGCCAAGGGCTGAAACTACCAGATCGAAGAGCGCGGAGCGGCGCTCGCCCCACTCCGGCGGAAGACCCGGTAGGTGCACCAGGAGTGTGTGGCGGAGCCTCCTGCGCCACGAATCTGCGGGTGGAGGTGCGATCATGGTCCGATACACTGTCCTGGGACTGTTGCTCGCGGCCGTCTGGACGTTCAATTTTCGGTGGATCGTCCATGCCTTGCGGCAGGGTATGCCAAGCGAGATCTACATGCATCTCGGGCTGGGGTTGTTTCTGACAATGCCGGCTGTGGAGTTGACGCTGGGAAGTGCCGCGCCCTGGGTGCGACTCCACAGCAGCGCCGCCGGCGCCGTCGGCCTGATTCTCTGCCTCCCGGCGGGGGCCTTGGTGATCGCGGCGATCCTTGCCTTGGGCCGCCGCGGCCGGGCCAGGGACCTGACGGAGTCCGTCCGGCTGGTCACCACCGGGGTCTTTCGATTGCTGCGACAACCGATGACTCTCGGAATTGCCGTGTCGTCGCTGGCTCTGGCGCTCATTTTCCAGTCCCCCTTCTCGGCGTGTCTGGCGGCCGTGACGGCGCCGCTGATGTGGCTGGCGGCGAGAACTGAACCGGAGCACAACCGCCGCAAGTTTGGACAGGCTTACGTGGAATACGCTCGCAGGGTACCCATGTGGAACATCTTCAAGAGCCTGCTCGGAAGCGGCCGCTCATGAACGCCGACCAGGAGGTGCGAACTGCTGGCCTCTGAGGCCTGCGGGTCGCGCTTTACACAACCGGCGGGATTTGGTATATTCTCCTGTCCCCGTTGACGCAAGTGAAGTCGCAATAGAGGTATATGGACATGGCACGCGTTTGCGAAATCTGTGGAAAAGGCACCACCTCGGGCAACAACGTCAGCCACGCGCACAACAAGACCCGGCGCACCTGGAGGCCCAACCTGATCCGGGTCCGCACCATGGTAGGCGCCACCAGGACCACCATCCGGGTGTGCACGCGCTGCCTGCGCAGCGGCAAGGTCGTCAAGGTCTGATCGCCGGCGGCCGTCCAGGCGCCCGGCAGCGCGGCGCGGGCCGACAGCGGCGGCCCTCCCCCAACCTCCTGCACACTCTCCCCTGGAACCGACCGGCGGGCCCGTACCTCCGGATTCAGGAGGCAGAGGGGCGCCCCGGGCGGTCAAACGGCCGCCGTATCCTGCGCCGCACCGTCTCGTTGTCTACCGGGCGTGCAGCGCTTCCTCCGTCGGTTCCGCGGCTTGCGCCTCATCGGTTGTCTTGAAGCTCTTCACCAGCTCGCCGACGTTCTTCATGTTCTCGGCGTTCTGCGTTCCGGTTTCGGCCGCCTGCACGATGGCCTTATAGGCCTTGTAGATGGAACTGACCGCAGCGCTCATCTGTTCTAGGCCCATCCGGGTGTTGCCCGAAAGCTCTCTCACCTTCCGGAGCGATGCGGTGATGCTCTGGATCCTGCGGGCGACGTCGCCGGAGGAGTCCTTGACCACCTGGCTGGAATGCACCAGAGAGGACAGAGACGCGATGATCTGCTCGGTTCCCGGCGAAACCTCCTCAGTGGCTCTGCTGATCTCGGACATGCCGGCGGCCACCTCTCGCACCCCGGATACGATGCTCGTGAGGTGCTCCGCGGTCTGGTTCGACGATTCCTCGGACATGCGGACGTACTGGTGCACCTCTTTCAGCGCAGGTCCGTCTTGGCGGCGATGTCGTTGATTGCCTGGAGCATGTCCATGAACAGGGCCGCGGAGCTGTTGACCTTGCGGATCGCCTGCTGGGTCTCCGCCATCTCCCTCTCCCCGGAGCCGGCGATCTGCCGGCGGATGCTCTCCAGGCTGGCCCTCATCCGCTCGATGGAGGCGGAAGACTCCTCCGACGAGGCGGCCAGAGTCAGGCTGATGCCTCCGGCTTACGCCAGGTGAGCCGACAGCATCACCACCACCGCGATCCACACCATTCTTTTCCCAAGCATGGCTGCCCTCCTTGCCGGATGACAAACGATCTTCTTGCGAAAATTCGAGCGAAATAGGTGAGGTATAGGTGGTGGAACCTGTGCCGGCAACCTGGGCCCGGCGCGTTCAACCCCCGGGGGCCAGCAGCCTGCGGGACGCTCCCTGGGGATCCTCCAGAGTGAACTCCACCACCGCCAGCTCCGGGCCGTCGTGGGCCGCGGAGAGGCACCAGGTGCGCCCGATCCGCTCCCGCCAGCTCCCGGTGAGCCGGGCCGACTCGTGGATGTGGCCGTGAAGCGTGAGCAGCGGCTGCCGCCGCTCGATGAACCGGCGCACGGCGATGCTTCCCACGTGCACGTCCAGCGGGGCGAACTCCACCGTGCGCCCGTCCAGGGCCGCCCGGTCCAGGGCGCTGTCATACGGGGGGGCGTGAAACAGGAGCACCGCCTCCGTCAGGTCTTCCCGCCCCGCCAACGCCTGGAGCTCCGTCTCGATGGTGGACCGTTCGATCTCCTCGCGGCGGACCGGGACGGTGCGGCGCCCTTCGGTGGGGCCGACGCAACCCACGTCCACGTGCCGGGACACGTCATAGCGCTCCCAGTCCTTCAGCAGGAAGGGGCTGGGGGGGATGCAGGCGTAGCCGTAGAAGGCCCGCCCGTCGATCCTCTCCTTGCGCCCGTGCATGTACCGCCACAGCCCCTCCTCCTCCCCTTCCAGCAGCAGCGGCTCCACGGAGCGGGGGTCGTCGTTTCCCGGGATGAGGAGCACCTCGGGGTAGCGGGAACCCAACCGGCGGCGCAGCCTGCGGAAGCCGCCGGCAAGGGCTTGGCGGGCAAAGGCCGCCGGCCCCGGCGGGCCGGCGGGCAGCAGGTCCCCGCCCAGGAGCAGGATCCTCGGCGCCTGAGCCTCCAGAAGACCGTACAACCTCCGGTAGCGGCCCTCCCGGCCGTGGAGGTCGGAGACGAACAGGCAGCGGGTCATTCGCCCAGGGGCAGCGGGCGGGCCGCGTCGGTGACGGCCCCGATCTTGACGGCGAAGCTGGTGCGGGCGGCCACGTCCCGATCGGTGATCAGATGCACGTCCAGAAGACCGGCGGAGCGCCGCCCGGTGCGCTGAAAGTTGATCTGAGCCAGGCACAGGCTCCAGCCCTGAAGCCAGGCCAGCAGCTCCCGCCGCTGCTCGTCGCTCCCCCGGAAGTGGACCAGGAGGTCTATGTCGCTGTCCGGCCCGGCGGTCGCGTTCTTGGTGCTGCCGATCAGGTACAGGGCCGCCACCCCGAAGCGCTCGGGCTCCATCTGCGCGGCGATGTGCTCGGCCATGTCCAGCCGCCACCGCCAGTGCTGGGCCGAGTACTCCTCCCGGATCTCCCCCTCGCCGACCGGGACGTCCGGACGCTGCTCGGCTTTCTCCAGAAACGCCACCGCCTCCTCGGTGTCGGCGCTCATCAGGACCCGCAGGCTCTTTCCTTCCGACTCGCGGGGCACGTCGATCACCGCGACCACCCCGCTCATGTCGGTGAAATCCGGCAGCAGCCGCGGCAGGATGTTCTCGGCCCGCTCGAGGAACTCATGATTGAACAGGTTCTGCTTTTCGTCGGGGTACAGGGGAAGGTAGTGAATCGAGGACTCCACCAGGTCCTGGAAGAAGTGAGTGCCGAAGGAGAGGTCCGGCACATAGTTGCCCCTCTTGCGGGCGATCTCCGCCAGCAGGGCGCAGTTGTTGATGTCCGCGTAGCTCACCGGCACGCCCAGGCGGATGTCGCCGCGGCTTCCCCACCGGCCGGGACCCAGGAGAATGAACTGCCGCTTGGGCAGAACGCTGTTGAGCCGGCCCACCGTCCGGGCCACCCGCCGCAGCGCGTCCGCCTCCTTCAGGGAACCGTAGGCGTCGGGGTCCACGTACACCAGGTGGGTGATGTTGGCCAGCCTGCCGTCGGTCACATGGCGGCTGGCGGTGAACAAGACCCTGTCCCGGGGAATGTTGCGGGGGATCGCGACGGGCCCTTCCCTGCCGGCGAAGCTCTGGGGCCTGCACTGCAGCAGATGCAGGCGGCCGCCGCTCACCGCGAACTCGATGTCCACCGGCGTCCCCAGCTTCTCGCGGAGCAGGTCCAGGATGCGCCGCACGGTGACCACGAAGGGGGTGCGCGCCACCACACCCTCGAAAGTGGCCACCAGGTCGTCCCGGCCGAAGTCCAGGTTGAAACGGGTGGGACTGGTCAGGTGTCCGTCGCGATGCACCGACACGATGCGCTCCACGTTGGGGTACTCACGCCCGCATTCGGCCAGCAGCTCCGGCAGCCCCGTGGTGAGGAAGGAGTTGCCCTCCAGGTCAATGAGGTCGATCCGGCGCGGCGCGTAGTGCAGGACCTCGTCCACCGTGGCGTTGACCTGCACCTGCGGCTGCCCGGGAGCCACCAGCTTCGGGTAGTCGTCGCTCAGGCGGTCCACCGCGCGCGTGCCCAGCCCCGGGACCATGCGGATCAGGCCGTCCTCCCGCCTGATGCGGGGCGACCACCGGAACTCGTTGTTGCTGAACGCCACTCCGGAGTACTCCGGCAGGAAGTAGCGGCCCACCCTGGTTCCCACCACCTCCTGGATCATCACGGCCATCTCTTCGTGGAAGACCGTGAGCCCGCGCTCGCGGCGGTACTCGATGGGGTCCGGCCCGAAGGTGGACGCGTAGACCTCCGCGATGGCGTCCATCAGCGCGGCCAGCCGCACGCTCCTGTCGCCCCGGTTGGCCAGGAACAGGCTCTTGTACTTCCCGGAGAAGGCGGTGCCCATGCGGTCCTCCAGCAGGCTGGAGCTGCGCACGATGATGGGCTGCTCCCCGAGGTCGTCCAGCGCGGCGGCCAGCCAGTTGGCCACCTCGGGGGGGAAGTGCGAGTTCTTGAACACCTGCACGATATTCGGGTACTCCTCCCGGATCTGAGCGCCGGGCTTGAACTTCTGCTCCAGGATCTCCTCCAGATCGTTGTAGTTGAGGAAGGTCTGCAGCGCGTCGGAGCTCACGTACCAGGTCTTGGGCACCCGCACCGGCATCAACCCCTCCCCCTCCGGCAGGTGGCGCTCCAGGATCTGGCTGGCGATGAACAGACCCGCGCTCTTGCCGCCCAGCCGGCCGTGGCTGTTCTGCGGGAAGATGGTGCGGGCCAGGACCTGGTGAAAGTCGTCGATGTCCACGTGGTCCTTGGCCACGTTGACGAACTCCAGCTGCTCGGTGAACAGGCGCTGAATGAGCAGCACGTTCAGGTTCTGGCGGGCGTAGGGCGTGAGGGCCACCTCCTCGTGCTCGGTGTGGTGGTAGCGGGAGAGGGCGTCGTAGATGTCGTTCAGGGAGGTGTCCGGGTTTTCCAGCGCCTTCACCAGGTAGCCCACGCGGTTCTCGGTGACCCACTTCTGGATCTGCTCGAAGATCTCTCCGTCGCTCAGGTGGCGCGCCGCGATGGAGAAGGTCAGCTTGCTCAGGTGGCCCAGGGTCAGGCTCTTGCGCTCGGCCGGGCGGTTGCTGTCCACCGCGGGATCCGACCAGTCGGACTGCTGCTTCTTGCCCACGATCTGCAGAATGTTGCGCGCCTCCTCCACCCCGTTCCAGCACAGGTAGTTCAGCATCTTGCGGGAGACCCTGTAGAACAGCCGGCGATCCGCCTTCTCCAGCAGGTCCAGCACGATCTCCCACTGCCTGGCGCTGGGTGCGGCCAGGCCGGCCTGGGCCTTCTCCCAGGCCGTCACCGTCTCCCGCAGACGGCGGTCGAAGAGGAAATGCCCCACCCGGTCGGCGATCGTTTCCAGCAGCTTCTGCTCCTCTTCCAGGAACACCGGCCCCGAGGCGGGCCTCAGCCCGCGATAGGAGACCTCTATGGCGCCCACCCGGCGGTCCTCCACCATGATCCCGGCGCTCTGCCGCCACTCGCTCTGCTGGTACCCGGCGGAGGCGAACACCGCTCCTTCCTGCTCGATGCGCACCTGGCAGAGCTGGGGAAACTGCCACCCCGGCGGGATGGCCTCGATGATGCGGGCGAACACCGTCGCCAGCTCCGTTTCGCCCGTTTTCTCACTGCCTTTGAGGATCTCCTCCACCCGGTACAGGCAGCTCAGCTCCTTGGCCCTCTCGTTCAGATCCCGGACGATCCTCTCCCAGCGATTGTCGGAACCGCTCATTTCAGAACTACCCCCTGGCCGCGCCGCCCGTCGACCATCACGGTGAGGGGCGAGCGGCACCGCACCATCTTCAGGTGCTGCGTCTCCTGGAGCGCCGGCTGGCTTTCCATCCACGCCCAGTCGATGCGGCGGCTGCCGGCGCGATCCACGGTGAAGTACAACACCCCGGCGCTCAGGATGTTGTGGAAGAAATGCGAGCCCTGGCTGGGATCGGGCTCCATGCCGGCGGCGGCCGCCTCCACCACCACGCGTGCCCCGCTCAGCTGGCTCCAGGAGGCGGGCACCCCCAGCCAGGGGTCGGAGCTGCCCCAGCGGCCGAAGCCCAGCAGCAGGTACGGCTCTCCCTCCTCCAGGCAGCGCCGGTTGCACTCCGCAAGCTCCGCCACCATGCCCGCGGTCTCCTCCGCCCTGAAGGAGTCGGGCTTCACGTAGACGATGCGCCGCAGGTCCTCGACGATCCCGTTGCCCATGACCCGCTCGCTGGCCAGCAGGAGGCGGCCCGCGCCGATCCCCTCCAGGTCCACCTCTACCTCTGCCTCCCGCACACCCGTGGGCCTCACCTGCAGGAGCCCGAAGCGGGGCGGGACACCGCGGGCTGGGTCCAGACGCAGGGCGAACTCCAGCTCCACCGGTCCCCCCGTCGCCGCGGCGCAGTCGGAGAGCAGCTCCACCACCAGCTCGTTGAGCGGTGCGAGCCCTCCCTTCAGAAGGGGGGCAAAGTCCAGGACCCTCGGCCCTGGCCTGGAGATCCCCATCACCAGCCGGTCGGAGCCAGGGTCGTAGGTGGAGGTCACGTAGGCCAGCGCGCCGTCCTCCTCCGCCCTGGCCAGCTCCTCGTGCAGCAGGTACTCGGTCTCCCGCGTGGGGTCGTAGGCGGGCTCGGCGCCCATGTTCACCGCCCAGAACCGCGTCTGCGTGCTCTTCAGCAGCGCGGCGGTGCTGGGGTAGGGAGGCGGCGCGGACGGGTAGGCGGGCGAGTAGCTCCAGACGGCCCCCCCGTCCACGATGGTCTTCCCCAGCCCCAGTGCCAGGCTGGCGATCCCGTCCTCCGCCCTGGCGTGTCCGGTGGGGTAGTAGTTCCAGGACCGCGCCACCCCGGAAACGGTAGGGTAGAAGCGCCCGGCGAAGCGGCTGCCCACGATCTCCTGGATGATGACGGCCATTCGCTCGCGGCGGGCCGCAAGGCCTCTGGCCCGGCAGTACTCCCTGGCGTCCCGGAAGTAGGTGGAGGCGTACACAAGCTTCACCGCTTCCAGCAGGCGCCGGAAACGCTCCTCGGCCCCGGGCTGGTTGTTCGGGATCATCTTGGTGAGGTAGACCCCGGCGAGGGGCTGCTCCAGGGCATCCTCGAAAAGGCTGGAGGAGCGGATCGCCAGGGGCTCGTGGCTGGCGGAGATGAGACTGAAGAGGTCACCCACCACGGCGGCCGGGAGCTCCTGCCGCAGGAAGCGCCGAGCGATGGAGGGGTCCGGCTCCTCGGAGCCGGCCAGCTCCTCCAGACCGGCCGTGGAGACCAGCTCCTCGAAGATGCCGGTGCGCAGCACCGTCATCCGCGGGATGTCCACCTGCAGGTCGCGGTAGCGCCCCTCGGGGAAGCGCTCCAGCAGCGCGGTCCGGACCCCCGCCAGCCCCGAGGCCTTGCCGCCCAGCTCCCCGGAGCCGAGGAATGTGAAGGCTCCCCCATCCTCCCGCTGGAACCGCTTTCCGCCGCCGTTGCCCGCCGTCATTCTCAAGCCCCGAAGGGCTCCCCCTTCACCGTCATTATAGGGAGTACGGGCGCCTTTGTGTACGCGCCTCCCGGGCGGCCGCAAACGGCGGCCGGCCTCACACCCAGCCGCGGTCTCGGCAGGCCTGGGCCACCCGGTTGACCGCAATCACGTAGGCGGCGTCCCGGGTGGACATGGAATTGCGCCGGGCCGTGTCGGAGACGTCCAGGAAGGCGCCGGTCATCTTCACGTCCAGCTTGGCCAGCACCTCCTCCTTCTCCCAGTAGTAGTTCATGTTGGACTGGACCTGCTCGAAGTAGCTGCAGGTCACCCCCCCGGCGTTGGCCAGGAAGTCGGGGATCACGAAGATCCCGTGCTCCTGCACCACCGCGTCCGCCTCCGGCGCGGTGGGACCGTTCGCGCCTTCCGCCAGCACCTTGACCTGGGGGCTGATGCTGCCCGCGTTCTCGGCGGTGATCTGGTTCTCCAGGGCGGCCGGCAGCAGGATGTCCACGTCCTCGGCCAGCCATTGCCCGCCAGGAAGCACCTCGTAGCCCATGTCCCTGGCTCGGGCCACGTCGATCTCCCCGAAGCGGTCGGCGATCTCCACCAGGCGGTCCAGCTCTATCCCCTGCCGCCGCCTGAAGGTGTAGGACCTCCCATCGGCCTGGTTCCAGCAGGCCACGCTGATGACGGTGCCGCCCAGGGCGGTGTAGAGCCGGATGGCGTGCTGGGCCACGTTGCCGAAGCCCTGGACGCTGGCCGTGGTTTTCTCCACCGGCAGCTGGAGCTGTTTGAGCGCCTCCCGCACGGTGAAGATCATCCCGTAGCCGGTGGCCTCGGTGCGGCCCAGGGAGCCTCCCATGCCCACGGGCTTACCGGTGATGAACCCCGGCGCCCTGACGCCGAACAAGGCTTCGTACTCGTCCAGCATCCAGAGCATGTGCTGGCCTCCGGTCATGACGTCCGGGGCCGGCACGTCCCGCAGTGGCCCCATGTCGCGGGCTAGCTGGCGCACCCAGCCGCGGCAGATACCCTCCTGCTCGCGGAGGCTCAAGTGGTGCGGGTCGCAGACCACCCCGCCCTTGCTACCGCCCAGCGGCAGGTCCACCACCGCGCATTTCCAGGTCATCCACATGGCCAGCGCCCGGACGGTGTCGGCGGTCTCCTGGGGGTGAAAGCGGATGCCCCCCTTGCCGGGTCCGCGGGCGTCGTTGTGCTGCACCCGGAAGCCGCGGAAGACCCGCACCGTGCCGTCGTCCAGGCGCACCGGAATGCTCACGTGGTACTCCCTCATCGGCTGGCGCAGGAGCTCCCGCACCGGCTCCTCGAGCTCCAGCAACGCCGCCACGCGGTCGAACTGCTCCTGAGCCACGTGGAACGCGTTGTACTTGTTGTCGGCCATCGGATTTCCCTCTTCAAACAAGATTTGAAATTTGATTCGAATATGTCCGATCCGGCAGCTCGCGTCAAGCTCCTCGTTGCGCCGTGAGCCTGGCGGTCGATGCGCCAGTCAGACCGAGCAAGCGGTGCCGCCCCGGTAACCCCGGTCACGGCGGGCTACTATGATCCGCCGCGTCAAGCCGCTCTGCTCAGCTCCCGTTGATATTCCCTCACCCTCTCTTCATAGAGCCGGGGCTCCGGCTGGAGATACGGTTCGTTGAACACCAGCATGTGGCGCATCATGGCCACGACACGCCGGATGACTTGACATCGGCGCGGAATTGGACTATGGTCAAAACGGAATGTATTCCATATTATGAGACCAGTATGAGCGAGCACAGCATCCAGTCGGTTCGGAGGGCGCTCAGGATCCTGAAGACTTTCAGCTACGACAGCCCGAGGTTGGAGCTGAAAGAGATAGCCAGGGCGAATGACCTTCCCAAGAGCACGACTCACAGAATACTCAGTACCCTGGAGCTCGAAGGTTTCATCCGGCAGAGCAGCCTGACGGGGACGTACCAGCTGGGGATGGTGATGTTCGAGCTGGGCAATCTCGCCCTGTCCAGCACGAACATCAGAACCGCCGCCGTGCCCCGCATGGAACGGCTCTCGGCGGAGTCCGGTGAGGCGACTCATCTGGGTATTCTGTCCAACGGCGAGGTCGTATCCTTCGAGGTCACTCCTGCCCAACGAGGGTTGACTGTAGGCATTCGCATTGGCGACAGGGCACCTTTACACTGCACGGGCGTCGGCAAGGCCACCCTGGCATTCCAGCCGGAGGAGGAAATCCAGAGGGTGCTGACGCACCCGCTCCAGCGGTTCACGGCGCGCACCATCGTGGAGAGCACGCGGCTGGACAGGGAGTTGCAGTCCGTGAGGGAGAAGGGGTACGCCGTGGACGACAGCGAGCACGAGGAAGGGATTCGTTGCGTTGCTGCTCCCGTGTGGAACCGGACAGGCAAGGTGATCGGTTCACTCAGCATATCAGGTCCGTCCATGAGGATTGACAAACGGAAGATCCCGGCGTTGGCCGAAATGGTCAAGGCCGTGGCGGCGGAAATATCGCGCGAGCTGGGGTATTCTCCCTGGTCATCGCCGACGTAGCGCCGAGGCCGCGCAATGCCGCAAGCCGCGGCGGATGCATCCCAGCCTGGCGATGAGCTTCGTTGCCAGCGGCGAAAGATAGATACCGTTCAGGAGGAATGCCATGTCGATGCAGCCCAACGAGCTGAAGGAGAAGACCCGAGGCGTGGTCCATCTGGTAATGACGCACTTCGACGATGCCGGTGAGCTGGACCTCAAGTCTCTCAGGCAATCGGTCAGTCACGTCGTCAAGTCGCTCAAGGGCGAGGAAGCCGCTTTCCTGGTGACCGGAAGCACCGCTGAGTTCTACGCCATGACGGATGAGGAGAACGAACAGGTGATTCGCACGGTCGTCGAGGAAGTGAATGGCGCCTTCCCTGTCATCGCGGGAGCGGGCCGGCCCGGGACCAAATGGGCGATCAAGGCGAGCCAGCGCGCCCAGCAACTCGGGGCTGACGGCGTGATGATCGTCAACCCATTCTATCACCTGGTAACCAAGGACGGGCTGTACCGCCATCACAAGACCATCGCCGAAAACGTCGACATCGGGATCATGATCTACAACAATCCGGTCACCAGCAAAGTGTGGGTGTCTCCGGACCTGATGGCGAAGCTCTCGAAGATCCAGAATATCGTCCTGGACAAGGAGAACACCTCCAACGTCGTGGCTTACTACTGGACACAGGATGTAGTGGATCCCGAAGACATGAGGATCATCACCGGCGTGGGTCAACTGTTCTACCCGTTTGAGGCACTCGTAGGCTCTCCGGGATACGTGACAGAGCTTGCCAATTTCGCTCCGCATCTGGCCACGGGGCTGCACAGAGCCGCGGTGGCGAGGGACATCGGCAAGCTCTCCAGCCTCCTGGACACGATTGCGATGTACCATCGGTTCATCGCCACGGTGGCCCAGAGACGGGGTGCGTTGCCCACCGTACTGTCTCCCGCAGTCTCGATCGATGAGCTGCCGTTCTATCAGAGCGTGTGCAAAGCGGCCATGAGCGCGGTAGGGCTGCCCGGCGGTATCACGCGAGAGCCGATGGAGAATATCACGGAGCAGGAGAAGGAAGAGCTGAAGGGCGTGCTGAAGAGAATGGGGGTCCTCTAGAATCGGCGGTCGGAGCCCCCACCGCTGCCCCGGCCGTCCTCGCCCCTTCAACCTCAGGAGTGACCAGGCATGTGCCGAAGGCATGCCCGGAGGAAGCGAGCGAATGAAAGTCACACTGCGCTCCGGCACCATGGAGCAAAGCGTGGAGATTCCAGACAGGAACCTGATCGGCCTGGTCGAGCCGGCGATTCCGCCCGGAGAAGCCCTGGAGAGCCCGGGCAGCGTCATCACGAAAGCACTCGAGAATCCCATCGGAGCGCAACAGCTTGAGGCGGTGCTGTCGCCCGCCTCCAGGGTTGCCATCCTGGTGGACGATATTACGCGGCCCACCCCCACCAGGGAAATCCTGGCTGTTCTGCTGCCCAAACTGGCCTCGGCGGGCGTGCCCGAAAGGAACATCACGGTCACCATAGCCTGCGGGCTGCACAGGCAGCCGAGCGAGAACGACAGGTTGGCGATCCTCGGCCGGGACATCCTATCGAAATACGACGTAGCGGCTAGTGACGCTCGGAACGAAAACAATTTCACCTGCGTCGGCGCCACCAGCAGCGCCACTCCCCTGTATGTCAACAAGCGGGTCGCCGACGCAGACCTCATCATCACCGCAGGGGTCATCAAGAGCCATGCGTTCGCTGGATTCACGGGAGGAGCAAAGAGCATCCTGCCCGGCGTTTGCAGCAGGCGAACCATCCTCTCCAACCACAGATTCCACTTCATCGACTATCCAAACGGAATGCTGGGCGAGGCTGACGCGTGCCTGGCCAGGAGGGACATGGAGGAAGCGGCGCGCCGTTTCCCCCTGTTCATCATCAACGCGGTGAAGGACGTGCGGGGCAGGGTGGTCGGCGCCTTTGCGGGGGATGTGGTCGAGGCTCATCGAGCGGGCGTGGCCTCCTTCAGGGAGATGGCTGAGACGCGTGCCGGCGAGCAGGCGGACCTCATTCTCCTGGAGGGAGGGTACTCGTCGCGCATGCACCTGTACCAGGCCATCGGGAGCATCGACGCCATCATCACCACCCGGAGGCCGGCCATCAGAGACGGCGGACTCGTGACGCTGCTTGCCGAATGCAGAGAGGGCATGGGCACCGACCTGTTCCGGAAGGCGTTCTCCGACTCCGCCTCCCCGCAGGCCGTTCTCGAGCATCTGCGAACCTCCCCGCCGCAGGACGACCAGTGGTCCGTTCAGCGCCTGGCGTTCTTCCTGACCAAGGTCCGGGTGGCGCTGGTCACCACCGGCCTGGCCGCCGCCGAGCTGCAGAGCATGGGCCTCGGTCACTACGGCAGCCTGCAACAGGCCCTGGACAACGCATTTCGTGAGTATGGAAGAGACGCCAGAGTCCTGGTAGTGAAGAATCCGGACTTCCAGATTCTGAATGTGCGTTGATGGGCCGGCTCAGAGGCCGATCCCCTCACATCCCGATCAGCCGCCCGCCGCTGATGTTGATGACCTGGCCGGTGATGTAATCGCTGCGCAACAGGAACAGAACTCCCTCCGCGATGTGCTCCGGTTTGCCGACCCAGCCCAAGGGTATCTCCTCGGGGATCCTGCTGCGCTGTGCCTCGGTCAACGCCAGCATCTCCGTGTCTACCCATCCGGGGGCGATGGCGTTCACCGTGACGCCGTGGCCCGCAAGCTCCCGCGCCAGGACCATGGTGATGCCGATCACACCGGACTTGGAGGCGACGTAGGCGGGCGAGGCGGAGCCCCGCAGGCCGGCGATCGAGGTGATGTTGACGATTCTGCCTTCCTTTCGGGAAACCATGTCGCCGGCCACGGCCTTGCAGCAATTGAAGACGCCCTTGAGGTTTACCGCAACGATCCTGTCCCAGGTGCTCTCGGTGGTGGTGAACAGCGTGGTTCCCGCCGCATCGATTCCTGCGTTGTTGACGAGCAACTCCACGCTGCCGAAACGCTCGATCGCAGCCGCGACCATCCGCTCCGCCTCCGCCGGGACTGAAACGTCGGCCTGAACGGCCAGTGCCTCCCCGCCGAGGTCTTCTATCTCCGAGACCGTTTCTTCGGCCCGGGCCACATTGGTGGCGCAGTTGACCACCACGCCTACCCCGGCTGAGGCCAGGGAAATGGCGATTCCTCTTCCGATGCCACGGCTGGCGCCGGTCACAATGACGTGCTTTCCTCTCAGATCCATCGCTTTTCCCCAGGTGCCTCCCGCCGGCCAGAGAGTCCTACTGCTTGAGCGCTCCTTCCGTGAGCCCTTCGATGATGTATCGCTGGGCGAAGATGAAGAACACCAGGCCCGGGAGCATGGCCAGCACGCCGCTGGCCGAAATGGGTCCCCATTTGATGCCCTCGTCCCCCACAAAATAGCTCAACCCCACGGTAATGGGGTAAAGACGCTCGTTGTTGAGCACCAGGAACGGAAACATGAACTCGTTCCACGTCCACAGGAAAGAGATGATGGCGACCGCTCCGACTGCCGGCGCCACCACGGGCACGACGATCCGAATCAAGGTTCTGATCCGCGAAGCCCCGTCGATCTCCGCCGCGTCGATCAACTCCCTCGGGAAAGAATCGAAGATCCCCTTCAACAGCCAGATGGCCAGCGGATAGACCAGCATGATCTCGAAAACCGCCACCCCGGAGCGGGTATTGATGATTCCCAGCCGGGTGAAAATGATGATGAATGGCAGCCAGAGAATCTGCGGAGGTATTACACGAATGGCAAGGAATGCAAAAGCGACCCGGTTGCTGCCCTTGTAGGGGAACATGGAGAACCCGTATGTGGTGAGCACGCCGATGGTGAGGACGAACACCGTTACGATCAGGGAGTAGAGCACGGAGTTGAAGATATTGGACGAGACGGGAGAGTTTACCAGAGCGTCCACGTAGTTGGACAGGGTCGGGTCCTTGGGAACAAGCGTGGGAGGCCACTGGAAGATTTCCTGCGGCGCCTTGAAGGAGGTGACGATGGTCCAATAGATCGGCAGAAGCAGGCAGGCCCCGATCAGGATCAGCACGATGTATGAGGTGGCGTTCCAGCCCAGGACCCGATCCAGCGCTCTTCGGATGGCCTTCACCGTCGCGGCTCCCTTCTCAGAAGCAGGTACACAACAGGCAGGATCACAACCAGTATCGTCAGAAACATCAGAACGCCCACCGTGGCGCCCTGGCCGAATTCCAGGAACCTGTAGATGAGCTGCATCAGGTACAGACCAGCGTGGTAGGTCGCCTTCGCGGGTCCCCCGCCGGTGAGCGTGAAGAACACGTCGGGAGTCCTGAATGTGAACATCCAGATGACGACAAAGGCAAAGACAATCTGCGGCTTGTTGAGGGGCAGCGTGATGTAGGCGAATTTGTGGAACACGTCCGCCCCGTCTATCTCCGCCACCTCGTACAGCTCGTACGGAATGTTCTTCAACCCGGCGTGAATGAGCACCGTCACGAACGGTACATGGACATACACCGTGGCGAGGACGCCGGAAAACAGGGCCAGAGTGGGATCCGACAGGAAAAGAATGTTCCGGTGGATGATTCCCAGCGAGGCAAGGAGAAAGTTCAGCAACCCGATGTTGGCGTCCAGAAGCCATTTCCACATCAGCCCCGAGAGGACCAGGGGGACCGCCCAGGGCAGGACGATAAGGGTGCGAAAGAGCGCCCTTGCCCTGGTGATCTTGTTCAAGGCGTGCGCCAGCACCAGGCCGACCAGCAGAGTGAGCGCGGCGCTGGCCACGCTGTAGATGGACGAGACCTTCCAGGCAGTGAAGAAATCGGCGGCCAGGAACTGGCCCAGGTAGTTCCTGAGTCCGACGAATTTGATGGGAACGATATTGTTGTAGCGCAGCAGACTCACTACTATGTTGTACAGCACGGGGTAGAGGATGAGGGCTACCAGGACGACCAGGCCGGGAATGGTGCACAGGACTCCGAACTGGCTGTGCGACAGACGTCTTGAGGAGGTCATAGCCCATCCCCTTCGTGTGCCGGTGCGTCGGATCACGTCCCCTCCGGTAACCACCCGCCTGTCCCCGCTCGCCCGTCAGGGCGAAGGAACAGGCGGGTTTGATCGGATTGGTGCAGTCCCTCTATGACAACTCGTCCGCTATGGCCTGAATGTTCTTGATGGCCTCATCGATCGTGCGCTCGCCCAGTACGGCCTTGCTGAACTCCTCAACGAATTTCTGCGAGATCTGGCCGAAGCCGGGCAGGTACACTTCGAACGCCGTCTGCAGGGAGTTGATCTTGCGCGCCTGCACAGCGGGGACGGCTGTTATGTGCGGCACGTGGTCGATCTTGAGCTCATCGGCGATCCTGTCCGCGAACGCCCAGTCCACCCTCTTGACCTGCTCGCCGATGTTGTCCCAGAGGTCGATGAGGGCGCTCTCGTTTCCTTCAACGATCACCTCGTTCCTCTGCCCCTCCAGGCTGCGGACGTAGTCGAAGAAGAGCATCACCGCGGCCTGCTGGTTGGCACTGATGTACTTGTTGATCAGCATGGAGTTCGATCCGGCCACACCCTTGCCGACGTAGGAATCCGGGGAGCTCCTGTCCCACTTGGGTGGGGCGATCACGTCCACGTCACCCTTCAGCGATGCCTGGAACTCTCCACGCTGGTAGACCGTCAGGTAGGACGGCTGGATGGCGAACATGAACCCTGCCTTGCCCACCCCGAAGAACCGGCCGACATCCCCCCACGCGTAGTTGAGGACGTCCCGGGGGGCATACCCGTTCTTGACGATGTTCACCATCATGGTGAACGCGTTCCTGGACTCAGGGGAGGCGAACCGATACTTGTTGTTCTTGATCACCCTGCCACCCTGGGAGTACACGAGCGTGCGATACCAGTTCAGGGCATCCTGCGTGCTACCAACGAATACCGCACCGAAATTGTCCGGTCCCAAGGACTGCTTGGCCCAGGCGTCCACCTTCTGGATCGCCTGGTACATGTCCACGTAGTTGGTGGGAACCGCCACGCCAGCGTTTTTGAGCCAGCTGGGCCGGTAGAAATCGATGTGGCCGATGTAGGTTACCGGCAGGCAATACCACCTTCCGTCCCACGTATAGGAGCTCTTGATGTCCGGATTGTAGAGCTTGGTCACCTCCGGGGGATACATCATGTCCACAGGCACGACCCAGCCGCCGGACACCAGGGAGCTCAGGTTGTAGGCCGGGTCATTCGCCAGAACGGCATCCACCTTGGTGTCCTTCGCCACCAGGGTTGTCAGGCTCTTCGCCTCCGCCAGGTCGGCGGAGACTGGAACGGCGTTGACCTTTATCCCCGTCAATTCCTGAAACCTGGCCATGTTCATCGCGGTGGCGATGTCGTAGGCCAGACCTCCGGAGTTGTAGAAGGTGATCTCCGTAACCCCTTCAGTGGCCTTCTTCCATCCCTCGGGCAGGACGTACTTGTCCGCCAGCAGGCGCTGCGGCCACGACAGGGGCTTGTTCCAGTCGATTGCGGTTGCCGCGGCAGCAGCTTCCTGCTTGCCTTCCGCGTACCCGGCCATTCCTGCCGCCAGAACCAACAGCAGAACAGGAACCAAGACAGGTTTCATATGACGCCTCCTCATTCCGTGTTCAAACGCCGCACGGGCGTCCCGCGACACTCACCACCCCGCTCCGCCCCGGGGCAGCATGAGTGGATTAGGGGCTGCAGTCGTTCCGCATTACGGAACATGTTTCATTACACGATTGTTGCACAGTCTTGGCGGGATGTCAAGATCTTGGGTTGCCCAGCGTTGCCCGGTTGCTCAGAGCTCTCGGGAGCACGACCGTCCGGCCGTCACTTGTGCGCACCGGGCTTCTGACCTGAAGAAGGGTATTGTGAGAGAAGGCTCTCGTGTGCGTTTCAGCGGTAAAAGGCCAGGGCGGCGAAGCTCACCAGGGAGTGGGCCTCCCTGTCCACCGCCTGGTCGTAGCGCAGGATCCTGCCCGGGGCCCTCCCCTCCAGGAGGCTTAAGAGGGTGTAGATGGCCGAGACGCCGCAGACGTTGCGCCGGTCCTGCTCCTCCCGGATGAAGCGGAAGAAGGCCTCCCCGTCGCCGGCCAGCACCGGCTCGAGCATGGCGCGGTCGTCCTGCTCGGCCTGCCGCTCCACCTCCGCGCTCATTTGCAGGTCCTGGCCGAAACGCCTTCCCAGGTGGCTGAGGTCTGCACCGGCCAGGACGCAGACCTCCTGGCCGCACTCCCCCAGGGCGGAGCGCAGCGCCTTCAGAAAATCCGCCACCTCCGGGTCCTCCGCCGGGGAGGTGCCGGCCAGCAGCGGGCGGTGCAGGGAGGAGCAGAGCACGGGAACGATCCGCAGTCTCTCATCCGCCCCGTAGAGATGGCGCAGGAAGAGGGCCTGGAACTCCAGGGAGTGTTCCTGCCGGTGGGTCAGCTCGTCGCGGAAGAAATCGTACCGGCACTCTTCCCGAAGCCGGGCCACGATGTCGCGATCGGTGCGCACCGTTCCCAGGGGCGTGTCGAAGTCCTTGTCTGTCAGCACGTAGGTGCGCTCGGTGGGGTTGTGGGCCACTCCCAGCAGCAGGAAGGTCCGGGCCCGGCACTGCCGGCCCAGCTCTGCGTAGCTCCAGGCGTAGGCGGCGGCTCCCCGGCGCAGGTCGATGTGAGGCGCAACCAGCGCCGCCAGACGTCCGCTGGCCGCCGAGAGCTCCGGCAGGCCTGGACCGTCGGGAGCCGTGAACATGGCGTCCAGCTGCGCCCGCAGAGCCGCCGGTTCCGCCTGGTAGGCGGAGCCTGCGTGGCTGGCAGGCCGCACCCTCAGCGCCCGGAATTCCGTCTCCAGCGCGGCTCGGGCCGCGGCAAAGCGCGGGCTGTCCAGGAACAGCGCCGAGTCAAGCTGCTGCACGACCTCCCGCAGCCGTTCGCCGGGCAGGATATCTCCGAACCGCCGCGACAGGCCGGCGCGGATCTCCTCCACGGAATGCGCGCCGTCCATGAGCGTGCAGGCGAAGAAGATCGCCGGCGGCACCAGGAGCAGCTTGTCGGCTATTCCCAGCGGATCCCGCAGACAGATAAGACCGTCCTGGGCGGGAAAAGCCTCCACCGCCCTGAGCCTGGGGTGTTCGACCCCCGCCGCACTCATCCGGAGAGAAAGGCCGCCAGCGGGCGCACGTCCGGCGTTCCCACCTGCAGGGGCCTGCGTCCCGAGGGCTCCCCGTAGCCGGAGATCCGATACGCCACGGGCAGGGGCAGGAGCAGCATCCCCGCGGCGTGTCTTCCTCCCCAGCGCACCACCCGGGCGCCGGACCGCTGTTCCTTCTCCGCCGTTCCTACCTCCAGCACCAGGTCCGGATCCTCCGGCACCCGGCCGTTCAGCGCCGAAAGGAGAAGCGGGGCGTTGCGGCCGTTCCAGAACAGGGTCACCCGCGCACGATCACCCAGCCCCTTGAGAGCCTCCAGCACGGCGCCCTCGGCCTTCGCTCCTCCCTGCGCCAGCACGCCCAGGGGGTTCACCAGCACCTCCACGCGGCCCGCCGCCTCGGAGAGCGCCTCCTCCAGCGCCTGCCCCAGGGAGGCCAGCTCCGGGTGGGCTCGCTGGAAGCGCCTGCGGTAGACCTGCTCCAGCGGTCCGACCCTCCACAACCGGCAGCCGCCCCGCTCCCCCAGGGCCAGCGCACGGGTGAAGGCGGTGTTGTTGGTGGCCTCCAGGTCACCCACTACGATCACGATCGTACCGGAAGGCGGCGCCGCCTGGAAGAGCGGCGTGGCGCCGTCCCGCCCGGCCCGCTCCGCGCCGGCGAGCGCCCGCCAGGCGGGGTCCAGGCTCTCCAGACCCTCCGCGGCCACGGGGATGCCCCGCCTGCGCGCAAAGCCCAGGAACTGCTGCAGCGCCTCGGCAGCCAGCGCGGGCGAGAGGCGCAGGAGAGGACACTTCGCCGCCTCCAGGCGCCGGGACAGCTCCCCGGCGGCTTCCTGCCAGCTCATGAAGCCTCCGTCCGGGCCCACTGGAGCCTCCGCGGCCGCATCCCCGAACAGGGGCTGCTCGAAACGGCCGCGCCGGCACATGGTCCCCCCCTGGGTCGTCCCGTCCGGACGCGGCGTGACGCGGGTGAGCATGCCGCCGTGGAAGCGGTACTCCGCGGGGCAGGCCACCGAGCACAGGGAGCAGTACCCCGGCTCCACCCGCTCCGGCAGGGGAACGGTCTTGCCGCCGGGAAGCTTCTCCGTGAGGGCGCCCACCGGGCAGGCGGACACGCACTGGCCGCAGCCGATGCAGAGGCTGTCCTGGCCCAGGGGCTCGTTGAAGGAAGGGGCCACCAGGCTGCGGAAGCCCCGGGCCACGTAGCCGAACACGCCGATGCCCTGCACCTCCCGGCAGATGCGCACGCAGCGCCCGCAGAGGATGCACTTCGAAGGGTCGCGCTCGATGAAAGGATGGCTGGCGTCCACGGGATGGCGACGCACCTCGCCGCTGTAGGCGCCGCCGCCGGCTCCGTACTCCTGGGCATAGCGCTTGAGGCTGCACTCGTGCAGGTCCTGGCAGCCGCACTCCAGGCAGCGGGCGGCCTCTCGCAGCGCCTGCTCGCGGCTGTAGCCGAGCTCCACCTCCTGGAAGCCCTGCACCCGCTCCCCCGGGGCCACCGCGGCCATGCGCTCCCGGGGCACCCGCTCCCGCTCGCGGTAGTCCTCCGGCGTCGGCTCGGCCACGTCCTCCCGGCGGCTGAGGAACTCAGCGGGCCGCTGGTAGGTCTTTCCCTCCAGGAGACAGGCGGCCACCGCGCGGGCGGCGTGCTTGCCCCCGGCGATGGCGCGGATAGCGACATCCGGCCCCGTCACCAGGTCTCCGGCGGCGAACACGCCGGGGATCGGAGTGATCCCCGTCTCCTGCTCGCACACCAGATACCCCTTGCCGTCCACCAGGCCGGCGGCCTTCTCCAGGCAGAGGGTGTCCGAGTACTGGCCGATGGCGGCGATCACTGTGTCCACTTCCCGCTCGAACTCGGAGCCCTCCACCGGGATGGGCCGGCGGCGGCCGCTCGCGTCGGGCTCGCCCAGCTCCATCTTGATCAGCCGCAGGCTCTTGAGCCCTTTGCCCCGTTCCTGAATCAGGATCGGCGCCACCAGGTAGTAGAAGCTCACCCCCTCCTCGACCGCCTCCCGCACCTCCGCCTCGGCGGCGGGCATCTCGTTCTCGCTGCGGCGGTAGAAGAGGTTCACCTCCCGGGCGCCCAGTCGCAGCGCCGTGCGGGCCGAGTCGATGGCCGTGTTGCCGCCGCCGATCACCGCCACCACATCGCCCAGGCGGACCTCCTTGCCTTCGGCCACCTCGCGCAGGAAGTCGATCCCCGCCAGGACACCCGGCCGGTCCTCGCCCTGGATGCGCAGGCCGCGGCTCTTCCAGGAGCCGATGGCCAGCACCACCGCGTCGTAGTCCCGGCGCAGGTCGGCGAGCTCCACGTCGCGGCCCAGCCGCACGCCCGTCTTGAGCTCCACCCGGGGCAGCAGCACCGCGGCGATCTCGCGATCCAGGACATCTTGAGGAAGGCGGTAGTCGGGAATGCCGTAGCGAAGCATGCCGCCGGCCTTGGGCTGGCTCTCCAGCACGGTCACGGCGAACCCCTGCTGCGCCAGGTAGCTGGCCGCCGACAGCCCCGCGGGGCCGGCGCCCACCACCACCACGCGCTTGCCGTTCGCCGGCGCCATGGGCGGCCGGTAGGCGGCGCGGGAGAACAGGTCCATGTCCGCCACGTAGCGTTTCAGCCAGTCGATTCCCACCGGCTCGTCCACCAGGTTGCGCCGGCAGGCGCCCTCGCAGGGCCGTGGGCAGACGCGGCCGATGACCGCCGGAAAGGGGTTGTCCCGCTTGATCAGCTCCAGTGCCTCCCGGAAGTGACCGTTGGCGATCAGGCCCACGTAGCCCTGGACGTCGATGTTCGAGGGGCAGGCCAGCGTGCAGGGCGCCTTGCAGTCCCCGTAGTGGCCGGAGAGCAGCAGCTCCAGGGCCATCTTGCGGGCCGAACGGACCTCCTCATCGTCGGTGGTGATGCGCATGCCCTGGCGCACCTTCGTTGCGCAGGCGGGCACGAACCCCTTGGCCCCTTCCACCCGCACCAGGCACACCCAGCAGGAACCGAAGGGTTCCAGGCGCGGGTCGTGGCACAGCGTGGGGATCGAAAGCCCCTCCGCGGCCGCTGTTTCCAGAATGGTCTGTCCGGGGCTGACCAGCCTCTTCTGGCCGTTCAGCTCTATCTCAATCAGTCCGGTGACTGTCGACGTACTCAAAGTCTTGGCTCCTTCAGGAAACGGGGACCCCGGTTGCGGGGGCGCCCGAGGTGACGCGGATGGCCTCGAAGCGGCAGGCGTCGGAGCACAGGCCGCACTTGATGCACAGCTCGGGATCGATGCGATGCACCTGCTTCTTCTCCCCCTGGGCCGCCTTGGTGGGGCAGACCCGGGCGCAGAGCATGCAGCCGGTGCAGGCCTCCTCCACCACCTGGTAGCGGATCAGCGGCCTGCACTGCAGGGCCGGGCAGCGCCTGTTCTGGATGTGCTCCACGTACTCGTCGCGGAAGTAGCGCAGGGTGGTCAGCACCGGGTTGGGAGCGGTCTGTCCCAGCCCGCAGAGGGAGGACACCTTGATCTTGGCGGCCAGATCCTCCAGCCGTTCCAGATCCGACATCTGGCCCTCGCCGCGGGTGATCCGCTCCAGGATCTCCAGCATCCGTTTGGTGCCCACGCGGCAGAAGGTGCACTTGCCGCAGGACTCACTCTGGGTGAAGCTGAGAAAGTAGCGGGCCACGTCCACCATGCAGGTGGTTTCGTCCATCACCACCATCCCCCCGGAGCCCATGATGGCCCCGGTGGCGGTCACCGAATCGTAGTCCACCTGCACGTCCAGAAGGCGCTCCGGGATGCAGCCGCCGGAAGGGCCGCCGAGCTGCACGGCCTTGAAGCGGCGGTCCCCCTTGATCCCACCGCCGATGTCGTAGATCACCTCCCTTAAGGAGATCCCCATGGGCACCTCGATCATCCCCCCGCAGCGGATCTTTCCGGCCAGGGCGAACACCTTGGTGCCCTTGCTCTTCTCGGTGCCCAGCCTGGCGTACTGCGCCCCGCCTCCGCGGATGATGGCGGGCACGTTTCCCAGGGTCTCCACGTTGTTGATGTTGGTGGGGCACCCCCACAGCCCGCTCGCCGCCGGGAAGGGCGGCCTGAGGCGCGGCATCCCCCGCCTGCCCTCGATGGAGGCCATCAACGCGGTCTCCTCGCCGCAGACGAAGGCCCCGGCGCCCTCCTTCACGTGCACGTTGAAGGAGAACTCCGTGCCCAGGATTCGCTCTCCCAGGAGGTTGCGCTCCTCGGCCTGCCGGATGGCCAGCTCCAGCCGGCGTACCGCCAGGGGATACTCGGCCCGCACGTAGAAGTACCCCTCGTCGGCCCCCACAGCGTAGGCGGCGATAGCCAGGCCCTCCAGGACAGCGTGAGGGTCCCCCTCCAGCAGGGACCGGTCCATGAACGCCCCGGGGTCCCCCTCGTCGGCGTTGCAGACCACGTACTTCTTGGCTCCCGCGGCCGCCTGAGCGAAGGACCACTTCAGCCCGGTGGGGAAACCTGCCCCTCCCCGGCCCCTGAGGCCCGAGGCTTTCACCTCTTCGACCACCTCCGCAGGGCTCATCCCGGTGAGCGCCTTGCGCAGCGCCTGGTAGCCCTGAACCGCCAGGTAGTCGTCGATGGATTCGGGGTTGATCACCCCGCAGTTGGCCAGGACTATCTTCTTCTGCTTCGCCAGGTAGTCGCAGTTCCGGTCGATCAGCCACTCCTCCACCGGGACGCCGCCCACCAGGTGCTGCTCCACCACCCGGCTCACCTTCTCCGGGTCCAGGTCCCCGTAGAGGTAGCTCGTGCCGTCCGGGAGGCGAACCTCCACCTGCGGCTCCCGGTGACAGACGCCCATGCACCCCGTGGGCGAGAGGCGAACGTCGAGCTCCCGCCGGGCCAGCTCCCGCTCCAGCGCCTCGTAGACCTGGCGGGCCCCTGAGGCGATCCCGCAGGAGCCCAACCCTACCACCAGCTCCGGGGCCGCCATCAGTCCGCCACCTTGCGCAGGGTCTTGCGCAGCCGGTCCCCGGTGAGCCTGCCGTGCACCTCGCCGTCGATCATCACCACGGGCGAGAGGGAGCAGCAGCCCAGACAGGCCACCGTCTCCACGGTGAAGCGCCCGTCCTCGGTGGTCTGGCCGGCCTCCACGCCGGTCTCGGTGCTCACCGCCGTGTCCAGGCCGTCGGCGCCGTTCACGTGGCAGGCGGTGCCGTGGCAGACCTTCACGGTGTGCCGGCCCCGCGGCTGGAAGCGGAACTGGGCGTAGAAGGTCGCCACGCCGTAGATCTCCGCCGGAGAGGCCCCCAGGGCGCCGGCGATGCGCTCCATGGCCTCCCGGGAAAGGTATCCGTATATGTCCTGAGTGCGCTGCAGCAGGGGGATGACGCTTCCCTTCCTGTCCTGCCACTGCACAAGTAGCTCCTCAAACTGACCGTCCAAGTGCCTCGCTCCTTCATGTCTTGCCGTAGGTTGAGATGGCAGAAAGCCTCGGGCTGCACTGATCACAGGCCAGGCTATTGTAGCACAGGAGGGGAGGGCCTGCAACAACGTTGGTGGGGTGGAGTGGGGTGGGGGTGGTGCTGGTGGCGGACAACCGGGAAGAGCAACGGAGCCTGGCAGGCAGGACTCTCCAGTCTTTGAAGGGTCATCTTCCGCAGCGTCGTGGGCGTGTGGGCGGGCATCCCCCCGGACGTCGCCGCCCAGAACATCAGACCCGCCCTCGATGCCTGCAACGACGACGTCCGGCAGGCCGCCCTCCCCCTGCGTCCTGATTTCGTGATTCCCTGTGAGCCGTCCGCGCGGTTCAATTCTTGGACCGCGGGCGGGGCGTGAAGCGAGAAGAGCTCCATCAGGGAAAACCACCGTCCTTGTCGGCAATACGACCCCGGATGATCCGGGAGCCGGAGTTAGCGGCGGTGAAAGCGGCCCAGGAGTCAAGGCTGTCGAGAACGTGGAGGGTTCCGTCGTCAAGCCGGTACGATCCGGGCGACCCGAACCAGCGACTGGTTGTGGAGCAGCACGTTGGTGATGCTGTCCCTGGCGCTTTGCAGGGCGTACGCCTCGTCGTCCAGGGGCCGAAGAGAGGCGGCAATCCTGGTTCTGAGGCGATACCAAGGTGGTGAGTAGGTCCCCTGCAGCGGACACAAGAAAGGGGGACCTTTGCGGTCCCCCCTGTTTCCCGCCGGCGGACAAGAAGAACAAGCGACGCAAGACGCTCAGACCCAGAAAGCACGATGAAACGGTGGGCTGACAAGACTTCAGCCTGCCCACTTCACCGCCCGGAGGAGTACTCGAGAACAGAGGTTGGGTCGAGCCCGTGCGCCACGATTTCGAACGAAGGACCCGACCCTTGTTTGGATGCCGCGCTACTCCGTCTTGATCCGCAGGTTTTCGACCGTGACCGTGCCCAGCGCGCGGACTGCCACTTCGTCACCGGTCAGCAGATCCTTGTCCTGGTAGGAGAGAACACGTTTGCCATTCAGGATCACGGTGATTGTCTTGTCGCCCCGGTTGACGTACACGCCCACGTCGTTGCTGGTCGCCATGGAGGCGTCCACCGCCATGCTGGCCAGTTCGACCATGTGGACGTCGTCGTACGAACGGTACAGCTGAACGTAGGTCTTCGGGCTCTCGTAGTGGGCCTCGTGCCGCGTCACCCACACCAGGTACGAACGCCCGTACCCATAGCCCCTGCTTGTGGCTGCTCCGGAGGCCAGAAAGTGCAGGCCGAAACCCCGCCAGCCGCTGCCGGCGGCTCTACCGGTGAAGGTATAGAGCAGTTGCCCGTAGTCCTGCTTCTGGGGAATGGTGAATTTGGCGTACAGATCGGCGGCGGAGGTCTGAGCGACCGAATACCGACTGGCCTGCCAGCTGCCGAACGCCGCGGTTCCATTGTCAAACCCGAGCCTCAGCGTCCGTGTGAGCCGGCCGGAAGCCGTTTGCCAGCTCTCGCCCTGGATCGTCTTTACCTGGCTCTCCAGTGAAGCGATGCGGGCATTCTTCTGGGTCACCTGGTCCTCCAGTTGGCTGACCTGATTCCTGAGCTCCCTCACCTGCCCCTCGACGGTGGTCTGCGCGAGCTGGCTGTTGAGCCGGGCGATGCGCTGGTCCTTCTGCTGAATCTCCTGCTTGAGCTGGGCTATCTGCCCGTTGAGCTGCTCCAGCGTCATGGCGCTGGCCGTTACCTGTTGGCCCCGCTGCAGCGATTGCACGGCCAACTCGTTGTTCGCAGTCACCGTCAGCACCCCCGAGTAGCGGGCCCCATCGACCAGTACGTCGCTGAGCCGTACCCCCTCACGGCTAACGCTGAGCTTGGCCGTGCTCAGATCCACCGACTGCGGCTTGCCCTCGGTGGTCACCACTTGAGGCGTCTCCACCTCGATAGTGTCCCCGCCTGTATAGTTGAGCACCGCCGAATAGTCCGTCCCCTCGTAGTCGATCCCCGTCACGTAGAGCTGGATCGGACCGTTGAAGTAGAAAGCCACCTTGGAGAGGTCGACCTTGCTGAGATCAATCTCGGACGGTTTGATCTGTTGAATGTTGACCGCCTGCCCGTAGGCTGCCAAGGCCAGGGACAGCAACACCACTGGCACCATTAGTCTCTTCACTTTTTCGCTCCTCACTTCTTATTCCTGCACCTATATTCTAGTCTCGTGGTTGCGCCGGCCGGAATGACCCCATTGGGGTATTTTGAACTACACCGTGGGGCGGGTGAGCCGTTCAGCTAGGCTAGGACCGGCGGCCAGGTCTTCCTCGATCATGGCCAGCACTCGCGGGTGCACCGCATCTTCCAGCCCGAGCTCGTACCATCCATATGGCTCCCGGCACCCGACTCCGACCGTCGGTGGAGATGAGGTTCGCGTGCAGATCGCGCGACGGGAGCACCGAGATGACCGATGCCTCGAAGCTCGAGTCGGGACTGCCCGGATTCGCCGAGTTTCTCGGAATGGAGCGAGCGCGAAGCGCAGTGATGCAGAACCTCCAGGAGCGCAAAGAGCTGCTGGACACCGGAAGCGTTCGGCTCCAGAATGGCAGGACCACGCAGCTCCAGGAACGCCGGGCCGGCTGAGCAGGCCTGCCGAACCTGCCGGCGCAGATCCCGCCAACGCGCCGGGAGCGCGGCTAATCTGAAATCTCTGCGATCGCCATGGAGTCGACATATCAGCCATGGCCGGCGGCGTTGGCGTCGATCATGACGGTGGAACCGCTCGTGTAGCCCGGGCCCCGGCCCCGAGATCTGTTGTTTCGAATTGGGTCTTGGCGAGGAGCTCCAGGCCGGAACCGCCGGCCAATCCGGATCGGGCCCATCGGCTCCTGGCTTCCGCGACGATCGGATCGAGATCCTCTCGGGTCAGCTCGCTGGCCGGCTCCTGCTCCTGCGCGCTTGCAGCGGCCTTCAGGCAGTCGCTTTCGCCGGGAAAGACGGGATCGTTCTTGTGAAGCCCCTCGGAATCAGAGGGACTTCCGCCCTGTCTCGGAGGCGGCTGCGCCGCGTCCAGCGTTTCAACCAGCTCATCCGTGGTGTTTGTTCCCTCGCTTGGGGTCGGAGCAGGGCTGTTCGGCGGTGTGTCGGCATCGGTGGTATGAGACTGGGGCCCAAAGCCCGCGATTGCTCCTCCTCAGCCGGGGCCTCCCACTTCTCCATCCTGCCCCGATTCCACCGTGTCAGAACTCGCCTCGTCGGTGGCGAAGAGGTCCGAAAGCCGGGCTTCCGGATCGTATGAACAGACCTTCTGATCGGAAAGCGTTGTTTCCTCGCCCGCCTGGCTCTCGGGGAGTAAGGTGGCTGTATCCGATGGAGAAGCCGTCGGGGCGACGGCTTCATCCGCCAATTCGTTTCCGGAAAGCAGAAGACGGGGTTCGAGGGATTCAAGCGGATAGGATGGATTCACGGCATTCGGCCTGCCCACCTCCATCACTTTATGTATCCAATCTCATGCCCGGGCAGCCGGTTTGGAAATAGCAGGATCAGACCAGAATCGGTGTAGGGCGGGCGGCCGGAGGTGCCGGCTCGGACGGGGCCGCCTGCCGGGCCGGGCTGCCTGCCACGCCAGAGCCGGGACCGCCTGCCGTGCCGGCCGTTCATCCCGGCAGCCGCCGCCTGGGGACGCCCCGATCCCGAGGGTGACTCGGGACGGAGGCCAGCCCCTTCCACGGGCCGCGGCGGGCAACCCGCAGCAGCCCCGCCTGCTGGAGGGCCGAGAGCCCCTCCTCGATGTCCTCCTCCCGCCAGCCCTTGAGCAGGCCGAACCCGGGGGTCCTCTGAAGCCGTTCGGTAACCGTGTCGTAGCTGCTGCGGCCGAGGAGGATGAGCCTTGCCTGCCGGGGCGTGAAGCGGCGGCGCTGCCGGGTCAGGAAGGAGAGGACCTCTTCGAGCCCCTCGGCGGCGGCCATCGCTGGGCCGTCGCAGAGGTCACAGCCCGGGCAGCCGCGGGAGTCCTGGCCCAGGAAGGCCAGGAGGGCGGCCCGGCGGCAGCCGGTACGCATGCCGGCGTAGCCCAGAAGCTGCTGGAAACGGCGCCGCCCGGTCTCCTCGCGGATGGCCTGGCCGCGGCGCAGCTCTTCCGGACAGAAAAGCAGCACCGCCCGCACGGGCCCCCCGTCCCGGCCCGCCCGGCCGGTTTCCTGCAGGTAGGCCTCCGGAGAGGGAGGCAGGTCTACGTGCACCACCGTGCGGATGTCCGGCTTGTTCATCCCCATGCCGTAGGCGGAGGTGGCAGCGAGCACCCCCGCGGCGGAGCGCCGGAACCACCCCTCCAGCTCGCGGCGCTCGGCGGCGTACAGTCCGGCATGGTAGAAACGGCACTCGCGGTCGGGGAAGCGCCTGAGCAGCAGCCGGGCCGCCCGTTCGGCCCCGGCGCGGCTACGGCTGAACACCAGGGCCGGGCGCGCCGCCTCCACCAGGAGCCCTTCCAGGGCGCGGCCGCGGGAGAGCACGGGCAGCACCTCGTAGCGGATGTTGGGACGGTCCGCCGGCGCCTCCACCAGCAGCGGGTCCCGGCCGGCGAACAGCACCTCCCGCACCCTTGCCAGAACCGCCGGCCCGGCGGTGGCGGTGAAGGCGCTGAGGCGCACCGGCGCCAGGCCGGCGGCGATCTCGCCCAGCCGCCGGTAGGCCGGGCGGAAGGTGTCCCCCCACTCGGCCACGCAGTGCGCCTCGTCCACCACCAGGTGCTCCACCCCGCATTCGCGCAGCCGGCCGCGCAGCTGCCGGCTCGCCAGGCTTTCCGGGGTGGTGAACAGCAGCCGGAGGCGGCCCCGGCGGAGCGCCAGTAGCACCCGCTCCCGCTCCTCCCGGCTCTGCCCGCCCACAACGGAAGCCGCCGCCATGCCGCAGGCCAGCGAGCGGTCCACCAGCTCCCGCAGCAGCGCCCTGAGAGGCACCACCACCAGGGTTACACCGCCGAGCAGCTCCGCAGGCAGCTGGAAGCACAGGGACTTGCCGGCCCCGGTAGGCAGGATCACCAGCTGATCCCTGCCCTCCAGGATGTTGGCCATCACGAACCGCTGGATGGGGTACAGATAGCGGACCCCGAAGCGCAGCCGGGCCCGCTCGGCCAGGGGATCGCCCCACAGGGTTTGCCGGCCCGGCGGTGGGTGGGGGGCGGCGGAGGCGGGGCTCGGAACGATCATCCCCTTGGAACAACGGCGGAGGCGGCCCGCCTGCTTTGCATCCGGGAGCGCGGAACGGTTGACAGCTCAGGGGGCAATGGTGCAATGCGTTCCTGAGTAAAGGAGTGTACAGGCCTCCCACCTCGCGCACCGTCCGCACCTTGCCGAAACGCCGCAGGTCCGCCACGTAGAAGTTCAGCTTCACGATTCGATCCAGCCCCACGCCGCACTCGGCGCAGACGGTCTTGAGGTTCTCGAACACCTGCACGGCCTGGGCCTCCATGCTGTCCCCGCCTACGGCCTTTCCCTCGCGGTCCACCGGCAGCTGTCCGGAGACGAACAGCAGCCGGCCCGGGGCGGTCTCCACCGCGGTGGAGTAGGTACTGCCGGTGGGAGCCACTCCCCGGAAGCCCGGGTGCCTCAGGCGTCCCATCCGCGACCCTCCGGGAGGACCCGCAGACCACCCGCCGCCGCCTCCCGCGCCTCCCTCACCGCTGCGGTCCCCCGCGACTGCCCGCCGCCTGCCGGTCCCGGCGCAGCAGGGGCAGCACCATCACCAGCACGAACACCAGCACCACGAGGGCCAGCGCCCCGTAGGTGGCGGGCCGGCCGGTGGGAAGCAGGATGGCCAGGGCGCCGGCGCCCAGCGCCAGCCGGGGCAGGATGGAGAGCCTGCGGCCCATGAAGCCCGCGATGGCCGCCGCCCAGGCGATCACGCCCACCGCTGAGTAGGCGGCCCGCTCCAGGATCGGCCCCAGGGAGCCCTCCCACAGCAGGGTGGGCCTGAAGATGAAGACGAAAGGGATCATGAAGGCCACCAGGCTGAGGACGAAGGCGCGCACCCCCGTCCGGGTGACGTTGCCCTCGGCCAGCCCCGCGGCGGTGAACGAAGCCAGCGCCACCGGCGGGGTCACCATAGCGAGAATGCTGAAGTAGAAGACGAAGAAGTGCGCCGCCAGGGGGATGAAGCCGAACTTCAGAAGCGGGGGCACGAAGAACACCGCCCCCATGATGTAGGCGGCCACCGTGGGCAGCCCCATGCCGAGGATGATGCAGCCCAGGATGATGAAGAACAGCGACCCGATCAGGGTGCCGCCGCTGATCTGGATCAGCTTGCTGGAGAACTTGAGGGCCAGGTTGGACTGGATGGCCACGCCGATGATGATGCCTATGGCCGCGATGGGGATGGCCACCCCGGAGGCCTGCCGTCCGGTGGCCAGCACGATCCTGGCCGCCCTGGACAGGTCCAGCCGGGTGGCTCTCCTCAGGAAGCTCATCACCAGCGCCGCCGCGCACCCCCAGAGGGCGGCCATGGTGGGCGTGAAGCCCCGGACGATGTAGAAGACCACCACGGCCAGGGGAACGAACATGTGGGCCAGCGGCCAGATCCGGGTCTGCGCCGTTTCCGTATCGAGGGTCATGACCCCGACTCCGCGGCGCCGGGCGAAGAAGTCGATGAGGAAGAACAGCGAGAGGTAGAACAACAGCGCCGGCAGCACCGCCGCCAGGGCGATGCGCAGGTACGGCACTCCCAGCAGCTCCGCCATGACGAAAGCCCCGATCCCCATGATGGGCGGCATGAGCTGCCCCCCGGTGGAGGCGATCGCCTCCACCGCCCCGGCCATCACCCGGGTGTAGCCCGAGCGGATCATGAAGGGAATCGTGAACACGCCGGTGGTGGTCACGTTGGCCACGGCGCTGCCGCTCACGGTCCCCATGAGGCTGGAGGCGATCACCGCCGCCTTGGCGGCCCCCCCCTTCTGCTTGCGGGTCATCTTCAGGCCCAACTCCACCAGCAGGCGGCTGCCGCCCACGGCCGAGTAGATGGCCCCGAAGAGCACGAAGTAGAACACGAAGCGCAGCGAGGTCTCCACCGGGATGCCGAAGATGCCGCTGTCCCCCAGGAAGAGCAGCTCCACGTAGTCGTTGAGGGAGATGCCGTCGAAGTTGAGCCAGCTCGGCAGCAGGTACCCGAACCAGCCGTAGAGCAGAAAGGCCAACACCACGAAGAACAGGCTGTAGCCGACGGTCCGCCGGGTGGCCTCCAGCAGCAGCAGCACCAGAACGATCGTCAGCACGATGTCCATGGGGAACACCGGGTCGATGAAGACGATGCGGGTCAGCAGGCGTTGCTCGTTCTGGAGGAAGTAGACGCCGATGAAGAGGGGAATCGCCGCCAGCAGCAGGTCCACCCCCCGGCTCACGGTGCGGGCCGCCCCGGTGAGCGGAAGCGGGCGGAAGAGAAAGACCAGCGCCACGGCGAACATCACGTGCAGCGGCCGCTGCACCATCGGCACCAGCGGCCGCACAACGATGTAGATCTGGAAGGCGATCCAACCTGCGGAGAGGATGAATTGGAAGACCTGGATCGGCAGCGGGTCGCGTCCCTGTTCCTCCGCCGGTGCCGGCCGGGCCGGCTCGGGCTGAGTCTCCCCGCTCTTGCCGCCGAGCGGTCGTAGCTTCACCGCGGGCACTCCTTGCACGTGATGGCGACTGCCCTATTGTACAGGCAGATCGGCGTTCTGGCACGGGAAAACGAGAGAGCGGAGGAGGAAGGCCCCTTCCTCCTCCTGTTGCGCTACTTCATCCAGCCCTTGTCCCGGTAGTACTGAGCCGCGCCAGGATGCAGCGGCACCCCGGTGTTGCCCTCGGTCCAGGCCTGCTCGGGCTCGAACGGCTTGATCGAAGCGTGCGCCGCGACCAGCTCGTCCTTGTTTTCACAGATGATCTTGGTGACCTCGTAGGCCACGTTGTCGGGCAGGTCCTCCCGGGCGATGATCACCGTCCCCGGCATCACCGTCTTCACGGGCTCGTTCTGATTGGCGAAGGCTCCGGCCGGAATGACGTCCGGCTTGAGCCCGAACTTGCTCAGAGCCTGGGTGGTGGAGTCCTGCAGGCTCAAGAATCGCAGATCCGCGGTGAGCATCCCCTCGGTCACCGCCGGGTGTCCGGGGGGCACCACGTCGAACCACAGGTCCGCCCGTCCCTCACGGACCAGCGAGGGGATCTGGCCGCCGGAGACCTGGGTGACGGAGCCGCCCCACTGCTTGATCATGTCCGGAGTGACCCCGTACTGATCCAGGATCATGCGCGCCACCGGCGGCGCCAGGGAGCCCTCCGGCTTCATGATCACGCGGACCGGGTACTTCGCCTCCATGATCTTCTCCAGGGAGTCCAGGCCCGTCTTGGCCACGAACTCGTTGCGAAGCAGCACCACCGCGTACACCTTGTTCAGACCTCCGGCCAGTGCGCGGATGTTCTTGGCCTGGCGGCCTTGGTACATCTGGATGCCGTCGTACGCCCACTTGGCGGTGGCCACGTTCGACAGGGCCACGTCCGCCTTGCCCTGGGACACAGCCAGGGGGTTGGCGATCCCGCCGCCCTGCGGCACCACCTCCACCACCGAGCCCTCCGGCAGCACGCTCTCCAGGAGCTTCGTAATGGTGGCTGCGTACACGTACCAGGACGATCCGATCGGCATGGCGCCGAACTTCAGGTCCACGGCCTGCAGAGGCTGGGAGGCCTCCGCTTTCATGGGCTGCTCCGCCTGCGGGGCCGGAGCTGCCTCCTTCTGCCCCGCAGCGAACAGCGGTGCGGCCAGAAGGATCAAGGCCACGATTCCCGCTGCGACGAAGATGTTCCTCTTCACTGCTACCTCCTTGAATTTTGGTCTCGACATATCGCCGGCGCCGCCGGTGGAAAACGGCTGCCGCCGGACGGGTGCCTTCCCCATTGCCGCCGCGGGTCTCACACCCGGGAGGATTCGCGCTGGTAGGCCGCGGGGACCCGGATCTCCAGGTTGTCCACCGCAAGCCGGACCTTTCGCTTCTCCTCCTCCGAAAGGGGAAGGATGGGCGGCCGCATCAAGGCCGAGGGGAAGACCCCCCGCTGGTGCAGCGCCTCCTTCATGCGGGCGTGGGCGTCGCCGGAAGGCTCTCCGATGCCGTAGATCGCCTCGGCCATGGGGAAGATCTGCTCCTGCAGCTCCCGCGTCCTGGGAAAGTCGTTCTCCCTGGCGGCCCGCCAGACGTCGGTGATCAGCTCGGGGATGCAGGAGCCGAAGCCGATGAGGGCTCCGTCCACGCCCACGTACAGCGAGGAGACGATGAACTCGTCCTGGCAGGTCAGGATGGTCATCTCAGGGGCCTCCCGGCGCAGGAGGCGGATGTCCCGCTCGTAGAGCGCCATGTGGCGCGTGCCCATCTTCAGGGTCTTGACGTTGGGAATCCGGGACATCTGGATGACCGTCTCCACGGGGTAGAACGCCTTGGTGCCGAAGGGGTACAGGTGGATGATGATGCCGATGTCTATCCCCTCCGCCACGTCCTGGAAGAAGCGCAGCGCCGCCTCCTGCTTCATGCCGAAGCGCAGCCAGTTGTGCGGCGGCATCAGCAGGATGCCGTCCGCGCCGGCCTTCTGGGCGTCCCGGGCGTGCGCCACGGCCTCCTGGGTACCCTCCGCCGAAACGCCGGAGACCACCACCACGCGGTCCCCCACCTCATCGGCGATGATCTCCGTGACGCGGCGCCGCTCCTCGGGGCTCAGAGAAGTGATCTCCCCGGTGTGGCCGTTGCAGACCAGGCCGTCAATCAGATCGAAGGAGGCCAGCCACCGGACGTAGCGGCGCAGCTCCTTCTCGTCCACGGAGTAGTCATCGTTGAACGGAACGCAGATGGCGGGAAAGATGTTCTCCCATCGCTCCTTTCGTGCCATTGCCTGCCTCCTATAGAAAACGTTTTCTACGTCCCAAATGATAAGGCAAGTGCTGCCTGCTTGTCAACCGCAAAACCCCAAGCGCCCGAAGCGGCCGGGCCTGGTCCGGCCCGCCCGCCTCGCCTGCGGGCCCCTCAGCTGCGGCGGCCGGCCGCCTGTCCGGCGCCGCCACCCGTGCGGCCGGCGATCCCTACGCTCACAAGCTCGTAGCTGCGCGAGCCCAGGCCGATGGATTCTGCGTGGGCAAGCTGGACGGTCCCGTCCATCCCGGGCCAGGCCTTTTCGGCCAGGGTGCCCCCGGAACGCTCGCGCGTGAGATCCCCCGTGGCCTGATCCACCGCCACGGGGTCCCTGGAGGCCAGGAGGCCGATGTCCGGGAGAATCGGCTCCTGCCTTTCCCCGATGCAGTCGCAGTGCTGCGTCATGTCGACCAGGTAGTTGAGGAACAGGCACTTGTCGCGCCTGTCCACCACCACTCCCAGGGCATGCTCGGCCACGCTCCTCTGCAGCTGCGCCGACTCCACCCCCCAGTTGTACTGCACGGCCCCGAAGCGGCACACCGCCAGGCACTCTCCGCAGCCGATGCAGGCCTCGGCCAGGATCGCCGCCTTGCCGTCGCGTTCCACGACGGCCTCCTCCGGGCACCACTTGATGCACTTCCGGCACAGGGTGCAGGTGGCCGCCTCCACGTACGGCTTCACTGACGAGTGCTGCCGGAGCTTGCCCATACGGCTGGAAAGCCCCATGCCCAGGTTCTTCAGACAGCCCCCGAAGGCCATGCCCACGTGCCCGGTGGCGTGGCTCACCACCACCAGGGAGTCGGCAAGGACCACCTCCCGGGCCACGCTGACCTTGCTGAACAGGATGCCGGGGATCTCGATCTCGATCTCGGTGTTCCCCGACAGGCCGTCGGCCATGACGAACGGAGCCCCGGTATTCTCGTAGGTGAAGCCGTGCGAGAAGGCGTGAATCAGGTGATCCACGGCGTTGCTGCGAGCACCCCTGTACAGCGTTGAGGTCTCAGTGAGAAAGGGGCTTGCCCCCAGAGCGCTGATTCTGGACACGACGCTGCGCACTACCTCCGGGGCCAGGTGCGTGACGTTGTCCTTCTCGCCCACGTGGATCTTGACGGCGGTCCGGTCCGCCTCCGCCACTACGCGATCGATCCCGCAGGCATCCAGGATCAACTCCGTGGCGCGGATGCGCTCTGCTACGGTGCTGTCCTCCGGAAGCGCTGCAAACCAGACCGGACTGCTCATCTTCTCCTCCTGCACGCATGATGCCCGCTTGGGAATCGTAGCCAGGATTTGCGGCTTTGACCAGGGGCCGGCTGCCCGCCTGGAGAACGGACCGCGGCGCCGGGCCGCCCTGCCCGCAGCCGGCCGACACGCCCCGTTCCCCGGGCCGGGGGCCCGCGCACCACCGCCGGCCCTGCGC
>CAZBDU010000024.1:0-62884 GCA_964490725.1 uncultured Spirochaetaceae bacterium | reverse complement strand
GGGCCGCAAAAATTTCCCCCCCCCCCGGGGGCCAACACCCGCGCGCCCCCGGGGGGGGCGGCGGGGGCGTGCCCGGGCGCGCCGGGCGCAGCGGGCAGCGGCCCCGACTGTGCGGCGATCCGGGCGCCCCTGGCCAGGGCGTCCTCAAGGTGCCTGCGCACGGTTTGAAGCTGCCTGGGGTTGGCCAGCGATCCCAGGTCCACGTTGTAATCCCTGTCCGGTCCCTGCCTGAGGCTGCGGACGCGGCGGCTCAGAGCCTCCATGAACGCCGGGTAGGCGCGCTCCTCTACGTAGACACGCTCCACCGCCGCGCATGACTGCCCGCTGTTGGACAGCCCCGCCCACAGCGCGCCGGAGGCGGCCCGCTCCACGTCCGCATCGTCCAGGACGATCATGGCGTCGTTCCCTCCCAGCTCCAGCGCCAGGGGCAACAGCCGCCCGGAGGCCAGCTTCATCAGCTCCTTGCCCACCGCCACCGAACCGGTGAAGAACAGCTTGTCGATGCCCGAATCGATCATTCCCCGTCCCGCCGTCGCGCCCGGCAGGTCCACCGGGGTGAACACTCCCGCGGGAAGCCCGGCGGCCTGCAGCATCTGGCCGATCAGCGAGCCCACCGGCTGGACCTGGGTGGAGACCTTGAGAAGCACGGAGTTTCCCGTGGCCAGAGCCATCAACACCTCCTGGACGGGAATGCCGAAGGGATAGTTCCACGGCGTGATGATGCCCACCACTCCGAAGGGCAGCCGGTGCAGCACCGGAACCTTGTTGGCGAACAGCAGCGATCCTCCCCGCAGGGGCCGGGGCCGGAGCACCCGTGCCGCCTCCCGGGCGTAGTAGGGAGCGGCCACCGCAGCGGGGATGACCTCCGTGCTCAGCGCGTCGATGCGCGTCTTGCCGGTGCAGGCGGAAATGGTGTCTGCGATCCTGTCGGCCTGCGCCACGACGAACTGCCCCGCCCGGCGGAGGATGGCTCCGCGCCGGGCGCAGGAGAGGGCGGCCCAGCGGTGCCCGGCGGCGCGGGCCTGCCGGACCAGGAGGGGCAGCCTGGCGGGGTCGTCCTCGCGGACTGGCGCCGGTCGCTGTCCCTCGGCGGGATTGTGAGGGTACCCGGCGGCTGTGCTCATGAGCCAATGTAGCGCCCCGGCGGGTGGGGGGCAACCCGGCCGCCCTTCGCAGGTCCGGCGAGTTGACAGCAGGAGAGGAGGCGGGCAGAATAGCCTCTACCTTAGAGAACGGGTCAGATTCGGGAGGCGGGCGGTGAGACTGCGGGGCGGGATCTTTCAGGTCAGCCACGAGCCCCTGGCGGGCGCCCATCTGGACAACACCCTGCGGCTGCTGGTCCAGAACGGGTTCCGGGTGGGTCTGCGCTATCTCTTCCGTCTGGCCTACTCGCTGGCCATGGGCGCCTTTGCCCGCAGCTTCTATCCCTGGGAGCAGATCCTCTACGGGCGCCGCATCGCCCGCACCGAGCTCGCCGGGGACCCCCTGTTCCTGATCGGTTTCTGGCGCAGCGGCACCACCTACCTCCATCACCTGCTGTCGCTGGACTCCTCCTTCGGCCACGCCACCACGTATCAGTGCATGGTTCCCAGCGTGTTCCTGGCCGCGCGCGAGGTGGTGCGGCCGATCCTGGCGGCCTCATTGCCTCCCACCCGGCCCATGGACAACGTGCCGATGAGCCCGGAGCTGCCCCAGGAGGAGGAGTACGCCCTGGGGGCGCTCACCCCCTACGCCTACTACAACGCCTGGATGTTCCCGCGGAACATCCGCCGCTATCATCGCTTCGTCAGCTTCAAGGGAGTGGAGCGGCGCATCGTGGCGGAATGGAAACGCGCCTACCTGAAGCTGCTGCGGAAGCTCACCTTCGCCTCAGGGGGCCGGCGGCTGCTGCTGAAGAACCCGGCCAACACGGCCAGGGTGCGGCTGCTGCTGGAGATGTTCCCCCGGGCGCAGTTCGTGTTCGTGCACCGCAACCCCTACGAGGTCTACCGCTCCAAGTGGCACTTCCTCACCCGGGTGCTGCCCCTGTACTGCGTCCAGGAGCCGCCGGGCATCCAGGAGCTGCAGGAAGCGGTCTTCGATCTGTACGAAGAGACCACGCGGGCCTACCTGGAGGCGCGCAGCCTGATTCCCCAGGGAGCGCTGGCGGAGGTGGCCTACGCGGACCTGATCCGGGACCCCCTGGCCACGGTGGCCTCCATTCACGACCGGCTGGGTCTGGATGGTTTTCGCAACCACGGGGCCCGGCTGGAGGAGTACGTACGCGAGCAGAGCGCCTACGTTCCCAACCCTCACGCGCTGGAGGAGCGGCTGCGCGAGCAGGTCTACCGCCGCTGGCGCTTCGCCTTCGAGGCGTTCGGCTACCCCCGCTCAAGCCCCTGAGGCCAGCAGCTCCGCGATCTCCCCGACGATGGGGAACTCCTCGAAGAAGGGACGGTTGGCCTTGCCCTCCCAGAAATCGGCCAGCGAGCGGTAGCCGGTGCGCTCGTATTCGCTCACCTGGATCAGCATCTCCAGCTTGTCTGCCGCCCGCACCAGGCGTGCCTCCGGCGTGCGCGACTCCTCGAACTCCCGCCACAGCGCCTCGTAGCGCCGGCCCAGGGCTCCAAGGGAGGAGGTCATTTCCGAGACGGCCCGGCGCTCCGCCTCCTCCTTGACCTGGGTGGGAAGGTAGCGGGAAGCCGGCTGGGGGATGTCCCCGAGCTCCGCTTCGGCGATCTCGTGCAGCTGCGTCAGGCGCAGGACCCGCTCCGTGTCCAGGCGCCGTCCCCGCTCCTCCAGGGCGTCCGCCAGCACCATTGCCAGCAGGGTCACCCGAAAGGCGTGGTCGGCGATGCTTTCCGCCTCGAGGATGCCCCGCATCCGCCAGCCGCTGCGCTGCAGGTTCTTGAGAGTGCCGGCGGTGGTAAGGAACTTCAGGATCCCCTGCGCCTCCATGGGGGGCCATGATAGCCCTCATCCGTGCGCGGTGCAAGGGACCGGGGGCGGACCGGATCGCGGGAAAGACGCGCGCGAAAGACAGTTGACGGCAGACGTCTTACGTCATATAGTGTAACCGCGCGTCCCGGCGGCGGGTGGTCGGTTCATTCTGTGGGGGCAGGGGCAGCGGATGGTGAATGCAGCGGAGATTCAGGAGAAGAAGCGGCGCCTGCGGGGTCTCATGGAGAAGTTGGAGCTGGGCGCCCTCTACCTGAAGCGCCAGTCCAACTTCTCGTGGCTCACGGCCGGGGGACTGAACGTGGTGAGCATCGCCATGGAGCTCGGTGTGGCGGGGCTGCTACTCGGCCCGCAGGGGGAGTACGTGGTGTGCAGCAACATCGAAGCTCCCCGGATGGAGCGGGAGGAGAAGCTGGAGGACCAGGGCTACCGGATCCATTCCTTCCCCTGGTACCGGGACCGGGAGGTCGAGCTGGTCCGGGAGCTTTCGGGAGCAGGGACCCTGGGCGCCGATCACGCCTTCCCCCGCGCCAGGGAGGTGTCCAAAGAGGTGGACCGGCTGCGCTACTCTCTGACCCCCTGGGAGGTGAAGCGCTACCGCGAGCTGGGCCGTCTCACCTCCGCGGCCGTCGAGGAGGCGGCCCGGGAGATCAGGCCGGGGGAGAAGGAATGTGCGGTGATCGGTAGGCTGGCCGAGCGGCTGTGGGCGAACCGGGTGGACTTCATCACCACCTTCTGCGCCGCCGACGAGCGGATCTCGGGCTACCGCCATCCCATTGCCACGGAGAAGAAGATCGAGCGGCGCGCCATGCTGTGCGTCAACGGGCGGCGCCAGGGGCTGATCGTTTCCCTGACCCGGTTCGTGCAGTTCGGCAGGGTCCCCGCGGACATCCGCAAGAAGTACGACGCCAGCGTCCTGATCGACTGCACGATGATGGCCCACACCATCCCCGGGCGGCCCGCACGCGAGGCGTTTATGAAGGGGATCGAAGCCTACCGGGAGACCGGGTTCGCGGAGGAGTACGAGCTGCATCACCAGGGAGGCTCCATCGGCTATGCGGGCAGGGACTACAAGGTGAACTTCGACACCCAGGAGGTGATCCAGGAGAACCAGGGCTTCTCGTGGAATCCCTCGATCACCGGAACGAAGAGCGAGGACACGATGCTGGCCGTCTCGTCGGGCCCCTGGCTGCTGACGATGCCGGTGAGCTTCCCGGAGATGAAGATAGAGGTGGGCGGGTACGTGCTGTCCCGTCCGGAGATACTGGAGCTGTGACTGAAGGCAAGGAGGATCCAAGATGAAAAAGGCTAGGGCTGTACGGTTGGTCCTGGTGCTGGCGCTCCTGGCGGTCCTGTCAGGAGCGGCGGCATGGGCCGAAGGGGAGCGGGAGGAAAGCTACCCCTCCCGGGAGATCGAGCTGATGGTGCCCTGGAGCGTGGGGGGCTCCACCGACGTGACCTTCCGCACCTTCCTGATGGTGCTCCCCAAGTATCTGAAGGCCCCGGTGATCGTGGTCAACCGTCCCGGCGGCGGGGCGGTCCCGGGCTACGCCGAGGCGATGGGCAAGAAGAACGACGGCTACTACTTCGTGGCATGGGCCACCGCTTCGATCACCAAGGTGCACATGAGCAAGACCCCCTACGAAACGGGCACCTTTGAGCCGGTGATCAACCTGGTGACCTCCCCCTGCTGGCTGCTCGTTCCCGCGAGCTCCGCGTATCGGACGCTGAAGGACCTGCTGGACGACGCCCGCGCCCGGCCCGGACAGGTCAACGTGGGCAACGCCGGCGCCGGCGGCGGAACGCACATGATCATCCTGGCCTTCGAGAAAGCCGCCGGGGTGAAGTTCAACCATGTGCCCCACGCCGGTGGAGGGCCGACGGTTGTGGCTGCCGTGGGTGGGCACATGGACGCCATCAATGTCGGCCCGCCGGAGGGCGTTCCCCAGCTCGAAGGGGGGCAGCTGCGCTGCCTGGCGGTGTTCGCCCCGGAGCGCCTCTCGGAGTTCCCCGACTATCCTACGGCGGTGGAGCAGGGCGTGGACTTCACCCTGAGCCAGTGGCGGGGGATTGCGGCCCTGAAGGGCACGGACCCGGCGAAGGAGAAGGTCATCCACGACGCCTTCAAGGCCTGCATGGAGGACGAGGACTTCCAAAAGCTCGCGGCCCGGGCGGGGCTTCTCCTGGACTACATCGGCCTGGAGGACTTCGAGCGCTTCGTGGTCGAGCAGGACAAGCTGTACGAGGAGATCGTGAAGAGCAACAAGCTGGGAGACCGCTACCAGTACTGATTCCTGCATCGCCGGCGCCGCGGGCACCCTTCGTGTGCCTGCGGCGCCTCTGGAGGAGAGAATCGCCTTGGGCGTCAGCGAGATCGTGTTCGCCGTCGTGTTCATGTGCCTCGCAGGGATGTTCTTCCTCCTGACCTTCACCTTCCCGCCGCAGAGCATCGCCCTATCGCCCACGGTGTTTCCCCGGTTCGTCACGGCCTGTCTTTTCGTGCTGGCGCTGATGCTGCTGGTCCAGGGAGTGCGCAAGCGGCGCGCAGCCCGGGCGGCGAAGAGGGAGCCGGCGGAAGGGCAGGGCGGCGTCCGAGCTGCCAGGAGAGTGGACCGGCCGTTCGTGATCCGCTTCGTGATCCTGGGCGGCGCGGGCTTTCTCTACGTGCAGGGAATCGGCCTTCTGGGTTACCTGGCGGCAACGCCGCTGTTCGTGGCGGCGGCCATGTTGATCTTCGGGGAGCGGAAGTGGTACCGGATCGTGCCGGTGGCGGTGGTGACCACGGTGACCCTGTACGTGGTGTTCCGCACCGTGTTCCGGGTTCCCCTTCCCAGGTTCCAGCTGTGGTGATCCGGAGGTAGCCCATGTCGCCGCTTCTTGAAGGCCTGGTTTACGTGCTGACTCCTTCGCACTTCCTCTTTCTGCTGATCGGGGTGGCCGGCGGAATCGTGGTGGGAGCCCTTCCCGGGCTGACCGGTTCGGTGGGGATCATCCTGCTGCTGCCTTTTCTCTACTACCTGGAGCCCGCTACGGCGCTGATCATGTTGAGCGGGATGTTCTGCGGGGCCATCTACGGCGGGTCCATATCCGCCATCCTCATCTCCACGCCGGGCACGCCCTCGGCGGCTGCGACGGTGCTGGACGGTTACCCGCTGGCTCAGAAGGGGCAGGCGGGCAAGGCCATCGGCGTGGCCACGATCGCCTCCACCACCGGCGGGATCGTCTCCGCCCTGTGCATGATCTTCATCTCTCCGCAGCTGGCCCGCTTTGCCCTCAAGTTCGGTCCCGAGGAGTACTTCGCGCTCATGGTGTTCGGGCTCACCGTGATCGCCAGCGTGTCCGCCGCCTCCCTGGTGAAGGGCCTGCTGTCGGGGTTCCTGGGGCTCTTGATAGCCTCCATCGGCATCGACGAGCTGACCGGCTTCGCCCGCTTCTCCTTCGGAATTCCCAACCTGATGACCGGTTTCCCCATGCTCCCGGTGCTGATCGGTCTGTTCGCCATCTCGCAGATCTTCACGGAGCTGGCAAACGTCGGCAAGGCGCTGCCGCGCTACGAGCAGAAGATCAAGGGGGTGCTTCCCACCTGGGGGGAGTTCAAGCGCCTTTTCACGGTGATCCTGCCCTGCTCGTTCCTGGGCACCTTCATCGGCATCATCCCCGGCACCGGCGGCGCCATCGCCTCCTTCATGGCCTACAACGAGGCCAGGCGCTTCTCCAAGGACCCGGACAGCTTCGGCAAGGGCAACCTGGCAGGAGTGGCCGCGCCGGAGGCGGCCAACAACGGCACTACCGGCGGGGCCATGGTGCCCCTGCTCACGCTGGGCATTCCGGGGGACGTGGTGACGGCGGTGATGCTGGGCGCGCTGCTGTTGATCGGCGTTCGCCCGGGACCCCTGCTGTTCCGGCAGAATCCCCAGATCATCAACGCCCTGTTCGTGGGGTTCATTCTGGCGCAGTTCCTCATCCTGGGGCTGGGGCTCCTGAGCGTGCGGGTGTTCCCCCGGGTGCTCAAGGTGCCGCTGTCGGTGCTCTTCCCGATCATCTTCGCCCTGTGCTTCCTTGGCTCCTTCTCCCTCAGCAACAGCGTCTACGACATGTTGGTGGGGCTGCTGTTCGGGGTGATCGGCTACTTCATGCGCAGGCACGGCTTCGCGGCGGCACCGATGATCCTGGGGGTGATCCTGGGGCCCCTGGCGGAACGGGAGCTGGGCAAGGCGCTGATCATGTCCCACGGCAACTGGGCCACCCTCTTCCAGTCTCCCATCGCCCTGTTCTTCTACGGCATCGCCGTCCTGTCCGTGGTATACTCCCTGGTGCGCCAGCGCCGGTCCACGCATCCCGACCGGAGCGGCAAGGGACAGTCGCAGGGAAGCAGCCCGGCCTGAGGCGCCCTCCTACGCCCTGCGCGCGGGTTTGCGGCGCTTGCGGAGGGTGCGTTCGTAGCTTTTCTGAAGATGGCGCCGCATGGCCGCGGCGGCGGCCTCCGGATCCCGCCCCCGGATGCCCTTGTAGATCTCCGCGTGCTCCTGGAAGGCCTCGCGGTGGTCCTCGCTGGTGCGCGGGTAGTCCTTGTAGGTCTTGATGATCGAGTCCAGGATTACCGGGACGATCCGCATGATCACCGGATTGCCCGTGGCGGCGGCGATGCTGCGATGGAACTCCAGCTCGGTGCTCATGTCCACCGCGTGCCTGTCCACGACCTGGGCCATCTCCTGCACCAGAGCGCCCACGCGCTCCACGTCCGCATCGCTCGCCTTCTCTGCGGCCAGGCGGGCCACCGGCGGCTCGATAAGCAGGCGCGCCTCGATGAGCGACAGGTGCAGGGTGTCGTCGGTGATAAAATCCAGGCCCAGGGGGTCGCTGGCCACGCCCGGGTTCTTGGACACGAAGGTGCCCTTGCCGCGGACGATCTCGATGATGTTCTGCGAGACCAGCGACTTGACCGCCTCGCGCACGGTGGGGCGGCTCACGCCGAACAGGCGGCAGAGCTCCATCTCGTTGGGCAGCTTCTCGCCCGGCCGCAGCTTCTCGCTGCGGATGAGGGTGCGGATGCGATCCGCCACCTCATGGGTGAGGCGGCGCTGGTTGTCGATCTTCTCGTACATGCGCTCTCCGACACGGGGTGGATTCACTATACCGCCTGGGGAGTGGAAAGTCCAGGCGTGGTAAGACGACTGACAACGAAGCCAGCGGTTGTGAGAGCCGTTCTCACGGCGCTCGCCGGGGACGGCGGATCCGCTGGCCGGAGGGGCGGCGTGCCCCGGGGAGGCGGCCGCCGCGCCGCGTGGGTCGGCCCGACCGGCAGGAATTCGTGCCACCCGGGAACGTTGGGCTGCACGCTCACCAACCCGATCATCACATGGAGGCGGGTATCGACCTCCCTGCACCTGAGGAAGCGCAGCTGCGGGGGCACCTGAAGCGGGCCCGAAACCCGGCCCAGGCGGGTCCGGCAGAGGTGCGCAGGACCCTGCAGGCGAGTCGCGAGGTGGAGGAGCTGGAGAGCCTGTTCCGTGCCGAGCAGACCGCCAAGAGCCACGTCAGCATCATCTACTCCAAGCTGGGCGCGCACGACCGGGTGCAAGCGCTTCGCTTCGCCCTGGAGGCGGGCTTCGATCTGCACGAGGGGTAGGGGCGGCGCCGGCCCTTGCGCCGTGGGGCCCAGGCCCGCTACCATGTGCCCATGAACGCAGCCCGGCTTTCCCGCCTGGTGGGGCTTCTGCCTGGCGGCGGCCGCAGCAGCCTGATCCTGAGCTCCCCGGCCCACCTGTACTACCTGCTGGAGGTCTGGCTGGAGCCCCAGGAACGATTTCAGGCGCTCCTGGTGTCCGCAGAGGGCGCGCCGCGGCTGTTCCTGAACGAGCTGTTCTCCCCAGCGGCGCCGCAGGGCGTGGAGGTGATCTACCACCGGGACGGCTCCGATCCGCTGGCCGCCCTCGTTGCGGCGCTTCCCGGCGGTCAGCTGGGGGTGGACGGAACCTGGCCGGCGCGCTTTCTGATTCCGCTGCTGGAACGCAGGCCGGGCCTGGAGCTCTGGAATGCCTCATCCCTGATCGACGGCCTGATGATGCAGAAGGAGGCCGGCGAGATCGACGCCATCCGCAGGGCCGCGAATGTGGCGGACCGGGTGGTGGAGGAGCTGAGCCGGCAGATCCGCGACGGTGTGAGTGAGACGGGGCTGGCCCGCAGGGTCGAGGAGCTCTGCGTGGAGCTGGGCGGGCAGGGGGCATCCTTCGCGCCGATCGTGGCCTTCGGCGAGCACTGCGGCAATCCCCACCACGAGCCGACCGGCCGCGTGCTTGCGCCGGGCGATGCGGTCCTGATCGACATGGGGGTGCGGCTGGAGCGCTACTGCTCCGACATCACCCGCACCTTCTTCTGGCGGCAGATCCCGGAAGGGGGGGAGGCGGTGTACCGCGCCGTGCTGGAGGCAAATCGGGCGGGCATCCGGGCGGTGAAGCCCGGGGTGAGGCTCTGCGACGTCGATGGGGCGGCGCGGACCGTGATCGAGCGGGCCGGCTACGGGGCCGCCTTCACCCACCGCACCGGTCACGGAATCGGCGTTGGAGTGCACGAGCCCCCCTCGGTGGACGCGCTGGCCCAGGCGCCCGCCCTCCCTGGGATGGTCTTCTCGGTGGAGCCGGGGATCTACCTTCCGGGATGCTTCGGGGTGCGGGTGGAGGATCTGGTGGCGGTTCGCGATGGAGGGGCGGAGGTCCTCAGCGGCTACCCCAGGCGGATGCGGATCCTCCCCTGAGGGCCGGGCTCAACCGCCGGCGCGGCGGGAGCGCAGATACTTCTGTATGGCCTCCTGCTCGATGTAGCCCATCTCCACGGCGATGTCCCCGAACAGACGCCCGTCCCCGCGGCGCTGGGCGGCCAGAACCTCGTGAACCTGGGAGCGGTTCATGGCCCCGATGCGCAGCAGGAACTCGCCGATGTTCTCCTCCAGGTCGCAGAAGATGTTGAGGGCGGCCTCGCGGATGATGTCGCGCATCTTTTCCTGGTCCAGGATCGGAAGCTCCCCCACCTGGGGAACGTACTTCTTCAGATCGTAGAACGCTGTGTTCGCGATCCGTCCTGCCAGGGCGGACTTCTGGACCCGTATCTGCCTGCCCATGGATGCTCTATTGTACACCGTAGCGGGCCAAGCCCGCCACGGCACGGACGGCACGGGCCCTGCAGTTCGGCTCCAACGCATCCGCCTCTCATGGACGCTCCGTTTCCCGTGCGGGCTCAATGGAATCGAAGCCGAAATCGATGAAGAAAGAATCCTCGTACAGCTCCAGCCGGACCCGAGCCCTCCCCTTTCGCCGATCCACCTTGACGACTCGTCCCTCCAGGCCTTTCAGAGGTCCGGAGATCACGCGGATGCGCCGCTGCTCATCGAAGACCACCCGTGAGCGCTGCACGATCTCGCCGTAGCCTAGGAAGTGCAGCAGAATCTCCCTGTCCCTGGGGCCCAGCGGTTGGATGTCCTGGTTGTCCCTGAGGAAGCGGATGAACCCCCGTACGCCCCTGAGGCTCCAGTACGTCTCGGGCTCGACGGCCTCGGCCTGGAGAAAGACGTAGCCGGGAAAGATCGGAGCCACCGAATCCCGCCACACTCCTCCGCGCCGAACGCGCAGGTTCCGCCTGGGCCACAGCAGCCGTCGGTCGTGCTCGGAAAGGTGAGTGCCGGCCTGCTTCAGGTAGCGGTCCTCTTCACCGGCGCGCACCTGGATGACGTAGAAAGTCATTTTCGGTGCGCTCAACGCTAACACGTCCGATCTATGCCTTCAAGAGCCGCCCTGCACTCCGCCGGAGGGCCCCGCCAGGCTCTAAGGTTTTTCGAAGGGGGAATTCAGGTTTTCCCTGATTGACGCGAGGGTTAGGGGCTGGTGTGGAGTAAGGGAAAAGGCGAATAGCCTGATGAAACAGCGGAGATCCACTCCTGAAAGCGGCGGGGAGGCTGGTCTTGCGCAGTCCGTCATCGAGTCCCTTCCGTTCCCTCTCTGCATAGCCGACGCCGGCGACTGCACAATTACACAGGCCAATTCGGCTGCAACTGAGGACGGGTTCTCCGCCGACACCCCGTGCTGCAGACTGTTTCAGGACAGGGAAAAACAGTGTCAGGTGTCGAAGTTGGCCTGTCCCATGCAGCGAGTGCGAAAGACAGGACGCCCCTGCATTCTCGAGCACGTCTATCGGGACGAGCACGGCAACGTCCTGCAGTACGCCGAGATTCGTGCCTATCCCGTTGTGGACAGCAAAGGCGACGTAGTCCAGGTCATCACATCGGTCATCGATGTCACCGAACGCAGGAGAGTCGAGGAGGCGCTTGGGGCCTCAAAATCGGAGTACCGCAGTCTCTTCCAGGACCTGCCCGTGGGGATTGCGCTGGTTACCTTCGGCGGCCAAATCCTGCATGTCAACGCAGCCATGAGCAGGTTGACGGGGTTCGCGGGATCACAGCTCCAGAGAGTGAACATGCAGGAGCTCTTCCGGAAGTGGCAGGCGATGGAACCGATATGGCAGCGCCTCAGAAAGGAAAAGGGCTTCGCGCATGACGCGGAGGCCGGGCTGGTTCGCAAAGACGGTACATTGCTGGACGCCAGGGTGACCCTGTGCCGATTCACCGCGGACGGGCGCGCGGTCATCCTCATGTCCGTGACTGACATTTCCCGGCGTAAGAAGATGGAAGAGGACTTGGAGAAGACCCGGGATGCTCTCGCGCGGCAGCAAAGGTCTCTGAGACAGAAGAACATTGCGCTCACCGAGCTCGTGGACCAGATCCAGATCGAAAAAGACCTGCTGAAAGAAGACATCGGCGCCAACATTCGCGAGCTGGTGCTGCCGGTGGTGGAAAAGCTGAGGTTGTCGGGCGCGCAGGGCGAATATCTGGATCTACTCGAGCGGCGCCTCCACAGCGTCGCCGACAGGTTCGGCGTGAAGATATCGCAGGTGACACCAAGGCTTTCGCCTCGAGAGGTGGAGCTCTGCACGATGATTCAATCCGGCCTGACCACCAAGGAGATTGCCGGGCTCCTCGGCATTTCCTATCAGACGGTGGAAAAGCACCGCCGCAACATCAGGAAGAAGACCGGGCTCTCCGGAACGAAGACGAACCTGTTTTCCTACCTGCAGTCGGAAGTAGTGCAGGGATAAAGTGAAACGGCGCCACCGGGTATCGCCCATACCCGGTGCCTACCCATTGATTCCGGGTACCAAGATTTCGCTGGGCGTGTAGCATGAGAAAACGGTATCCGTTTTGGCACAAGCATAAAGTGAAACGGAACTCGGAGAACAAGGTGAACTCATATGGCTCCGTGGAGGCCGCGCGGCGGATCGGCGTGTCCACGGAGCGGCTACGTTACTGGGAGAGAGCGGGGATTGTGCGGCCGATATACGTGGAGCGCGGTACCAGAAGGTTCAGGCGATACTCGCTTGAGGACATCGAGCGCGCCCGCTACGTGAAGGCCCTGGTGGAGCACGAGAAATACACTCTTGAAGGGGCAATAGGAAAACTGGCACGGGAAGTGCAGCATGCAGACGACCGACCTCTGCAGCAGTAAGTCTGTCCTTTCCTTTCTGCGGTGCCTGTTGGTTGAACACAACGAAAACAGACCCTTGTCGGTAGGTCTGACCGCGAGGTAGTCAGTTTCGGCGACATCTCGCGGCGATAAGTTCGTTTATCTCTGGCCGGGGGTCAGATGCCCGGTGGAACCGACGGAGCAGGCCCCATATGGGCCGGGTTGCGCCCCGCGGGTGGTGGGGCGGTTCAGAGACAACCAGGATGTACAGCAAGTTACGAATTTCCTATCTCTTCCTCCAACACTTGATAGACGCGGTGGCCGTCGCAGCGGCATGGATGATCGCCTTTCAACTGCGATTCCGCGTCCTGGGTACCGGCGGCACGCCGGAAGAGGAGGCTTTCTTTCTCGACTCACCCCGATCATCGTCGCCACGTCCCTCGTGTTCTACAACATCAATCATCTCTACCAGACGCATCGTTATGCTTCCTGGTACAAAGAGACGTTCCAGATCGTTCTGGCGTCCGTCCAGAGTCTGGCGACGTTCGTCGTGATCCTCTATTTTGCGGCTCCGGAGCGTTTCTCGCGGCTGACCATCCTTCCGTACCTTCCCACGACCCAGATTACCATGCTGGCCATCCGCCTTCTTTCGCGGTCCCTGATACGCTACTCGCGGCGCAAAGGGATCAACCTGCGGTACACCGTTCTTGCGGGAAACGGCAAGAGCATGATCGACTACGTTTCATCTCTGCGATCTCTGCCGGACATCGGGATTGTCATCAAGGGATGGATCGACAGCGATGGGGCGGCCTCGGCGCACAACATACCCGAGGTTCCCTTCCGGGAGGCCGTGCGCTATCTCGAAGAAGTCGCTCCCAACACGATCGTCATTGGCTACGACAACCACAAAGCGGAGCGAATGGACGGGCTGCTGGATGCCTGCTACAACAGCACATCTTCCATCCTGATCCTGCCTGCGCTGAGTCACTCGGTCATTGGATGCACCGTGGAGGAGTTCGAGGGAATCCCCATAGTCCGCCTGAACAACCCTCACATGCCCGCCTGGGCGCTGGGTCTGAAGAGGGCGATCGACATCGCCGGCGCCTTCCTGGGGCTGCTGCTCTTGTCTCCCCTCCTCCTCGTCATCGCCGCCCTCGTCAAGGTCAGCTCCAAGGGTCCCGTTTTCTTCGTGCAGGAACGGATGAACATCGGGGGGAGCGATTCAGGATGTTGAAGTTCCGGACCATGCGGGTGGCTCAGGGGCCGGATGACGAGAACCTATGGACCACAAAGGATGATCCGCGCAAAACGGCTATCGGCAGTTTTCTGCGCCGAGCCTCACTGGACGAGCTCCCTCAGCTGTGGAACGTCCTGAAGGGACAGATGAGCCTGGTGGGACCGCGTCCGGAGCGCCCGCACCAACAAGCGAGTCCCCGCCTACATGCTGAGGCTGAAAGTGAAGAGCAGCATGACCGGATGGGCGCAGGTGAACGGATGGCGGGGAGACACCAGCATAGAGAAACGGGTGGCCTACGACCTCTACTACATCAAGAACTGGAGCCTCTGGTTCGACATCAAGATCCTGCTGCTCACTGTCATCCGAGGTCTTGTGAACAAGAACGCCTACTAGGTGCATGGGCCTGAAGCACACGCGATCTGACGAGAAGGTGGAGGAACTCAGATGAAATATGTGATCACCGGAGGGGCGGGCTTCATCGGCAGCCATCTGGCGGACTACCTGTTCGAGCAGGGCGATGTGGTGCACGTGCTGGACAATCTATCTACCGGCAGCATGAGCAACATTTCCCACCTGCTGGGCAGGGAACGCTTCTCTTTCACTCCGGGTGACGTGTTGGACGACGCGGCAGTCGAGGAGCTGATTTCGGAGGCAGACCGGGTAGTTCATCTTGCTGCTGTCGTGGGGGTGAAGCTCGTGATGGAGGAGCCGGTCGGCACGATCCTCACCAACGTGCAGGGTACGGAGAAAGTGCTGAAGGTATGCCACCGTTACCGCAAGCGTGTTCTCCTGGCATCGACCTCCGAGGTGTACGGAAAGACGATGGACGGGCATTCCGAGATCCGGGCCCTTCGGGAGCATGACGACATCACCCTCGGCTGCACCAAGAGACGGCGATGGGCCTACGGATGCACCAAGGCGCTCGACGAGTTTCTGTCAAGAGCGTACTTCGACGAGAACGGGCTCGAGGTCGTAGTGGCACGGTACTTCAACACTGTGGGGCCTCGGCAGACGGGATCCTACGGGATGGTGGTTCCGAGATTCGTGCAGCATGCCCTGGCGGGCGAGCCGCTGGTGATCCACGGCGACGGCACCCAGACGCGGTGCTTCACCCACGTGGCGGATTCCGTGGAGGCTACCGTGCGCCTTCTTGAGGAGCCTCCCGCCATCGGCGAGATCGTCAACGTCGGCAGCGAAGAGCCGGTGAGCATCAATGAGCTTGCGTGGCGGATCATCGAGCTGACCGGCAGCGGCAGCCCGGTCACCCACGTGCCCTATGAGGACGTCTACGGTCCGGGCTATGAGGACATGCTCCACCGCGTCCCCGACGTAACGCTGCTGAGGAGCCTTGTCGGCTTCGCCCCGCAGCGGTCCCTGGAGGAGACGCTGCGGGACGTGATCGCGTTCTATTCTTCTGAAGCCGAGCTGAGGGCATGGACGGCCTAGTACGGCTGCCTTCCATCTGGTTTTCGCTTCTCGCCGCGCCGATCGCCCTGGGCGTCGTCGCTGCGGCGACCCCGGGGATCATTGCGCTCGGCCGCAGGCTCGGCTGGGTCGCGCTGCCCTCGGCGGAGCGATGGCACCGCAAGACGACGGTCCTGATGGGAGGGGTGGGGCTGTACTTCGGGGTGGCCACGGCTGTCGTTCTGCTTGCCGGCCGTCGAATCGTTCCGGCCTTTGCCGCCGGGGCAAGCCTCATGTTCCTCGCCGGTCTGGCGGATGACCGGTTGAAGTTGAGCCCTTCGATCAAGGTGGTACTTCAGCTTGCCGTCGCGACGATGTTCGTGTTCAGCGGGCATCTCTTCGCCGTCGCCGCGTCCCGGTGGTTCACGGTTCCCCTCACACTGTTCTGGCTGTTGGGAGTGACCAACAGCGTGAACCTGATAGACAACATGGACGGCCTGGCCAGCGGTGTGGGCGCCATTGCCGCACTGTTCCTGGGGGTCATGGCCCTGATCGGGAGGGCGTCGGGGCCGGCCGTCGCCGCCTTTGCGGTGGCCGGCGCCGCAAGTGGCTTCCTGCTCTACAATTTCAAGCCGGCACGGATCTTCATGGGCGACTGTGGAAGTCTCTTCCTGGGCTTCACGCTGGCGGCCCTGTCGGTCATGGTCCAGAATGCGCTCCAGGTTCGGGGGCTCCTGGCGGTGTTCATGACCGCCATGATCTTGGGCGTACCGATCCTGGATACGACCCTCGTGACCGTGTTGCGGACTCTTAACGGCCGTCCCGTCTCTCGGGGCGGCCGGGATCACTCTTCCCACCGCCTGGTCTCTATGGGTCTCTCAGAGACGCGGGCGGTGCTGCTGCTGTACGGGGTAGCTTCCGCGTTCGGGCTGCTTGCAGTCGTTTTCTATCTGTCGGATGTGAGGTTGCGGATCTCGATTCTGATATTCACGGTGCTGGCGGCCGGACTTCTGGGTGCCGGGTTGGGTGCGGAGAACGTCTACCAGGACGCGCTGGCTCCGGGCGATGGGGGACGGGCGCCGATTCTGGTACGTCTGTTGCGGCTGCCCCGGGCGCTGTTTGGAGCGCGCTGGAAGCCGACATTCGCCGTCTTGGTGGATGCTTCGATCCTGGTGGCCGCCTTCGTGCTGGCGCATTGTCTCCGTTTCGAAGACGGCCTCACGCCCGAGCGGGAGGCGTTTCTGACCCGCAGTCTACCTTTGGTGGTACTGCTGCGGCTTCCGGTGTTCGCCCTCTTCGGCCTCTATCGTCCCATTTGGCGCTACGCCGGGGCCCTGGACATCCTGCGGGTCATTGCGGCGGTGACGGTAGGCGCTGGCGTAGCGTACGGCGCTCTGGGGCTTCTACACGGATTCTCCGCAGTTTCCCGTGGGGTGTTGCTCATAGACTGGATGGCTGTGATCCTGGGACTGGTGATGACCAGGTTCGGCTTTCGCGGACTGCGCTCGTACCTCGCCGCACTCAGCCGCCGAGGCGTGCCGGTGGCCGTGTACGGAACCGGTGAGGACGGGGCCCTAACCCTGAGCTATCTTCGGCGTTGTGCGCGGGAGCTTGGCATGAGAGCGGTGGCCGTTATTGACGACGATGAGACGAGTCGAGGACACACCCTGCAGGGGCTACGGGTTTTCGGTGGACTGGACCAGCTTCGAGCGCTGAAGGACAGCTACGAGGTGAGCGAGCTGATTCTTCCTGACAACCACTTGGATCCCGCGGTACGACGGCGAATCGAAGAAGCCTGCAGGAGCGCGGGCCTTTCCTGTCGGACGCTTTTCATCTCACTGGAACCCACGAATAAGAGCGTAGGATGAGTGAATCCCAACCGCATGGTCCCATCGAGTCGAGGCAGGACGAGGTGGACCTCGTCACCATCTTCGGAATCCTGTATCGATACAAGTGGCTCATCGTGGGTTTGACCGCCGGGGTAGCGGTGGCGACCGTCCTTTTCGCACTGATCTCGCTGGTGTTGCCTCCGGAGCGGAGCCCGCTTCCGAACCGGTACCAACCCGAGGCGTTGGTGCTCGTGCACGATGACAGCGCGAGCGCAGGCATTGGGGCTGTGCTCGCCCAGACCGGGCTAGCAGGACTGGCCGGTTTGCCGAGCGGCGGCGGCGGATACGGCGAGCTTGCGGTGCGTCTCCTCAAGGGGAACACGATCGTGGACGTGATCGTGAACGAGTTCGACATTGCACAGCGCTATCAGATCAAGCGGTTCGTGAAGGACAACGCCCGTCGGGCGGTGCGGAAGCACTCCACGGTGCAGTACGAGCCGGAAACGCGGACGGTCTCCATCAAGTACGAGGACATCAATCCTCAGATTGCCACCGAAGTGGTCAACCGCATGGTGGAGCTGCTGGACCAACGCTTTGCGACGATCGGCGGCAATCGGGAGAGCCGCAAGCGGGATATGCTCCAAGCAAAGCTAGTAGACGTGGATCGGGAGATCGTTCGACTAGAGGAGGAGATTCAGGCGTTCCAGCGCCGTTACGGGGCCACAGATCCTCAGACCTACGCACAAGAGCACATTACGGTCCTGGCGGAGATGCGGGCTCGCCTGATCAGCAAGGAAATCGAGGCCGAGACGTACGCCCAATTCGCCCGCATGGAGGATCCGGTGAGCGCGCGCCTGCGCGCGGAGCGACAGCAACTCCAGCAGGCTATCGCCGAGATGGAGCAGCGCTTCTTCGGGGGAACCGCCACCGGCAGCAACAGCTCAAGCACAACGGATGCTGCTCTTGCGGTTGGAGACATACCTGCTCTGGCCGTGCAATTTGGGCGTCTGGAACGCGAGTTGCGGGTGCAGAGCAAGATTTACGAAGTCCTAACGCAGCAGTACGAGGTGGCCCGCCTTTCCGCGGAGGGAGAAGAACCAATTCTCCAGATACTCGAGATGGCGGACGTGCCCGTGCTCAAATCCGGGCCCGCCCGATCGATCATCGTGATCGTGGCGACCGTGGCGGCGTTCTTTTTGTCTGTTGTGGTCGTCTTTGTATTGAACGCAGTACGGACCATTCGGAACAACCCACCTGCCATGAAGCGATTTCGCGGACAGGGATAGGGATGTACCCCTCTTTGAGGAGAGTGCATCGTCTGTCTTGTCATCATTTTAGAAGGCGTTATTGCCGGTTGTGCCGATTTGCGCAGTGAATCGTGTGCATCGTTGCAGTGACGCTAGCGTGACGGTAGGCGAAGCGTTCAGCGTTCATAGGAGCGTCGGGAGGTGCCTCATGATTTCCTGAAAGCGCGCGATCATTCTTGAGCGGCCGTATGGACTGTCGCTTGGTGCCGGATGCGTTTCGTATGGAGGAAGAAGTCTGACGGAGTGTCTTCACACTTGTGTAGGAGTGGGTTTGACTAACAGCAACAACCAGTGGGGCAAGTGCTTGGCGAGCCAGAGCGAGAGTTGGCGTTCGGCACGACCGGATCGTATTGCGCGTGACTATCAGACGGCCCTCGCCGAGCAGCAGGGAAGGAGCCGTGTCGCTATGGTGGATGATGAAAGGAGGACTGATTGGAGTCGAGAGAACAGGGCTTGGACGCCGGCGCGGAGGTTCTATGCAGCGTTTTTCGCGGCAAGAACATTGCTGTAACTGGTGGAACAGGTAGTTTCGGCCACCAGATCGTACGAGAACTCTTTCAGTACGAGCCGGCAAGCATTCGGATCTACAGTCGAGACGAGAAAAAGCAGTACGACATGCGCACGGCATACGCCGGGCGAAGCGATCTCGTATTCCTCCTTGGGGACGTCCGGGATTTTGACCGGACGCGGGAGGTGATGCAGGGTGTCCACATCGTCTTCCACGCAGCCGCGTTGAAGCAGGTTCCCAATTGTGAGTTCGCGCCATTTGAAGCGGTTCAAACCAACATATGTGGAGCCAACAATGTGAGAAGGGCCGCCATTGAGGCTGGAGTGGAGACGGTGGTGGCCGTCAGCACTGACAAGGCGGTGAAACCCGTAAACGTCATGGGAATGAGTAAAGCGATCCAAGAGCGCATCATGCTTGATCCCGCGCACAGCAACGGCACGACGAAGTTTGTGTGCGTTCGCTACGGCAACGTACTAGGAAGCCGAGGCAGCGTCGTACCGTTGTTCTATAACTGCATTCAGCAAGGCCTACCCTTGCCGATTACTCATCCTGCGATGACAAGATTTCAGTTGACACTGAAGAAGGCCGTAGGCCTAGTTCTGTTGGCGACTGTCAGAGGAAAGACCGGTGAGCTCTGGGTCCGGAAGATGCCTGCAGCGCGCCTGGCGGACTTGGCCAGTGCGCTGTCTTATGGCGTTACCGGGAGACACGACTACCCTCAGAGGATTGTAGGTGTGCGACCAGGTGAAAAGATGCATGAAGTCCTGGTCTCCGAGGAAGAGATGTGGCGTGCCACCGAGTACGCTGAGTACTACCTTATTCCATCCTGGGCTGCGCCTCAGGGGAGGTCGGCGGGACCGGGAAGTGGCAGTCTTTCCGAGTATTCGTCCGATCTGACTCACCAGATGACGCGTGCGGAGATTCTTGGCATGTTGGATGCGGACGGGTGGTTCGGCGAGAAAGCTCCTGCTGGACCCGCTTGCAGAGCGGAGGTGGCTGTTGTCGAGAGACCATGAAGTAGTCGCTGGCCCGACTGAGGCTGTTGTCCACATTCTGTCTGTTCGGTCATTCTCCATGCCTATCGACCAAATGCAGCCGACCGCATGCGCCTGATGAGAGCGTATACTCTGTCTTCTCGAAGAGGCAGATTGGGCGTGCGCTGGTGAACCGTGCAAAACGCTGGCTGACGGTGACAGGGTTCGCTGGCTGGGAGAGGCCATCCGGATCATCCGGATGCACAGAGGCATAGGAGAGGATGCCAAGCGTAGCCGACTGGAGTCCGGCGATGAGGGACATCATCGCTACTTGCAGAGTTGAGTAGGCTATGACTGCCCAACCCTCGGGCAATCTTCCGAGCGTCATTGCCAGGGAGCAGGTTTCGATAGTGGAACATCTGTTTTCTGCTGAGACTTTCCTTGCTGCCTTCCTGTTTGCCGGGCGATTCAAGACGGATCCGCGCCTTTCGCGGCTGCCAGTTGATCTAACACTCTTGCTTTTCGTTCTGAGCGTATTCACTGGCATCATTGCGCTCTTCCGGCTCAAGAGTCGCAACACGGTGCGAGCTAGAAAACTCCTCGGTCCAGGCCTGCTTTTTGCGGCCTATGCGCTGCTGTCCCTATGGTGGAGCCCAGGCCACGACTACGCCAGAACCAAAGCACTGTACTTGAGTACACTTTGTCTCTGGCCCCTACTGGTTTCGTGCCTAGTAGTTGCGGCGGACAGGCTGCGATTTCGTCGTTTCCTACTGGCCTTTCTTGTCTTTTCTCTATGGCTTGCTGTTGAGAGCATCAGGGCTTTTGTTCACGGAGGGGCAGGGTCCTTCATTCATGTTCTTGGCGGCGGATACCTGGGGCTTGGTCGAATGATCGGCATGGGAGCTGTGATACTGTACGGCTATGGTATTGATCGGAAGCGCAGCTGGCTGTCAAGAGTCCCTGTGTGGGCCGGTTTTGCGATGATGGCAGCTCTCCAACTCGTGATTGGAAGCCGCGGGAGTCTGATGGCCACGCTCTTGGCTCTCACAGTTCCGGTCATCTTGGGGTTCAGGGTTAGGTCCACAGGGATAGGCGCGACCAGGTATGGCCGCGGAGCTCTCGCGGTGTGTGCGATTGTGCTGGTGTTGATGTTCTACCTGTTCCTGAGCAAGAGCGAGCTCATAACACTGGAGCGACTCAGACTGCTGGTGACTCACGATGTGGGCGTGTCGGCGCGGACACGGCTGGAGCACTACGCGGTTGCCTCTAGTCTTTGGACGGAGCGACCGATTCTCGGCTACGGTCTCGGAGCATATCCAATCGTCGCGGGCATGCCCGACATCAAGTATCACCCTCACAATATCTTGCTTGAGATACTTGTGGAGCTCGGACTCGTCGGTCTGCTTCTGTGGTGTCTCTTCTTCTTGACTGGCCTGCTGATGGTAGGGAGCCTACGACGAGCGCAACACGATGAGCTTCTCCTGATTGCTGTGATGCTAGTCCTGCACGCGTTGGCATATGCTATGGTGAGTGACGATATCGCCGAGAACCGCATACTTTGGTGTGCAATAGGGCTGCTCTGTGTAAGGCCGGGGAAGCAATGCGCCTAGACGACAAGAATAGTGGGCATCTTGTCGCGGTCACGAGAATTTACCATCCAGTCAATCCAGACCAATCCCAAATGTTTCCCCCAGAGCAGACATGCAGGCATGACCGCTGCGTGTCTCATGGATTGCAGAAGATGCTGCCAACCTTCCTGAGGCAGCGATCCAGTGGGCGCTGCAGGAGTTGCGCTTCACCTGCTGAGCGGCTCGACGCAAAATGGCCGTCTGGTCCACAAATGCCTATCTCTAGTGGTCCGGTGTATCTGGGAAGACATCTCAACGTAGCCGCTCGCGAGCAACATTTCGGAGCGGCCGTCCCGCGTTGCGGAAGCCGATGAAGATGGTTCCTGGCGTCTTCACCTGCAAGAACTGTCTTGGCCTGCGCGGACCGCGACTATCCAAGCCGCTAGCGTCAGCAGAGAGGCTGATCTGTCGGGTGTATCGGCGACAAAAGGAGCTGAACTGTTGAGGAGTCCTAACCCTGGGAGCGAGCTCTACCTTCAGCCAAGATTGGATCCCAGACCGAAACGGCGGCCTCCAGCGAAGGTGCACCATAACTTGATCGCCAATTTGGCCGGGAGAACCTGGGCACTTCTATGCAACGTTGTTTTTGTGCCACTATACGTCCGTCTCATGGGCGTAGAGGGATACGCCTTGGTCGGCTTCTACACCACACTATTGGTTGTGTTTTCAGTCGCGGGTCTTGGTCTGTCCTCCGCTTTGACTCGCGAGATGTCTCGTCTGGTTGCGGTGCGATCAGCGCCCAGTGAGTTCCAGGATACACTGCGGACGATGGAGACTGCATTCTGGATGCCCTGTCTGGCGCTACTGAGTGTGTTTGTCATGGTGTCGCCTGTAATTGGACAGAAGTGGTTCGTATCTACGAGCTACTCCAGTGACACTTTGACGATGGTACTCCGCCTAATGGGTATGGCCATTTTTGCGCAGTTGGGAGTGACTTTGTATGAGGGTGCTCTGTTGGGGCTGGAGCGACAGGTGCTCTCGAACGTCTTGAGAGCTGGTTTCGGAACAGCCCAAGGATTGGGTGCTGTTGCTGTACTTCTCGTGGCGGACTCTGTCGAATCGTTTTTTGCGTGGCAGATTCTCATTTCGCTGGCCCAGTTGTGCACCACACGTGCCATGGTTGGACGATACTTGAAGACGACGAAAATCCCGGCTCACTTTCGCCTCCGGATTCTAAGGCGAAACTGGCGCTACGCGGCGTCGATGCTTGGGTTGAGCATCGTTGGAATTGTCATGACGCAAACGGACCGGATAGTCCTCAGCAAGACCGTACCACTGGCGGTTCTGGGATACTATACCCTCGCGTGGACGGCCGCGCGCGTTCCGCAATCGATCCTTGCGGGTCCTGTTCGGCAAGCATTCTTCCCGCGATTGACGCACCACGCAAGCCGGCAGGAGGAAACGCAGTTGGCTTCAGCCTATCACTACGCCTCACAGGTCGTCGCTGTGTTCACCCTTCCGGCGATGGCGATTCTCGTGGCTTATCCCCTGGAGTGCCTGACCGTTTGGCTAGGACACTCTACTCCCACCTCTAAAGCCGCTTGGTTGCTGACGCTTCTTGCCCTTGGCATGATCCCACAAGTTATCGGACACATGCCATACACCCTTAGACTCGCTTCTGGTTGGCCGTCCCTGTCTCTTTGGATCAATATTGTCTCGGCGCTGTGTTCTGTCCCTTTGACTCTGGCGCTAGTCTTTCGATTTCAGGCACCGGGTGCAGCCGGTGCCTGGATCGCTATCAGTGCAGCGAATGAAACCGCCGCGATTCTTCTTATGCATCGTCGCATTCTGACAAAGGAGGGTTTCCGCTGGCTTGTTGCTGACGTGGTCTTGCCTTGTACGGCCTGTATCGTGCCGGTCGGGGTGTCTGTCTTGCTGGTGCCGCGCGAGATGTTATTGTCGATGCCAAGGTACTGGCTTGCCATCTATCTGTTTGCGGTTGGCGGACTCTCGATGCTGTGTGCTGTTGTCGCAGCGCCTCGCCTAGCCCGCGACTTGCGCAACAGGCTGAGGGTGGGCTTGTACCACGTATTTGACTGGCGCCGCAGTGAGGTTGGTCCGCGAGGGAAGGGGACATGATGCGTGCCCGTCGAATGAACGGGAGACCTCTTCTGTCGATCATTATCCCCACTCGGAATCGAGCGAAATACGCGGCTTCTTGTATTCGAAGCCTGTTGTCTATTTCGGATTCGAAACTGGAAGTGGTTGTTCAAGACAATAGCGATCGCGACCCGCTTCTCAGTTCCGTAGCTGAAATGCGAAGCGACGGGCGGCTGCTGTACAATCAAACGTCAGAGAAGTTGGACGTGGCGGAGAATTTCTCCCGCGGTCTCGAGCTCGCGTCGGGTGAGTATGTGGGATTCCTAGGCGACGATGACGGTGTCAACCCTGAGTTGATGTCGGCCGTCCGCTGGGCCAAAGCCCAGAAATTGGAGGCGATTACAGGCAACGGTGTGGCACTGTACGCGTGGCCTGACGTCCGATACAAAACCTACGGAGCGTTTCTCTCTGGCGCGATAAGGATAAGGCCGTTCACCGCTCAACTTAGCTATCCTGACCCTGAAGAGGAACTTGCCAGGTGCGCTCGGTGTGCCGCTAGCTCGTTCGGGCGTCTCCCGAAAGTGTACCATGGGGCAGTTCGGAGAGAAGTCTTTGACCGAGTCCGCGACAAGGCTGGAACATACTTCCCTGGCCCCACTCCAGACATGTCTAGCGCAGTGGCACTATGTGCTGTGGTGAAGAGAATGTGCTATGTCGACTACCCACTGTTCATTGTAGGTACGGGAAGGGAAAGCGGGAGTGGGGCGGGTGCCGAGAAAAAACATGAGTGGAGCTTCGAGAACGTACCTTGGTTTCCTCGATGGGCCATCACGAATTGGTCCGATATGGTGCCGCGGTTCTGTTGCGGAGCGACGCTATGGGCTGAAGATCTTGTGCAGGCTTTGAACGCCATGGGGCGTCAGGACATGCTGCCGTACTTCAACGTCGCCCTTCTCCATGCACGTTGCGCTGTCTTTGGCCCCCGTCGGATCGGAGATGTCATTTCGAGCTTGCAGGGTATCGCAGCGGCACGGCATGCGAGCAGTTTTCAGATCGCTATTCGTTTTGTAGGCCACTATCTACGGACTTGGGCTAGCCGCGCGGGCTTCATGGCGTCCAACATCGCGCTGTTGACCAGCATTTCGCGGGGAAAGCTGATCTCGAACCTACCCGACATTCAATACGCGTCCTGGGCGCTGACTTCCTTCCTCAATAGGCGTGAGCGTAGTCTTAACGTTATGATACCGTGGTAGACTCAGGAGCTGGTCTTGCGAATTGTCGCGGCTCTACGTCAGTAGTGACGCGAGCCTGGAAAGGGTTAAGAGACCGTGCCAGTATGGAAAACGCGGGTTGGGTCTTGATACCAACGTGTGGTAATCGTCCGGTGCTCGGGCGTCATGGAAGATCGCCAAACGGCGATGCAACGGCGATTTCGGCTTCGTGCGATTGAGACATGCGAGTGTTTGTGCTTGGTCATAGGGGAATGCTAGGGCATGTGCTGTGTCGCTATCTGTCTTGTCAGGGGTTGGAAGTGGTGACCTGTGACCACAGATATGAAGCCCTGCCTCGCGATGTGTTGGTGGAAAGCGTCCGCGAGTCCGAGTGCCCCTGGATACTCAACGCCCTCGGTCGCACCAAACAGAAGTCTAGTCGGAGGGAGGAACTCTATCGTGCCAACACGCTCTTTCCTCTGCAACTCAAGAGCCGGTTGCTGTCGACTCAAAGACTGATTCATGCAAGCACTGATTGTGTATTCTCGGGCAAGGCCGGGCCGTATTCAGTGGATTCCGTCATGGATGCGGACGACGTGTACGGAGTATCAAAATCACTGGCGGAGGTAATTGCGGAGAGTGACCGGTGTTATATTGTACGAACGTCGATCATTGGGCCGGAGGTGACCTCCGCTTACGGTCTCATGGGTTGGTTCCTTGCTCAGCGGGAGTCTGTGGTCGGATTTGCGAATCACCGCTGGAATGGTCTTACTACTCTGGAATGGGCTAAGCTCAGTCTAGAAATCATGAGGAACAACGGACTCCCGGATTGCGGTCCGTTGATACAGACCGGTTTCTGGCCTCCGGTCACGAAGGCCGAATTGCTGGAACTCATCGGTCGCGTCTGGAGTCATCCGATCAGAGTCCAATGGGGGCTCGCGCCCGAGGCAGTGGATCGTACGCTCAGACCTGCTGTCACGCGAGCGCACATTTCCCAACAGCTTAGAGACCTGAGACGCTGGTACGACGGTGACGGACAGGCCTGATGAACAGGGCTATGAACGGCGAAGTGATAGCCACTCCACAGTTGCTGAAGACACTGCTCTGATCGCTCTGACATTAGTCGCTACCAAACCAGCAACATGCGTCAAGCCTTCACAGCGTCAATCTCGACTGTCGATTGGGTCTGTCTCCTGCACGGTGGAGCACGGATCGGTCAAGAGCGGTACTGGTGTCTCGCCCGAGTGCTCATTCGGATGGTGCGAGCGGATGTGCAAAAGAGTCACAAATGTCACCGCCCTTCATTTGTCCGACGATTTGTTCGGGAATATTACGCTGATTTGGTCGGTGAGTTCCACAGTTGGAGATAGATGTCGCGTATGAGAAGACAGACATCGCCTTCGGGGTATGCGAGTCGCAACAACCGGATGTGTAACTAGCCCGTGACATGCCTCCGGGCTGTGGCGTGGGTACGAATGCATTGTCGGCACACCGTTGTGGACAATTAATCCCAGAAGATCGTCGGCTAGACCGTGCACGGTCGTGTGAGTGTGAACTGGCGGCAGCACCTGCGGGCAGGCAGCTTTCGGGGAGGGGGTTGGTCCGCGGCGTCTGGTGGTTCAATTGTGGTGGGAAGCTTTGCTGGATTCGGACGTTAGTGCATGAACTGAGTTCATTTTCGGCCGACTCGAAAGAAAAGGGATCTACAAGTGGCGAAGATTGTCCACATGACTAGTGTGCATCGCTGTTTTGATCATCGAATCTTCTACAAGCAGTGCATCAGTCAAGTTCACGCAGGTCATGAAGTAGTCCTCGTCGCCCCGCACGCCGAATCTGGTATGTTCGATGGAGTGAAAGTCAGGGCGATTGCGAAGCCGGCTATACGGAGCGCCAGGTTTCTGACCACAACGACAGCTGTGTTCAAATGTGCGCTTGCCGAGAAAGCAGACCTATACCACTTTCACGACCCGGAACTCATACCGGCAGGGCTAGTGCTAAAACTTCTCGGACGCAGAGTTGTATACGACATTGAGGAAGACACGCCTGCGCAAATCCTCAGCAAGAATTGGATACCGCGACTGATCAGAAGGCCACTGGCGGCAGCCGTGCGGACCATCCAGCGTGTAGGGGCGAAAATGTTCGACGCAGTAATTGTGGCGGAGCCGCTTCAAGGCAAGCCGCTGCGTCCTTTGCCGGTTACGGTAGTTCAGAATCTCCCGATACTCTCTGAGTTTCAGCCTATTGATAGCAGGAAGTACAGACAGCGTACAAGAACGATTGTGTACGTCGGTGGCTTGACTACAATCAGAGGTGTCGTGGAACTCGTACAGGCGATCGGAATCATAGGTCCTGAGTGTCAAGCCAGAGTCTTGTTGGCGGGGGAATTCCAGGAACCTGGTTTGTTTGCCTCCGTTCAGCGCATGCATGGTTGGCGCTATGTTGAATACCTCGGATGGCTGAGTAGGTCAGAGGTCGCAAGATTGCTGGCGGAAGCACGGATCGGGGAGTGCGTGCTCCACAGCGAACCCAACTACATAAACGCGTATCCAGTGAAACTTTTTGAGTACATGGCAGCCGCGTTGCCTGTTGTTGTTTCGGACTTTCCTCTCTGGCGATCCATAGTGGAAGACGCCAAGTGTGGACTGGTCGTTGCGCCTGGTGATCCCAAGGGTCTGGCAGACGCGTTTCGATATCTCCTTACGCACGAGGAGGAGGCGGCCCAGATGGGGCGCAGCGGAAGAGATGCTGTAGAGAAAAAGTACAACTGGCGGCTCGAGGAGGCGAAATTGAACCTTCTTTATGACCGACTTCTCAACTTCGAGGCCCGGGCCTAGGATGTCGATAAGAATTGCGCAACTCTTCGGGGATAGTAGTCCTACCTTTGCCCTACCCGAAGGGCAAGAAAGTGTAACCGGTGTAAGGTCGCTGCACCGTCCAGCGCCGGTGGACGCGATCGGACATGGTTCGATCCTGCCCGGCATCCAGCGTGATCGGATCCATTGAATACTAGGTGAAGTCCGACAGTCTGTTGGACGATTTGGCGTTCATGCGAGTTCTGTTCCTGACACAGTATTTCTTTCCTGAGACTGGCGCCACTTCAAACCGGGTATTCGCTCTCGCGGACTACATTCGACGACGAGGACATCAGGTTTTGGTTGTTGCAGAGAAGCCCAACCACCCCGAAGGAGTCATTCCTGAGGAGTATCGTGGGGGCGTTGTAGCTAGCCGAACGTACGGTTCGCTGGAAGTCTTGTACTGCTGGGTCTTCACACGGCGTAACAAGAGTACTTTGATACGTCTTGCGTTCTACCTGTCCTTCATGGTGAGCTCGGTTGTCGGTGCATTGCGGTACGCCAGATCGTTTGACGTTGTTGTCGCTAGTTCCCCGCCACTATTTGTCGGACCGGCGGGTTGGCTTATTGCTCGGGTGACCGGTGCCAGATTCGTGTTCGACGTCCGGGACCTTTGGCCGGACGTCGCTGTGGCAGTAGGAGCGCTCCGTAATTCTCTACTCGCGTCGCTTTCCCGAGGACTCGAACGCTTCATCTACTGGCGCTCAGACGGAATTGCTGCGGTTACTGATAGTTTCTGCAGGCATATTCGTCGGGTGGTGACGGACAAACGGCCGGTAGAACGAGTCATGAACGGTACGGTTTTCCAGAGCTTTAACTGGGGTTGCGTGCGAGCCGACGTCCGCAAGAGGCTTGGTGTCAACCACCTATTTGTTGTGCTCTACGCTGGCAACCTCGGACTGGCACAGGGGTTGGATCACGTCCTGGATGCCGCTGCGACTCTGGCGAGTCTCCAGCCGGACGTCCTGTTTCTGTTTCTGGGCAGTGGGCCCGTCAAACACCGCCTTGAGAAAACCGTGGTCGATCGTGGTTTGCGCAACGTCCGTTTCTTGCCAAGGACGACCGTGGACGGAGCCGCCCAACAGATGACTGCAGCTGACGCCCTTCTTGTGCCCCTTGGCGACCATCCCATTTATCGAAAGTTCATACCGTCGAAGCTGTTCGATTGCATGGCCGCGGGCCGGCCGGTGCTTCTCTCTGTGGACGGTGAGGCTCGTTCGATCCTCAGCGTAGCTGACGCCGGCATCTACTATCCCGCGGAAAGTGCCGACGGGTTGGTCAATGCCGTCATGACCATCAAGGCAGATCCGGACTCCGCCGCTCGCATGGGGCACAACGGACGGAACTACGCCTCTGCGCACTGTTCGCGTGAAGAGCAGGCCCGCATCATGGCCCGATTCATAGAGCGGATTGCCAAGAAGGGGAAGGAATCGAAACGTGCGGGTGGTTAGCGTGGTCGGAGCGCGACCCAATTTCATGAAGGTTGCCCCCATCCACAGGGAACTGGAGCGTCGGTGCGGCATGGTATCGCGGATTGTGCACACCGGTCAGCACTATGGCGAGAAGATGAGCGATGTCTTTTTCCGACAACTTGGACTGCCTCAACCTCACGTGTATCTCGGAGTGGGTAGTGCGTCGCATGCACAGCAGACAGCCCGAATCATGTCGGCATTCGAGCCGGTACTCGACGAGGAGCATCCCGATGTCGTGGTCGTCGTTGGTGACGTTAATTCGACTCTCGCCTGTGCTCTTGTTGCAGTCAAACTTGGTGTTCCTGTTGCCCATGTGGAGGCGGGCCTGCGGAGCTTCGACCGCACCATGCCTGAAGAGATCAACCGAGTAGCAACCGATAGCATCTCCGATCTCTTGCTGGTGAGTGAAGAAAGCGGCATGGACAACCTTCGCCGAGAAGGCGTCGCGAATGCAAGGGCTCTTTTCGTGGGCAACGTGCTGATTGACTCGTTGGTGCGGTTCCTGGAATGCGCAAGGCGACTCACCGTACTGGACGATTATGGCCTTGTCTCCGCGTCGTACTTACTTGTGACCATGCATCGTCCCTCCAATGTCGATTGCTATCCACGCCTCGTCAAGATTGTCGAAGCTCTCGAGCGCGTGGGCGACAACCTACCCGTTGTCTTTCCGGTGCATCCACGGACTGCCGGACGGCTCAGGAGTGCAGGGCTGTATGATAGACTGGCAACAGCGCCCGGAGTCGTGCTCACTGAGCCCCTGGGATATCTGGAGTTCTTGCACCTAGCTGACCAGGCCGGAGCTGTGTTGACCGACTCTGGCGGAATCCAGGAAGAAACCACCTACCTTGGAGTTCCTTGTCTGACCCTTCGGGAGAACACAGAACGGCCCATAACCATTGCAGTGGGCACCAACCGTCTCGTACCGCTTTGCCCGGATCGGATCGTGGAGCTTGTCTTGAGCGCGCATGATCTGAGGGGATCTGCTACGGTTCCACCACTATGGGACGGTCACGCATCGTCTCGAATCGCAGATGCTCTGCAATCGTCGGTCAGCGAAGCTCATCCCACCGCCCGGTTTCTTGTCACGCCGCGCCCACGGAAAGACAGTTACCGCTACGATCCCCCTGTGTCAGGTTGCTATGATTCTGGATGAAGGGAGTGCGTTGGTATTGAGAGGCGGGCGGCCGTATGCTTTCCTGTTTCCAACCCGGGCCGAAGGAAGCTGGGAAAGCAGGTGGCTAACAACTATTTGTGGCGCCTCGAGACGACCACGCTGTCAGGTTTGTCCAGCCGCCTGCCCTCTTTTTGCATTGGCAAATTGCCGCGCAAGGTGCTTGCGATGGCGGATAGTGGATTGGGAACAACGCACAACCATCAAGATGCCCCAGCCTGCTTCGCTCCTACGAGGAAGAGAGGAGGCGAGTGATGATCGAGAGGTTTCATGGCATCGACCGGCACAAGCGGCAGTGGACCATTTGTGTGCTCGACACCTCGGGGGCGGAGGTGAGGTCCGGAGTGCGATATCTGGATCCGCAGCGCTACATCGGCGAGCTCGGGCCGCAAGATGCGGTGGTGATGGAGTCGGCGACCGGGGCCTTCTACTGGGCAGACCAGGTCGAACGCCGGGGAGCTCGGTGTTTCATCATCGACCCGCACAAGTTTCGCATCATCAAGGATTCGTGGAAGAAGACCGACAAGAACGACAGCCGTAACATGGCGAAGGCTCTGTGGGTGCACCTCATCAGCAGGGAGTTTGGCCTCCCGACGGTGTACAAGCCATCCGTGGCCATCCGTGAGCCCCGCAAGTACTTTGCGCAGCTTCAGATATTCAACCGCCAGGCTACGATGGTCAAAAACAGCGTTCAGTCGGTGCTCGAGGACAACGGGGTGGTGCTCCCCAGGGCAGAGAAGGAAACACTCCTCAAGCCCAAACACGGACTGAATGTTCTCGATGGGCTCGCCGTCTCGCCGGCGAGTCGGCTGATCATCGAAGTGGCTCTCGAGCTACTGTGGAAGACGACCGAGCAGAAGGAGCGGATTCACAACGAGATTCTTCTCGCCGGAGAGCCTCTGAAAGACCAGGTGGAGATCTTGATGAGCATCCGAGGAGTCTCAGCTCTGATCGCTCTCGCCTTCCTGGCCGACGTTGGCGATATTCGGCGGTTTCCGACCGTGAGACGGCTCAGCGCCTATCTGGGCCTGGCTCCCCGTTCGCACCAGAGTGCCGACAAGTACCGAACGGGGCATATCAACCGAGCCTCCAGGCCGCTGACGAGAACGCTCCTCACTCAGGCGCTTCCCCATATAGCGGAGGCAAGCGACCACTTCGGGCGCTACTATCGCGATGTGAGAGAGCGCCGGGGCGCCGGAAGAGGTCGGATTGCATTGATGAGGAAGGTATGCGCCACCATGAGACGAATGTTGTTGGATGGTGTGACCTTCCGAACGAAGGAGTCTGTCCTCTACGAGAAGAAGAAAGCACAATACCGAAGGAGGCTGAGATCGCCTCAGAATCTTCAGCAGATCGCTTGACATTCATCATAGTGGATAGTTGTCGCGTAGGAGGGGACCACACAGGGGTGGATCCGCGGACTCTGGTGTTGCATGTCGACAACGGAGGGCCCATGAAGGGGGCCACGATGCTGGCCACGCTGCAGTGGTTGGGGACCGTGCCCTCGTTGAGCCGCCCACGGGTGCCCGACGACAATCCGTACTCCGAGGCGCTGTTCCGCACCGTGAAGTATCGGCCCGAGTATCCGCCTGGAGCCTTTGAGAGTCTGAAGGCGGCTCGAGGATCGGTGGCGAGGTTTGTCGGCTGGTACAACCACCAGCATCGTCTCAGTGCCATCCGCTTCGTGACTCCAGCGCAGAGGCACTCGGGTCAGGACAAGGAGATCCTCGCCAAACGGAGGCAGGTCTACGAGGATGCGAGGCGAAACAAACCGGATCGCTGGTCGCGTCAGACGCGAAGCTGGGTGCCGGTGGCAGAGGTGATTCTCAATCCCTCCGCCAGGCGCAGTCAGCGCTCCGCAGACGTCCGGGGGTCAGCGTGACGCGAGAACTCAGACGCGACAACTATCTTGACAAACACCGGTCGTATGGTTCGATCGCTGAGGGAGGAGGCCCATCGGGGACAGTGGGAGGGGTGCAGCCACGAGTGCTCGAGAGTTGCTAAAGAGATTGATCGCGTCGCCGCATACCATCGATCTGACGGCACGAGCTGTAAGACAAGCTCAATGCCGGACAGCTTTGGACATCGGCTGCGGAGCCAACTCCCCCCTTTGCGCGATGCGACCCAGATTGGTCACTACCGGTATCGACGCCTACGCACCAGCGCTGAACGACGCAATCGCAAGAAACTTGCACGACAACTTCATACTTGGCGACGTGATGCGAACAGACGTGAACGACATACTATCGCATAACAACGGCGAACGTTTCGATGTCGTGACGCTCTATGATGTGGTCGAACACTTTCCGAAACGAGAAGGGTTTGAGTTGCTTGAGCGATGCGAGTTCCTCACACAGAAGCTTGTTATCGTGCAGACGCCAAATGGCTTTCTAGAGCAAGGACCGGAGTACGGAAACGAGTTGCAGAGACACTTGTCAGGTTGGTTTGCGCACGATTTCCAGGGTTTGGGATACACTGTGTACGGAACGTGTGGCACCAAATGGCTACATGGATATGCCGGTAAACTCAAGTCCATTCCCGCGGCTCACGCAGTTGACGTAGTGTTGGCCAGCCTCCTGGGTGTCAACAAGCACCCAGCGAGAGCTTTTGAGTTGTTCGCGGTGAAGGACGTCCGTGGAGCCACAGCACGTCTATAGGTAGCCCTTGTAGACTCCCGCGCTGTGGTTCTGTAGGTCCCGGGGTAGCTTCCCATCTAACAGTGGCTGTGATTGCATCGGGCGCCTCCCGGATGGAGTCTCTCCAGACAAATGCCTGGCGGTTCTTTACCCGGTTTGTGGTTGGGCTGGTTGAGCAATCCTCCTACGCCATACTCGTTGAACCGGTGCACGATGTTGCTGACCGACATGGCATGAATGCGCAGAACCTGGGCGAGCTCCGTGGTTGTCTTTCCGTCGGCCCTGCCCAATACAACGTGAAGTCGCCTCGCCTGCGGGTGATCGAGGGACTGACTCGCCAACAGCTCTTCCATCAAGTCCCGTTCCGCGGTGTTCAACTGCGGCAACACTTGCGTTCTCATGCGTGTAGCATAGCCCACCTGCATCACTATGGCAACTCTTTTTTGCAGAACACTAGTGAGTGGCCGTTTCTTGGGTAGATGGAGTGAGAAGTCAAGTGATCAACCTTCGACTGGTTGCTCTTTGGGGTCTTGTCATTGACCGCGCGATAGGACCGCTCATGAACTCTCGTGATCGCAGTCGCGCTCAGGGTCGCACTTGGCGAAGGCCCCAGTCAGTCGGACGAGTGAGGCAGATATGTCTTTGTGCCCTGGTCTGCACTCTGTTTGGATTCGTGCCTGTGTTGGAAGCACAGAACCTGCTGCAAATGCCGCGACTTGGGCTTTCCGGGTTTCCTTCCCTTGAGCTTCAGCGCGCTCAGGACTCATCTCAAGCCCAAACCGCGGCCCAGTTGACGGGCGCAGCAAGGGACGCCCGCGGGATGTTGCTGCTATCACTATCCACACAGGACTATCCGGTCACTCCTGGGGACACCTACAGACTGACGTACCTGACGGCCGACACGCCGATTTCGCTCAACGTGATGGTGGAAAGTGATCTCACAGTAGGTCTTGGATTCTTTGGCAAGGTGCCTGCCAGAGGCCTCACCTTCTTGGAGTTGAAGCGGCAGGTCGAACAGCAGGTTCTGAAGATCTATCCGCAGAGCTCGCCCTCCCTTACCATCGCTTCAAATGGCATTTTTCAGGTTCGTGTGGAGGGGGAAGTAAACGAGGCGGCCTACTCTGCGGCGTGGGGGCTCAGCCGCCTGAGCCAGATCTTGCAGGGCCATCTCACCTCGTATTCTTCAACACGCGACGTGCAGATTGTATCGGCAAGCGGGGAGCACCATCGCTATGATCTCTTCCGCGCCCTCAGGTTTGGCGAAGAGGATCAGGATCCGTACGTCAGCCCGGGGGACACCGTGTTCGTATCGGAGCGGGGCAGGCTGGTTCGGCTGGTAGGGGCCGTGAGACGGCCGGGCACCTATCAGCCGTTGCCCGGCCAAAATCTCAAAGAGCTCATCGACTACTACGGGGACGGCTTCGCCGTTGAGGCGGACCCATCACGCGTCCGCGTGGACAGGGTCTTGACTGACGCTCGCACTATTGCAGAAAGCTTCATCGTGGATCTCACGACCTCTTTGGATCGGGATGTTGAGCTTCGGGATATGGACACTGTTGTCGTGCCGCAGAAGACGGAACGGCTGCCGGTGATCTTCCTAGAAGGGGCGATTCTCCCGCCATCTGATGTACCTCGCAAACGTGTCAGTGCCCAGGCGGGTACCAACGGCGAAGAGTTGGAGTACAGCAAGTTCCCCGTTCCGGTGAGAGAAGGTGCGACTCTCTACCAGATTCTGCTCGAGCGAAGGAGCCAGATCTATCCAAGCGCCGATCTCAGCCACGCCTATCTGGTCCGGCGAAACCCAGATGAGGTGATCCCCGTAGACGTCGAAAGTCTGCTGTTCGCCTACAGTCCGTCCGATGACATCGTGCTGCGGGCATATGATCATCTGATCATCCCGTTCCGGCGATTCTCGGTTGCCGTCACCGGGGCCGTGCGGCACCCCGGGGTGTACCCTTATGTGCCCAACAAGACCTCTCAGTACTACATCGATATGGCCGGGGGCATCGACCCCGAGCGCGGCTCCCGGGGAGGGGTCCGGGTGTTCGATCGCGGCGGCCGGAAGCTGCCCGCAGATTCGTTGGTCGATCCTGAGGGGAAGATTGACGTGGCCTACAGTTTCTCGTTTTTTTTCTTCAAGTATTTTCCCATCGTGGCAAGCGCATCTCTGGCCATAGTGACCGGCTTGTACTACATCGACCAAATCAACCGCTAGCTCTTCTTCCCCGGACAAGGCGGGACTTGTGTGTCCGAAAACGGCTCAGAACCTGTTGTCTTATTGCCGCATCACATCTTCGTTCTCACCAGGAGGACCGCATGGAACACTCAGCTGCCTCCGGTAGCCCCGGGCCTTCCCATCGGAACCCATCGGACTCCCTTGTGAAGGCACCCACGGCAACAAACCACAAATCGACGAGTCCCTGGGGGCACGCCTACCCGCTGCCGTCGGAGCGGGACGATCGGCTCGAGTTCGATCGGCTGCAAAGGATGGTCCACGCACAGCGGGAGACAGGCCGGGAGATCGTCGTCGTCTTGGGCGTCGGGTTCGTTGGCGCGGTGATGGCCGCGGTCATCGCCGACTCCACGGACCAACGAGGGCAGCCTGCCAAGTTCGTGATCGCCGTGCAGCGGCCCAGCGTGCGGGGATACTGGAAGGTGCCGGTGATGAACAGCGGCCGTTCACCAGTGAAAGCGGATGACCCTCAGGTTGAGGCACTGATTCGTCGCTGCGTTCTGGAGAAGGGGACACTGACCGCCACTCACCACGAGGGTGCGCTGCAGTTTGCGGACGTCGTTGTGGTGGACGTTCAGTGCAACTACCAGAAGAACTCTCTGGGTAACGTACGAGACGGACGCACGGACATGGAGGCCCTGGAGGCGTCGTGTATCACCATCGCCTGGAACATCAGGCCGAATGCACTGGTCCTGATCGAGACGACGGTACCTCCGGGGACTACCGAGCAAGTGCTTTACCCCATCATGAAGAAGATCTTCAGGCAGCGAGGCATCACTGAGGATCCGCTTCTCGCGCACAGCTACGAACGGGTCATGCCCGGCAGAAACTACGTCGCCTCGGTTCGGGATATGTGGAGAGTGTGCAGCGGTATCAGCAAAGAGGCACGTGCCAGGGTGGCCGCTTTTCTGAGTGAGGTGCTCAACACGCAAGAGTTTCCCCTGACCGTGCTCGATCGGCCGATAGAATCTGAGACCGCCAAGATCATGGAGAACAGCTACCGTGCGACGATCCTCGCTTTCATGGACGAGTGGTCCCTGTTCGCCGAGAGAAATGGAGTGGATCTGAAGAGGGTGATCGAAGCCATCAAGATACGGCCGACCCACTCCAACATGATGTTCCCGGGCCCGGGCATCGGGGGCTACTGCCTGCCCAAGGACGGTGTGCTTGGCATGTGGGCCTACCGGCACATCCTCGGCTGGGAGGACGACATCTTCAAGATCACGCCGATGGCGATTGACATCAACGATACCAGGTCGCTACACGTCCCTCAATTGGTGCGCGATGCTCTGCGTAACATGGGAGAACCGATTGCCGCAGCGGACGTGCTCGTGTTGGGCATATCGTACCGGAAAGACGTAGGTGACACGCGGTTCTCAGGTTCGGAGCTCATCGTTCGCCGTCTCACCGACATGGGGGCCACTGTCAGAGTACACGATCCGTTCGTGGACAGCTGGCCGGAGATCGAGGATCAGGAGGACGACCCCGAGTCCAGCAAAGGGTACGGTCGCTTCTTCAGCCGCCAGACCAATCTGAAGTCTCTCGTTATCGAGAAGGACCTTTGGAGCGCGATGGAGGGAGTGAAGGCGGTGGTGATAGCGGTTCCGCACTCGGCCTATCTGTCGCTGAAACCCGAGCGTGTCTTTCAGGCCGTCGGCGCGCGCTTCGCAATCGTCGACTGCTTCTGCATCCTGGATGACTCCGAGATTTGCCGCTATCTCGAACTGGGTTGCGAGGTGAAAGGGCTCGGCCGGGGACACATAAAGCGGCTGAAGGAATCCCTTCGCAAGCGTAGAGAATAAGCTCTCGAGCATTCCCGTCGACTATTCCCTCCGAAATCGGCAGCTGCGCCCGCCTCGCCTCGCCGGATGATCCGGCACGCTGCCCTCGCCATACCCGCGGTTTCCGGCTGTCCCTGCCAATCCAGCAGCAGCTCGAGCCCGTCCTGTTCCTGGAAAGACCCATTCCCCTCCATGGGGTTTGGGGCTTCTCCGCACACATACCTGCCTCGGGCCAACCCACCTCCCACACCAATCCTACCTGACAGAACGACCCCCCCGCATCAATCGAATCCCCCTCCTCCTTCACGCGCCGTCGGACAGGGCGCCGTAGAAGCTGCCCAGCATAGTGCTCAGACGGCGGCGCAGGACCGGAAAGGAGAAGAACCTCCGGGCGATGCGGAAGTTGGTCTCCACCATCTGACGGCGCCGCTCCGGGTCCAGGAGCACGTGGCGCACCTCTTCCACGGCCTGGCGCGTCAGGAACCCGTCGATCGTCACCACGTCGAAGCCGTTGGGCTCGATGTCGACGATGTAGACCGAGTAGCGGTTCACCAGCAGCGGCTTGCGGAAGTAGACCGCCTCCAGGAACGCGTTGCCGAAGCCCTCGTACAGGCTCGGGTAGGTCACGGGGTCCGCGTGCGGGTAGACGTCCCAGAGTGAGTATAGCCGCTTCCCTTCTGCGTCGTGCCTGGCCGTCTCGTGGAGACGGTTGAAGAGGAAGTGGATCGAGACCCCCTCCTGCTGCGCCGTGTCCATGATCCACTCCGCGTACTCCTGGCCCTCGTCTTCGGCGGAGTGGGAAACCAGGAAGTGCACCTTCGGAAGCTCCAGCCTCTTCACCAGGTACAGCGCCTGCTCGATGCCCTTGCGGGAGATCACCCGCGTGGGCTGGAGAATCAGGATGTCGTCGTCCCGGAATGCCAAGTCCCTGCGGAAGTCCCGGTTGAGCTCGTTGAAGGGCTCCCGGACCGCATCGAAGTCCACCGCGTTGTAGATCACCGTGGAGGAAAGGCCGCGCCTGGCCGCCAGCTCCCGCTGAATCATCGAGTTGATCACCGCATGCCGCATCGAGGGCAGATCCGGAGGAAAGCAGGCCTGGATCAGATCGGGGATTCCGTTCAGAAGGAAGCGCGGGCGTTCCCACCAGAAGTCGTGGTGGTGCCCGATGGCGGGAAGCTCGGTCTCGGCGGTCACTTCGGTGGGCGCCGTCCCCAGCGGCACGTGCGACAAATAATTTGTTTTTGTTTTTTTTGTTCGGGATGGCCAGGGCGTTCTCGACCACCAGCAGATCGATGCTGAAGCTGTCGATGAACTCGTAGAGGGTGTCCTTCAGGTGCTCCTTGCGGCGGTGCATCTCGTCCGTCAGGGCCCGGTCGCGTCGCTGGCGGCCGAACAGAGAGGCGTTGAGCTCCAGGTTCTGCGGATGATTGAAGAACGCCTCCGGCACGCGTAGGCTGCGCCGCGGGTCCCGGTCCAGCTCGCCGGCGTACCAGTAGACCTGGTGGCCGAACTCGGTGAAGACGCGTTCCCACTTGGCCGTCTCCAGGCTCACCCCGTCGGTACCGGCGAAGCGGGTGGAGACGAAGCCGATGTTGAGATGCTCGCCGCCGCCCCCTCTGCGAGGTCTGCGTGCCACCCCCGCGCTCCTACCAGGGATACGTCGCGGGGCGGCGGGAGAGCTCCACGCTGAGGCTCAGGGTCTGGTCGCCCCGGCGCACCGCGAGCGTCACTGTCTGGTCCGGCCTGGTGGCCTCCAGAGCCTCCAGGTAGTCCAGCAGGCCCCTCACCGGTCTGCCGTCGATCCCCACGATGATGTCGCCGGCTCCCGGCTCCCCGCCGCGCAGGCCGGCAAGGTCGGCCGGACCGCCGGGCGGAACCGTCACCACGAGAAGCCCGCGGCTCACCGGAAGGCCGGCCCGGCGGGCCAGGACCGGGTCGACGGGCCGCACGGTCAGGTCGATCCAGCCTCGCCGCACCTCGCCGTCGCGCTGGAGGTCCGCCAGGACGCGTTTTACGGTGTCGGCGGGCACCGCAACGCTCACCCCCTCCGGAGCGCCGGGGGGCAGGACACTCACTCCGATCACCTCGCCGCCGGGCTCGAGGAGCGGCCCGCCGGCGTTGCCCCGATGGATGGCGGCATCGGTTTGGAGGAAGCGGGTCACGTAGCCCGACTCCATACGCACCGGCCGGTCCAGGCCGGAGACCGTTCCCACCGAGAGCGTGCACCCCCGGCCCAAGGGGTTGCCCAGGGCGATGGCCATCTGGCCCACGAAGAGCTTGTCCGGGCTTCCCAGGGTTGCGGCGGTGAGCGCAGCGTCCCTGGGGTCGAAGCTCAGGAGCGCCAGGTCCGTGTCCGGGTCGGTCCCGAGTAGCTCCGCTTCGAAGCTGGTTCCGTCCTGCAGGGTCACGGTGAGCGCGGGCCCCGCCTCCGCGGTCCGGCGGCTCGTGATCACCAGCCCTTCCGGCGCGACGATGGTTCCCGAACCGGAGACGGGCTGGGCCAGCTCAGCTGCAGGGGTTCCGCCGCCGGCCGGGCTCACGTTGATCACCGCCCCGCCGGCGGAGCGAAAGACCTGCATCGCCCTGATTTCCGTGTCCGTGGGCGCCCCCGGCGCCAGGACGGTCTCCTCGGCCTCGGCGGCGACCTCCTCGGGGGTCTCCGCAGGCACCGTCTGTGGCCCCGCCGGACCGCGGGTCTCCCGCACCGGCACGATCTCGCAGCCCACCGCGGCCAGGACCGCCGCAGCGGCCAGCAGCACCCACGGGGAAGATCTTCCCCCCCAGCGTTTCATGGCAGCCTCCTCCCTATTCATTGTAGGAGGTTTCCCTCCCGGAAGAAAGGCCGGCGGCGCGCACCCGGCGGGCCCGTGGCCGCCTCAACAAGCGCGCCATCGCGCCAGAGGGCCCGCCGCTATTGACCGCGGCATGGGTTAGCGGTATCGTCACCTCGAAAGCGGCCCCCATGCAAGCGAGCGAGGAGCAGATACGCATCCGCCTGCCTTCGGGCATCAACGTCATCCTCGTGGTCACGCTGGTCCTGAGCGTGGTTTCCCTGATCCTCGAGGAGAGCGGCGTACGCAACCCGGCGGCGCTGGCAGCCGTGCAGGTGGTGGACTTCACGGTGCTTGCCCTCCTGTACGCGGAGATCGTCTGGGAGGCACTGCAGTCGGCCAGCCTGCGCCTTTACCTGCGCCGCAACGCCTTCAACCTGGGCTTCATGCTGGTCTTCACGGCCCTGTTCGTCTACAACAAGGCCGTCTACTTCTCCGGCAGCCTGGCCCGCTACGGGGCCATTCCGGGCGCGATCGTCGTCCTGCGCAACCTCTTCATCCTGTTCAAGGTGTTCGGGCGCATCCGCAAGCTGACCCTGTTCGTGCGCTCGATCACCGCGCAGCCCGCCCGCACGGTCATGCTGAGCTTCGTGCTCGTGATCATCACCGGCACGATCCTGCTGATGCTGCCGCTTGCCTCGGCGCAGGAACGCATCGGGTTCGTGGACGCGCTGTTCACCGCCACCTCGGCGGTGTGCGTGACCGGCCTCATCGTGGTGGACACCGCCACGGCCTTCTCCTTCTGGGGGAAGCTGTTCGTCCTGGCGCTGATTCAGATCGGCGGCCTGGGAATCATGATTCTCTCCTTTTTCGTGGCCTTCGCCTTTCGCCGCTCCCTGAGCCTGGAGGATAAGTTCCTCATCTCCTACATGCTGAGCGAGCGGGACATGTCGAGCCTGGGCCACAGCGTGCGGCGCATCATTTACATCACCCTGATCGTAGAGGGGGTGGGGGCGGCGCTGCTGTTCGCAGGTTTCGCGCCGCAGCTGGGCCTGGGGCTGACGAACGTCTTCGCCGCAGTCTTTCACGCAGTTTCCGCCTTCTGCAACGCGGGCTTCTCGGTCTTCTCCGACAGCCTGGAGCGGTTCCGGGGAAGCGTGCCGGTCAACCTGGTGGTGGCCCTGCTCATCGTCACCGGCGGCATCAGCTTCGCGGTGGTGCTGAACGTTCGCGACACGCTGCGCACCCGGCTGTCCTCCACGGGCTTCCAGCGCCACAGCGCCGCCCGCAATCTCAATCTGAACACCCGGGTGGTTCTCCTGGGTACGCTGATTCTCCTGGTCTCCGGCACGTTCCTCTTCTACGGCCTGGAGCACCGCAGCACGCTGCTGCCCTACGGGGTGGGCACCCAGTATCTGGCCTCTTTTTTCCAGTCGGTCACGCTGCGCACGGCCGGGTTCAACACCGTCCCCACAGGAGGCCTGCGCACCCCCACCTACCTGTTCATGATCGTGTTCATGTTCATCGGGGCGGCCTCGGGATCGACCGCGGGGGGAATCAAGATCAACTCCCTGGCGATTATCCTGGCCTACGTGCGCTCCATCCTGCTGGACCAGCCAAACGTGACGCTCTTCCGCTACTCGGTGGCCAAGGACCTGGTGCTGCGGGCGTTGCTGATCTTTCTGTTCGGGATCTTTGCTGTGCTTCTGGGGGTGCTCCTGTTGTCGGCGACCGAGCAGGCCCCTTTCATCGTGGTCTTTTTCGAGGCGGTCTCCGCGTTCGGCACCGTGGGTCTCTCGGCGGGAATCACCCCCCATCTAACGGTGACCGGCAAGTGTGTTATAATCGTGCTCATGTTCATCGGCCGGCTGGGGCCTCTGACGCTTCTGGCGGCGGCGGTCCGGCGGGTCCAGCGCGTGCACGCTGAGTATCCCCGGGGAGAGGTGATGATAGGGTAGCCTATGGCCAAGGAGAAGGTGTTCGCCGTGTTCGGCCTAGGGACCTTCGGGCGCGAGGTCTGCCGTGTGCTGGCGGAGAAGGGGGGCAAGGTCATGGCCTTCGACAACCAGCCGCAGCTTGTGGAGAAGATCAAGGACACGGTCACCCAGGCGCTGCTGCTGGACTCCACCGACGAAGAGGCGCTCCGCAATGCGCCCCTGGAGGACGTGGACGTGGCCGTGGTGGCGATCGGGGAGAACATCGAAGGCAGCATCATCACCACGGCGTTGCTGAAGAACGCCGGTGTACCCTACATCCTGGCGCGGGCTGTCTCGGACATCCACCAGCAGGTGTTGAAGCACATCGGCGTGAACGAGGTGATCAACCTTGAGATCGACGAAGGCCGGCGCATCGCCACCCGCCTGATCTCCCCGGAGGTGCTGGACACGGTGTCCATCTCAGAGGACTTCAGCATCGCGGAGGTGTACGTGCCGGAGGAGATGGTGGGCAAGACCCTGGAAAAGCTGGACCTGCGCAAACGGTACAATCTGAACGTGATGGCCATCAAGCGCCAGAACACCACCATCGACTTTCTGGGCAACCCGGTCAAGTCGGAGACCATCGTGCTGCCGGCAAGCGACGAGGAGCTGAAGGAGAGCGACATCCTGCTGGTGCTGGGGCGCAACCGGGACCTCGACGTGCTCAGGGAGAGGTGAGCCCATGGTCCTGGTGCAGCGGCGGGCGCTGATCGTCGTATTCCTCCTTTCGCTGGCCGCTCTGCTCTTGCTGGCGGTCCAGGGCTACCTGTGGCTCCGGACAGCCGCGGCGCGGCCTCCGGAGCTGCTGAAGTACCGGGCGGAGACGGTGCTCTACCTGGGGATAGTGCTGGCCTCGGTGGTGGTCGCGGTGTTTCTGATCCTGCTGTGGCGGAGCCGGAACGTCTCGCGGGAGCTGGACAAGCTGATCGAGCTCACCCGCTCCGGCTACTCCTCCTCCGAGGAGGGGCTCAAGAAGCTGGGCCCCCTGGGCAGAAAGATCCGGCTGCTGTACTTCAACCTGAACGAGCTCAACGAGCGCAAGTCCCTCAAGATAAGCTCCCTCTCGGGGCTCCTCTCCTTCGTGCTCGCCAACACCGAGATCGCCCTGGTCATCCTGGATCTCTCGGGCAGGGTGGAGGAGGCCAGCCGGGGCTACCTGGACAGACGGGAGCTGGGGCGAACGCAGCTGCTGCGCAAGCACATCAGCGAGATCGAGCCGGAGGTTCGCTTTGCCGAGGTGGTGAGCCGCCTGGAGCGGGAGCACGCGCATATTGTCGAGGGGGAGAAGGAGAAGTTGGCCTTCTATCCGGTGTTCAACCGCAACAACGAGCTGGCCAACGTGGTCTGCGTGCCCGCCAGAACGGCGATCCACACCGAGGCCGGCCGCGGGACTGAGGCGCGGCCCAGGGCGCTGTCCCGGGTGGGCCAGGTGATGCGGCGCTATCTCTCTTCGCGGCCGCCCCAGGGAAGGCAGCCGAAGGCCGGGCAGGGACCCGCTGGACAGAAGCAGAGCCGCCAGGCAGGCATGCGCCAGGCCCGCCCGCGGAAGGAGCGCTAGAGATGCCGGCGCGCCGCAGGTCGAAGAAGGTGGGGCTCCCCCCGGGAACCACGGTGCACGTGGGCCGGGAGCGCGCCGAGAAGGTAAGGCTGACCCTGTTCCGCTACGGTCCCGAGGGGTGCCAGGAGCGGGAGCCCCGGGGGATCGCGGAGTGCCTGCAGCAGGCCCGGGGGCCTGAGATCGCCTGGCTGAACGTGGACGGCGTCCACGATGTCTCGGTGATCGAGGAGGTGGGCCGGAGCTTTGGCATTCATCCCCTGACGCTGGAAGATATTGCCAACACGGACCAGCGGCCCAAGCTGGAAAGCTACGACCGCTACGTGTACATCGTGTTCAGAATGCTCAAGATGGCAGAGGGAGGGCTGGATCTGGAGGGCGAGCAGGTCAGCCTCCTGCTGGTGGACAACCTCCTGATCTCCTTTCAGGAGCGGGAGGGGGACGTATTCAACCAGATCCGCTCGCGACTGCGGGAAGGCAGAGGTCAGATCCGCCGGCGGGGGGTGGACTACCTGGCCTACTGCCTGATGGACGCCACCGTGGATCACTACTTCGCGATCACCGAGGCGCTGGAGGACCGGATCGAGCCGCTGGAGGAGCGGATTCTGCGGGAGCAGACCAACGAGGACATGAGGCTCATGCAGGCGCTGAAGCGGGACCTGATCTTCCTGCGCCGGACGCTGTGGCCCACCCGGGAGCTGCTGGCGCAGCTGGAGCGCTCGGAGCTCCCGGCGATCCGCACGGAGACCAGGCCTTTCCTGAGGGACGTATACGATCACACCATCCAGGTGATCGAGCTCCTGGACGCCTACCAGGCCATCGTCTCCGGCCTGGTGGACACCTACCTCTCGGCGGCCAGCAACCGGATGAACAACGTCATGCGGGTGCTGACCATCATCGCCACGATCTTCATCCCCCTGACCTTCGTGGTGGGAGTGTACGGGATGAACTTCCACACCATGCCCGAGCTGGCCTGGAAGTGGGGCTATCCCACCGTCTGGGCGGTGATGCTGATCCTGGCGGGAGTGATGCTGTACATCTTCAAGAAGAAGAAGTGGCTGTAGGGTCGCCGGACCCCGGGAGGGCAGCCCCGCCCTCGTCGGCAACTACCCGGACCGGAAAAGGATCGCTGGCCGAGCCGGCGTACAGCGACACGTGAGGGAAGGGAATCTCGATTCCCTCGGCCTCGAACCGTTCCTTGATCTCCCGCATGATCGAGTTCTTCAAGGACAGGAAATCCGGCTTGTGGAACCACAGCCCGTAAAGGAACTGCAGGCCGGAGTCTCCGAACTCTGTGAACAGAATCAGCGGCTCCGGTTCGTCCAGGCAGTACGGGTTGGCCGCCGCCAGGTCCTTCAACACCTCCATCACCTTGCCGACTTCGGTTTTGTAGGCAACGCTGAGCTTTACGTCCAGCCGGCGGATGGGATAGCGGGTGATGTTGGTGAGCTCCCCCTTGATGAGGATTTCGTTGGGGATGCGGATGAAGAGGTTGTCGAAGGTCCTGACCTTCACCGAGAGCAGGTCGATGGACTGGATGATCCCGGTGTTCCCCCCCACCCGGATCACGTCTCCCACCTGGAAGGGTTTTTCCGAGATGAGGAACAGCCCGCTGATCAGGTTGGACATGCTGGTCTGGGAGGCGAAGCCGATGGCGATCCCCACGATCCCCGCCGCTCCCAGCAGCGCGCCGATCTTTACGCCCAGCAGCTGGAGGACGATGATCAGGACCACCGCGGCCCCGGTGTAGGAGATGGCCTTTCTGAGCAGCATCCCGTACTGCTGTGAAAGGCGCCGGCGGGAGATGCGGCCCACCACCGCCGAGAGCAGACGGATCAGCAGCAGACCCGCCACAAGGATGGCGGCCACCACGATCAGTCTCTCCACCCGATCGCGGGTGAAGTAGTCGAGAAACTGCCTGAATGTTCGGTCCAGCATGGACGCCCCCCCCTCAGAACCCAGTCAGGGACTTGAGGAACGAGAAGCTCTTCCGCAGCAGGCTGCGGGAGGAAGGCTGGCGGGGCTCCGCAACGAGCTCGGCGTCCCCTGCAGCCTCGATCAGCTTGCCGGTGATCTCGATCTGGCTGGCCTGCTCCTCGCCGCGGTACACCACCTCGACGGTGTTCGCCCATAGCCCCGCGGAACCGAGGTAGACTCCAAGGTGCACCACCCGCAGGCACAGCCGTCGGAAATCCAGGTCCACCGATGTCTGGTTGCGCACCGATACGGGGCATACCACCTGAAAGGCGTCCGGAGGTGCCTCCTCGAGGGTGCGGCGAGCCTTGGTCTTCAGGGCGTAGCACAGCTCGCCGTCGGAGGGAGTGCCGAACCAGGTATTGGACAGCACCACCGTGGGAAGCTCGCAGAGAGGGGGCGGGTCAGACTGGCCCGCTTGGAGGCGCACCCACACCGGCACCTTGACGAAGAACAGCGCACGGCTGCCGCCCTGCATCTTCAGCGGGTACTGCGGCCTCACCACCACGGGCCTGTCCGGCATCACCGGGCGCAGGCGCACCAGGTCGGAGTCCGTTTCCACGACGAAACGGATCCAGGGCGGCTCCGGGCCGGCCTCCTCCTCCCGGCAGAGCGGCTGCACGTCCGTCTCCCCGGCCTGGAGCGCGGAGGCCACGTAGAGCTCCCCGTCCACCCGTTTCAGCCACACCGTGAGGGGTCCCACCCTGGAGCGGTAGCGGCGTTCGGGCTCCAGGGCCAGCGGCCGCCACAGCGCGGCGGCCGCTGGGCCGTCGGTTTCCTGCATGATAGTACAATATCCGAATCAGACGGTCAGTTCCATGCCCTCGCGCACGCCGAAGCAGCGCTGGCCGTCCGGCCCCGCTCCAAGCCGGCTCCGGCAGTCGCGCACGCGCCGGTCCAGCTCCCGGTCCGTGCGCCGGGGGTCGTGATGGAAGAGGCCGAAGCGCTGAACGCCTGCGGCGAGGGCCAGCTCCGTTGCGGCGCGGTAGGTGGAGTGTCCAAAGCCGCGGGTGAAGGCGTATTCCTCGCTCGTGTACTGGGCATCGTGGAACACCAGCTCCGCGTTGCGGCACAGCTCCGCGTACGCCGTCTCGGACAGACCTCCCGGGTGGGAGTAGCCCAGCTCGTTGTCCGTGAGGAACACGAAACGGCGCCCGCCTTCCTCGAACACGAAGCCGTAGCCCCCGTTGGGATGCGAAAGAGGCACGGGAGTGACGCGGGCACCGCCGACGGCGAGATCCCCCCCGTTCTGGAGCTGGAAATCGAAGGTGGCCTGGACCGCGGAAAAATGAACGGGAAAGTAAGGCGGCTCCATCTGGTGCGCCAGAAACTCCTGGAGCCGGCGCTCGCTGTGCACGCCGCTTCTGACCCGGAAGGTGAACTCGCTGCGGTAGGCCGGGACGAAGAAGGGGAAGCCCTGGAGGTGATCCCAGTGAGCGTGGGTGATCAGGAGGTGGAGCTCCCTGGAGGCGGCGGAGCGCCTCTTCAGCAGGTCCAGGCCGAGCGCGCGGATGCCGCTGCCCGCGTCTACGATGACCAGGGTGCCGTCCGCCAGACGCACCTCGACACAGGTGGTGTTTCCACCGTAGCGGGAAGTATCTGCACCCGGGCTCGGTATCGAGCCTCGACAACCCCAAACCCGCACGACCATGGTGACCGCCAGTGTAGTGCGTAAAAGGTAACAGTCAAACCTTGTGGGGGGAAGGAAAAACGCGGCCCCCCCCGCGGCCGCGGCCCCTCCCGCAGGGGCTGCAGCCCGGCACGCTGCGGCCGTTGAGGCCAGGGCAGCCGCCCCAAGCCGTCCGGCTCCACGCGCTCTCCGGGTCTCCTTTGACAAACACCCCGGCGTTCTGCTATGAAGGAGCATGGAACGCATCGATCCCCTGGCCCTCAGCAGCGCGGAGTTCTTCCAGCGCTTCCGGGGCGAGAGCCTGACCTTCGACGATTTGTGCATTCTCCAGCCGCGCACCATCGACTTCGGCGTGAATGAGGTGGACCTCAGGAGCAGGATCACCCGCAATATCGTCATCAACGTTCCTCTGGTGGCCTCTCCCATGGAGGACGTGAGCGAGCACCGGCTGGCCACCGCCGTGGCGCTGCAGGGTTTCCCCGCCGTCATCCACTACAACCTGAGCATCCAGGAGCAGGCGGAGGAGGTCCTGAGGGTAAAGCGCTTCGAGAACGGCTTCGTGATGGACCCCATTACCCTCACCCCGGGGGACCTGATCGCGGAGGCGGTGCGCATCCGCAACGACACGGGCATCTCCACGCTGCCCATCACGGAACCGGCCGCCGATTCCAGGAACGGGCGCCGCCTGGTGGGTCTGCTGACCAAGAACGACTACTCCGGCCAGAAGCACGCCCACATGAAGGTGGCCGAACGGATGGCCCCGGAGGAGAAGCTGCGCCACCAGATCGTCCATCTGAGCGATCTTCCCACCGACGACGTGGCGCGCCTGCAGAAGGCCAATGACATTCTCCTGGAGAGCCACGCCGGGGTCCTTCTCATCGTGAACGACCGGGGGGAGCTCGACTCGCTGGTCACGCGCACCGACATCGAGAAGAGCGACGCCTACCCGGACAGCATCAAGGACCGCAACAACAGCCTGATCGTGGGAGCGGCAGTGAAGACCGGCCTGGAAGAGACCCGGGAACGCGCGGCGGAGCTGGTCAGGGCCGGGGCGGATTTTCTGGTGATCGACAGCTCCCACGGAAACTCCCTGCACGAGAAGCAGGTGCTGGAGTACCTGAAGGGACAGTACCCGCACATCGATGTGGTCTACGGCAACGTGGCCACCACCGGCGGAGCGCTGGCGGGCGTGGAGTGGGGCGCCGACGCCATCCGCGTGGGCAAGGGGGTGGGCTCCATCTGCTCCACCTCCCAGGTGAGCCTGGGGACGCGCTCCCAGATCACCGCAACCTACTCCTGCGCACAGGCGGTGCGCCGCCACTGCGCGGAGCGCGGCATCGAGCCGGCCGTCCCGGTGATCTCCGACGGCGGCTACGGCACCTTCTCGGCGATCGGCAAGGGGCTGCTCTTCGCGGACGCGGTCATGCTGGGCTCCATGCTGGCGGGCACCGACGAGGCTCCCGGCCAGGTGGTCTACGACCGCCAGGGCCGCAAGCTCAAGGAGTACAAGGGCATGGGCTCCATCGAGGCGATGGTGCGCGGCAGCGCCGACCGCTACGACGAGGAAACTCTGGAGGCCATGGTGGGCGAGGGCGTGGTGGGCACGGTGCGCTCCAAGGGGCCGGTCTCTCACTGGGTGCCCCAGATCAAGAACGGCATCCGCAAGTGTCTCCAGTCCCTGGGCTACCGCGACCTGCCCTCCCTGCACCGGGCCGCCTTCGACGGGGCGATCCTCATGGAGCGAATGAGCGAGGCCGGCAAGAAAGAGGCGGGGATCCACGACCTGGTGGAGTACAAGCGCGACCTGCCGCTGGACTGAGAGATGGTCAAGGCGGGGTGCTCTACCTCCGCCGGCGGGCCGGCGTGTCCGCCGCTTTGCCGACCCAGCTCCGGTACTTCCTCCAGGTGAAGAACATCAGAAGCAGCGCCGGCGGGATCACCGCCAGGGCGACCCAGCTGCCGCGGAACATGTGGTAGAACCAGTAGCGGATGGGATTGCCCCCGTCGGTGAAGGCGGTGATCAGCCCGGGATAGTTCTGCTCGCTCAGGGCCCCTGTCTGGGAGGAGAGGGCGGTGAACAGCGGCGCCAGGCGCGTGGCGATCAGCAGGTAGCCGATGACAATGGGCACCCCGACGAGCACGGCCCGGAAAACGTTGTTGCGGGTGGTCAGCACGATGAGCGACATGACCGAGATCAGGTTGGCCAGGTCTCCCAGCGGGATGCTGCCGTTGCCCGGAACCGCGAAGGCCAGGCCCAGGGAGATGGGCATGAGGATCAGCCCCGTGATGATGACCGAGTTGTTTTTCATGAGCACGCCCGAGTCCATGCCCACGTACAAGTTGGTCTTCCCGGGGAAGATCTTCTGGATGGCCCCTTTGAGCTGCAGGGAGAAAGGCTCCATGCCCCTCCCGATGAGCGCGCCGCAGTGCGGGAGCAGGAACATCACCGCCGCGATGTGCACGCACAGCTCCAGGAGCTTGCGGACGCCATAGCCGGCGATCAGGCCCAGGAATACCCCGATCACCACGCCGATGATCATGGGCTCGCCGAGGATGCCCACCCCCTGGCGGCGCTCCTCGGGGTTCCATCGCAGCCGGCGCAGGCCCGGGATCCGCTCCAGGAGGGCGTTTCCGGCCACCCCCACCGGCACCAGGCCGTTCACCGAAAGGGTGGTGACGGCGATCCCCGAAAGGCCGGCCTCCTGCTCCACCAGGGGGGCGCTCCAATCGGCCATCTTGAAGGAGAACGCGGCAATGAGCGCCGTGGCACCCAGCCCCAGCAGTAGATTCCCCGTGGTCTGGGAGAGCAGAGCCCCCACCAGGGCGAAGTGCCAGTAGTTCCACACGTCTATGTTGACGATGCGGGTAGTGTTGGTGGCCAGCATGAGGAGGTTGATGAGGATCACCAGCGGAATGGACAGGGGGGCCACTTTCGAAGCCCAGGTGATGGCCGCCAGAGGCGGCCAGCCCACATCCAGGATCGGGTAGCTCAAGCCCCGCTTCTGGATGAAGGACTGCACCGCCGGCCCTATCGATGAGACGAAGAAGTTGAAGACGATGAAGATGCCGGCAAAACCCACCGCCACCCTGAGGGCCGCCAGGAGGGCGTCGGTGACCTTCATGCGCACAACGAGGGCAAGCACGAAGATCACCACCGGCAGCATCACGTAGGCCTTGAAGCTGAAGAAGGTGTCGAGGGCTCGGGACAGCAGTTCCATCTCTCTCTCCGCCTGCAGGATGATGCGGGAGCCCGCCAGGCTCCCGGCCCCGGAGTTAGACGGAATTGTGGCCCAACGGCCGCGCCTCTTCCCGGGAGTTTAGTAAACTCTAAATGAAATGCCCGGGCGGCGCAAGAGGACGTCCGCCGGGTTAGTGACACACTGCGACAAAACTCTTGACCGAAGCGAACCGGGCGCGATTCACTTCAGCGCCGTGAGCGTGGCCGGCATCAACGTGCTGGCCTTCACCTTCGCCATCATGTTCGCAAGCAGGTTGATCCGCTGCAAGAACGTGCTGCAGGGGATGGTCTTTCTGCCCAGGGTACGGGGCTGATCTCCATCGCCTGCCGGCGCCTCGCTACGGCTTCGCGAAGTACCGCTTCAAGGGCAACGCGGTGCTGTTCATGGTGGTGCTGTCCACCATCATGATCACCTTCGAGGCCATCGTGGTGCCTCTGTTCATTCTGGTGCGCAGGCTGGGGATGCAGAACTCCCACCTGGGCCTGATCGTACCGGAGAGCTTGACCGCCTTCGGGGTGTTCATGACGAGGCAATTCTTCTACGCGGTCCCGGACGACTTCATCGAGAGCGCGCGCATCGACGGGACCAACGAGTACGTCATTTTTGCGCGCATCTCCCTTCCCATGGCCAGGACCGCGCTGCTGGCGCTGACCATCTTCCACGCCCAGTGGGTGTGGAACCTGCTGGGGCAGCCAGACGGCCGGAGCGCGCCCCGGCGGGCCGCCCGCCCCCGAGCGGCTCAGGCGGGGCCGCCCTGCCCGTGCGGGACGCCGCCGACCATGGCTTCAATCAGGGCGGGCACCAGCAGGAACAGCAGGATCAGAAGGGAAGCGGCGGTGAGCTGGAAGAAGTGCAGGTCGCTCCACAGGGTCTGGATCACCACCGCCGCCCCGGTGGAGCCGGACACCAGGATGGTGCCGGCCTTCAGCAGCCGCCGCCGCAGCCGAACTGTCAGCACCGCGGAGGCGCCCAGCACCAGGACCACCGCCGAGAGCACCGTGTCCCACTGGATCAGGACGATGGGTCCGTACTCCCCGGGCAGGCCGGAGATCTGATCCATGCGCACCAGCCAGCTGCCCAGCGCCGGAATGGGACAGATCATCAGGGAAGCGAAGATCCAGTCCCGCCTGGCGGAATGCAGCAGGTTGCGCAAGAACATCCAGACCGTGAGGCCGTACAAGGCGCAGAGCAGGGCCAGCGTCCACACCGGCGGCGGGCTGCCTCGTCCCTGCAGCAGGTAGGCCGCCGCGCGGAGCAGCATGCCCCGGGAGAAATACGCCGCCACGATCAGGGGCACCAGGGAGTAGCCGATCCAGGTGGGCAGCCAGTTCGGCCTGCCCCGCCGCACGGTCAGCAGCGTGATGAGCCCTACGGTGCCGGAGGCTGCGATCAGCGCCGCAGGGTAGCGCCAGAAGTGGGTGGCAAACAGGGCCGCGGCGATCAGGTGCGGCTGCGCCACCAGGAACGCATCCGTCCAGCTGCCGGCGCTGTGGGCCTCGTACATCCTGCGTGCCACGTCCCTGGCCTCGCCGAAGGCCTGAATTGCCAGGCGCTCGGCCTCTGACTCGGACTGCCCCTGGCCGCGGAGATCGGAGATCTTCTCCTGGAAATGGCTGTACAGCTCCCGGACCACCCGGGATTCGGTCGCGGAATCCAGATGGAGGTGGGACTTGACTTTACGGAGGTAGCTGTCGACTTCGGTCAGCATGGCTCCGATCGGGTTGCTACTCCCCGGGGGAGCTGAAGATCAGCTGCATGGCCGTGGTGAAGCTCTGCCACATCACCAGCTTGCGCTGCAGAAACTCTCCGCCCGCTGGAGTGATGCGGTAGTAGCGCCGTTCCTGGCCGCCCGCCAATCGCCGCCACTGACCCTGGAGCAGCCCCTCGTTCTCCAGCTTGCGCAGCGCCGGGTAGACCGTGCCCTCCCGAAAGCGGAAGAAGCCGCGGCTGCGCTTTTCGATGTCCTTGATGAGCTGGTACCCGTAGGCCTCGCCCCGTTCGCTGATGAGGTACAGCAGCATCACCTCGGTGTTGCCGCGAAGAAGGTCCGCGTCGTAGGCGGTTGCGCTCATGTTCCCCCCGTTTACCATCCAAGTGTAGACCCGCCAGCGGGGGCTGTCAACGCGTCCGCCCGGCCTCCGGGCCCCGCACCGCTTAACCTCCCATAACCTAATGAGAGCATAGACAGGCGATGCCTTTGGGCATAGGGTATAATGAGTCGAGACCCTATGGAAACAAAAGTGGGGTCCGGGGATGCATTCGGACCCAGAGGGAGGACGCAATGTCTACAGTGCAGGAGGCCAAGACCACAAGGGTAGGCGACATGATCGGCAGGCTCGTCAGGCTCCCCGACCTGGGCAGCGTGGTGGCTCGATACGACCGAAAGCTGCTGCAGTACACCTTCGACAACCGGCTTTTCCGCAAGGGGGTGCTGAAGGTCCTCGAACGCATTCTGGTCAACTACCTCATGGACGATCCGGGCAACCCGCTGATGGCCAGGAAGGAACGGGCCAACGTGGGCCGCGCGGTGATTCACTCGGTTTCCAAGTTTCTCAACGCCATCGAGGACAAGCCCGTGATCCGGCAGGCGCTCATGGATCGAGTGCTGCCGGCAATGATGCAGGCGCCTACCTGGCAGCCGGCGGCGCAGGCCGCCTTCCGCGAGCGGTTCGGGGAGGAGCCTCCGGCTTTCCTGACGGTCAGCCCCACCAAGTGCTGCAATCTCAACTGCACCGGGTGCTACGCCAACGCCTCGGTGGCCCCGGAGGAGACCCTGGAGTTCGACGTCTTCGACCGGATTCTGCGCGAGAAGAAGGAGCTGTGGGGCTCCTGGTTCACCGTCATCTCCGGCGGGGAGCCTTTCATGTACCGCAGCCAGGGCAAGACCATCTTCGACGTCTTCGAGCGGTATCCCGACAACTTCTTCCTGGTCTACACCAACGGGACGCTGCTGAACGATCGCAACGCCCGGAGGCTGGCCGAGCTGGGCAACGTCACTCCCGCGATATCCGTGGAGGGCTACCGGGAGGAGACCGACAACCGGCGCGGGCAGGGGATCTACGACAAGATCCTGCAGGCCTTCGAGAACCTGCAGAGGTACGGAGTGCCCTACGGGGTTTCGATCACCGCCTTCCGCCAGAACGCGCACCTGTTTACCGAGGAGCTGTTCTCGCGCTACCTGGACGATCTGGGCGCCCTGTACATCTGGATCTTCCAGTACATGCCCATCGGGCGGCAGCAGACGCTGGACATGGTCCTGACCCCCGAGCAGCGCCTGCAGATGTACCGGGACACCTGGGAGGCGGTGCGCAAGCGGAAGATGTTCATCGCCGACTTCTGGAACTCCGGCTCCATCTCCAACGGCTGCATCTCGGCGGGGCGCGCCGGCGGGTACTTCTACATCGAGTGGAACGGGAACGTCACCCCCTGCGTGTTCAATCCCTACTCGCCGGTCAACATCCGCGACGTCTACCGGGAGGGCAAAACCCTGAACGACGTCCTGCAGCACCCCTTCATGAAGGAGATCCGGCAGTGGCAGAACGAGTACGGCCTGGAGAAGCCGCCGGAGGAGACGGGCAACTTCATGATTCCCTGCCCCATCAAGGACCACTATGAGTTCATGCACCCGCTGCTGCAGAAGCATCGCCCCAAACCGATCGACCCGACGGGGGCTGAAGCATTGCAGGATGCACCCTACCAGGAAGGGTTGAAGCAGCACGGAGCCGACCTGGCGGCATTGATGGATCCCATCTGGGAGGCGGAGGTGCTGGCCAAAGAGCCCCGCCGCCGCCGCGCCGGCGGCTCCTAAGGCCCCCCGGGTGAGCCGCCTGCCGGCGCAGGTACGCCCGCGCCGGCAGGGCCCGGGCGTCCTAACGGATCTCGATGTACTCGCCCTGCCCGGAGAGAGCCAGGGGGTGTGACTGGCCGTCCGGGTCGGTCACCGTTCCCTGGAAGGCGCCGGCGAAGCGGTAGACCACCGGCCGCTTGAGGAAGGCCTGCGCCACGGCTTTCAGCACCGGGGGCAGCTCCTTGAACACGTCGGTGAGCCAGACCAGCCGGCTGTTGCTGAACACGCCGTTCAGAACGTAGCCGTGCCGCTCGGCGTACACGGCCATGCGGGTGGGGTAGGTCGCGCCGGTGCTCGGGTCCTTCTGCAGCCCCAGGGGCATGAGGGTGAAGTCCTTGGTGGTGAAGACCCACTTCCCGCCCCGGGCCAGGATCATGGTCGGGATGGGCACGGTCCCGTAGGCCGGATCGGAGTAGGACAGCAGCATGCTGGCGAACCAGCGCTCGCCGCCGGGGACCTCCTGCGGGCTGAAGGCGCGGAAGGCGTACAGCGGGCTGTTCTGCCGGTTCATGGGCAGGACGGCCAGGCTGCTGTCCCCGTAGAGCTGTCCCGAGACCGCAATCCTGTGCTCCCCGAACCGGACCGTGCCCCGCACGGTGGCCCAGGGCACGGGCACCGCCATGCGCACGAAGATGTCATCCTGGGCGCTCAGCCGCACCACTCCGTCTCCGGGCCTCCAGGGAGGAAGCAGGTTGTCGATCTGCAGGTCGCAGCCGAACCCCTCGCGGTCCACGGCGATGTGATGGTGCGCGCTGGAGCCCTCCACGGTGCCCCCGTTGAAGGATATCCGGTACCGGTGCGCGGTGATCTCCACGGTGGGTTCGCCGAACCGGGCGTCGAGCACGTGGGGCACCCCGTCCGGCCCCAGGGCGGCCACGAACAGCCCCCATCCGCCCAGGATCCCGTATGTCCAGCGATACAGCACCAGGGTGATGGCAATCCCGTCGTTCAGGCGGGCGGTGTAGTAGTAGGAGAGGTTGCGGAAGTAGCCCCCACCCTCGTCGCTGATCAGCCCGCCGCTGGGCTGGGCCAGCTGGGGGTTCTGCCAGGCCAGCGGGTCATGGAAGACGCTGACCCCCTGGCCCGGGCAAAGCACGGGCGTCCCCGCGAGAAAGACGGCCAGCAGCAACGCACTCAACGGCACCTTCACTGCCAGGCATTATAGCACGAATGCAGGGCGGGGGAAGCGGATTCCCCTTCCTGCGGTCCCCCTTCCGGCCCTTTCGGGATTTCCGGATATGTTCTTGCAGAACCATATTACCAAATGATACCTTAATCGGGAGAATCATGATCCAGGAGAGTGAAGTCATCCAGCTGGTCCTGGCGGCCGGCACCGCGGTCTTCCTCTTCACCAACCGGAGCGCCCTTCGCAGCGTCCGGGGGCTCGCCCTGCTGGCGGGAAGCTTCGGCGCGTTTCTCGCGGCCTCGGTGCTGACCGTGATCGAGGGCTTCCTGCTGCCGCTGGCGCTGAACGCCATGGAGCATACCTGCTACGCGGCTGCAGCCGTTCTGGCGCTGGCCTGGACCGTGGCGGTGTCCAGAAGGGATTCCGAATGAGCTCCGCGGTGGCCATGCTGGACCTCCTCTCCGCGGCGGCCGTCCTGGCCTCCATGGCCGTGCTGGCGGCTGGGCGCGCCCCGTCGCTGTCGCCGGACAGCCGCCGGTTGTTCGGGGCGCTGCTGGCGGTGCTGCTGTTCTACAACGTCAGCAACTTCCTGCAGTGGTCCGGGGCCGGCCCCGGGGCGGACACCATGGACCGGATCGGGGATTTCGGACAGCTTCTGGTGCCCGTGCTGTTTTTCGTTCTCCTCTACTCATTGCTGCGCCGCCGCGCGGAACGAGAGCTGGAGGACAGCCGCGAACGCTACCGGCTCCTGTTCAGCAGCGGCAACGACGCCGTGCTGGTCCACGAGGTCGCCGGCGACCGGCCCGGCCGCATCCTGGAGGTGAACGACGTCGCCTGCCGGCTGCTGGGCTACAGCAGGGAGGAGCTGCTGCTGAAGACCCCTCTGGAGCTGCTCGCTCCGCAGGAACCCTTCAACCAGAGCGTGGCTGTGACGGAAATACTGCGCCGCGGCGAGCTGCCGTTCGAGCGGGTGCTGCTGGCCGCGGGTGGAGAGCGGATCCCCGTGGAGATCAGCAGCCACGCCTTCGACCTGCGCGGCCGGCCGGCGGTCATGTCCATCGCCCGGGACGTACGGTCGCGCCGCCGCCTGGAGGAGGACGTCCGGCAGGCGCAGCGGATGGAGGCCATCGGCAGGCTGGCCGGCGGGGTCGCCCATGACTTCAACAACCTGCTCACCGTCATCAACGGCTACTGCGACATCCTCCTGGAAAGGGTGGAGGAGGGCAGCCCCCTGCGCGGCGACCTCGAGGAGATCGGCGCCGCCGCCGTCAAGGCCAGCGGGCTCACCCGCCAGCTCCTGTCCTTCAGCCGCCGGCAGGTGCTTCAGCCCCGGATGGTGGAGGTGAACGCCCTCATCGCAAACATGCAGTCCCTGCTCGACCGGCTGCTGGGCGAGCAGGTGAAGGTGACCTTTGCCCCGGGGCCGGGGGTCGGCGCCGTCCGTGCCGATCCGGTGCAGATCGAGCAGGTGATCGTGAACCTGGCCATCAACGCCCGGGATGCCATGCCTTCAGGTGGAGCGATCTCCATCCGCACCGAGAGCTTGGTGGTGAAGCCCTACTTCCTGGAGCGGCAGGCCGAAATGGCTCCCGGCCGGTACGTGGTCATCGTGGTGAGCGATACCGGGCACGGCATGGACGAGGCCACGGTGTCGCGGATCTTCGAGCCCTTCTTCACCACCAAGCCTGCCGGGGAGGGCACCGGCCTGGGCCTGGCGACGGTGTACGGGATCGTTCGCCAGAGTCGCGGGCACATCAGCGTGGACAGCGCCCCCGGAGCGGGCACCACCTTCCGGATCTTCCTTCCCGAGCTGCCCCCCCGGGCTGCGGAAGAGCAGGGGTGAGAGGCCGGATCCGGTTCTTTGCTCTGGCTGCGATGCGGTGTATCATCACGGAAGCGGAGGAGCCTGATGAACCCGTGGCACGACTTCAACCCGGAGCGGATCACCCCGGAGTACTTTGTTACCATCATCGAGATCCCGAAAGGCAGCAAGAAGAAGTACGAGCTGGACAAGGAGACCGGGCTGATCCGGCTGGACCGGATCCTGTTCACCTCCACGCACTATCCCATGAACTACGGCTTCGTGCCCCGCACCCTGGCGGAGGACGGTGATCCGCTGGACGTGCTGGTGCTCTGCTCAGAGGTGCTGGATCTGCTCACCGAGGTGGAGTGCTACCCCATCGGAGTGGTACGCATGATCGACAACGAGCAGGTGGACGAGAAGATAATCGCCATCCCCTTCAAGGACCCCACCTACAACGGGTTCCGGGACATAAGCGCGCTGCCGCGGCACATCGTGGAGGAGGTCTCCCATTTCTTCGACGTCTACAAGGCCCTGGAGCATTCCCGGACCTCCGTGAAGGAGACCGGCTCGCGGGACCAGGCGATCAACGTGGTCGGCAAGGCGATCGAGCTTTACGGGCAGACCTTCCCCGAGGGCTCCGGGGCCGGGTGAGCGCGGAGGGCCGCGCCGGTCCTCACGCCGCGGTACCCGCAGTCCTGCGCGCCTATACACAGATCTGTCGAAATCGGCTACTGTGAGAAGCGCAATGCGAGGAAAGACTACGCGCGCGGCCGGCGCCGCTCTGCGGCGCACCAGTGACCTGCGCATCCGTTCGCTGGAGCCTCTCATAAGCCCGGCCGAGCTCAAAGGGCGGTATCCCCTCACGGAAGCGGCGGTGGACACCGTGCTGGAGGCCAGGGAGGCCATCAAGAGGATCATCTCCCGGCAGGACGGGCGTCTGCTGGCCGTGGTGGGACCCTGTTCCATCCACGACCCCAGGGCGGCGCTGGAATACGCTTCGCAGCTGCGGGAGCTGCACCGGCGCTTCCGGGAGCGCATCTACATCCTGATGCGGGTCTACTTCGAGAAGCCCCGCACCACCCTGGGGTGGCGGGGGCTGATCACCGATCCGCACCTGGACGGCTCCTACAACATCGCCGAGGGCCTGGCCCTGGCCCGGGAGCTTCTGGTGAAGATCTGTTCCCTGGGGCTGCCGGCGGCCACCGAGATGCTGGATCCCATCGTGCCCCAGTACATTTCCGACCTGATTGGCTGGGCGGCCATCGGCGCCCGGACCACCGAGAGCCAGATCCACCGCAACATGGTGAGCGGGCTGTCCATGCCGGTGGGGTTCAAGAACGGCACCGACGGGAACCTGCAGATCGCCATCGACGCCATGGCCTCCGCGCGACACCCCCACAGCTTCATCGGGATCGACCAGGAGGGCAATTCGGTGGTGCTCCAGACCACGGGCAACGAGGACACCCACATCATTCTGCGGGGCAGCCGCACCGGCACCAACTTCAGCAGGCCGGACATCATCTACACTTCGGAGCTGCTGAAGGAAGCGGGGTTCCTCCCGGCGGTGATGGTGGACTGCTCCCACGGCAACTCCGACAAGCAGTTCCAGCGCCAGGAGACGGTTCTACGGAGCATCCTGGAAACCCGCCGGACGGGCTGCCGGGAGATGATCGGCTTCATGATCGAGAGCAATCTCGGTGAGGGCCGCCAGCCCATCCCGCCGGATCTGAGCCAGCTGCAGTATGGGGTCTCGGTCACCGACGCCTGCCTGGGCTGGGCGCGGACCGAAGAGATGCTGCGCCTGGCTTTCGAGACTCACCGAGTCTGATTCCGTCCCCTATCGCCCTGCAGCCAGGCAAGGGTGCGGCGGAACGCCTCCTCCTCCGACACCACCGGCCGGTAGCCCAGCTCCTCCGCCGCCAGGTGATGCACGAAGGTGTGGTCCACGCAGGTCTGGACCACTGCAAAGCGGTTGAAGTTGGACCGTGGCGCCAGCGTCTCGGCAGCCCAGCCCAGCAGGTAGGCCAGCCTGAAGGGGATGGATCGGCGCGGAACCGCCAGGCCGAGGGCCTTCAGGTACGGCTCCATGAAATCGAACAGGTTGGAGGCCGGATGGTCGGTGACGAAGTAGGTCCCTCCCGCCACCCGCGAGCCCGGCCACAGCCGTTCGGCGGCCAGCAGGTGTGCGTGCGCCACGTTCTCCGCGTAGACATGGCTGAAGCGGGCCGAGCCGTTTCCCAGGCGGACGTAGCGCCCTCTGCGGGCCATCTCCACCACGTTGCCCAGGTGGTAGCGGTCCCCGGGGCCGTACATGCCCACCGGACGCAGAGCGCAGGCGGCCAGGTGCGAGCCGTTCGCCGAGAGAACCAGGCGTTCGGCGGCGATCTTGGTGCGGGAGTAGGCGTCCTTCGGGCTTCTGCGGGGATAGGGAAGGCTCTCGTCTCCGTCGACGATGGGGCCGCGCCCGTCCACCACGACGTCCATCGTGCTGGTGTAGACCAGGCGGCGCACGCCGAGGGCGCGGCAGACCTCCACCACCACGCGGTTGCCGGCCACGTTCACCTCTTCGTAGAGCCGGTCGGGCGTGGCCACGTCCCAGACGGCGGCGGCTGTCTGGAACACCACCTCTGCCTCGCGGCAGGCCCGCTCCACGTCCCGGCGCCTGCGGATGTCCCCCAGCAGGTGCTCTGCACTCCCCACCGCCGGCGGCCGCAGGTCCAGGACGCGGACCTGCTTTCCGGCCTGGAGCAGCCTGCGCACGATCTGACGGCCCAGCAGGCCGGCGCCGCCGATCACCGCCGCCCGCCGGTACCCGTAACGCCGCCCCTCCTCGCTCACCGGCACTCCCCGCCTAACGCACCCGCACCGCGTGGGCGGGGCACTCCAGGACGCAGCGCATGCAGTGCGTGCACAGCGACGGCCACAGCGGCGTCACCCGCCAGGCTTGCGGATCCAGGGGGTCCTCCTGGACCGCCCCCACGGTTTGATGGAGCAGGAAGACCGCCGGCCGGCAGGCCCGCAGGCAGCGGCAGCACTCCCGCGGGTCCAGGCCGACGCCGTCGCCGCAGCGCAGGTAGTCGATGGTGATGCGGGTCCTCCCGGGCACGGCGCGCTCCCGAATCGTTCAGTAGCGGCCCGCCAGGGCGCTGCCGTCCCTGGGGATCAGCTGCAGGGCCCCCGCGGAGCAGGCGTGCCGGCACACCCCGCACCCGTAGCAGCGCTCCTGGCGGACCGCCACCTGTCCCGAGTGGGGCTCCCGCTGCAGAGCCCCGAAGCGGCAAAGGGGCAGGCACTCGGCGCATCCCCGGCAGCGCTCCGGGTCCACGACGGCCAGGTACTCGGCCTTGTAGATCGAGTGGATCCCGAAGTCCAGCCGCGGCCGGATGCCGGCGCACTCCGGGGTCTCGCAGGAGCAGAGGTTGTTGATGTAGGGAAAGGGGCCGAACCAGATGGTGCCGATGTACCCGCGCCGGTTGTGCTCGGTGAACCGCGCCGCCGCCTCGCGGCGGGTGAGGTGGTACCTCCCGCCCTCGGGTATGAAGCGGGGCAGCCGGTCGATGATCTCCGACATGACGCCGAAGTTGATGCAGCAGGGCTCCTTGACTCCGCGGCTCATGTAGCGGCACATGCAGTTCTTCTCGATGATGGGCTCGGCGGCGCACTCTTCCAGGATGGCCACGGCGTCCTCCAGGGGCACCACCTGGCCGATGTGTCCCTCGGGGCGGAACGGGTTGCGCGGCGGCCGGCGGCTGTGCAGCAGCCGTTCCGCGGTGCGCCTGACGATCCGCCCTATGATGGGCATGCGCAGCTTGTAACCCAGGCCCACGCCGTTGAACCCGCCGATCTTGCGCACGGGTATCTGCTCGAAGTTGCGGTACTGCTCGAGCAGAAACTCCCGCAGATTGTAGCGGCGAGCCACCTCCTCGGTGTAGTGCTCCGCGTTCAGGTACCACTTGCCGCCTGCACCGTGTCTGGTGCAGTAGTCACACATGCCGCTCCCCCTGGATACATAGGCTGCCTATGTAGAAGCGAGTGTGCACGATTTGCGGGTTCCTGGCAAGCGCCGGAGCTCAGAGATGCGCGGGGGCCTGCAGAAGGGCGGTTGCGGTCCGTCGGACCCGATCGATGCGGCCCTTGCAGACCAGGATCTCCACCTCCTGGGATGTGGAGCCTCCGGGCGGCAGGGCCGCCGCAGGGGCGTGAACCTCGAGCTCGCTGAAGCGCAGGATGCCGCGGTCCGGGCTGTTGTAGGCCTGCAGGGCGTCTCCCCATGGCCAGGAAGGGGCCGGGGGAGGCTCCGCCGGGATCGGAAAGGGCCCATCCGCGTAGGGCCGGCCCGGCGCCACGGCGACCCGCATGGCCACCAGCCCCGCCAGCCCCGCCGGTGCGGAGCGCCGGAGGCGGGCGATCCCGCCGGTGCAGCGCTCCGCCGGCAGGCCCACCTTGTAGCGCCGTCCCGGCGCGGTGCGCAGCCGGAGTCCCCGCGCTCCGCAGGTCAGGCCGTTCAGGGCAGGAGCCTGAAGTCCGGCATGAAGCCGTGGACCCGGAAGGCGCGGAACCCTTCCGCGTAGCGGCAGCCGGCCTGAAGCCCCCGGAACTCTCCAAGAATGCGGCAGTGGTCGATGAAGCCCTGGGGCTGGAAGGTGTCCATCCAGGCGTACTGGCTCTTGTGCTGCTCCAGGGCCTCGATCTTCTGCTCCCAGACGTCGGTGATGTCCACGTACACCTCGGGGGCGAAGTGCAGCCCTGCGGCGGTGTCCCAGAAGAACAGGGAAGGCGCCCTGCGAAGGGGGGGCTCGCCGGCCGGGACGTTGCGGCCCATGAGGGACAGCATCACCCTTGCCACGATGGTGCCGGTGGTGTTGTGGTCCGTGCTGCGGTCCTCGGGAGGATTGGTGAAGATTACCTGCGGGCCAGCCCAGCGGATGGCGTCGATTACCTGCCGTCGCACTTCCGCGCCGTCCACCAGGGCCTCGTCGTCGTGGCGCAGGAAGCGGACCCTGGCGTCGTAGAACCTGGCTGCAGCCAGCTGCTCCGCCTCCCGGGTGCGGGCGATCTCCTCCCGCCCCTCGATGATGTTGGAGCCGATGTTGCCGCTGGTGGTGAGGGCGATGAAGATGCGGTGCCCCTGGGAGGAGTACTTGAGCAGCGTTCCCCCGCACATGAACTCCACGTCGTCGGGGTGGGAGCCGAAAGCCAGCACGTTCATGGTCCGCCTCCAGACGCCTGTGCGCTGCGCTCAGGGCCGGATGAGGTCGTGCTGCAGGAGCCAGGCCACGGACTCCTGGACCGCCGGCAGCGACTCGTAACGGGGCCAGAAGCCCAGCAGGCGCTCTGCCTTCCGCACGCTGCAGTTGGGACTGTGGGCGATGTGGTCCCAGGTGGTGCCGGCGATCTCCTCCTCCCGCCCCTGCCTCCACTCCTCCCATGGCTGGAAGCGCAGCCGGGGCTCGGCGCCGAACCAGGCGGCCATCCGCTCGGCGAATCCCCGCAGGGTAAGAGCCCGCGGCGAAACGGCATGAAAGCTCTCCCCCAGGGCGGTGGAGCGGCTGTGCATGGCCGCCAGGAAGAGCTCCGCCACGTCGGAGGCGTGCACGTGGTGCACCGTCTCCAGCCCCAGGTTGGGAAGGCACAGCTCTTCTCCCCGGGCCAGCGTTTCGTACACTCCGGGGTCGAAGTTGCCCTGGGGATTGAGGGGGACCCATCCCTGGCCGACGATGTGGCCGGGGTGGACGATCGTGGCGGGAAAGCCGGAGCTCCGGGCCTCGCGGAGCAGCACCTCCTCCAGCGCCGCCTTTTTGACCCCGTAGTCGCCGAAGGGACGCCGCGGCTCTTCCTCGGTGGTAGGCACCGCCACGCCGGGCCCGTGCACCCAGATGGTGCCGCAGCACAGGTAGTGCTCCACCCGCCCGCGCAGCGCCTCCAGCATGCGGCGCCCGCTCTCGGGGGTAAAGCAGATCAGGTCCACCACAACCGCCGCCTCCAGCCCGGCCACCGTGGCTGCGAACGTCCCCGCCTCCTCTTCCCGCTCCCGGTCCACCGCTACGGCGCGAACCTCCCGCCAGGCGGCGTGGTCCAGGTAGGGCTTCCGGTTGCCCCTGCTGAGGACAATCACCTCGTGCTCCAGCTCGACCAGTCGCGGCACCAGATAGGTGCCGACGTGCCCGGTGCCTCCGATGACGGCCACTCTCATGAGCTTCCCCCTCGCTCGGTTTCTGCTTCCAGTATAGCCG
>CAZBDU010000023.1:0-63267 GCA_964490725.1 uncultured Spirochaetaceae bacterium | reverse complement strand
GGCCGGTACCGGCGGGGCCGCCGCGCCTGGCGCCGCCGCGGAGCTCCGCCCCCTGCCCCTGCCCTATCTGCTGCTTCCCCGCGGGGTGGAGGCCGATGAGGAGCTGGCCGCCGGCTCTGCGCCCCTGCTGCCGGAGCAGGCCCGCGAGGTCAGCCCCGCCACGGCGGCCGCGATCCGGCGGGTCCTGAAGGATGCCCCCCAACCAGCGGAGCAGGTCATGGAGGTGCAGGTTCTTCCGCCCGACCGGGCGGAGAATCGCGACGGGGAAGAGTATCCCCTGCAGGCCGTCCTTGCGGACGCTCTGCTGGTGGGCCGCTACGAGCAGGCCCAGAAGAGGCTCCAGGAGTTTCTCGAGCTTCCCCGCTCCGCGGAGCTGGCCGCCCGCGGCCACTTCTATCTGGCCCAGGCGTACTACTTCCAGGGGCTCTACCGCAAGGCGTTTCTCGAGCTGCTGCTGGCTCAGGACCGCTACTACCACCAGGTGCAGCCCTGGCTGGATGCCTGCCTCGAGGGGCTCTCCGGCGCGCAGTAGGCCCCCGGCGGCGGCACGGCCCCGGCCGTGCTCCCCCGCTCCCGGCCGGCCAGGCCTGCTGAGACTCACTCCCCTTTGCTGCGCGCACCTTTCCTCTGCAGCGGGCCGAACGACAGGGCCAGCTCCGTTTCCCACTGCCCGGCGGGCTCCAGGGCGACCCGCCAGCTGGAGACCAGACAGCTGCCCTGATAGCTGCGGCGGGCCACCTTGCCCTCGTAGCCGACGGTCTCCAGGGGCAAGTTCCACAGCAGGAAGGGCTGGCTGGCCGAAAGGGCGATCTCCACCTGGTTGTGCAGGTCCTGCACGTACAGGGCCTCCACCTCCTCGTGCTCCCCCGCCTCCATGGGAACCTTTTCCCCCGTCCAGGAGCCGAGGAAGCCGGCCTCCTCCGGCGAGGCCAGCGCCAGGTTCAGCTCCGAGGCGTACCAGAGCGCAAGCCGCCTGCCGGACAGGTTGGTCAGCGTCAGCCGGACCGAGAGTGAAGAATCGCCGAAGTGGTAGCGCTTGGCCAGTCGCACCGGATGGTCGCGGCTCCCGACCCTCACGCTCCCATCCCGCTGCAGGGTCAGGCCCTTGCCCTCCCGTTTCAGCTCCACCATCTCGAAGGGCCGATCCACGAAGTTCCCCAGCTCACGGAAGGTCATGGCATCGAAGGCGGCCATGTCGGTGCGCGGGTGCAGGAAGTGGTCGATAAACCCCCGGCGCATGTAGCGATCGTTGCCCTCCCTGCGCGAACGGTGGTAGGGCTCCGCCCAGCGGGACATGGTATCCAGATAGTTCCACTGCGCCGGCAGATAGTCCAGCTCCAGCATGCGGGCGCCCCGGGCGTGCACGAAGGCGTTCATGGTGACGCCCAGGTACAGGTACTCCGAATCTCCGTCCATGTCGAAGTCGGTTTCCAGGATGGAAGGCACGAACCCGCGCGTCTGCCGGGCGATGCGCTCGGCCTCCAGGAAGGCCCGGTAGGCGGCCTTGCGCAGCCGGCTCGAGTAGGCCCCGCCATGGCCGGCATGCCAGTACACCGCCCCGCTCTGCCCGCGCCAGACCTCGTTGCGGGCCGCCTTCTTGCGGGCCCGGTCGCCGCGGATCTGGTTCACCAGCAGATGGGTGTGCACCAGCCGGGAGTAGAGCAGGTTCACCTCCGGGTACTTGGAGAGGAAGTGGCGGAAATAGCCTCCGTGCAGGTACAGCTCCGCGCTCCTGCGGTTCACGCGGCCGCAGAGCTCCTCGAAGGCCCGGCGCCGCTCCCGGGAGAGGGCGGACTTCATCATTTCCGGTGCCGCCAGGCAGGGAAAGTACAGTTTGCCCTGCGGCCGCACCCCCTGGCGGCGCGGGGTCGCGGTGAGCAGCCACTCCCGCGCCTCCCTGGCCAGGGTCAGGAACTCCCGAAGCCATGTGCACTCGACCTCTCCCACCGATTCCCCGGCAAGCATGACGGCGATCACTCGCCGGCCGTCGCCCGCCGAATCGGCCAGCTCGCGGAGCCCCGTGAACACCTCCGCCACGCTCAGCGTTCCCGATGCCGCGATCAGCTCGGCGGACAGGGGGTACACGGTCACCGTCTTGCCCTGCTCCTCGGTCAGGTACGGGTAGTGGAGCCGCCCGGCCTCCAGGCCGGCGATCTGGAAATACCGGTCGTCCAGGAAGGTGTAGCTCAGGCCGCAGTTGCTGAGGATCCTGGTGAGCCCGGGCTCCCAGACCCGCTCGGTGATCCACGCGCCGCGCGGCCGCACGCCGAAGGTGGTACGGATGTAGGTGGTGAGCTTCTCGATCTGCCCCATCTTGTCGGCGTCGGGAATCAGGCTCAAGATCGGCTCGTAGAAGGCGCCGCCCAGCAGCTCCACCTGCTTGCGCGCCACCATCTCGCGAATGAGCATGAAAAACTCCGAATGCTCGGCTTCGAGCCACTCGCAGAGAGTGCCGGAGTAGTGCAGCAGCACCGGCAGGTCGGGAAACTCGTTGATCAGGCTGAGAAAGGGCCGGTAGGCGTTCTGGTAGGTCCGCTCCAGCGTCTCAGGAGGGGTCCCGTGGGGCTGCTGGTTGTACGTACCGAAGACGAGCTGGAGTTGCATTACGCTCGTTCATCGCCACCTTTGGCCGCCGCCTGCCTCGCCTCGTGCCGCAGCGGATGTACCTCGTTCGTGATGATGCAGTGGGTGGGACAGGCCTCGGCGCCGGCGCTGCGATCCCCCTGGGCCGCGTAGTCGATCCGCGACAGGTTGTCCTCCACCTTGTAGCCCCCGTCGGGGGACTTCTTCTCGCAGATCTTGCAGGCGATGCACCCCACGGTGCAGTACTTGCGCACCAGCGCCCCCTTGTCCGTGGAGTTGCAGACCACCACCCAGTCGGCCTCATAGGGCACCCAGCGCATCACCCCGGTGGGGCAGACCTCAACGCACTTGCCGCAGGCGATGCACAGCTCCTTGTTCACCCACACCAGTCCCTCGGCGTCGTAGGCGATGGCGTCCACCGGGCAGACCCGGATACAGCTGCCCATGGTGAGGCAGCCGTGCTTGCAGACCTTGTCGCCTCCGTACAGGGCATGGAGGGCGTTGCAGTCACGGATTCCCGAGTAGTCGAAGGCCACCTTGGCCCGGTCCCGTCCGGCCCGGCAGTGCACCTGGGTGACCCGCCGCTGGAACTCCACGGTAACCTCCACTCCCATGATCTCCGCAAGGCGCCGGGCGGTGTCCGCGCCCCCGGGGGTGCACAGATCCACTCCGGCCTCTCCTCCCACCACCGCGCCCGCATAGGCCGCACAGCCGGCAAAGCCGCAGGCCCCGCAGCTCAAGCCCGGCAGGGCCGCCTCCACCTCCCCGACCCGCTCGTCCTTGCGCACCAGGAACAGCCGGGAGGCGAACGCCAGGCCCAGTCCCAGAAGCAGGCCGAGACCCGCCACGGCGACGAACGCATAGAGCACGCGTAGAAGTTCCATGGGTCCCTCCTATCCGAGCAGGTTCTTGAGCAGGGCCTTGTCGAAGGCCATGAAGGCCAGCGCCATCAGGCCCGCCGTGACGAAGGCGATGGGCACTCCTCTGAAGGGGCGGGGAACCCACTCGCGGTCCAGCTTCTCCCTGATGGAGGACATCACCAGGATGGCCAGCAGGAAACCGACGCCGGCGGCGGCTCCCGAGACGAAGCTCTCCATGGCGTTGTAGTTGTTGCGCACGGCGATCAGGGCGATCCCCAGGACCGCGCAGTTGGTCGTGATCAGAGGCAGGTAGATGCCCAGGGCCCTGTACAGGGGCGGGGAGATCTTCTGGATCACCATCTCCACGAGCTGCACCAGGGCGGCGATGATCAGGATGAAGCTGATGGTCTGCAGGAACTCCAGATGCAGCGGCACCAGAACCAGCCGGTAGATCACGTAGGTCGCCAGCGCCGCCAGGGACATCACGAAGATCACCGCAAAGCCCATACCCACCGCGCTGTCCGTCTTGCGGGACACGCCGATGAACGGGCACAGCCCCAAGAACTGACTGAGGATGAAGTTGTTGATGAACACGAAGGTGATGATGATGCCGACGTAGCTCATGAGGCGCTCCCGGCTTCCTGGACCTGAGCCGCAGGCTCGACGGCCCAGCTCCTGGCCTGCTCCCGTCGGTACTCCAGCCAGTTGAAGAACGCCTTCAGGAACCCGATCACCAGGAGGGCGCCCGGCGCCAGCGCCAGCACCCGGGCCGGCTGGCTGGAAAGGCCCGGGATGCGGATCACCCCGTCGAAGCTGCCGACGGCGAACAGGGTGATGGTGCCCGAGCCCAGCACCTCGCGGATCAGGGAGATCAGCATCAGCCCCAGCGTAAAGCCCACCCCCATCCCGAGGGCGTCCAGGACGGACTCCCCGATCTTCTTCTGCTTGGCGAACGCCTCCGCCCTCCCCAGGATGATGCAGTTGACCACGATCAGCTGCACGAACACGCCGAGGTTCCGCGACAGGGAGGGCGCGTAGGCCTGCATCGCCAGGTCGACCATGGTGACGAAGGAGGCGATGATCACGATGAAGGCCGGGATTCGGACCTTCTCCGGGATGAAGTCTTTGAGCAGCGCCACGAAGATCTCCGAGCCCAGCAGCACGAAGATCACCCCCGCTCCCATGCCCAGGGCGTTCACCACCTGGGTGGATACCGCCAGGGTCGGACAGAGCCCCAGCAGGATGATGAAGATCGGATTCTCTTTCACCAGCCCCTTGCTGAAATCCGCCATCGTCATTGGATGTTGCCCTCCCGTACGAACTGCGCCCCCTCGGCCAGGGCCTTGGAGACGCCCAGGAACGTGATGGTGGCCCCGGTCACGGCGTCCGCCTGGGCGCGATCCAGCATGTCCTTGCGCACCGGCACGGGCTTGTCCGGACCGCCGGTGCCGATGAACTTGTCCATGTAGCGGGGGTTCTCCGCCTTCTTGCCCAACCCGGGAGTCTCGAGGTTGTCCATCAGCTTTGCGGCGCGGATCGTGCCGTCGGAGGCGAAGCGGGCCAGGATCTTCATGTCCCCGCCGTAGCCCTGGCCGGTGAGCTGCAGCACGTAGCCGCTAACGGCTCCCGAGGAGAGAACCGGGTAGGCCTGCTTCACCGTGGCGTTGCCCGAGACGGGGATGGCCTCGCCGGTCCGGGCGTCGGGGGTGAGCTCCTCCAGCGCCTGCTTCAACTCCAGGATCTTGCGCTGGATGATCACCGGCTCGGTCACGGCGTTGATGGCCCCCAGGGTGACCGCGGCGACGGCGCAGATCAAGAACAGCTTGGCACCGGTAACCACGATGGTTCTCAAGGGTTGCCCTCCTTCACGGCGCCGAACTTCGCGGGTCGGGTGACGCGATTGATGAGGGGCACGAACATGTTCATGATGATGATCGACAGGGCCACCCCTTCGGGGAAGGAACCGTAGATGCGGATGAGAAAAGTGAGAAATCCGCAGCCGGCGCCGAAGATGAGCATCCCCCTGCGGGTGAGCGGAGAGGTGACCATGTCGGTGGCCATGTACAGGGCCCCCAGCATCAGCCCGCCGGTGAGCAGGTGGAAAGGGACATTGCCCGTGAACAGCCCGCCGCCGAACATGCGCCCGCCGAAGATCCAGATCAGCGCCGAGAAGGTGCCCGCGTAGGCCACCGGGACCTCCCAGGTGATGATCCTCTTGACGAACAGATAGACCGCCCCCAGGAGCAGCAGCAGGGCCGACACCTCCCCGATGGAGCCCGGAATGTTGCCGATGAAAAGCTGCCCGTAGCCGTCGGGCAGGAGGCGGGCCAGTCCCGCCAGGAAGGGCGCCTGGGCCGTGTGGGCGCCGGGCCCCACCGGGTACCCCGTGGCGGCCAGGAACTCCATCGGACCCCGGACGCTGCCCTGGAACTCCAGCAGGCCGGTCTTGACGGCGCCCAGGGGAGAGGCGCTGGTCACCGCGTCGGCGCCCCAGGTGCGCGGGGCCTGCCAGCTGGTCATGGCCGCGGTCCAGGAGAACATGACGAACACCCTCCCGGCGAGCGCCGGGTTCATCCAGTTGCGTCCCAGGCCGCCGAAGGTCTGCTTCACCACGGCGATGGCGAACACCGAGGCGATCGCCGGGACGTACAGCGGCACCGTGGCGGGCATGTTGTAGCCGATCAGCAGCCCGGTAAGGACCGCGCTCCAGTCCCCGATGGTGTAGCGGCCCAGGGCCGTGGTGATGGCCAGCTCGGTCAGCACCGCCGCGGCCACGGAGACCAGAACCACGGTCAACGCCCGGGGGCCGAACAGGAACACCCCCCACGCTCCCGCAGGCAACAGGCAGACGATCACGCTCAGCATGATCCCGGCCGTGGAGCTGCCCTCCGCGAGGTGGGGAGAGGTGGTGATGGACAGCTGGTCAACCTGGTTCATGTCAGCCCTTCTTCTTGCGGCTCATCATCTTGCCGAGCTTCATCCCCTGCACCAGGGGTATGCGCGCCGGACACACGTAGCTGCAGCAGCCGCATTCCTTGCAGTCCATCAGCCCGGCGGCCAGGGCTTCGTCGTACTCCTGGTGGTCGATCCACTTGTAGATCACCGTGGGGCTCAGCCCCAGGGGGCAGTGGGCCACGCACCGCCCGCAGCCGATGCACGGCGTCTCCGGGGCCCTGGAGACCATGCGTCGGGACAGCGCGATCACCCCCGACAGTCCCTTCGTGACCGGCACGTCCAGGTCCGCCACGGAGAAGCCCATCATGGGGCCGCCGGCGACGATCTTCACCGGCGGCTCGCTGAAGCCCCCGCACTCCTCCAGCAGCTCCCGCACGGGAGTGCCGATCCGCGCCTTGAGGTTGGCCGGCGAGACCACCGCGCCAGACACCGTCACCACCCGTTCGATGAGCGGTTTGGCCAGCGCCACCGCCTCGTAGATGGCGTAGAGGGTGCCCACGTTGTCCACCACCGCACCGATGTCCAGGGGAAGCCCGCCGGAGGGTACCTCCCTGCCGGTGATGGCCTTCAGAAGCTGTTTCTCGTCTCCTTGCGGATACTTGACCGCCAGGGGCACCACCTCCCAGGGCAGGCCCCTGCGCCGCACCGCTTCCTCCACGGCTTCCACCGCGTCGGGCTTGTTCATCTCGACGCCGATCGCCACGCGATCGGGTGACAGGATCCGCGCCACGATCTCCGTGCCGGTGAGCACTTCCTCGGTCTTCTCCAGCATCAGCCGGTGGTCTGCTGAAAGGAAGGGCTCGCACTCCACGCCGTTGGCCACGAAGATCTCCACGCGGCTGCCCTCGCGGATGTTGAGCTTGATGGGGGTGGGAAAGGTAGCCCCGCCCATGCCGACGATCCCCTGCTCCCGGATGCGCTGCAGCAGCTCCTCTCGGCTGAGGTTCCTCCACTCGGAGCTCTCGCTTGTCTTTCCGGAGCGGTCGAACTCCCCCTCGAAGGCCACCGCCACGGCGCGGCTGCGCACGCCGTTGGGCAGGAACACCTCCCGCAGGTCTGCCACCTTGCCCGGGACTGAGGCATGCACGTTCGCGGAGAACGGCCCGGCCGCTCTTCCGATCAGCATGGCCTCCCGCACCTCCGCGCCCGCCTCCACCACCGCCTCGGCCGGGGCTCCCATGTGCTGCTGCAGCGGGACCACGCATTCCACCGGTATGGGCGCATTGCGAATGGCGATCGTGTTGGTCAGCTCCTTGTAGCCGTGGGGATGCACGCCCCCCCGGGGAAACGTTGCGGCCTTTCTCATACGACGTGTTCTTTCCTTCCGAGAGCAGGGTTCCTCATAACATAGAACACAGCACCTGTCAAACACAAACTCCTGTACAGCCCGAAAGCCAGCAGCCAAAGGGTCACCATCAGCCCGTCCAGGAGGAATCTTCGCACCTCCAGATCCTCGGCCAACCGCCGCGGCAGGACCCTGGCGGCCACGCCCTGATCCGCCAGCAGCCGCTGGAGGCTCCCGGGGGGCGAGGCGGCCAGCGCCGCTTCCGCCCAGGTGGGCTGAAAGCGCTTCACCACCCGGGCGGTGCGGACCATGCGGTCGCCGTCGGCCGAACGCAGGTAGAAGGAGATCAGCACGCGCTCTCCCGGGTAGGGGAGGCGGTAGGGCCGCCCGAGAGCCAGGGTTTCCTGAAAGGCCCGGTGGGCAAGGAAATCCCCCAGGTCCGGCAGCCCCTCCGGGCGCCGGTCCAGGGCGAGCTGCTGGATGGCGCTCCACGACAGGGACCGGGCCACCGGCACCGGCACCGGCTGCGCCGCCGGCCGCCGGGAGACCAGCAGCCCCGCCGGTATGGCCAGCAGCACCGCAGCCAGGACCACCGCCTCCGCCGGGCGGCCGCGCGGGCCTCCGCGGGGCGCCAGGCGGTCCAGGATCGGCACCGGCTGGAAGAGGGGATGCGCCCGCCGGGCCAGCTCCAGACGTACCGTGAAGTACAGGCCGGGAAACAGGAGGGCCTCCGAGGCCAGGCAGATCAGCATCACCGGGAGAAACCCCCTCCTGCCGGCCAGGACGACCAGGGCGAGCAGGAAGACGGCCCCCACCAGCGCTCCGCCGCGCAGGCCGCCGTCCCGGCCGACCGCAGGCGCCGGACCTCCGGGACGCCTCCCGCCCCGCAGAGCCGCCGCTGAACGGCCCAGAAGCCATGCCGCCGGCGGCCAGAGGAGGACCAGAGCAAACAGCCCTTCGGCCCCGGCCAGCAGCACCAGCATGGCCCACGGCAGGGCCCCGGCGACCGTCACGGCCAGCGGCACCCGGCGCCCGGCGGCCGCAGCCACTGCCGCCAGGACCGTCACGCCCAGCAACAGCAGCGCCGCCCTTCCCCAGGGCCGCGCCTCGGGGAGCCACCACCGTCCGGCGGGCCGGCCCAGCAGGCCTCTGAGGCGCAGGTAGATCACCGGCAGGCTGGCGGCGGAACGAAGGTACAGCACCTCCCAACCGCGCCCGCCCTCGCTGAGGCTGAAGAACAGCGGGGCGTGCCGCATGTAGGGGTCCAGGCGCAGGTCCGCGGGATCCAGGCGGCGATCCAGATGGTCCAGGGGGACCAACTCCATGCCGCCGAAGGTGTTGAGCTCCACCCGCGCCGTGTAGCGCGACACCACCGCCTCCACGCCGGGCAGCCTCTCCAGTCTCCCGGCCAGGGCCGCATCCGCGGTATCGGGAGCCACGTACAGCATCCAGTAGCCCCGCCAGCTGCGAGGCGCCAGCCGGTCAGGCTCCACCGCCAGCAGCGCGGCGGCCAGGGCGGGGAGCAGGGACAGCACGGCAAGCGCCACGAGGGCGGCAGGAATGGGTCTGGAGTCCATGATGGGGTCCGCTGACGTTCCAGTTTCGAGCCTGCCAGCCCGTTTGTCAAGCATCGCCGCTCTTTTCGCTCCGTTCCCGGCTCCCGCTCCCGGATCGCCCCGCGTTGACAGCGGTATGCCGGCGACTTACACTCACACTGGGCTAGCGGGCGAGCATCACCAAGGACGGATCATGCCGAGAATGAAGAATCTGTTCGCGCACCTGGTCTGGCTGTTCAAGGGCGTCCAGGTCTTTGCTCTGGTCGGCAAGAGCGGCACCGGGAAGAGCTTCAGGGCGCAGCTGGTGGCGCAGAAGTACGGCATCGATCTCATCATCGACGACGGCCTGCTGATCCGGGACCAGAAGATCCTGGCAGGGCGCTCCGCGAAGAAGCAGAAGGGGATCCTGGCGGCCATCGGCACCGCGCTGTTCGCCGAGGCCGGCCACGCCCTGGAAGTCCGGGAAGCCCTCAACCGGCAGACGTTCCGCCGCATCCTGATCATCGGCATCTCCGAGAAGATGGTACGGAAGATCGCCCGCCGGCTGCAGCTTCCCCATCCCTCCAAGATCGTAAAGATCGAGGATGTAGCCACCCAGGAGGAGATCGCTGCGGCCATGCGCAGCCGCAGCGTGGAAGGCAAGCACATCATCCCGGTGCCGGCCCTGGAAGTGCGGCGCAGCTACCCGCAGATCTTCCTGGACTCGGTGAAGATCTTCTTCAAGCGCCGCTTCCAGCCGATCCGCAAGGGAGACATCTTCGAGAAGACCGTGGTGCGCCCGGAGTACAGCCGCAAGGGCAGGATCACCATATCCGAGACGGCGCTCACGCAGATGGTGATGCACTGCGTCCAGGAGTTCGACGAGAACCTCTCCATCGACAAGGTCATCGTCACCAGGGACAGCGGGGAGTTCGGCCTGGAGGTGGTGCTGAACGTGCCCTACGGAAGGCAGGTGGCGGCTCCCCTGCACGAGCTGCAGGAGTACATCTCGCGCAACATAGAAAACTTCACGGGGCTCATCCTGCACGGCGTCAACATCACCATCGGCCGGGTGACGAGAAGCAGGGCGTCTTACAGAGATGGATAGATCGGCGACCAGCGTCTTCTTCTCGGTCCTCACGGTGCTGCTGATCGGCTTCGTCATGAAGGTGGCCCAGCCGGTGATCATCACCCTCCTCATCGCCGCCTTCCTGGCCTACATCATGGATCCGCTGGTCTCGTGGCTGAAACGCATCGGGGTGCCCCTGTGGGCGGCGGTGCTTGTATCGGTGGTGCTGTACCTGGCGGCGTTCCTGGTGTTCGGCTTCGTGTTCTACCAGAGCAGCACCGACTTCGCCCGCACCTTCCCCAGGTACCAGGAGGCGTTTTTCACCATGCTCCGCCACCTGGTGGACCGTCTCCAGCCCTCCATCGGCAAGGTGCTGCAGGTCAACCTGGTGGACGAGCTGCGCAAGATCCGGGTGGCGCCGATCGTCCTGTCCGCTGCCGGAAGACTGGCCAACCTGATCACGCGTTTCGTGGTGATCTACCTGTTCAGCACCCTGATCCTGCTGGGCAAGTACGGGTTCACCCGCAAGCTCCTGCGCAGCTTCCCCCGCAAAGAGGCCAAGCGCATCGCCATGGTGCTGGTGCACATTGACCGGGGCCTGCGGCGCTACATCGGGATCAAGAGCTTCGTCAGCATGCTCGTCGGAGTGGGCTCGGGGGTGGCCCTGGCGGTGTTCGGGGTGGAGTTCGCCATTATCTTCGGGTTTCTGACCTTCATCCTCAATTTCGTCCCCTATCTCGGCTCCACCATCGCCGTGGCGCTGCCCGGTCTGATTGCCCTGGTGCAGTTCGGCTCCCTGGGGCGAGCCTTGTGGGTCGTCTTTGCGCTGGTGGTGATCCAGAACGCGGTGGCCTACGTGCTGGAGCCGCGCATCGTGGGCCAGCGGCTGAACCTCTCCATCGCCATCATCTTCTTCTCGCTGCTGTTCTGGGGCTGGCTGTGGGGCGCCGCGGGGGTGCTGCTGGCCATCCCGATGACCACCTCGATCAAGGTGGTGATGCAGAACATCCCCTCCTACCGTCCCTTCGCTCTGCTGCTGGAGCGCCCGTCCGCCAGGAGGCAGACCCCGCCGGGCTAGCCGGTGAGAGAAGCTTCAGCGAGACGAAAATGTTGTTTGACAGCGCATAACGGTAGAGATTATCATGGTGCCGGGGGGCCACATGAGCAGATTATCGCGTGCCGGTCTCACGGTATTGCTGCTGGCGACTGTAATTACCGCGTCCGCGGTCGCCCAGAGCAGGACCTACACGTGGTCCAGCACGCACTACCTGATCCAGACCGACTCCGGCGAGATGGATGCGCTGGAGTACACCACCAGGATGGAGGCCGCCCTTGAGCTGTTCAACGGCCTGTTCCACTTCGACCTCAGCCGGCTGCCGGACAAGCTCCGGGTGCGCATCTTCGGGACCAAGGAAGACTACGACCGCTACCTGCGAACGCTCATCGACGAAACCAGGGAAGACTTCGTCTTCATCTCCTACAGCGACCCCACCCGCAGCGAGCTGGTGGGATTCCGCCGTCCCGACGCCGACCTGAACGCCTCGCTCCTCCACTACGGCTTCATCCAGTACCTCAACGCCTTCGTCAGGGCTGCGCCGCTGTGGCTGGAGGAAGGGATGGCCGCCTACGTGGAATACTCGGCCTACGACAGCGAATCCGACGCGTTCCTCTGGCGGCCCAACTACGCATGGCTGGACACGTTGAAGGGCATTCTGCGGGACCCGCAGACGCGGCGGTACGGGCTCATGGACCTGCTGACCATCGACAAGCCCACCGCGTATCGGAGGATAGAGCTGTTCTATCCGGCGGCCTGGGGTCTGGTGGAGTTCCTGATGCACACCCCCGAGCGGCGCTACAACCGGATCATCTGGGACTCCATCTCGGCGCTGATGCCGCGGGCCTCGCTGGCGGAGAACTCCAGACTGGTGGTGGAGAAGGGCTACCGCTGGGTGGACATGAGCGTGCTGGAGCAGAGTTTCCGTGACTACATCCTGTCCCTGAAGACCTTCCAGAACCTGGTGAGTGAGGGGGTGCAGCTCTACAACCAGGGCAAGCTGGACGAGGGGGAGGAGTCCTTCCGCCAGGCCGCCGATCGCCGCCCCGACAGCTACATTCCGCCCTACTACCTGGGGCTGATCGCCTATGACCGGCGCAACTACCAGCAGGCTTTCTCCGAGTGGAGCCGGGCGCAGAAGCTGGGGGTGGACCAGGGCCTGATCAGCTACGCGCTGGGGGTGAACGCCTTCGCCGACAAGAAGTACGACCTGGCGGAGCGCTACCTGCGCGAGGCCAGGAGAGTGGACCCGGGCGCCTACGCGGACAAGGTGGAGGCCCTGCTGCGGAGAATCGAGGTCCTGCGCTAGACCCGGCCGGCCACGGCGCCTCAGGCGCGCTCCAGCTCCCGTGAGAGGGCCAGGAGGAAGTCCCGATTATCGGCCTGAACGTAGGACAGCTCTCCGCCCATGCGGCTGAAGGTCTTGAGGTAGCGAACGTAGTAGGCCGGATCCTGCGGCGGCGGCTCCCCCTGGGTCTGCCAGTTCCACGACGCCGGGCTGAGGTCCACCACCACCAGGGCGAAGCCCTCGATGCGCCCCCCTTCCTGCCGCGCCAGGTTTCGGGCCATGGACAGCGACTTTTCGAAGATCATGGGTGACATGACCGCCGAGCCGACCGAAAGGTAGACGCCGCCCTCCAGATCGCGGATGGAGCGGGCAAAGCGCAGGAAATCGCGTTCGGCGGTGCGGCCCACCGCCGCGCCGCGGTTGAGGGGGTGGGAGTAGATGATGTCGTGGCCGAACATGGGATGGGCGGTGTAGGGCGCCTTCAAGCGGTACGCCGCCGCCTGAAGGCCGTAACCCTTGTACGGGTGGATCAGGGCGTGGCGGCCGGGGCCGAGGCCCATCCGTGCGGCCGCCCCCAGGAGATCCGCTGCGGCCGCCGCCGTATCGGGGTCCGAGGCGGCCCGGGAGATGCAGGCCAGAAGCTCCTGCGGCTCCGGGACCCGGAGCCCGTCCTCCTGGACCAGGGCCCCTACCGATTCCCCGTAGCCGAGCCCCCGGTACGCTCCGATCAGCAGGGCCAGGTTCAGCCAGCGGCCGGTCTCCTCCCACAACCCGAACTGCCCGCGGCTGACGTTCTCCCGCACGTTCTCCGAGGTGGCGCCCTGGTAGGCGATCTCCCAGTCGTGGATGACGCCGGCCCCGTTGGTGGCCAGATGCGTGAGCCAGCCGCCTTCCAGCAGATGTATCAGCACCGGGGCCAGGCCGTTCTTGATGGCGTGGGCCCCAAAGCTCATGATCACCGGCCTCCCAGCGGACCTGGCCTCCCGCACCCCGGCGGCGGTCTGCCGGATCCGCGCTTCCGTCTGAGGCGCAAGCGGACCGGGGTCATCGGTGGGCAGTACCCGGTCGCGCTCGATGCGGACGCGGCTCCTGCGCGACCCCAGGGGCTCGAAGCGCAGGCGGCTGCGGTCCAGGTAGGCGTCTTCCTCCACGCTCACCGTCCTCCCGCAGGCTTTGAGGACCCCCCGAAGCCCAGGCATTCCATCAGCGCGTCCATCTGGCTGAAGTCGGGGACCACCAGATGGGCTCCGGCCTCGATCAGGCGCCGGCGCTTGTTCAGGTTCAGTCCGAAGCGGCGCCGCTCATCGCTGGCCACGCCCACGGCCAGGCCGCCCCGCCTGCGGGCCTCCTGGATCTCCACCGGGCCGTCTCCAAAGACCACGAAGCCGGCCCCGCCGGCGGCGGACCGTTCCTCCTGCCGCGGGGAGCCGCCGCTCCCTGCCCGCCCGGGGACCTTCGTGTCCGCCCGCCCGGCCACCTTCGCCAGGATCGCATCCAGAACCTCGCGTTTCGGCTCGTGGTGGAGATCCCCTACCGCACCGTAGATGCGCCCCTCGAACAGATCCGCGTAGCCCAACAGGCGGGCCTCCCGCTCCACGTCCGCCTGGTCGGTGCCGCTGGCCAGGTACAGCCGCACCCCGCGCGCGTGCAGGCGGCGCAGGAAGGAGACCGCGCTCTTCACCGTGAAGTCGTCGGTTTGAAGCTCCCCGCGCTCCTTCTTCGCCAGGCGTCCTTCGATCCTGCTCATCAACGCCTGGTTGTAGATCCTCTTGTAGCCATGCTCGTCCAGGATCTCCGCTTCCGGGACGGCGCCGAACTGCCGCACCATGTCCGAAAGCCCGCGCATCTGGACCAGGGTCTGCACGCCGGTGGTCCGGGCGATGTACTCCCGGACCTGCTCGGTGACCCTCCGGCGGCTCTCCTCCGCCGCCTGCCGCCACCGGTCGCCCAGGATCGCGCGCACCATGACCGGCTCCATGACCTCCTCCCAGCCTTCCCGCAGGGTGGAGATCGTCCCGTCGTGGTCGAATATGGCGTCAGTGATCCAGCAGGGTCCCGGCCCCTGGGCCACCACCTCGATCTCGGTATCAAGGCGGTGGCGGGCCCGCTGCGGCAGGGCGGCCAGCTCGGGTTCGTAGCGATAGCCGTGCCCGGCCTCGAGGGCCAGGATCTCCTCCGGGGAGGCCGTGCCGGTCTGGAAGAGCTTCTGCACCGTCACGGCGGCGGCCAGGTTGCCGAACAGCGCCGCGTTTCCAGGCGCCTCACCGGCGGCCAGCGCCGCGGCGATCCCCGCCAGCATCGTGTCGCCGGCGCCCACCGGGTCGGTCCGCCCCAGGATGAGAATCCCCGGAACGAGGTGGATTTCCCCTTCTCCGTCCACCGCCAGGCATCCCGCGGCACCGCGCGTCAGGAACAGCGGCTGCCGCCAGCGGGTGAACAGCTTCCGGGCAATGCCCTCCGCCGCCTCCAGGCCGATCGAGGCCGCAGGGAGGCGCTCCAGGCCGCACAGGAGCGCACCCTCGCGTTCGTTGAGCTTCCGGTACACCCCCCCGAAATCATCGCTGTAGCTGCGGCTGTCCAGAATGGCGGGAGGCGAGCCGGGTCGTGCCAGCAGGGCGCCGAGCTCTCTGCGGAAGGCGGCGCTATGGACTCCGCGCTGAACCTGCTGGTTGATGACCAGGATGTCCACCTCCGGGAGCGCGGCGGCGATGCGCTCCAGCAAAGCCAGGGAGGTGGTGGAGTCCAGCTGGTTGAAGTTGCCGAAATCCAGCCGGGGCTGCTCCCGCCCGCCCACGTGGACCTTGGTGTAGGTGTGGGTGTCCCAGCGTTCGGCCTGGAGCAGGAGGCCGCCGGTGTCGATGGCAAGCCCCTCCATGACGCGCCGCATGGTCCGCCCGTAGGGATCGGCCCCGGTGACCCCGAAGGGGCGCACCGTGCCGGCGCCCAGCGCCTTCAGGTTTGCCGTCACGTTCCCGGCCCCGCCCAGAGAGTAGCGCTGGCTGGAAACCGCCTGGGTGGCCAACCCGGTTTCCACCGACACCTCCGAGCCCGACGGTTCCACCGTGAGATAGACATCCAGGCAGAAATCGCCCACCACACCGAAGCGCAGCGAGGGAAGAGCCTGGAGTATCCGGCGGACCTGCCGGTCCCGGAGGCGCGGGCTGCCGGCGTTCATTCCGGAAACAGCTCCGCTTCCACCGCCGCGCACAGCGCGTGGTACACCAGCATGTGGTTCTCCTGGATCGCTGCGGTGTCCGCCCCGGGAACCGCGATGGACAGCTCGCAGATCCCGCCCAGCGCCCCGCCGGCCCCGGTCAGGGCGACGGTGCGGAGGCCGAAGGCCCGGGCGACCTTCACCGCGTTGAGCACGTTCGCCGCGTTGCCGGAGGTGCTGATGGCGACCAGGACGTCACCGGGCCTCCCGTAGCCGAACACCTGCTGGGCGAACACCATCTCGGAGCCCACGTCGTTGGATACCGCCGAGCTCAGGGACACCTGGCTGACCAGGGAGATGGCCGGCAGCGCTGCCTGCAGCTTGCCGGCCAGGACCGCCCCTTCCCCGGGCCAGCGGCGGCCGAGCGCGGCCTTCTGCTCCGCCTGGAGGGGCCGCCGGGAGCGGAAGCCCTTCATCAGCTCGGCCACAATGTGCTCGGCGTCGGCGGCGCTGCCGCCGTTGCCGCAGGCCAGAAGCTTGCCGCCCCCGCGGAAGCACTCCGCCAGGCGCGCCACCGCTTCCCCGAGAGAGGCCCGGCAGCGTTCCAGATGGGGGTGTTCCCGCAGGAGTCGTTCGATGAATGCCGGGGAAGCCAACTCTACGCGCCGCCTTCGGGCTGGGTCATCTTCGCGCAGTCGCTCTTCACGCAACCGCTGCGGCCGGCGGACCCTACTCCGGTGCGAGCGGTCTGGGATGGCGGAGGTTGTCCGCCTCCCGGGCCGTTCTTCCGCAAACCGAGCACAGATACCGGCCCCCCCTCACCAGCTCCGCATAGCTCTCGGGATGCTCGGCCAGGTAGCCGATGTGCTGCAGATAGCACAGATGCCGTTCATGCCCGGCGTGAGACATACCCGTTGAATCCATGGTTGCTCCTGTCCCCGCACGCTCCAATTATCGCCCCATCGGCCCCGGCCTGTCAAAGGGAGGCTGGCAGCAGCGCGAGCCGGACAGGAACCGCGGCGCGCTGGGGCCTTTGGCCGCCTTTCACGGCGTTTGGCAAAGTCCGCCGATCTGTAGCGGAATACGGCGGTGCGAGCTCCGCGATGTCGTAGAGGTTCGGCTGGCTGAGGTTGAGCATGTCCACCCCTATCTCCATCAGGTCGGGGATGATCTCGCGGACGCAGCCGCAGCTGTGGAAGTACACCTCCAGACCCAGCTGGTGGGCCAGGGCGAACTGGCGGCGGTAGCGCTCGCGGAAATGCCGGCGCCAGAGCGCCGGGGACACGATCGGGCTCTCCTGGGTTCCCCAGTCGTCGTAGAAGGCCACTCCGTGGAAGCCGTGGGCCGGCAGCTGGCGGATCACTCCTTCCTCGAAACCCAACACCCGGTCGGCGAGCTCGCCGCCCTCGGGCCGGTCTCCCGACAGATCCAGGAGCAGCGGCGCGAATCCCCGGAGGAGGCTCATGACGGTGAAGCCTGAGAGCACCAGGCTTGCCAGGTAGTAACGCTCGCCGTACTGATTCATCACCCCCGCCACATGGCTGAAGCGGCCGGGGTCTGCCGGCTGCGGCATCTGCAGGTTCGCCAGTCGGTCCCAGTCCGGCAGAAGCGGCTCCCGGGGCTGCCCCATGGTGCATCCAGCTTCTCCCAGCAGAACCCCCACTCGGAGCGCTCCTCTCCCGGCCCCATGAAATGGCGCACCACGCCGATCACGATGAGATCGGACTGCCCTTGTCCCGGTTGAAGAACCCGGTTGAAGAAAAGGACCGGAACGTAGTCGGGGCGGCGGAACCGGATGGACCGCCGGACCTCGCCGGCGGAGGCGAAGGGAAGCAGCCGCTGAGTGTCCACTCCGCCCATGAAGCAGAGCCGGTCTCCGTACTCCTTCTTGAGCTACAGAGGGTCCATGCCCGGACAGCCCGCCTGAATCGGGTTGAGCACGTCCAGTCCGATCTCGATCGGATCGGGGATTATCGGCCGCAGAGCCCCGCAGCAGTGGTACGCCACCCATACTCCCGCCCGCTTGCCCACCGCGAAGATTTCGGCAAGCAACGGCTCGATCAGCTCCCGCCAGGCGGTGGGGCTCAGGGCCATTCCATCCTGCCCGGCCACGTCGTCCCCGGTCCACAGCCAGTCCAGAGGCAGCTCCCGGCAGGCCCTCTGGGACAGAGTGCGGGCGAACCCCGCGCACCGTTCCAGCATCCTCCCGGCCAGGGCAGGCCGGGCCGCAATGTCGACCAGCGCCTCTTCCAGGCCCCGCAGGCGCCAGAACATCTCGAAGGCGCAGGGGGAGACGTCGCAGGCCGATGAAGTAGTCCCCGGCCCGGTCGATCAGGGGGCGCAGGCGAGCCAGCAGGAAGTCGAGCTGCTCTGTCGGGAAGCGGTACCGGAGCGTCTCGTCCTCGGAGACCGAAGCCAGGGGAAACTCCACGGGCTGGTTGAAGGCGCCCTGCTTCTCCCAGCGGATGCCCCAGAAGTCGCGATGCCCCTCCCCGTCCCGGGCGTGGACGATTCCCTCCATGGCGTAGTTGTTGTTGACCCAGGTCTGCAGCACGTCGTTGCCCATGGCCGTCCCCACCCGATGGGCGGGCAGCTCCAGGAGCCGGGCCAGCTTCCGCGTGGTATCCGGATGGAACCACATGAACACGGGTACACGGTCCACCGGCCCGCGCCGCAGGGCGCGCCGCACACGTTCCTTGGGGCTCATTGCCTCGCTCAGGGGCCCACTGTACTACCGGGGGCTGCGAGAGGCAATCCTGCCCCGGACAGGGGGGCTGCTAGCGCCTGCGGGGCGAGCGGCGCGGGCCCCGGCGGCTGCGGGGGCCACGGCGCCGGGCCCTTCTCGGGCCCGGGCCCAGGTGCTGCCGGACCGCTTCTTCGATCTCCCTCTTCGAAGGCGAAAGCGGCTGCGCCGCCTCGCGCAGCGCGGCCTGCAGCCACTCCCGTTTCCCCCTTTCGGGATCCCCAGGCCCCTCCCCTGAGTCCGCCTGCCGCCAGTCGGCAGCCGTGCTCTCCCGCAGCCGCCGCTCCAGCAGGTCCCGGAACAGCAGGCCCAGGAGCACTCCCCTCGGGGGGGGCTGCTCCCCCTGCGCCACCAGCCGATCCAGGCGGCCCAGGTCGCGGCTCAGCGCTTCCCGCCACCCGGAGCGTCCCAGAAAACGCAGGTGCTCGGCCAGAGCCGGCAGGATCGCCTCCAGGACCCCGAGCTGATAGCTGGTTTCCAGGATCGGCGCGGCAAAGCCGGTTTCCAGGATCTTGTACAGCTCTTCGGTGAGGCGCGCGGGAGAACACTCCCGCAGCGTCTCCCGCCGGCGGCGAATGAGCGAGGACATCGAGCCGCTGAGGGCGAATCCGGTGGTGGCCGAGTACTTGATGCCGCGGATGATGCGCACCGGGTCTTCCTGGAAGGACTCCTCCGCAGGCACCAGGGTGCGCAGCCTTCCCCGGCGGACGTCGCGGTAGCCGCCCACGAAGTCGATGAGGAAGCCGTCATCGGGAGAATAGTAGAGGGCGTTCAAGGTGAAGTCCCGCCGCCAGACGTCCTCCTCGATGGAGCCGTAGACGTTGTTGTGGTCGCTTGCCCGGCCGGCGCGGAACGTGGACACCTCGATGATCTTGCGCCTCCCGCCCCGCTGGAAGATGACGTGCACCAGGCGGAAGCGCCTGCCGATCACCCGGGAGTTGCGGAACAGCCTGCGCAGCGTCCTGGGGTAGGCCTCGGTGGCCACGTCGTAGTCCTTGGGTTTCTTGCCGGTCAGCAGGTCCCTGAGGGCCCCGCCCACGATGTAGGCCCTGTAGCCGGCCGCCTTGAGGCGGCCCACGATCGCCAGCGCGTCGGAGTCCAGGTCGGCCGCACGTATGCCGTGCTCCTCCACGGTGTAGATATCGGCTTTCTTGACGATCTTTCCCTCTTCCGAGGTTCCATAGCGAGCGAGCAAATGCGCTTCCAGATTCGCGAGTGACGTCTTGGTTCCGGGCCCTCGCCCGGCCGCGGGCTTGCGCCCCCGCGGCGGACCTATTGTAGCGGATGGCTCGGCAAAGTCAAGCGGCGGCCGCCCGCCGCGCCTCCGGCCTTCGACCTTGACACCCGGCGGCCGCAGCCGGTAGCATTCCCGCCGTATGGGGGACATCATCGAGCCTAGAACGCTGCGCGGCTTCCGCGACTCCCTTCCCGAGGCGGAGCTGGCCAAGGAGGAGATCCAGGAGCGGCTGGCGCATCGCTTTCGAGCCTTCGGGTTCGTGCCCATCGACACCCCGGCCCTGGAATACGCCGAAATCCTGCTCGGCAAGGGTGGGGGCGAGACGGACAAGCAGGTCTACCGCTTCCTGGACCACGGCCAGAGAGACGTGGCGCTGCGCTTCGACCTGACCGTCCCTTTTGCCCGCTTCATGGCTGCACACAGCCGGGAGCTGACCCTGCCGTTCAAACGCTATCACATGGCCAAGGTCTGGCGGGGGGAGAACACCCAGCGCGGCCGCTACCGGGAGTTCATCCAGATCGACTTCGACATCGTGGGAGTGGACAGCGCCGGGGCGGACCTGGAAATACTGCTGGTCATGCAGGACAGCCTGGCATCCCTGGGCATCGAGGAGTTCACGATCCACCTCTTCCACCGCCAGCTGTTCAACGAGCTTCTCGGGATGCTGGGCCTGGAGGACCGACTGGGGGAGGTGCTGCGCACGGTGGACAGGCTGCCCAAGATCGGAGCCGAGGAGGTCAGGCGGCAGCTGACGGAGATCGCCGGAGAGGACCGCGCCGCCCGGGTGCTGCACTTCATCGAACGCGGGTCAAGCGACGAGGAAACCCTCGAGCAGATCGCCGCGGCGGTGCCGCCGGACAGCGGGGCCCTGCGCCGGCTGCGCACCCTGCGGGCGGCTCTGCACGACCGCGGGCTGGGCGCCGCCTTCCGCGTGGATCCCTCCATCACCAGGGGCCTGGACTACTACACCGGCATCGTCTGCGAGACCTTCCTCACCGCCCTGCCCGGGATCGGGTCGGTCTGCTCGGGGGGGCGCTACAACGACCTGGCGGGTCTGTACACGAAGCAGAGGCTGCCGGGGGTGGGCGCCTCCATCGGGCTGGACCGCCTGCTGGCCGCCCTGGAGGAGCTGGGCGTTGGCCGCGCCGCCAGGCCCGCCCCGGACCTGCTGGTGGTGTGCATGGAGGAGGCGCTCCTGGGGCTGTATCACCGGCTGGCCGGGGAGCTGCGCCGGGGCGGTCTGAGCGTGGACGTCTACCCGGAGGAGAAGAAGCTCGCCGCGCAGCTGAGGTACGCCGAGAAGCGCGGCATCCCCCTGGCTCTGTTCTGCGGCGAGGAGGAAAAGCGCAGGGGACGCTACAACCTCAAGGATCTGCGCACCCGCCGCAGCTTCGAGGCGCTCACCATCCAGGAAGCTGCAGATACCGCCGCAGAACTTCTGAGATCATAGCCAGGCTCGCTTCCGACATGGCACCGGGCAAATCCTCCTGGGTGTGCCACTGGGGGTAGTCCAGGTCGATGAGCAGGCAGCTGGCGATCCCGGCGCGCAGGAAGGGCAGGTGGTCGCAGATGATGTGCCGGACCTTCTCCCCGCCGAAGGCGCGGTAGCCCAGCTCCCGTCCCAGGCGGAACAGACGCCGGGTCAGCTCCAGGCTGGGCGGGTGCCCCAGGCAGTGGGCATCCACGTCGAGGCTCAAGGAGGCCCCGCCGATCATGTCCAACACGAGGGCCTCCCGCGGCAAAGGAAGGGGTGGGCGGGCCACAAACACGCGCGCCCCCACGGAGAAGGGCAGTCCCGCCAGGTCCCCCACGTCCTCGGCGTCGAAGAAGGCCACGTACACGTCCCGCCCGAGCCGCCGCCGGCGCAGCCAGGGAAGCAGCGCCAGAAGCACCGCCGTGCCGGAACCGCCGTCGTTGGCCCCCGGGATGGGGCGGTTCCTCCGTCCGGGTTCATGCTCGCGGTCCGCCCTGAGGCGGGTGTCGTAGTGGGTCCCCAGGAGCAGCGGATTTCCCCCGGGGGCGCCCTGGAATACCCCCACCAGGTTGCAGCAGCGAACCGGCCCGCTCCCCTCCTGGGGCGGAAGCGGCGGCAGCTCGAAGGGCTGAAGCAGGACCCGGTCGGCGAAGCGGGACAGCTCGCCGCGCAGGGTCTCCTCCAGGCGCCGGTGCGCCGGACCGCCCGGCCAGCGCGGGCCCATGTCCACCTGGCGCGCCACCCAGCTCAGGATCTCCCGCCCCGGTTCCTCCCCTTCAGGCAACGGAGAAGGCAACCCGGTCTCCGTCCAGGTACAGCGTCACCCGCGTCGCGCCGGGCCGCGAGAAGGCCTCGTAGGCGGCGTCCTCCAGGTAGCGGATGAAGGTCGTGTCGATCCCCCGGGCGCCGGCCTCCATGCGGAGGCTCCGGGACACGATCAGGTCCAGGACCTCCTGGCGCACTTCCAGGCCGATCCCGTCCAGCCGGAACTCGTTCTCATAGGCGCCCAGGACGCTCTCCACCAGGATCGACTTGAGCTGATCTCCATTCAGAGCCTGAAAGGGGACGATCCGCTTGAAACGCCCGATCAGCTCCGGGAGGAAGCCGTAGTTGTGGAAGTTGCGCACCAGCTCCATCTCCTCGGCACTGTAGGAAACGGCAATCGCCTCCTGCCGGGCCGAGCCGATCTCGCGTCCGAAGCCGATGCGCTCCTCCCGGTTCTGGATCACCCCCTTGAGCCCGGAGAAAGCGCCGCAGGCCACGAAGACGATATCCCGGGTGGGGATCATGGTCTTGGGTGCGTACTCGGAGTGGGTGATTTCCGCCGGCACCGCGATCTCGGCAGATTCCAGCATCTTCAGCAGCTCGCGCTGGACTCCCAGGCCGGAGACGTCCTTGGTGGTCCCCGCCCCGGCAAAGACCGCATTGTTCTGGCCGGAGGCGATCTTGTCGAACTCGTCCAGGCATACCACCCCCACCGAGGCCAGCGCGGCGTCCAGCTCCGCCGCGTACAGCAGCCGCGTCAGGATGGTGGCCACGTCCTGGCCCACGTAGCCGGTCTCCGAGTAGGAGGTCATGTCCGTCACCACGGTGGGAAGCCGCAGCACCTCCCGGAAGAGCAGCTCCACCAGATAGGTCTTCCCGCAGCCGGTGGGGCCCACGAAGAGCATGTTCGTTTTCGCGGGCAGCTCTTCCCGGGGGATCCCCCGCAGGTAGATCTTGCGCAGCCGGGACAGGTGCCGGAAGGACCACAGGGACACCGCCTTCACGGCGGTGTCCTGCCCGACGTAGCCCCTGGCCCGGATCGCATCGTGGATCTCCCTGGGCGCCATCTCGGGCAGGGCGTGCAGGTACCGGCGCAGGTACTCTTCCCGGTTCGCCTGGGGTCCGAACAGACCGCGCTTCGCATCAGCCATTCGCTCCAGTATAGATTGCGCTCCGGGGCGCGGACAAGAGGCGGCGGACGGGCTGCCCCTTCCTTGCCGCCTCCGCCGCGGAATGACTACAATAGGCAGGTGGACCCGACGCAACTGCCCGTCTATCAACAGAAGGACCGCATTCTGGCCACCCTGGCGCGGCACCAGGTGATTGTGGTGGAGAGCCCCACAGGATCGGGGAAGACCACCCAGATCCCCCAGATCCTGCTGGAGGCGGGCCTCTCCGGCGAGCTGACCATCGGCGTCACCCAGCCGCGCCGCATCGCCGCGGTCTCGGTGGCCGAGTTCATCGCCCGCCAGCGGGGGACCGGCATACCGGATCTGGTGGGCTACAAGATGCGCTTCGAGGACATGACCGACCCGCGGACGCGGATCAAGATCATGACCGACGGCATTCTGCTGCAGGAGATCAAGGCCGACTACAGCCTCTCCCGCTACGGCGTCATGATGGTGGACGAAGCCCACGAGCGCAGCCTCAACATCGATTTCATCCTGGGGCTGCTGAAGAGGGTGCTGCGCGAGCGGCCGACCTTCAAGGTGGTGGTCTCCTCGGCCACCATCAACGCGGAGGTCTTCTCCGAGTACTTCGACGAATGCCCGATCGTGAAGATCGACACCGCCACCTACCCCGTGGAGGTGATTCACGAGCCCCCCGAGCAGGAGGGAAGCGAGGAGGCCATGACCTTCAAGATCGGCGAGATCGTGGCCAGGATCCTGGAGCGGCAGCACGGGGAGGAGGACCGCCGGGAAAGGCCCTCCGGCCGGATACCCGGCAACGCCGCCGGGGACGTGCTGATCTTTCTGCCCGGAGAGGGGTCCATCAAGCAGTGCATCGCGGAGCTCGCCCTGCTGCCGGGAAGCCGCCAGCTGGAGCTCCTGCCCCTGTACTCCAGGCTGTCCTCCCAGGAGCAGGAGCGGGTCTTCCTGGAGTACCCCGGAAAGACCAAGGTGATCGTGGCCACCAACATCGCCGAGACCAGCGTCACCATCGACGGGGTGGCCTGGGTGGTGGACTCCGGCCTGGCCAAGCTCAACTTCTACAACCCCCGCACCTTCACCTCCTCGCTGATCGAGGTCCCGGTCTCCAAGGCCTCCGCGAACCAGCGCAGGGGCCGGGCCGGCCGGACCCGGCCGGGGGTCTGTTACCGTCTGTACCGCAAGGAGGACTACGAGAGCCGCCCCCTGTTCACACCGGAGGAGATCTTCCGTACCGACCTTTCGGAGGTCGTCCTGCGTATGGCCGAGCTGGGGATCCGGGACTTCGAGCAGTTCGACTTCATCTCCCAGCCCGGCCGCGAGGCGATCCTGGCCGCCGTGGAGACCCTGCGCCTGCTGGAGGCCGTCGACGATCGCCGCGAGCTCACCGCCACCGGAATCCTGATGGTGCGCTTCCCCATCATCCCCCGCATCTCGAGGATCATCGTGGAGGGGATCAACCGCTATCCCGGAGTTCTGGCGGAGCTTCTGGTGGCCGCCGCGTTCCTGTCCACCCGCTCTCCCTTCCTGCTGCCGGTGGGTGAGGAGCTGGCCGCCCGCAAGGCGCATCACTCCTTCCGCGATCCGGCGGGGGACTTCCTCTCCTACCTGAAGCTGTTCCGGGCGTTCCGCCGCAGCCGGGACGCGGAGGGCTTCTGCCGGCGTTACTATCTGGACCTGCGCAGCATGAACGAGATCGTAAACATCCACGCGCAGCTCGAGGAGATCGTGAGCGAGCTGGGCGTGCCCATCGAAAGCGGGCACAGCGTCCCGGACTATCTCTGCGCCATTGCCAGGGGACTGATCCAGTTCGTCTGCGTTCGCACCGGCCGGGGGATATACCGCACGCTGACGGCCGACCGCATCCAGATCCACCCCGGCTCGGTCATGTTCCGGGAGGATCCCGACTACATCGTCGCCGGAGAGATCGTCCGCACCTCCCGGACCTACGCCCGCTCGGTCTCACCGCTCCGGCGGGAGTGGCTGGCCGGCATCTCCCCGCTGATCGCCGAGCGGCTCCTGCCGCGGGGCAGGCCGGGCCGGCCGGACAGAGAGCGCAGGCAGCCGGAGACCATCCAGCTCGGGGGAGAGGCGTTCCGCATCGTGACCGCGAAGGGCAAGAAGAAGACCGTGATCCTGCCCTGGGAGAAGCTCCGCGGCCTGCGCGGCAGGCTGGACCCGAAGCGGATCCCCGGGGCCGGCGGCCTGCGGGGCAAGATCATCCACGGCGAGTACGAGATCGGCGGCGGCATGCGGCTGAAAAGCCTGCTCAGGCTGGCCGAGGAGCTGGCTCCGGAGAAGGGCTTCCTGGATGTCCCGCCGGAGGGCAACTACCGGTTGCCGGGGGACTACCGGCGGCTGGAAGAGCAGATCCCGGCGGTGCTGCGGCTGTGCAGGTTGAAGAAGAAGCGGTTGGGATTCGTCGCTCTCATGAGCGACGGCCTGGGAACCTACTGGTTTCAGGCAGTGCGCAACTACGTCAGCGCGCTCACGGAGACTCTCTCCAGCCTGGAGTCCCTGGCCGACACCCCGGGGCTGGACCCGGGCCCGCAGGTGAACACCCTCTACCGCGGCCTGGCGGAGCGGCTGGAGCGGCTGTAGGGCCAGCCTTCAGCCCTCCCGCTTCTGGTAGGTGGGGCGGTTCAGATCCACCAGGATCTCCTCCCGCCCCTTGGCGGAGTGGTTGACCAGCCCTCGCTTGAGGAGCTCCTGCACCGAGGCCCGCACGTCGCGATCGGGAATCCCCAGGTGCTTGCCCGCCCAACCGGCGAACTCGTCGATCGCCACGCGCTGACCCTTGAAGGTGGAGGTGCCCTTCTCGCGGGCGTACTGCAGCAACCCGGAGAGGATCTGGTTCTGGCGGTTGGTGATGGTCATGCTCTGGATGATGGCGTTCGCCCTGCGCAGCCGCTCCGAGAGGATGCGGATGATTTTGCGGGCGAAATCGGGGTTCCGTTCCAGGGTGCGGTCCAGGAGCGCCTCGTTCATCACCAGCACGCGGGTGGACCGGGTGGTGATCGCCGTGGCCGAACGGGGCTTCTTCTCGATGAGCGCCATCTCCCCGAAGATGTCGCCGTTGTGGAAGTTGACCAGGGTCTTGCTGGTCTTGGCCGAGGTTCGCTTGCGGATCTCCACCTCCCCGTCGATGATGATGTACATCTCCTCGCCGGGCTCCCCCTCCTGGAACACCACCTGCTCCGGGGCATAGGACTTGACGTACTTCTCGTAGACCTCGCGCTCTATCCTCATCCTGCCGCTCCGGCCTGCAGCACCTCCAGAATCAGCTCTTGCGGGGCAGGCCGGACAAGAGTATCGCACATCCCGCGCTGCAGCACCAGCCGGAGCCTGCCGGACGCCTTCTTTTTGTCGGCCGCCATGGCCGCGAGCAGCCCGGCGGGGTCCAGCCCCGCCAGGCGCAGCCGGAACCCGTAGCTCGCGAGCAGCCCCTTCACCTCCTCGGCGTGCCGCGGATCGGTGACCCCCAGCGCCACGCCCAGCTCCAGCGCCCTGCCCATTCCCCAGGCCACGGCCTCGCCGTGATTGACGAGCCGGAAGGCCGTGACCTTCTCCAGCGCGTGGCCGAAGGTGTGCCCCAGGTTGAGCACCGCCCGGCGCCCGGACTCGCGGAAGTCCTCCTCCACGATGGCCCCCTTGACCGCCAGCGACCGACGCACCACCTCCTCCATCACCGCGTGCTCCCGCCTCAGCACTGCCTCCCGGGAGGAGGCCAGCAGGGAGTACAGCCCCTCGTCGCCGAGAAGGGCGGTCTTGATCACCTCCGCCAGGCCGGCGCGGAACTCCCGCTCGGGCAGGGTGTCCAGGAGCGCCACGCAGACCCGCACCTCCCCGGCGGGGTAGAAGGTGCCGGCCATATTCTTGTACCCCATGATGTTGATGGCCGTCTTTCCTCCCAGGGCGGCGTCCACCATGGCCACGACCGTGGTGGGAACCAGCGCCAGCCGGCAGCCGCGCATGTACAGCGAGGCGGTGAATGCGGTCAGATCGCATACCATCCCGCCGCCGATGCCGGCGAGCATCCCGTCCCGTCCCAGGCCCGACTCGATGGCCCTGCGGATGATGAGCTCGACCTGCTCCCAGCACTTGCTGGCCTCTCCCGCCGGAACCACCGCCCCGTCCGCGGCGCCCGGGACCAGCCGTCCGGTGTTGCTGTCGGCCACCGTCAGGACCGGCTCCAGGTCCGCCGCCAGCGCCTCCGGCCGCTGGATGAACGCCACGGAGGTGGTGAAATGCCCGAAGCCGAACCTCAGCGAACGGCTCATGAGACCTCGCCCCCCAGCCGGCGGAAATCGCGCAGGAAATCGGGATAGGAGACCCCGGCGGCGGAGAAGCCGTGAACCGCCACCGCACCGGACAGGCCCGCCGCGGCTGCGGCCGCGGCCATGGCGATGCGATGGTCCCCCCCGGGATCCACCGTCCCGCCGCGCAGGCGCTGCGGTCCCTCCACCGCGAACCCGTCCTCCCTGGACTCCAGGCGGCCGCCCAACGCTTCCAGCAGCAATTCCACCGCGGCCAGGCGGTCGCTTTCCTTGTGGCGCAGCTCCCCTGCCCCGCTCACGACCGTCCTGCCCTCCGCCATCGCTCCCACCACCGCCAGCAGGGGGATCTCGTCGATCAGGTAGGGCACCTCTCCCGGCGTGACCTCCGTCCCCCGCAGCGCCCGCGGGCTCACCCGCAGGGTCCCCACTGGCTCGCCGCCGCGGCTCTCCCGGTCCTCCACCCGGATCGCCGCTCCCATGCGGCGCAGCACCTCCACGAAACCGGTCCGGGTGGGGTTGACGCCGCAGCCCCGGACCGTTAGCTCCCGCCTCCCGATCACGGCCGCTGCCATGAAGAAAGCCGCGGAGGACAGGTCCCCAGGCACCTCCAGCTCGAAGGGACGGATGCGCCGCGGCGGGTGCAGCACGATTCCGGCGGGGTCCTGCTCCAGGCGCACGCCCAGGTGGACCAGGAGCCGCTCCGTATGGTCCCGCGAGCCCACCAGTCCCCGGACGGCGGTGGGCCCGTCGGCGCGCAGCCCCGCCAGCAGCATGGCGCTTTTCACCTGGGCGCTCCCCACCTGGAGAAGATGCTCCACCCCCTGGAGCTCGCCGGTGCCCGGCAGGAAGCACAGCGGCGCCAGCCGCCCCCCTTCGCGGCCGGCGATCCGCGCCCCCATTCGCCGCAGCGGCTCCACCACGCGCAGCATGGGACGCTGCCGCAGCGACCGATCCCCCGTCAACACGGCCAGAAACGGGAGCCCCGCCAGCAGACCGGCGAGCAGGCGCGTGGTGGTGCCGGAGTTGCCGGCGTCCAAAACCGTCGCCGGTTCGCGCAGCCCGTGCAGGCCCGTCCCGTGCACCCGCACCGCCGGTCCCCGGCCGCGCAGCGGCTGCAGGGCTACCCCCAGAGCGCGCAGGCAGCGTGAGGTGGACAGGCAGTCACCGGTCTGCAGGGGGTTGCGCACCAGGCTGTCCCCCTCCGCGACGGAGGCCAAGAGGAGGGCGCGGTGCGTGATGGACTTGTCCGCAGGCGGCGCGATCTCGCCGCCCAGCCCGCGGGGGGCGCTGAACGTGGCGGTCACGGGCGCCTACCCTTCGATGAACTCTCGCAGCTCCCTGATGGGGCCGATCCCCCGGAGCTTCTCGATGGCTTTCTCCTGGATCTGGCGCACCCGCTCCCGGGTGATCCCCAGGAGCTTCCCGGTTTCCTCCAGGGTGTAGGGACCGTCGCCGCTCAGACCGAAGCGCAGCTTGATGATCTTCATCTCGCGTTCGCTCAGGCGGTTCAGGACCTCCTCGATGGTCTCCTGGAGGGCCACATGAAAGATCTCCGCGAAGGGTTTCTCCGATGCATCGTCCTGGACCAGGTCTCCCAGCCGGGTGGCGTTCTCCTCGTCCACGGAGGTGTCCAATGAGGCGGTCTCCTGGTTCAGCTTGTGGATCAGCCGCACCTTGGAGATGTCCACGTTGAGGTAGCTGGCGAGCTCCTGGTCGGAGGGGTCGCGGCCCAGCTCCTGGGTGAGGTGCTTGGCCACGTGGTAGCACTTCTTGATGGTGTTCAGCATGTGGATGGGGATGCGGATTACCCGTCCCTTGTCTGCCAGGCTCTTGATGATGGCCTGACGTATCCACCACGTCCCGTAGGTGGTGAACCGGCACCGCCGGGTGTAGTCGAAGCGCTCCACCGCTTCGATCAGCCCGATGTTGCCCTCGTCGATCAGGTCCAGCAGCGACAGCCCGCGGTACTGGTATTTCTTGGCGATGGACACCACCAGGCGCAGGTTGGCGTTGATCATGCGGTTCTTGCTGCTCTTCAGCCTGCGCTCGTCCGCGCTCTTGCGGCGGGTCCACTCCGGATCCTGCGGAAAGGGATCCTCCTTCAGAGCCTGCAGCTCCCGGCGGGTCAGGGCTATCTCCCGGCCGATGGACTGCTCCTGCTCCATGGTGAGCAGCGGGTAGCGGGCGATCTGCCGGAGATACAGGGACAGGGCGTCGGTCTCCGCGGCGTCGAGCTCCGACTCCTGAGCCGAAGGCGGGGCCGAGGACGGGAGCTCCTCTTCCCAGCCGGTGTGGGTTTCGTACTCCATGAGCTTCAGCTCCGGGGGGCGCTGCTCGGATCGACGGGCCTTCCCCGATGGTAAACGAAGAAGAACAGCTGGGGCACGCCGGCATGAGCGTTGTTGCCCAGGCTGCCGATCTCCGTGCCGCGTTCCACCGTATCTCCCACCCGCACCAGGGTATCCTCGTTGCCGGCGTACACGAAGGTGTACCCGTTCGGGCTCTCCACCAGCACCACCCGGCTGTACCCGCGGTAGGGACCGACCCACACGACCCGGCCCGCGGAGACCGACACCACCGTGTCGCCGGCCTTTCCGTGGATCACCGTGCCGGTGATCTTTCCCTGGAGGGCTTCCCGTTTCCCCGGGTGGGGCCAGTAGGGGACCCCCTCCCGGCCGCCCGGCTCCGTGGCGGCCTGTCCCGCGGGGCGGTCGGACCCCGGAAGCGGGGCGGCGTCTCTGGGGAGGAACAGCTTCCTGCCCGCCCGAATTAGCGCTCCCGCCCCCAGGGCGTTGAGGCTCATCAGCTCCGACAGCTCCACCTGGAAGGAACGGGCGATGCCGTAGAGGGTGTCGCCTTCCTTGACGACGTAGCTCCGGGGCAGCTCGATGCGCGTGCCCTCGGCCAGCCGGGAGGGATTGTCGATGCTGTTGTAGGATTGCAGCACCCGCACCGGAACGTTGAATTTCCTGGAGATTCTATACAAGGTTTCTCCTCTTTTCAGCACGTAGCTCTCGTTCGCATAGAGGCTGCCGGCGTGAACGAGAACACACAGAAGGGGAAGCAGCACGTACCTGCTCATAGAGAAACCTACCAAAATCTTCGGCTTCCCCGCGGTTAAACTGAAACTCCCGGCGGCGCCCCCACGCCGGCTGTCTCCCCAGGGCCTTCCCCATACTACCTGTCCCGCCGGCGGCCGGTCAATCGCCGGCCCGACCCCGCCCCGGGGCGCCTCCCCGCGCTCCCGGGCCGCCCTTGCGGCGAGCCCCTTGACACAAGACAAGCGGCTTCATATATTACCTCAGGCGCGTCGCGTAGCGGCGCGGACGAGGGGGCGTGGCGAAGCTGGTTATCGCGCCGGCCTGTCAAGCCGGAGACCGCGGGTTCAAGTCCCGTCGCTCCCGAAACACCCCGTCCCTGGGGTTCTTTTTTTTCGGGCTGTAGCGCAGGGGCTAGCGCGCTCGGTTCGGGACCGAGAAGTCGGCGGTTCAAATCCGCCCAGCCCGACTATCGCGCCCGCCGATCGGCGGCCGTCAGCCGCCGGCGCGGGCAGCGGCTTCCTGTGCTTGCAGGTCTCGCCATGCGGTCCAATAGCTTCCTCCAGCCTGTCGAGAAACAAGCGTACAGCCGGAGGCGCGGCATCGACAATACACCGATGGGGTTACGGCGGAAGCGCAGACCGGTTAGGGGCGGACCGGCAGGGCCGGACGACCGGCGCCAGGCGCCAGGCCGGCGCTCAATTGACATCCTCGAAGCATCGATGCTACTGTAGCCCCTAGCTTGGCGGAAGAGCTCATCCCAACGGACAAGGATTCGTAATGCCCTCACGAGACATACGCAGAGCAACCCAGAGCCGGGGACGCCGGGACCAGGACCGCCTGGAGAAGAAGCGCACGGCCCATCCGTTTCTCTATGCCGGCAGCGTCCTGGTTCTGCTGGTCATCGTCGTGACCTTCATCGGAGGTCCGGCCATCGCCCGCAGCGGGCCCGGGGGAAGGATCGTGTTCGGGAGCTACAAGGGCAAACCCATCGAGTACTTTCCGGGCAACTACTTCTCCCAGCAGAAGGACCTGGCCGCGGAGCAGCTGCGTCAGGGGGGAGAGAACCAGAACGTGGAGGTCCAGGCCTACAAGGTGTGGCGCACCGCCTTCGACCAGACTATCCTGCACACCGCTATCCTTCTGGAGGCCGAGCGCAGCGGGCTGTGGGTGTCCTCGGAGCGGGTGGACCAGGCGCTGCTCAGCTCGGGTCCGTACGTCGTGAACGGCCAGTTCAGCGAAGCCCGCTACAAGGCCACCTCGCCGTCGGAGCGCATGACCACCCGGCAGCTGGTTCGGGGAGAGATCATCCAGGAGCAGTACCTCCGGGACTCGTTCCTGCACCAGCAGGCCAGCCCCCAGGAGGGGGAGTTTTTCAAGAAGATGTTCGCACAGCAGCGCAAGTTCTCCTTCGTCCGTTTCTCCTTCTCGGACTACCCGCAGAGCGAAGTGGCGGCCTACGCCAGGGACAACCGCGACAAGTTCCGGCGCATGAAGCTGAGCCGCATCCTGGTCAAGTCCAGCGAGCGCGAGGCCCAGGAGATCCACAAGAAGCTGGTAGAGGGGGGCAGCTTCGAGGAGCTGGCCAGGGCCCACTCCAAGGGCCTGTACGCGGAGAAGGGCGGCGACATGGGCTGGCGCTACTTCTACGACCTGGAGGCCGACTTCGAAGGGCCGCAGCCGGTGGAACAGGTCTTCGCGCTCGGGGAGGGGGAGCTCTCCCCGGTGCTGAAGAGCCGCTTCGGCTGGGTCATCTTTCGCGCCGACTCCCAGCCGGTGGAGCTGGACACCTCCGATCCGGAAGCCCTCAAGGTGGTGCGGGACTATCTGATGAAGTACGAGAAAGGCAAGGTGGAGGACTATTTCCAGGCCCGTGCCGAGTCCTTCGTGAAGCGGGTCCGGGAGACCAGCTTCACCCTGGCCGGCGTGGAGCTTGGGCAGCCCACCTACCAGACGGACTTCTTCCCCGTCAACTATCAGGGGGTCTACGTTCTGGATCCCGTCCGCTCGCTGGACCAGAACGTCAGCCTGGCCTCGGCGGCTTACAGCCAGGAGTTCTTCGTCCAGGCGTTCTCCCTGGCCCCGGGGCAGGTCTCGGAGCCGGTGCTGCTGGACGACCAGGTGGTGGTGTTGTCGCTGGCGGACACGCGCACGGCGCCCCGCCAGGAGCTCGACCTGATGGACCGCTTCCACGAGTACTTCGTGAACCAGTCGCGACAGCAGGACCTGCAGACTGCCCTCTTGAACCCGGACTACATCGTCGACGACTTCAACCAGACCTTCTACCAGTCGATCTTCCCCAGGCAGCAGCCCCAGCAACAGGCGCAGCCCCCCGCGCAGCCGCAACCGCAGCCGCAGGAGACGCCGCTACCCACACCCGTCGAGCCGCAGCCCCAGCCGCAGCAGTGAACGACGAGCAGCCCCTGCTGGTGGACACCGGCAGGGGCTTTACCATCCGCTACCGCGGACGGCTCCTGTATTCTCCGGTGGACCCGCAGCAGGCGGCCAGACGCCGGTCGCTGGCAACGCAGGCCGCGCCGCGGACGCTGCTGTTCGTTCCCTCGGTGGGGCTCGGCTACGGGCTTCCCGAGCTGCTCCACCGCCTGCCCGAGGAGTGTCACATCCTCTGCGTGGAGGCGGATCAGCCGCTGATGCATCTGGCCGCGACCGGGCCGGTGCGGCTGCCTTCCGACCCTCGCCTGCACATCATCCGCACGGAGGCTCCCGAGGAAGCGCTGGCGGTTCTGCACCGCATCGGCATCTTCCGCTTTCGCCGCGTGCAGCCGGTGCACCTCTGCGGGGGGTACCACCTGCATCGGCGCACCTACGAGGAGATCCGGGGCGCCCTGGAAGAGGAGCTGCGCATCCACTGGCAGAACAAGATCACCCTCATCGGCATGTCCCGTCTCTGGGTGCGCAACCTGCTGCGCAACCTGGCGCTGCTGCCCCGCTCCGGCAGCCTCTCGGAGCTCGCCGGCAGCACGCCGCTGGCCGTGCTCGGGGCGGGTCCGTCGCTGCAGGTGGCCCTGGAGACGGTGCGCCGCCTGCGGGGGGAGCTGACCGTGGTGGCGGTGGACACGGCCCTGCCCGTCCTGGGGGACGCGGGCCTCCAGCCGGATTGGGTGGTGACGGTGGAGGCCCAGCAGGCCAACCTGGAGGACTTCATCCCCTTCCGTACCGCCGGGACCGGCCTGATCTGCGATCTCACCGCCAACCCGTGCGTCCTGCGCCTGTTTGCGCGGCGGCTGTTCTTCTGCTCCCGCTTCCATCCGCTGAGCCTCTTCGACAGGCTGGAGGCGCTGGGGCTGCTGCCAACGGTGCTTCCTCCGCTGGGCTCCGTCGGCGTGGCGGCCGTGCAGGCCGCCCTGGGGATGACCAGCGGGCCCATCGTCGTGGCGGGGCTGGATTTCGCCTACCTGAACGGTCAGACCCACGCCCGCGGCGCTCCGCCGCACCGGCGCATGCTCCGCGAGGCCAATCGCCTGCGGCCGGTGGGCCAGGAGGCGTTCCAGGCCATCCTGCAGCGGCCGCTGCTGCGGCTGCCGGGCAAGGACCGAGGCCCGGTGCTGACGGACCTGGTGCTGCGCACCTACGCGCGCCAGCTCCAGCGCCGCCTGGCCGGGAGAGGCGGGGTCTACGACCTGGGCGGCGCCGGGCTGGCCACCGGCGCGGAGGCGGTGGGCAGCCCGGCAAGGCTGCGCCGGCTGCTCCAGGGCAGGACCCGCCCCTCCCGTACGGCCCCCGCGGGGCAGGCGCGACCGGGGCGGCCGCAGAAGCCTCCCCGCCCCCGGGAGGAGGCGGTGCGCGCGCTGTACCGGCAGGAGATGGCTCTCCTGGAGGCCGCCCGGCAGGCCATGCGGGAACTGCTGGCCCTCCCCGAGGCGGCCAGGGAAGGAAGCGGTCGGGAGGCGGCCGCGCGGGAGGGGCTGCGGCGGGTGGAGTACGCCTTTCTCGATTTCCCCGAGAGCGATCCCCGGGCGATACTTTCGGCCGGCTACCTGCGACGGGGCCTGCTGGCCGCCGCGGTCTACCGCGACTTTCTGAAGCGTCTGGCCGCTACTCCTCCGTGCTCCTGAGCACCGCCAGGAAGGCGCTCTGGGGGAGCTCCACGCCTCCCACCATCTTCATGCGCTTCTTGCCCTCCTTCTGCTTTTCCAGGAGCTTGCGCTTGCGGGTCACATCGCCGCCGTAGCACTTGGCGGTGACGTCCTTGCGCAGCGCCGAGATGGTCTCGCGGGCAATGATCTGGCTGCCGATGGCCCCCTGGATCGGGATCTTGAACTGATGGCGCGGTATCTCCTCACGGAGCTTGCGGCACGCCGCCCGGGCGCGCTGGTAGGCATGGTCGCGGAACACCAGCTGGGAAAGCGCGTCCACCGGCTTGCCGTTGATCAGGATGTCCACCCGCACCACGTCCGTTTCCCTGTAGTCCAGCATCTCGTAATCGAAGGAAGCGTAGCCGCGGGTCGCGGACTTCAGGCGGTCATAGAACTCGAAGATCACCTCGGCCAGGGGCATCTCGTACACCAGCTCGACCCTGCGCTGGTCCAGATAGGTCATGGATTTCTGCTCGCCCCGCTTCTCCAGGCAGAGGGAGATGACGTTGCCCACGTACTCGGAGGGAGTCATGATCGAGGCCCGGATGTAGGGCTCCTCTGCCTTCAGCGTCCGGCCCGGGTCGGGAAAGGCCAGCGGGTTGTCCACGTGGAGGGCCTGCCCGTCCTGCAGCGTGAACCGGTAGCGCACCGAGGGAGCCGTCAGCACGACGGAGAGGGTGAACTCCCGCTCCAGCCTCTCCTGGACGATCTCCAGGTGAAGCAGCCCCAGGAAGCCGCAGCGAAAGCCGAAGCCCAGGGCGGCTGAGGAGTCCTTCTCGTAGATCAGGGCCGCGTCGTTGAGCTTGAGCTTTTCCATGGCGGAGGCCAGCTCGTCATAGTCGTTCGCGTCCACCGGGTAGATGGAGGAGAAGACCACCGGTTTCACCTCTCTGAAGCCCGGCAGGGGCTCTGCGCAGGGACGGTCGTGGTCGGTGACCGTGTCCCCCACCCGGGTATCGGCGATGGTCTTGATCCCGGCGATCAGGTAGCCCACCTCCCCCGCCCCCAGGGAGTCCGTCTTCTGCAGCGTCAGGCGGAAGATCCCGACTTCGTCCACCCGGTAGGAGGCTCCGTTGGACATGAAGCGGATCGTCTGCCCCGGGCGGATCACCCCGCTGAAGATCCGCACGTGCACCACCACGCCGCGGTAAGGGTCGTAGAGGGAATCGAAGATCAGCGCCTGCAGGGGCTCTTCGGGCCGGCCCGCCGGGGGCGGCACCCGCCTCACCAGCGCCTCTATGAGCTCCTCCACCCCCGTGCCCAGCTTTGCGGAGACCAGGAGCGCCTCATCGGGGTCCAACCCCAGATCGTGATCGATCTGCCTCTTCACGGTCTCCACCTCCGCCCCGGGAAGGTCGATCTTGTTGATTACCGGCAGCACCACCAGATCGTGCTCCATCGCCAGGTACAGGTTGGCCAGCGTCTGCGCCTCTACCCCCTGCGTGGCGTCGATGAGGAGAATCGCGCCTTCGCAGGCTGAGATGGCGCGGGAGACCTCGTAGCTGAAGTCCACGTGGCCGGGGGTGTCCACCAGGTTGAGAGAATACTCCCGGCCGTCTGCGGCCCGGTAGGCCAGCGTGACGGCCTGACTCTTGATGGTGATCCCCCGCTCCCGTTCGATCTCCATGCTGTCCAGGATCTGGTCGTGGAACTCCCGTTCACTCACCAGCCTGGCCCGCTGGATGAAGCGGTCCGCCAGGGTGGACTTCCCGTGGTCGATGTGGGCAATGATGCAGAAATTGCGGATCCGGTCCCTGTCCATGGTACGCCGGGGCCACTATACCGCAACGCCTGGCAGCGGCACAACAGTCCCCCCGGCCGCCGCTCGCCCGCCCCTTCAGCCCAGCGAGGCCAGCAGGCGCTCGATGGTGCGCACCGCCTCCAGACCGTCGCGCCCGCTGGACCGCGGCTCGGTCCCGGGACGGCGCAGCACCCGCACCGCGTCGGCAAGCATCCCGGAGAAATAGCCGGTACGCCGGAACCGGGGCAGCCGGAGCCGGCGCAGGGAGCGGAAGCGCTCGTAGTAGGGGCTTTCAGAGGAAAGCCACTGCTCGTAGAGGCCGTTGCCGATGCGGGCGCGCCCCCTGCTGAACCAGAGGTCGATCTCGAAGACCAGGGACTCGAACCGGCCGGATACTTCCAGGGTGCCCGCCGCCTCCCCGAGGCGGAACAGGAAGGCGAGCGCTCCGGCGGCGGCTTCCTGCCGGGCGGCGGTCACCGGGAGCAGCTCCCGGCCGGTGAGGTAGCGCAGGATGTCCACCATGTGGGTGCCGTCTGACAGCAGGATCTCCTCCGGGGCCTGTCCCCGGCCCATGTACACCCTGGCGGTGACGGACTGAAGCTCGCCGAGAGGGCCGGCGGCCATGGTCCGGCGCAGGTGCAGGTAGTCCCGGGAGTAGCGCCGCTCGTGGTTCACCATCAGCACCGTGCCGCTCGCCGCGCACCGGGAGACCAGCCGCTGGGCGGCGGCGGCGGCCGGCGCCAGCGGCTTCTCGCAGACGATCAGGGGAACCCGCCCTTCGCAGGCCTCCGTGACGATTCTCTCGTGCGTCCCGGTGGGGGTGGCGACGTGCAGGATATCCGGGCGGTGGCGCTCCAGCATCGGCCCCAGGGCCGCATAGACCGCCCGGCAGCCCCAGCGCCGTGCGAACCGCCTCCGGCGCTCCCCGGCGATGTCGCAGCCTGCCAGAAGCCTGCAGTCGCGGCTGCGCGCCACCGCCCCGGCATGAGTGGCGGGCTTCTCCCGCAGCCGATCATCCTCCAGCAGGGACCCGATCCGTCCCAGGCCGATGATGGCGCAGCCCAGCGGCTGCGGGCGCAGTGGGCTCACTCCCTACCCTCCAGGAGGGCCGCCCAGAGGTAGCGGCGCAGATCCGCCCTGCCCGCGCGCACTTCCACCCCTTCGGCCTCCAGCGCCGCCTGCTGCAGCTCGAAGCCGGCCCCCGGCGGCAGCGAGATCCGCCCTCCACCGGCGATCACCCGATGCCACGGGAGCCCCTCCGCCTCCGAGCAGGCGTGCAGGATCCAGGCCACCTGGCGGGCGGCCCGGTGGTTTCCGGCGCAGGCGGCAATCTGCCCGTAGGTGGCGACCTTGCCCGCAGGGATGCTGCGGATGAGCTCCTTCACGGCCTGGGTAAACGGCGGCGGCATGCCGGCGATTATAGCAGGGGGCCCCAGACGGCGCCAGGGTTGCCGGTAGAGACTCCGCCTTCTTATCCTTCTATACAGAGCGAGGAGGCACGATGCTGAACATGACCGTCAGGACCCGCTGGCAGCCCCGGGAGGCTCTGGACAAGGCCTACCGGCGCTTCGTGCAGGAGCTGGGCCTGGAAGCGGTGGAGATCGTGGCCCACCAGCACGGTGGCGCGGGATTCACCGAGATCCGCGTCTCCAGCGGCCAGATCGAGGGCGCCCGGCGGGTAGAGGCCCGGGATCTGCTCGATGAGCTCGTGGCGCACTGCCGCCGTGGCTACGGGCTGGAGCTGGCCTACTACCTGCTGCACATGCACAGCGCTCCGGACGAGTCGGCGGGCCACCTGGTGGTCAAGATCTCCGCCGGGGAAGCCACGGAGATGGAGCTCTCCAGCGAGCAGTTCGACTTTCAGGTGAGGGAGTTCCTCGACACCGTCCCCAAGGGGTGAGGCGCCGCAGGAGAGCTTCTGGTTGAATTAGCACTGCCCGCGTGCTACCATCTGCGCCAGACAAGCCCGGAGAGCGCGGTGGCGAAGAAGGTACTGATCGTGGACGACCAGCAGGTCCTGCGCAGCCTGCTGGTGAAGTTTATCACAAAAGCCGGCCTGGAACCGCTGGAGGCCGAGGACGGCCAGAGCGCCGTGGCGCTCTACCAGGCCGTGCGTCCGGCGGTGGTTCTCTCGGACATCATGATGCCCCGCATGGATGGCCTCACCCTGCTGAACGAGATCAAGAAGATCAACCGCAACGCGGTGGTGATCCTCATGACGGGGTACGGCAACGAGGACATATTGTTGAAAGCCCTGCGCGGCGGGGCAGCCAACTACTTCAAGAAGCCGTTCAACTTTCACGAGATCATCGAGGTGGTCAGGCAGCTGATCAAGCTGCAGACCGAGACGGACTTCTCCGAGCTGCATTCGCCTCACCTTCTGCAGGAGCACAAGGAGTTCCGGTTCACCGCGGCCGAGGCCGAGATCTACCCGATCATCAATCAGATCGTCCTCCACCTGAACGGCGTACTCTCCCCCCCGGAAATCTTCAATCTCAAGGTCGGGCTGGAGGAAATGCTGAAGAACGCGGTGGAGCACGGCAATCTGGGAATCTCGGCCGGTGAGAAAAACAGCACGCTGGAGAAGGGGACCTTCGGGGAGCTGTTGCGGGAACGGGTGGCGGACCCCCGGCTGGGCGGCAAGCGGGTCCTGGTCTGCTCCGCGGTCACCCGGGAGGAGCTGCGCGTCACCATCGAGGACGAGGGGATCGGCTTCGACTGGCGGGCCCTGCCTTCCCTGCAGGCGGAAAGCCTGCTGCACTACTCCGGGCGCGGCATCTTCCTGACGCGCATCTACTTCGACGAGGTCACGTACAACGAGCGGGGAAACCAGGTGATGCTGGTGAAGCGGCTACGCTCGCCACTCTAGGCCGGGCCCGCGCAGGCGCCCTACAGGAAGTTGTTGGTCTCCGTGTAGGCGGGCATCTGGATGGCGCTCTCCAGGAACCCCAGCTTGCGCTTCTTCACGACCAGCACGAGCACCGCGACGTGATTCTCCTGGTCCATCTTCCATCCCTGGACGGTGAGGGGATCGCCCTTGGACAGACCGGTCTCGTCCGCCACCGAACCCGGCACCACGTCCTTGACCACGTAGCTGGTCTGCCAGAGGAACTGGCCGGTCTTCTCCACCTTGAGCCCGAACAGCGGATAGAAGACGTTCTCTCTGACGTCCTTCTCCAGGGCGGTCTCGATGGGAATGAAGGGACGCTCCGCCAGACTGAGCTCGCCGTGCATCCTGGTTCCCTCCCGCTCCCATTCCACGCGCACCAGGCAGGGCTGGACCAGGTCCAGGATGGCCGCCTGGGCCTCCTCCACCTTGCTGTAGGAACGGCCGTTCAGGCTCTCGATCAGGTCCCCCTCCTGGATACCCGCCCGCGCCGCCGGCGAGCCGGGCATCGCGTAGATCACCTTCAGGCCCTCATCGCTCTCCTGCAGCGCCAGCCCCAGCCAGGGATGGATTACCTCGCCGCCGGCGTACAGCCGCGGCAGGACCTTGCTCACCCAGCGCATGGGAATGGCGAAATTGACCCCCTCGAACTGCTCTATTCCGGCAAAGACGATCCCGATCAGCCTTCCCGCCTGGTCCAGCAGCGGCCCGCCGCTGTTCCCGTAGTTGATCGGCACGTCCACCTGGATGACGTTCCCCAGCTGCAGGAAGCGCCGCCCGGTGGCCGAGACGATCCCGGAGGTGACCGAGTTTTCCAGCCCCGCCGGAGAGCCGATGGCGGTGATGTGGCTTCCCACCGGGAGCGCCGTGTCTTCACCGGGGGAGAAGACTACGGTTGGCTCCACCTCCGCCTTCACCAGGGCCAGGTCGAAGATCCGGTCATAGCCCACGACTTTCGCGGGGATCTTCTCCTCCGACCTCTCGGAGAGCTTGATGTACAGCCGCGAGTACCCCTCGTACTTGGGATCCACCTCGCTGGAAATGACGTGATAGTTGGTGAGAAGGTAACCCCGGGGATCGATGAAGAAGCCGCTGCCGATCACCCGGTCCGGATAGCCCAACCCGCGCTCGATCTTGATCCCGCGGTTCACCCAGATGGTCACGGTGCCGCCCACCAGCTTCTCCACCGGCGCCAGCACGGGCAGCTTTCCCTCCAGGCCGTCCGGGATTGCGAGGCCCCGGTCCTTCAGGAGCCTGGCCGCCTCTTCGGCCACCGATCTGTTGCCGAGCTTCACCGCCAGCTCCATCAGCAGGCGCAGCAGCCCTTCGTCGACCTTTCCGGCCTGCAACGCCCTCAGGGCCAGCACCAGCGCCACCGGGGCGTCGCCTTCGTCGGCCTTGGCCTGGGCCAGCCGCGTCAGGAAGCTGGCGGGCGTCCACCCTTGAAGCAGCTCCTTCTTGCCCAGCCCCAGAAGCGTGCAGAAGTAGGAGGCCGCCGCCTCGATCTTGCCGGAGTCGAGGCTGGCGCGAAACTCCCGCCCGAAGGCCTGCACCACCTGCTCTTTCAGCGTGGCCACCTGCGGCAGGCCGGGACGGCTGCGTTCCAGGGCCGACAGGTCCTGGTAGGCCTCGAACAGCTTGTCTTCCGTTATCTTGGCTCGCACGCTTTCCAGCGGATTCTGCTCCACCGTCCCGGCGGCGCCCTGCCGGGACGCGGGGGAGGTGGCGCAGCCCGCCGCCAGGGCGGCCAGCAGCGCAGCGAACGCTACCCTTGGGATCATGCTCACAGCTCCTCGATGTACACTTTTCCGTCGTAGTGCAGGACGAAGTAGCGTCTGCCGTCGATCGTCTGCACCCCCTCGGCCAGCTTGTCCCTCTCCAGGCCCGCGGCGCCCCGCTTTCCCAGCCAGTACAGATCGCTGGCGCCGTCGTACACGATGGGCAGCCTCCGGCCGGAGCGTTCGAAGCGCACCAGGCCGCCGGAGGCGAAGACGGCCTGCAGGTCGAAGGTCCCGTTCAGACGGGAGGAAAACTCCCGCACGCGGCGCCCGGCCGCGTCCACCAGCTCCCTGCTGTCGGGAACGCCGTCGCCGTCGTAGTCCCACAGCATCTCCTGCCGCGGGGAGAGCACCTGGACGAACTCCGGCCTGCCGTCCCGGTCCTGGTCCAGGGTCAGCCGGTTCAGAGCCCCGCCGCTGTACTCCTCCCGCATCTCGTACTCTCCGTCGCCGTCCAGGTCGCGTGTACCGAAGACCGGCAGCCCGTCGCGGTAGACCACCACGTGGGCGAACCTCCCGCCGGGTCCGGCCCCTTCCTCCATGCGGACCACCCGGCCCTCCTGAAAGAGGTAGCGGCGCCGGGACGTGGAAGAACCGCCCGGGTACTCGTCCATCTGATAGCTGCCCGCACGGATGCGCCCCTCCGCCGGCCAGGCATCCACCGCCAGCTTCAGCCGCAGGCCGGCCCGGCCTCCCGGCGCTTCCTGCAGGACCGGCAGCCGGAAGCTCATGGGCAGGAGCAGGTACTCCCGCCGGCCCCCGCCATCGGCCAGGACCGCCTCCTCCAGGTAGGGATACTGCCCGTACCGGTACGTCCACCCGCCGGCCGTGACCACCCGGGGGCTCTCTCTCTCAAGCTCTACCCGCGCCTCCGGCACTCCATCCTGATCCCGGTCAAGGAGCCACTGCCGCAGCGACCCGTCCACGTACCGGTACCGCTCCTCGTAGAAGCCGTCCCGGTCCGAGTCCACCACCCGCTGCCCGCTGTAGCCGCCGGTGCGGCTCAGGAAGGTGGACCAGGCCCGGGACGCTCCCGCTCCCGCCCCCGCCTGCTTCTCCCGCGCGCTTTCGCGCGCCTCCAGCAGCGAACGGACCCTGTCCAGGATCAGCACCCGCCCGTTTCCTCCGGAAGCGAAGAACCTCTCCACCAGCGCCGCCTCCTCCGGGCTCTCCGCCTCCATGGCCAGCGCGGCCGCCAGGGGCTCGCTTCCTCCCAGCCGGAAGTAGCGCTCCAGCAGGGAGCTGCGCCGCTCGCCCCGGCTGAGCTCGGCGGCGGTGAGCAGCAGCGCGGTGGAGTCCGGCAGGATGGCCAGGCCATCCTCGGCGGCGCGCAGCGCCCGGTCGGGCCTTCCCATGTCCAGCTGCACCCGCGCCGCCAGCTCGTGCAGCCCCGCGTGCTTGGGGAACACCCGCACCGCCTCCCGCAGGAAGCGCTCCACCTCGGCCCTCTCTCCCAGACCCCGCAGGCTTCGGGCCCAGAGCACCGCCAGCCTGGGCTCCGCCGTGCCTCCCAACCACCCCGAGCCGGGACCGGCTCCCAGCCGCCGCAGGGCCTGCATGGCCTCCCGGTAGCGGCGGGTGCGCACCAGCACCTCCGCCAGGTCCAGCTGCGGCAGCCGCGGATCGGTCTCCTCCCACCTGGCGGACTCGATGGCCTGGCGCAGCAGGCGCACGCCGTCCAGCGTATCCTCCTGGCGGGCCAGCTCGATGCGGGCGTAGAGGTACAAACTCTCCGAATGGTTGGGGTCGAACTCCAGGGCCACGTCCAGGAGCCGCGCAGCCTGCTCGCCCTTCCCGGCGGCGAACAGGCCCTGGGCCTGCCGGTAGTAGATCTGCGCTACCCTGCCCTGGGCCGTCACGCCCGGCGGCGCGGCCAGGCAAAGGCAGAGGAGCAGGAGGACGACGGCCCCCCGCCTATTCGCCCTGCTTCTGGCGAGCGGGAAAACCCAGCAGCTCACGAATTTGATTATCGTCCAGGGTCTCCTTTTCCAGGAGCGTCTTGGCCAGCAGCTCCAGCTTGTCGCGGTGGCTGGTCAGAAGCTCGCGCGCACCCTGGATCCCCTCTTCGACGACGGCCCTCACTTCCTGGTCGATCATCCGCGCGGTCTCCTCGGAGTAGTCCTTGTGACGGGCGATCTCCTTGCCCAGAAATATCGGCTCTTCCTTCTGGCCGTAGGCCACCGGCCCCAGGGCCTTGCTCATTCCCCACTCGCACACCATGCGCCGGGCGATGTCGGTGGCCTGCTCGATGTCGTTCTGGGCGCCGGTGGTGTTCTCCTGAAAGATGATCTCCTCGGCCACGTAGCCGCCCATGGAGATGGTGATCCTGTCCCGCAGCCAGCCCTCGCTGCGCGAATAGGCGTCCGTTTCCGGAAGGGAAAAGGCCACCCCCAGCGCCTGGCCGTGGGGAACGATGGTCACCTTGTGCAGGGGATCGGCGTTCTTCAGAAAGTAGTGCAGCAGCGCATGCCCGGCCTCGTGATAGGCGGTCATGCCCCGGACCTTGGCAGGGATCACCTTGGAGCGTCGCGCCACGCCCATCATGACCTTGTCACGAGCCTCTTCGAAGTCGTTCATCTCCACGTGGCTCTTATTGAGCCGGGCGGCGAACAGGGCCGCCTCGTTCACCAGATTGGCCAGGTCCGCCCCCGAGGAGCCCGGGGTGGCCCGGGCGATGCGGTTCAGGTCGATATCTCCCCCCAGGGGGATGCTGCGGGTGTGGAGCTTCAATATGTGCTCACGTTCCCTGGTGTCCGGCATGTCCACCACCACCTGGCGGTCAAAACGTCCCGGACGCAGCAGCGCCGGGTCCAGCACGTCCGGCCGGTTCGTGGCGGCCACGATGATCACTCCGTCCTTGGTGTCGAACCCGTCCATCTCCACCAGCATCTGGTTGAGGGTCTGCTCCCGCTCGTCGTGCCCGCCGCCGTAGCCGGCCCCGCGGGTACGCCCCACCGCATCCAGCTCGTCGATGAAGAGGATGCAGGGAGCGTTCTTGCGGCCCTGCTCGAAGAGGTCCCGCACCCGGCTGGCCCCCACCCCGACGAACATCTCCACGAAATCCGAGCCCGACATGTGAAAGAACGCCACTGCGGCCTCGCCGGCGATGGCCTTGGCCAGCAGCGTCTTGCCGGTCCCCGGCATGCCCACCAGCAATACCCCCTTGGGGATCTTGGCGCCGATCTTGGAAAACTTCTGGGGGTTCTTCAGGAACTCCACGACCTCCTGCAGCTCGTACTTGGCCTCCTCCTGCCCGGCCACGTCGGTGAACATCACCCTCTTGCCGGTGTCCAGATACTGCTTGGCCCGGCTCTTGCCGAAGTTGAAGGCCCGGTTGCCGCTTCCCTGGACCTGCCGGAACATGAACCAGATGAAGAAGAAACCGATGATCCAGGGAAGGAACTCGATGAAGATGCGGAAGGGAGAGACCGCCCGCGGTCCCCCGGATATGCGCACCCCCTTGGCGGTGAGCTTCTGCAGCAGGGTCGGATCCTCGTAGGGGATGACGGTCTTGAAGTAGGTCATGTCCCCGCCCTGCCCGCGCAGCGTCCCCTGCACCTCGTACTGGTCGATGATCTTGACCGAATCCACCAGGCCCTGATCGAGGTAGTTCAGAAAGACCGAGTAGGCGATCTGCTGGCTGCCGCTCCTGTCGTTGTAGACGAAGAAGAAGATGAAGAACGCCACCAGAACCAGCAGCGAGATCAAGGCAACGCGGTTGTTGAAGCTGAACCGGGGCAGATTGGGGTCCGGCCCCTTGCGATCCGGTCTCTGGTTATCGCTCACTTGCCCTCCACATCTCGGTAGTCAACGTACAGGGTCAGAGTCTCTTGGTTTTCTCCGGATGTTCCGGCGCGCAGCTGATTGCGGAATCCCACGGCCCTGCCAAGAACTGCAACCGTTCCCCGGCGGTCCGCCACGATGGGTACCTTCCAGCGCTGTCCCGGCGGGACGCGCCACTGCGAGAGCAGCTTCCCGACGCTCCTCGTTCCCCGCGGAGTCTCCACCCTGTCATCCGGCCGGGCGGACCTGACGACCACAGGTCCCGATGTTCCCCCAAGATGAATCGGCACACCCAGATGTGCCAGGCCGGACCCGCCTCCTTCGGCAGCGGAGCCTTCGGCGCCCTCCCCCGGGGACGGCGCCCCGGCGATCGCACGCACGCTCAGCCCCACCTCCGGAATCTCCGCGTCCTGGCCCCGTTTGACCAACATAAGATACCCCTTTTTGCCATTCCGGACAACCTGGGTTTCCAGAAAAAGCGCCGGCCCCCTGACCGAAAGGCGCACCCCGTAGCCGTCCAGGATCACCCGGCCGGGGGGCGCCGCGGCGCCGCAGAGGGCCGCCGCAGGCCGGAGGAAGCGTAGCGACACCCGCCGGGCGCTTCCCGGAAGCCCCCGGAGCAGGCGCAGAAGCGACAACACGCGCAGCGGCGCCGGCGCGCCGAGGAAGCGGTGCAGCGGCATCCGGCAGCCGCCCTCCGCGCGGCGCCAGGCCAGCCGGTGAGAGGCCTCCTCCTCCAGGAAGGAGCGCTGCGCCTGCAGGCGCCCGGCCAGGCGGCAGAGGCTCCTGCGATAGCCGGGAAACAGCCGGGCGATCGCCGGCACCAGCTCCAGGCGCACGGCGTTGCGCAGGTGGGCCCGGTCCCGGTTGCTGGAATCGGTGCAGAAATCCAGACCTTGCCGCCCCAGGTAGTCCAGCACCTGCTCGCGAGAGCAGCGGATCAGCGGCCTCACCACCTGTCCCGCCCGGGGGGCCATCCCCACGGGTCCGGCCGCCCCGCCGCCGGCGAAGAACTGCATGATCATGGTTTCGGCCTGGTCGTCGGCGGTATGTCCCACGGCGATGGCCTGGAAGCCGCCGTCGGCAGCCGCCCGCCGCAGGAAGGCGTAGCGCGCCTCCCGGGCGGTCTCCTCCAGGCTGCGGCGGCTGCGACGGGCCTGCTCCCTGAGGGCACCCTCGGGAAGCGCCTCCCTCACCAGCACCACCCCCAGCCGGTCGCAGAGGCCGGTCAGGAAGCTCTGCTCCTCCTCGCGTTCGCTGCGCCCCCGCAAGCCATGGTCCAGGTGGGCGGCCTGCAGCCTCAAGGGATGCTCCGGCGCCAGCTCCAGCAGCACCTGCAGCAGCGCCGTGGAGTCCGGCCCACCGGAGACCCCCACCAGCACCCCGGAGCCCGGCGCCACCTCGAGCTGCCTCAAGGACCGCAGGGCCTGCCTAGTCAGCGGGTGCGGCTCTGCGGTTGACCTCATTCATTACCTTCTCGGGCTCCTCCTCCAGGAGCCGCAGCACGGCCTCGGAAGCCACTCGGACCGCCTGCTCGATCACCTCAAGCTCCCGGCGGGGGGGATCGCTCAGCACGTAGCCCACCACCTCCTCCCTGCCGCCGGGGTGGCCGACGCCCAGGTAGCACCGCAGGAACTCCCCGGTGCCGAGATGGTCGATGATCGAGGCCAACCCCTTGTGTCCTCCCGCCCCCCCGCGCCGTTTCAGCCGGCAGGCTCCGGGAGGCAGATCCAGGGTGTCGCAGATCACCAGCAGCCGCCCGGCGTCGGCGCCAGTCCGCCGCAGGACTGCAGGCAGCACCTCTCCCGAGCGGTTCATGAAGGTCAGGGGCTTGACCAGGGAGAGGCGATGCGGGCCAGCTCGCGCCTCGGCCAGGGCAAACCTGCCCAGCAGAGGCTTCCTGAAGGAAGCATCCAGCCGTGCCGCCAGGAGGTCCACCGCGCGGAAGCCGACGTTATGCCGGTTTCCGGCGTAGCGGACCCCCGGGTTGCCCAACCCGACGACCGTGAGCTCCAGCCCCTACTCCTCCGTCTCGGCCTCGGAGGCAATCGCCGCCTCTTCGGCCTCGACCACCTCTTCCTCTTCGGCGGCCGCCACCGCTTCGGCCCGCTTGTGCGCCACCGTGCACACCACCTGATCGGGCGGGTTGAGCACCTTGACGCCCTCCGGGGGGAGGAGGTCACGAACGTGAAGGGAGTGCCCCAGCTCCAGGGCGGTGATGTCGTGCTCGATATGCTCCGGCAGGTCCTTGGGCAGGCACTCCACCTCCAGCTCGTGAACGAAGCTCTCCAGCAGTCCGCCTTCGCGAACTCCGATGGCGCCCCCGGCCAGGTGCAGGCCCACCCGCGTCCTCAGCGTCCTGCCGCGCTCGATTTCGTAGAAGTCGATGTGCGTGACCCGGCCGCTGACGGCGTCTTCCTGAAAGTCCCGGATCAGCACGTCGTGGGTGCCGGAGTCCAGCTCGAGCTTGATGATGCTGCTCTCCGAGACGGTGCGAAACTTGCTGCCGAACTCGTGCTGGTCCACGGCCACTGGCTTCGGCGCGCCGTGGCCGTACACGATGGCGGGGATCTTTCCGCCGCGCCGCAGCCGCCGGGCGGCGCCTTTCCCGCTACTCCGGCGCTCCTCCGCCGTCAGTGTTTTCTGTTCCATGGTATAGGCTCCTTCGTGCTCTGTCGATCTGTCCTCTTGATTGATCCTGATTGATCTTGATTGATCTCTGGGACGGCAGGATTCGAACCTGCGAAATGCCGGTGCCAAAAACCGGTGGCTTACCGCTTGCCTACGTCCCAAGGGTGTTGCTGTGTCGGGAGGTGCGGCTACGCGTCTTCCTGCTCGGAGTCCGACTCGTCCACGAACTCCGAATCACCCAGGCCTTCCCCGGGCTCCCCCTCTTCGAGCACGCGGTCGTACTCGTCGATGATCCGGTTCTGAATCAGCTGGCGAAACGAGGAGTTGATGGGATGGGCAATGTCCTTGTACTCACCGGTCTTCGTCTTCCTGCTCGGCATGGCGATGAAGGTGCCGGCCTTCCCGGAGATGATCTTCAGGTTGTGCACCACGAAGCAGTCGTCGAACGTGACGGTTACGTACGCCTTCAGCTTGCCCCCGGTGTCCACCTTCTTGATCCTGATGTCGGTGATCTCCATCGGAACCTCCTGCCGTCGGTGCATGTGGACCGGTCAGCCTCTATTGTAAACCCCTGATTCCGCGTTTTGCAAGGGTTTCCCTGCCCACCCAGCGCCCGGCAAGCTGAAGCCGGCGCGAGCCGCAGCGGCCGGCGGGCCCCGCTGTGTCAAAGAACGGATCGCCGTGCAGCCCCCTTCCGCCCCTGAATCGCCGGCAGAGGCGACAGCAGCCGTCAGGCTATAGTAGTCACAAAGTTCGGCCAGTGTCAAACCGGAAGACTGTTTGACTTCGCCTGCGGGCACACCTATAATGCGGGCCGTGTGCCGGGCGGGAGCCTCCGCAGTCCCGGAAAAAGGGAGTTGACACGGGACAAATTCCGGTCGTAGATTGGAAGAAACCACACCGCATTTGGAGACGAGGGAGGGTATGACTCACATTACGGAACTCAATCTCCAGGGGCTGAGCATGCTGCGAGCTAGCGACGACTTCGACGACTTCGAGGACGAAGACCTCTACGAAGAAGAGTACGACAACTACGAGGACGAAGAGGAAGAGGACGAGGACTTCGAGGAGGACGAGGACTTCGAGGAGGACGAGGACTTCGACGAAGACCTGGACGAGGACGAAGAAGAGTTCGACGAAGAGGAAGAAGAGGAAGAGTTCGACGAGGAAGAGGAAGACGAGGACTACCTGGACGACGAAGACGACTACGAGGTAGACGACGAGCTGGACTACGAGGACTTCGACGAGTAGATCGTCTTCCCCTTGAACCAGAGCTTCTCCAGCTCGTAGAACTCCCTCCGCTCCCTGTCCATCAGGTGCACCACGAAAGCCCCACAGTCAATCAGGACCCACCCTTCCTCCTGGCGGAGGTGCTTGCCCCGGTTCAGCGGCTCGATGCGGCGCTCCCGGAAGAGCTCCTCCAGGGAACGCAGGAGGCCGCGCAGATGGGTGGCGCTGCGCACGGTACAGATGACGAAGAAGTCGGTCCAGCTGCTCACCTGGCCGACGTGGATCACCACCACGTCCTCCGCCCGGTGATCCGACAGCAGCTCGGCGATCTCCAGAGCGTCAGTCCTGACAGTATCTTCCATCGAAATCCTTCCCCAGCACCACGGTCACGTCCACCGACGCCTCCGCCGCCCCCGGCGGCTCGGAGCGCACCGTTGCGCAGCGAATGAGCTCGGCCGCCCGCCGCGCGGCTTCGGGTCTGCCCCTGCGATCCAGCACCACGGTCTTCTGGTAGTCCTGGCTCTCGGCGTTGCCTACGGAGACCACCTCGTAGCCGAAGCTCTGGAAGACGTTGGCCGCCCGCCTGGCCAGCCCCGTCACGGTCGTCCCGTTCAGAATCTCCAGCACGATGTTCAGATCCTCCGCCGCCCCGGGCTCCTGGCTGGCCAGGGTTTCCTGGGTTTGCTTGATCGTCTCCTTCAGGAGAGCGCCCTCGAAGTGGGGAAACAACAGCTCCTGGCCGTCCACGTTGCGGGTGCTGCCCAGAACGCGCTGGAAGACGATCGTCTCGGTGTCCAGGCGTTCTATCTCCTGGAGCAGCGCCCTGAGGGCCCGGGGCCTGAGGTTCGTGGACAGAGTCTCCCGCAGCACCGGGAAGACCTTCGGGTTCAGTACGACCTGCTCTTCCCCCAGCCGCTTGAGCAGGGACTGGAGGAAACGCTGCTTCCGCCCCACCCAGTCCATTTCGCTCTCCAGCGCATCGCGGTAGGTGATGAAGTCCCGGATCTTCTCGCCATCCAGGACCACGCTGCCGGAGGGCAGCAGAATGCGGCGGTCCTGGTAGGTGATGTCCACCGGGTTGGGTATGAACAGCTCCAGGCCCCCCAGCAGGTCCACGAGCCGCACCACCGCGTTCTGGCTCAGATCCACGGTGAAGGGGATGGACAGGCCCGTGATCTCCTCGACCTTCTCCTTCAGCGCCGAAAGGTCTCTGGGGCTGTACAGCGCATCGATGCGGTCCACCTTCTTCAGCGATTCGATGATCAGGCCCACGTTTCCCGGAATGAAGATGACCGCCCCGCGGTGCGTCCGGGGATCGATCATCAGCACCTCGAAGAAGCGCTCCGGACTGTCGCCCGCCAGCGCGAACATGACATTGATGGGCTGGCCCTTCTTCGAGGCTTCCGTCACCAGGTCCGTGCGCAGCTGGAGATATCCCAGGACCAGCGTGGCCGCCACCACCAGGACGATCACCACCAGAACCACCAGGCTCCGGTCCCATCTTCTCTTGCGCCGCAGCGTAGCCTTCAAGGCGACAACTCCTCGTACATCCGGAGCGCCGGCTCGGCGATGGGCCAGCCCTCCCGCCGCAAATGATCGAACACCTTCTCCAGAACCCGCAGCACCATGCCGTCCAGGTCCAGCCCCAGAACCGCGGAGCGGAAACCGTCCTCCAGAAAGCTCCTCCCCGGCTCCAGGAGGTCCGACACGAACAGGATCCGGGCCAGGACCCCCATCCCGGGACGGCCCACCACGTGATCCGCCACCGCCTCCAGGATCTCCGGGTCCTCCACCCCGGCGCGGCGCAGCAGCGCCGCCGCAGCCCTTCCGTGGAGCAGCACCGGATGCCGGCGCTCCAGGTCGGTGAGGGGCTCACCCGCGGCCAGGCGCAGCAGCTCCCCCTCCTCCATCTCCCTGGCCAGGTCGTGGGTGAGCCCCACGAAGACCCCCTTCCAGGAAGGGACACCGAAACGGCCGCACAGCCCTTCGGCTACCTCCGCCACTCCGAGTGAGTGCTCCCACCGCTGCCGGGAGAGCCCTCTCAGCATGCGCATCAGCGGCGCTCCCGGATCAGGCATACAGGCGGTGCCGCCGAATATAGCGCAGCACCCGCTCGGGCACCAGGTGCCGGATGGACCTGCCCGCGCGGATCCGCTCCCGGATCTCGGAGGAGGACACCGGCAGCTGGGCGTTGTCGATCGCGGTGTGTGGATAGCCCAGGCGGGCCTCCCCGCGGGAGGTCCGCCGCACCACGATCAGCTCCGTCAGCCGGGCGAGCCTGCCGGCCTCCTTCCACGTGTCGAACCCATCCACCAGGTCGTCCCCCAGAATGAGCCCGGGCCTGCCCTCAACGGGGTAGCGCCCCAGCACCTCCCTCACCGTGTCGATGGTGTAGGAATCCCCGCCGCGGCGCAGCTCGCAGTCGTCCACCCGGAACCGACGGTAAGGTCGAGTGGCGATCTGCAGCATGCGCAGGCGGTGCTTCGGGCTCGCCGCATTGTCCAGCTTCTTGTGGACAGGGACATTGGTTGGAACGAACAGGATGCGATCGTAGCGCAGCCGGTCCAGCACTTCCTCGGCAATGAAGAGGTGCCCCAGGTGCACGGGATTGAAGCTCCCGCCGAAGATGGCCAGCCTCATCGCCCCGCCGCGGTCAGGGCGCCCAGCACCTGCACCAGCTCCTGCAACCCCCGCCGGGTGAGCGCCGAAACCCCCAGCACCCGCTCCTCCGGCAGCGCCGCGCACAGCGCCTCCAGGCGCTCCCCCGCGCCTTCCAGATCCAGCTTGGTGCCCACCACGATCCTGGACCTGCGCGCCAGCTCCGGGCTGAACGCTCGGAGCTCCTGAAGCAGGGTTCGGAAGCGGCCCAGGGGGTCCTCCTCGGCAAGGTCGAGCAGAAAGGCCAGGGCCGAGGTGCGGCTGATGTGCCGCAGGAAGCGCAGCCCCAGGCCGGCGCCGCGGGAAGCCCCCTGGATGATTCCGGGAATGTCGGCCAGAATCATTTCCCGATCGTCCAGGCGGAGGGCCCCGACGTTCGGGACCCGGGTGGTGAAGGGGTAGGCCGCCACGCGGGGCTGCGCGTTCGTCAGGGAAGCGAGCAGGGTGGATTTGCCGGCGTTGGGTTGACCCACGAAGCCGACGTCGGCGATCAGGTTCAGCTCTACGGCCAGCCTGAGGGTCTTCCCCTTGAGGCCGGGCTGCGCGAACCTGGGGGTCTGGCGCGTCGGGCTGGTGTAGTGCCAGTTGCCCTTCCCGCCCCTGCCGCCGCGAACCGGCACCCAGCGCTCCTGCAGATTGCAGAGGTCCCTGAGAGTCTCCCCGGTCTCACGGTTGCGCACCACCGTGCCGGGCGGCACGGGGATCACCACATCCGCGCCGCGGCGGCCGTGGCTGCGGCGTCCGCCCCCGGGGCGGCCGTTCTCCGCGCGAAACGTGGAACGCATGCGCAGGTGGGAGAGGGTCTTCAGGTTCCTCCGCACCTCGAACACCACGTCTCCACCGTGCCCGCCGTCGCCACCATCCGGTCCACCCTTGGGAACGTACTTTTCCCGACGGAAATGGACGGCCCCGGGGCCCCCGTCACCGGAGGAAACCTCGATCGCCGCCTCGTCGACGAAGCGTTCCACCGCGCGCCTTTAGGGCTCGATGCAGACCAGCTTTCTCCCCCGGCGCTGGACGAACAGCACCTTGCCGTCGACCCTGGCGAACAGGGTGTCGTCGCGGCCCCTGCCGACGTTGGTGCCGGGATGGAACCTGGTGCCACGCTGGCGTACCAGAATCGATCCGGCCTTGACCTGCTGGCCTCCGAACCGCTTGACGCCCAGCCGCTGTGAAGCGGAATCCCGGCCGTTGCGCGAGCTCCCGCCGCCTTTCTTGTGTGCCATGGCTCTTCCTCCCCACCGGCCACTCACCGGTGGACGATCATCTCCACCCTCTGCGGGTATTCCGCCTGCAGGTCCGCGAGGCCCGTGAGCAGAAAGTCCGTCACCCCCCGCAGCCACGGGCGCTGCCGGCCCTCGCAGCGCAGCACCGTCAGACGCATGGCCCCGGGGGCCGGGGCGTCCGCCTCGGCCCCGATACCGGGCACCGCCAGCACAGACCTGGCCGCGGTGCGCAACAGCGCGGTGGCGGCCGCACAGACGATGTCCTGCCCGGCGGCCGCCCCGCCGGCGTGCCCGTCGGCGGTGAAGCTGCTCAGGCAGCCGCGGCGGTCAAGGACTATGCTCAGCCGGATCACTCCGACCTGTCTTTCAGGCCCCTGTGATCTCTTCGATCTTGAGCAGGGTGTACTGCTGCCGGTGTCCAAGGGTCCGCCGGTAGTTCTTCCTTTTCTTGTACTTGAACACCCGGATCTTGCGTCCCTTGCCGTGCTCCTGCACCACCGCCTTCACCGCGGCCCCTTTCAGGTAAGGCTGACCCAGGCGAGTCTGCTTCTCATCGGAGACCATCAGGACCGAATCGAAGGTGAGTGTGTCTCCCTGCTGGCTGTCGAACCGGTCCACCCTGAGGATGGCGCCGGCCTCCGCCTTGTACTGTTTGCCCTTGATCTCCACAAGCGCGTACATGTTCGCGAATCCTCGTTTTCCGCAGTTTGCATGGAAAGTACCACAATGGCCCCGCAGGGGTCAAGTGGCGCCGCGCAGGTGGACCCGGACCCGCGGCGGGGGCCACGGGCCTCCCGAGGTTACCCTTTCCCGGCGATATTGTGTACTATTGAAAAGATGAAAAGAGTGAAGAAAGGGGCTTGAGGAAAGGGGTGCCGATGCTGGCGGAGATCAAGAATGCCAGGCAGGTTCCGGGAGAGGGGCTGCGCCGCTGGTTCACGGACAGCGACTTCGATCTGATCGTGTGGCTGGGCGAGGGCGGAGGGGTGAGCGGTTTCCAGCTCTGCTACGACAAGCAGACCCGCGAGCGGGCGCTCACCTGGAAGCGGGGCAAGGGGTTTCTCCACGAGGGCATCGACGACGGCGAGGCCCCCGGCAGGGCCAAGATGACTCCCATCCTGGTGCCGGACGGCGAGTTCCGCAAGGAGACGGTGCTGGACCGCTTCCGCCGCGAGAGCCGGGAGATCGACTCGGGGGTCAGGAGGTTCGTGCTGGAGACCCTGTCGAGGTATCCCGACCGGTAGCAGGTTCTGCGGCGCCGCCAGGCCGGGGCGGCCCGAACGGCGGGGGGGCCCGCACCGCAGGGGCCCGGCTTGACTTTCGCGGCGAACGTCGCTATGTTCACTTCGACCTGGAAACTCTCCGGGATAAACCCCTGGGACAGCAGCATACTCGACGCGAGGGACAGAGATGAGTGCAGATATCAGGAAGATGCGCAACATCGGCATCAGCGCACACATAGACTCCGGCAAGACCACCCTCACCGAGCGCATCCTCTACTACTGCAGGAAGATCCACGCAGTGCACGAGGTGCGCGGCAAGGACGGCGTGGGGGCCACCATGGACTCCATGGAGCTGGAGCGCGAGCGGGGCATCACCATCGCCTCGGCGGCCACCAACGTCGCCTGGGCCGATCACAGCATCAACCTCATCGACACCCCCGGGCACGTGGACTTCACCATCGAGGTGGAGCGGGCCCTGCGGGTGCTCGACGGGGCAATCCTGGTGCTGTGCGCGGTGGGGGGCGTGCAGTCCCAGACGTTGACGGTGGACCGGCAGCTGAAGCGCTACCGCGTGCCCAGGCTGGCGTTCATCAACAAGCTGGACCGCATCGGCGCCAACCCCCGCAAGGTAACCGCGCAGCTGCGGGAGAAGCTGAAGCACAACGCCGTGCTCGTGCAGCTGCCCATCGGCCTGGAGAACGACTTCCGCGGCTTCGTGGACCTGGTCTCCATGAAGGCCCATACCTTCGAGGGCCCCATGAACGACACCGTCGTGGAAGGGGAAATCCCCGCGGAGATGCGCGAAGAGGCCGAGCGCTACCGCGAGAAGCTGGTCGATGCGGCCTCGATGTTCTCCGACGAGCTCGCCGAGGCCTGGCTGGAAGGGGAAGCCACGGAGGAGCAGATCCGCGCGGCGATCCGCAGGGGCGCCCTCTCCCTGGAGCTCACCCCGGTGTTCATCGGCTCGGCCTACCGCAACATGGGCGTCCGGGCGCTGCTGAACGGCGTGGTGCACTACCTGCCCGACCCCGGAGAGGTACGCAACGTGGCCCTGGACCTGGACCACGCAGGGGCCCAGGTGGAGCTCAAGGCGGACTCCCAGGCGCCCACCGTGGCGCTGGCCTTCAAGCTGGAGGACGGGCAGTACGGCCAGCTCACTTACCTGCGCATCTACCAGGGAAGCATCCGCAAGGGTGAGGAGCTCATCAACACGCGCATGCGCCGCCGCCTGCGGGTGGGCCGCCTGGTGCGCATGCACGCCGACTCCATGGAAGACATCGCCGAGGCCGGCAGCGGCGACATCGTGGCCCTCTTCGGGGTGGACTGCGCTTCCGGAGACACCTTCACCAGCCGGGAGCTGGCCTACTCCATGACCAGCATGTACGTGCCGGAGCCGGTGATCTCCCTGGCCGTGTCGACAAAGGACAGAAACGGCGCCGGCGCGCTGGCCAAGGCGCTGGGCCGCTTCGCCAAAGAGGATCCCACCTTCCGCAGCTACGTGGACCCGGAGTCCAAGCAGACCATCATCAGCGGCATGGGGGAGCTGCACCTGGACATCTATCTGGAGCGCATGCGCCGGGAGTACAAGGTGGAGGTTGAAACCGGACCGCCCCAGGTAGCCTATCGCGAGACGGTCACCCGCAAGGCGGAGTTCGACCATACCCACAAGAAGCAGACCGGCGGAGCCGGACAGTACGCCCGCGTGGCGGGGCTGATCGAGCCGCTTCCGTATTCAGAGGAGAGCTACGAGTTCGTGGACAAGACCCGCGGCGGGGCGATCCCCGTGGAATACATCCCGGCCTGCGACAAGGGATTCCGCGCCTGCCTGGAGAAGGGCAGCCTCATCGGCTTTCCCATCGTCGGAGTGCGGGCCACCGTGGTGGACGGCACCGCGCATTCGGTGGACTCTTCGGACCTGGCCTTCCAGATGGCAGCCATCGGGGCCTTCCGCGAGGCCTACAGGCGCGCCGGCCCCGAGATCCTGGAACCGGTCATGAAGGTCGTGGTGGAAGGTCCGAGCGAGTACCAGGGCAACGTCGTGGCCAGCCTCAGCCAGCGCCGGGGCATCATCGCCTCCTGCACCGAGGACGAGGTGAGCTCCCAGGTGGAGGCGGAGGTGCCGCTGGCCGAGATGTTCGGCTTCGCCACGGTGCTGCGTTCCATCACGCAGGGAAAGAGCGAGTTCACGATGGAATTCCTGCGCTACGGGAAGGTCCCGCAGGCAATCGCCGAAGCGCTGATCGCAGGACATCGCCGCGAGCCCGAGCTGGCTCGGGCCCGCTAGGAGGGCTCTCATGGTCAAGCAGGAGCTGAACGCCCGCAGTCCGCTGCGCATACTGGAACGGTCCACCCACGGCGGGCTGGGCAAGGGCAACCTCGGGGCGCTGGCCGCCCGCAAGGGCGTGGGCAAGACCGCCTTCCTGGTGCACCTGGCCACCGACCAGCTGCTCCGCGGCAAGCACGTGATCCACGTCTCCTTCGCCGCCAGCACCGCGCACATCGTGGAGTGGTACCAGGAGATCTTCCGTGCCCTGGCCGCCAGGCACGGGCTGAAGGAGGCGATGGGCCAGCTGGAAGAGCTGGTCCGGCGCCGCATCATCATGAACTTCAACCAGCGGGGAGTACGCCTTGCCCAGGTGATCGGCAGCATCCGCTCGATGATCCGCGACGGCCATTTCAACGCGGACTGCGTCGTGGTGGACGGCTACGATCTGGCCGGCAGCTCGGCCGGGGAGCTGCGGGAAGTGCGCCGTTTCGCCGCCCAGCAGGGGTTGGAGGTCTGGTTCAGCGCCTCCCTGGGGGAGAAGCAGCCGCCCTGCGGCATGCCCACCCTGCTGGGCGGGGTGATCCAGGAGATCAGCGTGCTCCTCTGCCTGCGGCCCGCCGGCAGCCACATCAGGGTCGAGCTGGTGAAGGATCACGACGCCGAACCCCCTGCCGACCCCCACCTGGAGCTGGACCCCAGGACCCTGCTCATCGCCGAGGGCTGACCTCCCCGTCGCTGAAGCGGAGCCAGCGGCATCCCCAGGCGGGAAGATGCACCTCCAGGGCGCCCTCGCGGCAGACCGGCGGACGGCCGGCAGGGGAAAGCAGGTCCCGCACCGCCCCTCCCGGCTGTCCCGTCTCTACCCTGCACTCCACATCCGCCCCCGCGGTATTGAACAGGCACAGAACCTGCTCCGAGCCCCCCGGAGCCGTGCGCAGCAGAGCCAGCACGGGCTCGGCCCCTTCGGGCCATCCGGCCTGCCCCCTTCGCGCCGGCCCCACTGCGGGCAGCCGCTGCCCTGAGGCGGGGTGAAAGGCGGCCTCCCGGCTGCGCGCCCGCAGCATGGCGGTGTAGCCGGCCAGCACCTCCGCCGGAAGAGAGCCAGGCCTGGCGAGCTCCCGCTCCAGCTCCTGCAGATCGAGCTTGCGCCGGTTGATGACGCGCCTGACCCCGGTCCGCTCCACCCCTTCGCGATCGTTGCGCGTGCCCAGCAGGCTGTGCACGTAGATCCCGGGCACGCCGCGAAAGGCCAGCATCACCGCCTGGGAGGTGAGAAACTTGCGCACCGCGAGGCCCGGGGGAGTGTCGCCGCCGCTCACGGCGTCGAAGTAGCTGATGTTGAGCTCGTAGGGGATCTCCCCCTGCGGCGTGGAGCGGGTGGAGACCAGGCCGCCCCGCTCCTCCACCAGCCGGAGCAGGCCCGACAGCTCGGAGGCCGAGAGGATGTCCTGAGCCGGAAGCACGCCCACACCGTCGTGGGAGGCCAGGAAGTTGAAGAAGGTGATGTTGCCGGAAAGCTGCCCCAGGGATCGGGCCCATCCCCGCAGCCGGGCTGCATCCCCCCGGTGGAAGGCGTCCAGCACCAGGGGGGGCAGGGAGAACTGGTAGACCAGCTGTGCCTCGTCCGTGCCCGTCCCGAAGTAGGAGACGTTGTCCCGGTGGGGGACGTTGGTCTCGGTGATGATCATCACCCAGGGAGCCACCACGTCCAGCACCGCCCGGAACAGCTTCACCATCCGGTGGGTCTGCTCCAGGTGGATGCAGGTCGTGCCGATTTCTTTCCATAAATAAGCCACGGCGTCCAGCCGGATGAGCTGCGCTCCCTTGCGGACGTAGCCGAGCAGCACCTCGATCATCTCCAGAGCCACCGCCGGGTTGGCGTAGTTGAGGTCGATCTGGTCCTCGCTGAAGGTGGTCCACACCAGCGCCTCTCCCGAGCGGCGCTGCACCCGGGTCAGCAGCGGCAGCGCCCTGGGCCTCACCACCGCCGACAGATCCGTGCCCTCCGCAACCGTGATGAAGCAGTCCCGGTACCGCTCCTCCTCCCGCAGGAAGCCCTGGAAGGCGCGGCTGCTGCGGGAGACGTGATTCAGCACCAGGTCCACCATCAGGCGGAAAGGGCCGGCCAGCGCCTGCACCTCCCTCCAGCTTCCCAGCCTGGGGTCCACCCTGCGGAAATCCATCACCGAAAACCCGTCGTCCGAAGAGTAGGGGAAGAAGGGCAGGAGATGGACCCCCGAAAGCGTGCCTTCCAGGTGTCCGGCCATGAAGCGCTGCAGGGTCTGCAGGGGTTTCTCCCCCCGCAGCCGGAACTGGTCCCCGTAGGTGATGAGAATCGCATCCCGCTGGTCCAGGGGCAGCCGGTACGGCCCCAGCGCGCTTCCGGGCTCCGGCCTGCGGGCAAGCCCGCGGGCCGCACGCTCCAGGATCCCTCGAAGCCGCCCGTAGGCCTCCTCCCCCGCCCGCGGGCCGTAGAGAAAACGCAGGTGGTCCCGGGCCCTTTCCCTGGCCTCCGCCTCCCGGTGTGCAGCCATACCCGCATTGTAGCCGCGGGGGTGGAGAACCTCAAGGAAGCGCGCCGGGCGGCTCCGGAGGACCCCTGGCCCGATCCGCCGCGAGCCGCTACACTGGAGCGCGATGGAGCTCGCCATCCTGCACTACCACTTCGACAAGGGCGGGGTCACCAGCGTGGTGCTCCAGGCGGTCCGGGCCCTGCGCCGCCACGCCCCCGCCGTCCGCCGCATCGTCGCCGCAGCAGGCCGCATCCCCGCAGACACGGCGCAGGCACTGGGCGGCCTGGGGGTGGAGCTGGAGCTCATTCCGGAGCTGGACTATCTGGAGGAGGGGCCCGGGCCGGAGGTGCAGGAGCGGGCGGCGTCCCTGGCCCGTCTCCTGACGGAGCGGCTGGGCGGGACCGAACGGGTATGGTGGGTGCACAACTACCATCTGGGCAAGAACCCGGTGCTGACCGAGGCGCTCCTGCGGCTGGCGGCGGCGCCCGACGGTCCACCCCTGCTGCTGCACGTGCACGACTTCCCCGAGGGAGGCCGCTACGCGAACCTCCGGCGCCTGCGCGGCAGCATCAGCCGTCCCCTCTACCCGCTGGGACCGCGGGTCCGCTACGCGGTGCTGACCGTCCGCGATCTGCGGGCGCTGACGGAGGCCGGGGTGCCTCGGCAGCGGGTGGCGCTGCTGGAGAACCCGGTCTCCCCTCCCGTGGTTCCTTCGGCGGACAGAGGGGAGGTCCGGCGGGCGCTGGCCCGGGCCTTCGGATGGCCCGCCGCCGGGCAGGAAGGCGCGCCGCTGCTCCTCTACCCGGTTCGGGCCATCCGCCGGAAAAACGTCCTGGAGGCCGCGCTCCTGAGCCGTCTGCTGCCCGGGGGGTGCGGGCTGGTGGTGACCCTGCCTGGAGCTTCTGCCCAGGAACGCCCCTACGCGGAGCGGATCGCCCGCGCCTTCCGGGAAGGGCTGGCGCAGGGGCTGTACGGGATCGGCGGGCGGCTCCCGGAGGCGGGGATTGGCTTCGCCGACCTCCTTGCGGCCGCGGATCTGGTGGTCTGCTCCTCCGTGCAGGAAGGCTTCGGCTACCTGTTCATCGACGCTCTCCAGTGGCAGCTGCCCCTGCTGGCGCGGGAGCTCGCCATACTGGAGGGCACCCAGGAGCTGTTCTCCGGCTACCCCGCTCTTCTGTACCGGCAGCTCCACTGCCCCTGGGAGGGGATCGATCGACAGGAGCTGGAAAGGCGCTACCGCGCCCGCGAGGAGGGCCTGGCTGACCTGCTGGGCGCCCGGGTGTCCCGGCGCCTGCGGGCCGGCCTGGAGGAGGTGCTGGCGGCGCCTCTGGCGGAGTTCTCCTACCTGCCGGCGGACTTGCAGATCCAGGTGCTGGCGCGCCTTCGGGATCCGAGCTTCCGCGAGGCCTGCCGCGAGATGAACGGTGCGCTCCTGGCCGGGGGTGAACGGCTCCTGCACCGGCAGTCTTCCCCCCCCTCCCGGCAGGCCCGGGTCCGCAGGCGTTTCGGGCTGCGCCGGTACGCCGAGACGCTGCAGGCCCTGCTGGAGGAGCTGGACGGGGCCCCCCGCGGTGGCGCACACTTTCCCGCCGTGCTGCCTCAGCGGGTGCTTGAGCGCCTCAGCGAGCCCGGCTACCTGCGCCTGCTGGTGCAGGAGTAGGGCCGGTGTGGAGTGGACCTGCGAACGCTTGCCTCCCCGTCTGCTCCCCAATAGAATGAAGGGCGGTGAGGCAAGATTCCGATTCCGATGCGGCTTCCCGGCAGGAGACGTTCGCCAGCATGGAGGAGATACTCGACCTGCTTCCCTACCTCCGCGAGGCGAGCCAGGCGGCAAGGGAGATCCTGCTGGCGAACCTGGTGATGATCGCCGAGATCCCCGCCCCCACCTTCCACGAGGAGCGCCGCGTGGAGTTCCTGCAGAGCCGCTTCACCGACAGCGGGCTGCAGAACGTCTCCACCGATGAGATGGGCAACGCCCTGGGAATCCTGCGGGGGACAGACGAGAACAGGAACATCCTGGCGGTTGCCCATATAGACACGGTCTTTCCGGCCAGCGTCGATCACACCATCGCGCTGCACCCGGATTTCGTGGTGGGGCCGGGGGTGGGGGACAACGCCCTGGGGCTGGCGGTGGTGGCCACCCTGCCGACGCTTCTGGACCTGCTGGACCTGCAGCTGTCCTCCAACGTGATCCTCATGGGCTCCTCGCGCAGCCTGGGCAGGGGGGACCTGGAAGGCCTGCGCTTCTTTCTGGCCAACGCGGAGCTGCCCATCGCGGCGGGGATCAGCATCGAGGGCTTCTCCCTGGGACGGCTCAGCCATCACTCCATCGGGATGCTCCGAGGGGAGATCCACTGCCAGGTGCCCGAGGAGTACGACTGGACCCGTTTCGGGGCCGTGGGAGCCATCGTCACCATGAACGAGGTGATCAACCGCCTCCTGGAGATACCCCTGCCGCGCAGGCCCCGCACGGCCATCGTGCTGGGCTCCATCGAGGGCGGCCAGGCGCAGCACAACTCCATCGCCGTCCAGTCCCTGCTGCGCTTCGAGATACGCACCGAAAGTCACGAGGTGAGCCGTGAGGTTCAGCAGCGCATGGAGGACATCTGCTCGGAGGTCTCCTCCCAGACCGGCGCCGAGGTCACCCTGGACATCTTTGCGCGCCGCGACCCGGGGGGGATCCCTTTTTCCCACCCCCTGGCCGGCTGCGCCCGGCGCATCATGCGCGCCCTGGCCATCCCCCCGCGCCAGTCTCCCAGCACCTCGGAGCTCTCCGCCTTCATCGACCGCAAGGTGCCGGCCATCACCATCGGCATCACCAACGGCGAGCACCAGAACCAGCCCAACGAGCTCGTGCTGATCGAGCCGATCTTCACCGGCCTGGCCCAGCTTCTGGGGATCCTCCTGGCAACGGATCGAGGACTCTGCGATGAACATCAGTGAGTGGCTGAAGTCCAACACCTTCCATCACTCCGACTTCGGGGACCTGCGGCAGCTGGTCGCGGAGAAGGAACGCCAGGGGCTGTCCATCTCGCTGTGCATTCCGACGCTGAACGAGGAGAGGACCATCGGCAAGGAGGTGGTGATCTTCAAGGGCGAGCTGATGCGACGCTACCCGCTGCTGGACGAGATCGCCGTGATCGACTCCGGATCCACGGACAGGACCCGGGAGGTGGCCGGCGCTTTCGGAGCGGACGTGTACCTGTCCTCGCAGATCCTGCCCGGCTACGGAGAGAAGCAGGGCAAGGGGGAGAACCTCTGGAAGGCGATCTACCAGCTGAAGGGCGACATCGTCGTGTACATCGACGCGGACATCAAGAACATTCACCCGCGCTTCGTCTATGGGCTGGTGGCGCCCCTGATCCACCGCAGCACCATCCAGTACGTGAAGGCCTTCTACGACCGCCCGCTGGCCTCCTCCCAGGGAGTGCGGCCCTCCGGCGGCGGCCGCGTGACGGAGATCCTGATTCGCCCCCTCTTCTCCCTGTTCTTTCCGGAGCTCACCGCCATCATCCAGCCGCTGTCGGGAGAGTACGCGGTGCGCAGGAACGTGCTGGAGAAGATACCCTTTCCCATCGGCTACGGAGTGGAGACCTCCCACCTGATCGACGTGTACCACAGCTGGGGGCTGGCGGCCTTTGCCCAGACGGACCTGGACCGGCGGGTGCATCGCAATCAGTCCACCCGCGACCTGGGGAAGATGGCCTTCGGGATCCTTCAGACCTTTCTCAGGCGCATGAAGTCCCTGGGTGTGATGGGAGAGCTCCCGGGGCTGGGGGCCTCGTTGCGGCAGTTCCAGGTAGCCGACGATGAGTTCCAGGAGGTGGTGCTGGACATCGTGGAGGAGGAACGCCCGCCGATGATCGAGATCGCCGAGTACCGCGCCAGGTTCGGCCTCCCGGAGCAGGCGAAGAGTTGAGCATCTCCCTCCTGCTGGCTCGGATCCTCCCCTGGGTGGTGATCGCCATTCTGGCGGTGAACCTTTCGCAGCGCCGCCACATGGCCACCGGCGAGCGCAAGCGCCACGCCACCCTCTACTGGGCCGTACTGGTGCTGGCCACGCTGGGCTTTGCCCTGGTGCTGCAGCGCTTCCTCCTGCCCGACTGGCTCCTGATCCCCTTCCTGGGGGTGCTTGCCGCCCTGGCGGCGCTGGGCAGGCGCCGGCTGTTCGTCTTTCGCCTGCGCTGCGCCCGTTGCGGGCGTCCGCTCTCCCCCGGCCGCTTCCTCTACCACGACGACGACCTCTGCGACCGATGCGCCGGAGGCGGTTGAGGGCACGAGGGCTGGCCGCGGAGCTGGCCCAGGGGCTTGCGGCCGGCGCTCCCATTGCGCTGGGCTACTTTCCCGTGGCGGTCACCTTCGGCATCCTGGCAAGAGAAAGCGGCCTCTCGGCGCTGGAAGCCACCGTGATGTCCGCCTGGGTGTACGCCGGGGCAAGCCAGTTTGTCGCCCTGCGTCTGCTGGAAGGGGGGGTGCACGCCCTGGAGATCGTACTGGCCACCCTTATCATCAACAGCCGCCACCTGCTCATGAGCGCCTCCCTTGCGCAGCGCCTGCGGGTCCCGGCAGCCGCCGCTGCCTTCCTGGCATACGGAGTCACCGACGAGACCTTCGTGGCCGCCAGCCTGTCCCTCCGGCTGACCCCGGCCGGTTTCGCCGTGATGATCGTCATGGCCTACCTGGCCTGGGTGTCCGGCACCACCACGGGGCACCTGTTCTCCAGGATCTTTCCTCAGATCCTGGTGCGCTCCATGGGAGTGGGCCTGTAC
>CAZBDU010000022.1:0-63631 GCA_964490725.1 uncultured Spirochaetaceae bacterium | reverse complement strand
AGACTGTTCCTGCATACGGTGGCCTCTTTGCTCCGGTTAATTGGTTTTCGATCAAACAATTATACCAGACTGAGAGGCCATCTTCTAGTCGATTTATGAGAAATGCGGGCTAGGTGCAGTAGGTCAACTCGCTGGTCTGTCCCCGCTGGCCTGCCGCGATGCAGGTCCTTGCCGTGGTCACCGCTCCGGAGGAGGTTCCGGAGTTCCTGCGCCATCTGGAGAAGATCGGCTGCTCGCCGCCGGGATTCGACCCAATTTCGCTTGATTGATGATCTGTCCCTCTGCTGGCGCCCGGGAGTACTCTGTTCCGTCTACTATCAACCCCGGCAAGGTAATGCCTCCGATCGCCACGACGGCTAAGGATTCTGCCGTCTACCCAGTCGGTGGGAGTTCTGACCCTTACTGTCACGCTGACGGCTACCTGTGGTGCTCCGGATGATCCTCGGCAGGGCTGTGATCGTGGTAGTAGCCTTGCTGATGCATGCGGTTGTGCAGGCTTCGGTGCGCTGCTGTCAGCACCAGACGCATGCGCTTGAACGCCGCCTCCTCGGCGCGAGTGCCGACCGTGTCCAGATACGCCATCGCCCCCTCGATCTGTTCCAGAATGGTCAGCGCATCCGCGGCGGCCAGGAGCGGTGAGCCCTCGATACCGATCATGATTGGGGAGGAGTGCGCGGCCACAATCTCCGGCTGATCCGCATAGTGACCGCGGACCAGGAGAGCCAACCAGCTGCTGGCTCCTATCTTCACGGGCCAGTGACCCGATTTCTTCCAGGGAGGCACTTCGAGGCTCTCCCTGATTTCGCCGTTAACCACGAGCTCCACCCTGCTTATCGGTACGGTCACGCTGGCCACCTCCCAGTTCACATCGACCGTGCCTCCTCCTGCAGGCATCTCGATACGGCTCCCCGGGGGAGCGCCATCAACGCTGAACTCCATAAGCGGTCCATAGGTCACGAAAGTCTCGGCCCGCCGTATCGCCTCCATCCACTTCCCGTAGGTGAAAGGCTGGTCCCGCTCGATGCGGGCGTACGTACGCACCGTGCCCACGGCCGTGTTGGCTGTCATCTTGTCCGTTCCGCCCACCGCCGCGGCCAGGTAGCCGCAGTTCAGATAGCGGTACCAATCCGACAGGGAGTAAGGATCGATTCCGGCGTAGAGGCCTCCCCAGGAGGTCATCTCCACTGCGTCGACGTCTCCACTCACGATGCTGGCGGCATGCTCCGCCCTGGGATTGGGGAAGTGGGGGAGGACAGTCACTCCTCCCTGTTGCCTGCACTGCCGGGCCCACTCGGTCAGGAGGCACTCGACTGCATCCCCCAGCGCCGACTCGTTCGGACCTCCGGTGGTCATGGGCGCGATGATGCCGCCGTTGTAGCCGAGAAGTGAGATGTGCCCGAGGATGTGTTGGCGGTTTTCCGTGCCGACCCGAACCAGGTATTCCCCGTCACCGCCGGCTTCTCTGGAGCCCCAGGTACTGCGGCCGTCAAAGTCTCCGACGTTTGTCATCAGTTCTCCCCACTGGCTTGCCAGCAGGTTGACCACGTTGACTCCCTCGGCTGAACCTTCAAGCAGTGCCGAGATGGGAGAGAGGAAGTGCACATGGGTATCCGCCGTCACCCAACCCCGGTCCCTCCAGGGCAGTACCCGGTCGATCTCCACGACGATCTCCGTGGTCTCGGATCCCACGTTGATTATCTTGCGGATGGGGCGGATCTCGAAGCCCTTCGATACCTCCACATACAGCTTGCCTACAGGCACATCAACCATCGTCTCACCGGGGATATAGGTGCAAAGGTGGCTCCGGAGCGGCTCGTTGAAGACATAGTCGGCCTGAAATGCCTTGCGATAGGACTCCATGTGTAGAAAATCCACGCTATAGTCCTCGAACCAGGCCGGATTGAGGATCCGATGCCGATCCACCGGAGCAAGGTACTCACCCGATTCGCCGTGAAGGTGAAGCTTCACCGGCACTGCTTTGCCAGTGCGTTTCTCCACTGCCCGGAAAGTTATCCGCTTCGTCGCCGGTGCGACCGCCCGCAATGTCGCGGCCGCCTTTTCCTGCTGTACCGCCGACACGGCAATCACCTGGCCGCCGCTCAAGTGAAAACAGGCTTCCGGGTGGGCGGCGTACTCGAGCAGCACCTCTGTCCTGGCCAACCGCGGAAGCTGATTGTTGTATGTCTGATTCCAGCTGTCCTCCGGGTACAGGGGCCTGGCCGTTGCCGAGATGATCTGTCCCAAATCGAGCCTGATCTGACTGAGTTGTCCGTGGGCATCCAGGCCCGGGCGGAACTCCTCCCCACCGGGCAGGGTGAGCCGAGCCTTGCGGCGGGACTGCCAGCGCAGGGGAAGAGAGTGTGTATCGCCGCGCGAGATCGCCGAAACGACGACGGTCTCTGATTCCGGCTCGAAACGAATCCCGACGACCGTCTTGCTCGGATGGGGATTCTCCCAGGCCCAAAGCCAGTTGGTCCACGGGCTACTGTCCGCCACGTGAACACGGGTCTGGCTGTGCCCCCAGCCTGCCCTGGTTTGTTGCTGAGCGCCCAGCAGCGGAAAGGGTTTATGATGAGCTACTGCCTCGAAGCAGTTCTCCCCGGAGCGGCGCAGGAATGCACCGATCTGATGTCGGCAGTGGAGGGGCGCGCGTTCCTGAGTGCCGTCCTTGTAGAGCACCACATAGGTTGCAGCCGGCTCGGCAAGGTTGCCTTCTCCACGCATAGGGGAGATGAGGCCACTAGCACCCGCTTGAATCGGCCTGAAATCCATGGTGTGCATGAAGACGAGCCACCTGGCCCGAAAGGGCTCGATCTCGACGGTTACAGTCTGTTTATCGATGACTACCACTTTCCCGATATCGAATGGAATCCCCCAGGCTACGCATGAACCGCCGGGCGCTTCCGGTAGAGCGGCGGCCATCTCTCTTGAGACGCCGTGCTTTGACAGCTCATGAAGGTCGCCATTGCCTTTGAGCCCTATAGGGCTGAACAGTGACGAAGCTGGTCCGTCTGCGAAGCCATGCATGTCTCGTTATCTCCTTTCGCCATGGGGCCATCCTTTCTCAAAGCAAAGCCGATCCACCACAAGAATCGTAGACTGAAAGCCTCCCTAGGTCCACTTGATTGGAGCATGAGGGCGCGGCGTCTTCCGTGATGACTGAAGGGCGGGACCCAGTCGCAACCCGCCTGTTCATACCAACCGACCTTTGGCTTCGGCTTTGCGTTGCGTGTAGAGCTTGCGCACGGATTCCCCCTTGAGCTCGATGCGGTGCGCGCCGTGCACGATACGGTCGCAGATCGCCTCGGCGATGGTGGGCTCGCCGAATCTTTCATGATACCTCTTTCTTTGAGCGCCTCGCTCGTTGAACGTAGTCGCGGAGTTGCGGGATCTCCCGTGCACTGAGAAAGACCTTCCAAGGCGTTGCCTTTCGGATTTTTGCTTGCCGCGAATACGGCCGGTCCTGAGCCATTTGTGAATGGTGCCCGGATAGACACCGACGGCCTCGGCGGCTCCCTGAACCGAATAGGCTCCGTCTTCCCATTGTGCCGGTAGGGGACTACCACTCGGAATCACCGCGGGCAGTCCCATCTTGTGGCGCAGCAGCCAGATTGTTCCGTTGGTGAATACACATCCTTTGGCGCCATACAGCCCCTCGGCAGTGAGCTCGGTAGCAATTTCATCGTCGAGCTTGCCCTGACCATGCAACTCACGAATGCGTTGATGGATACGCTTGGACAATGCGTACTCATCGTAGGAGCGAACCCGGCGGTTGTACCAATGTTCGCTGGCTGCTCCAGTCTGCCACACAATCTTGAGCCACACTTTGCCGATAGCTCGTTTCTGATCCACGACCACCTCCTTGATGATGTATCGCAGAATCTGTTTGCGTTCGGCCGCCGTGCTGCTAGGCGCATTCCAGATCCGAGGGAGTTTCGCTCCCAGAGCCAAGATGGCGACACGCGCAGCTTTCGCGTTGTCCGAAGTAGCAAAACTCTGCTGACAACGCTGAAGCAGCGGTACCACCTTAAACCTGAGCCCAGCCAACGCCCAGGACTCGCGCGACTATTTCCAACTGGCGGGCGTAGTGCCCACTCGCTATGGCACTGTGATGAGACGGCCCTTGCGAGAACCAGTCCTCGCTGAAACGCTCGATACCACTAGGAAACACGACCCGAGTGTTGACATTGCCGTTTTCGAGTCGAGGCCCTTTCACCGCTTCGCCCTCAGCACAAATCATCCTGAGGCCCCCATGCCCATTGGGGGTTATAGAAAGAAGTGTTACAGGACCCTCGCGTATGCTGAACTCGCAGGAAATACCACTGCCTTCTTTTCCATGGAAGAAGTCAAGCCAGCGGAGATAGGGCCGCCCGGCAGCGATCGAATAGTCACCGGGACCGCTATGTGATATGTAATTTACACCACTTCCAAAGTCGGCCACGTTGACTTCCGCCTGGCTGGCTCCGCCGCCCAAGTTCCGAAGTACAAGCATTGCCAGTGCCGCACAGATGTCTCCTTCAGCCACGCAGGGAATGCCCTTGCCCGTTAGAAGAGAACCCCCGAGCGTCATCGAATAGGCGATACGATGCTCAGAACTGCCGGGATGCCCGCGATGATGAAAGGCTAATGCCTCCAGACCTTGAGCTCGCACGAGCGCCTCCATGCCAGCTGCAACCCTACTGGCCCACTGAAGACTCTCCGGCGTTGCTCTACTGTCCACGTCAAACTGATAACTCATGTCTTCATAGCACTTGTCCACATCTTCTGGTGTGACATCTTCCACAGCCCGTCGCAGGTCCGAGATCTCCAGAATTTCTAGGTTAATCCCCAGGAGGCTGATTAGCATTGTCGCATCGACGTAGATGTCACACATCCCCGGGTACACACCGCCAAGCAAGCCGATGTTGCAAAGCCGCAGGAGCTTCTTCACTTCGACCGCTTTGCACCAATAGCGTAGCTCCTCCCACGGCCGATCATCTCCAGAAAGCCGGCCACTTATAGGCTCAAAATCACGGCCGGCGCGCCGCAATACCGCGCCGATTTCGCCGCCAACGGAGAAGGCGTTCCGCGGCAGAGTATGTCTTGAACTTGACCCGCCGCGAAAATCGTCGCCAGGTTGTAGGTGCAACGCAACGACTGGGGCCTGCACTCTGCGGACGCACGGTAGGATATTCTTGGAAAGGCCATAGGTTCCGGCGTGAATCACTACGAGGTCGGTATTATTCGAAATGAGCGCTTCCTCTGTACTTCTCGCAGCGCTGACTGTATCTATTATCCCGAAATAGACGACGTGGCCGAACTCCTGCAGTCTTCTCTGTATCTCAACAGCGTAGCACAGAAGCTCATCTCGCATTCCAGGAAATTGATCCCAGTAGAGTGGATGCCCAGTCGTAAACATACCGATTCGGATTCTTTCAAGTGCCATAACCACCCCCAACTCGGCGTGCCGATCAGCCCTTCAGTGGTTGACTCAAATCCATGCTGACACATACGAACTTGACTGCGCAAGCAGCCCATGGCGCTTTCGCGGCAGCCTCAGCCTTGCGGGAGATGAAGTCCGGGTCGCTCACGCACATTCTCCTCCCGAGGTCGGCCGAGACATCGGCGCAGCATCGCTCTTGCCTATCCCATGGCGAAATGGTCTGAGAACACCGAGACATGAAGCCTGGTCTCCACTCCCGAAGTCTGCGTGGATGTACGACTGCACGAGTTTGGTCGCATGTATCCAAACCCCCAACCGACAGCACTTGCGTGACCTTTTCCTCAGTGGGCCTGTTGCCTTGGTAGAGGATCGTAAACAGCCCTTACCTGTCAACATCGAAGAACAACCTTAGTGCGTGGGTGCTCGTCTTTGAAGCGGAACGCCTCGGCAGCATCGTCCAAGTCGAAGATTCTGAATGGAATACAGTCCGTAAGATCGTGGGCTGCCAGGAACTCATAAGCAGTACGGAAATCAGTCTCGCTGTACTTGAAGCTCTGCAGAATCTCCACCTCCTTGTTGAGGAGTACATTGAAATCCAGAGTGATCATCTGCAAGGGGAGGCCAACACACACAATTCGTCCGCCACGACACGCGACATCAACAGCCGCTTGCATCGTTCTTCCATCATAGGGGCACATGAGTAGAACTACGTCGTACTTGCCAACGAGCTCAGACTTCTCGCTCTGGAACTCCGAGAGCGACATCAATCGGATTACTCTTGGTCCTGAAGGCAACTTCAGCCCCGCTAGAGTGAGTTCCACAATATCTATTTCTGCATCTGTGCTAGAGCCCAGGTAAGAAATCGCGAGCATTCCAACGGTACCGAGACCAATAGCTAGAATGCGCCCGCGCTTGACCATCCCGCAGCCATGGATCGCCACAGCCAGCGGCTCGGTCAACACAGTATTCATCTCGTTCGCCTGGTCCTCGATCACTACGAGATTCGCATGTGGCATCCAGAGGATCGTCTGCATTGCCCCATCCAAACCTTTAGCTCCGATAGTAGCAAGCTTCTCGCACAGGTAGCTGTGCCCACTTAGGCAGAAGCGGCACGACCGGCAGGGCAAGTTCGGATTGACTACAACCCTTGACCCCCCACGGAACCTTGATAAGTGCGAGTCGTCGTCCATGACTTCAGCCGTGAACTCATGTCCGGGAGTAGCAGGATAGTGAGCGTCTGGGTGCTTGCCAATGTACTTGAGATAGTCAGAGCCGCAGATTCCCACGTACCGGGTTCTGAGGCGGATTTCGCCGGCCTTGCCGTTCGGCTCGGGCGCTTCGGCTACGGCAACCGTGTGCGGTCCCTGGATCCGCAATTTCCTCATTGTACACCTCGACCTTCCAGTAGGTTGTTGCGACAGCGATCATTGCATCATGTATCTGCACGGGAGCCGGCGGTTCCGGGCTCTGTCTGAGCTCTGCGATCGTTCCATCTCGCTCGGCCGCCTCCGAACGCGCACTCCATCCTTCGAACTTTCTCGACTCCGTAGGCCCCGCAACTTTGACCTGTACTATTTCGAACATTTCTCTAGTCCGTCTGCTATCCCCTGCAGTATCTTGTCGAACCATTCTCTGGGGAAATCCTCGGTCAACGACATCATGAACTTGCTCCACGGCTTGGCCTCTTCAAAATAGTCGTATGCTTTCTCAGATATCGTGCCATAGGGAGTGTGATGCAGCCCAGTTGGAAAGTGCATGGAGATTATCATGTTCGGCCACGTGATTTGTGCTTGCCCAAGCGTCATATCCCCGTCAGGTGGCGGGCAAAATGCGTCTATCATGTCATAACTCATCTCTTCGACAAAAGCTCTGAGGCCTCCAAAAGGTCCGTCCCAGTGAACTGCTATCTTCTTCCCACCTCGATGAAGTACTTCGCTCGCGTCCTTGAAGCAAGGGAGATAGTACTGTTTGAACAACGCCGGGCTAACAATCGAGCACTGAATATTGCCACCATATATCACTAGATTTGCCGGGCTAGCGGCTACTACCGCGTACATCTCTCTGTGTTTCTCTCGAAGTAAGAAATACAGGTCCAACAGTTCCCTACGATTATCAGCGTATTCGTAGATGAACCTCTCGATACCAAGAGTGTTCACCATCAACTCGTGCATTGGATCATATCCCATGTGTGCTATTACAAATCCGCTGTCCCCAGCCTGAACATCCAGCTCATTGTATGCCTCATAGGAAGGGTAGTACTCTGTATTCTCGAGCATACAATACAGACGCTCATAGTCGTCGTTACTCTTGAACATGTGCTCCATCGTGTACAGATTGTCTTTGTAGTAGTATTCCTTGGACAAGGTCGATATGGCACCCTTCGGCGTGTGCAGCGTCTTCCTGATATAGGATTCACTGCCCATACAAACTTTCTCAATATCAACTGGACATTCGTTGTTCTTGGTTTCAAAGACTCGTGCTATTCCTGCGGTCGCCCAACCCAGTGCTTGAGCTTTCTTGAGCTTCTCCTCGTTTTCTATCATTCGTCTGCGCAGATGCATAGCCGGTCGCTCTGGTGCTCTTCCTTCCAGGACCCATTCCACTCTCTGCCTTGGTGTCATCCGACCCCCTTTTCCGCTTCGATGAGGATGTTAAGCGGAATCCCCCATGCTCGAGTGAGTCGTAGCATCTCAAACCCACCTGCAAGGCTGGACCGTCAGGGGGCCCACCCTCCCAGGTCATTATTGCGGTCCTGCGTGCCAGGGCGTGAGAATCTAGCCCTTCACAGATCCCGCCGTTAGCCCCGAGACCAAGTATTTCTGTACCACCAAGAAGAACACAATCGGAGGAACAGTGAAGACCGTCGCTGCTGCCATTATGTCACCCCAGTTGATTATTCTTTCGCCTATCAGAGTGCTTAGCCCCACAGAAGCCACAAGTCTTCCCTCAGTGTTGATGAGCGTGTTGGCAGCAAAGAACTCGTCCCACGCAATTAGAAATGCAAAGATAGACGTTGCAACTATACCTGGGGCAATGAGCCTGAGATGTATTCTGAAAAAAGCACCCATTCTAGTGCATCCGTCGACAATTGCCGCATCTTCAATCTCATCTGGCAAGGTGTCGAAGAAGCTTCGCAGCATCCATACGCACAAAGGAATACCAAATGCAACGTCCACGACAACCAATCCAAAAAGATTGTCCAGCAACCCAAACTTTCTGAATATGACGTAGATCGGAATTAGAAGCAGCGGTGCAGGTAGCATTTGAGTCGCTAGTATGAAAAACGCAAAGAGATTCTTTCCGCGAAACTGGTAGCGTGAAATGGCGTAGCCACCGAACAGGGAAAACAGGATGCAGATAAGAGTAGACGATAGCGCAACAATCAGACTATTCCTCAACCAGACGACAAAGGGTTTGTCAATCAAGAAGGTTCCGCGTGTAACCGAAAGCCGATTCGGAAAGAGTACTTCTCCATAGTTTGACAGATACACGTCTCGCGGGAATAGAGGGGGCGGATACTTGTCTAATCCCTCGCGCTGCACAGAGATATTGATCATCCAATACAAAGGGAACACCACGACGGCAATCAAGCAGGCAAGACATAGATACAACAGTACCCTTCCAGCCACGCGTAGAAATCTGCTCATCCGTGAATGTCCCCTCTTATATAGTCTCCGCTACTTAATTGTGAGCCTTAGGTACAGGAGGCTGAACACAAAACTCACTGCTAACATGAAGGTTCCGATGGCCGCACTGTAGCTCATGTGAAAGAAATTAAAAGCCTGTAGATACGATTGAATGACCAAGGTCTCTGTTGCCCTTGCCGGCCCCCCTTTAGTTAGCACGTAGATGACCGTTACTCGTTTGAAAGACCAAATTGTCAACAAAAGGATGACGATCCTATTTACTGGCCCGAGCAAAGGCAGCGTGATGCGAAACAACCTCTGTAGCCTGCTTGCACCGTCCACTCTTGCCGCGTCGTGCAAGTCCTCAGGAATTGTTTGAAGGCCTGCCAAGTACATTACGGCCGCAATTGGAAACTCTTTCCAAATAGCGATCATAATGACAGTGAATAGAGCTGTGTTCTTACTGGTGATCCACGCTATGGGATGCGCGACAACATGAAAGACGTCTTTTAGTACATAGTTTGCAAATCCAAAATTGTAATCGAGTATCCAACGAAAGACCAGAACTGAGACTACATAGGGCATTGCCCACGGGACTATTATTGCTGATCGTGCAACGACTCTTCCTTTGAAATTGATGTTGAGCAGCATCGCAATGAGAAAACCAACTACCACACAGCCCAGGACAAAAGACAGTGTGTAGACAAGAGTTACGCGAAAAGAATGCCAGAATTCTGGCCTTGAGAACATCTCCACATAGTTGGCAAGAAAGACGAAATTGCTCCTTCGTCCTGAGATAGGAATCTGCGTGTCGAAGAAACTCAATCTAACCCCATCCAGTATTGGATAGAAAATCGTGAGTCCGAGCCACACCGAAACCGGAGCAATTAGGAGATATGGTAGCGTTCTCTTGTTGTTGGACAACCTCTCAACGGGATTCATTTTCATCTCCTGCTAGACGCGTCCCTTTTCAGGAAGTTCACACAGAGTTCACTGGCTAGGCTCAGGCGTCGCGCGGGCTCACTCCCTTTTTTTGAATAGCCGTGCCGCCGAAGAACGTTAGAATACTCCTGCACCCTTCCGGCTGGCCCCACCCAAGGGAGGAAGCCTGCAAGCGGCCAGTCCACACAAATCGTGTATGAGTGAAACGAAGGGGAGGAAGCGATCTCCCCTTCTCAGTGAAGCAGACGGCTATTTCACGAATTTCTTGACTAGAGTCGCCTGCAACTGATCTAACCTCTCCTGAAGATTCGCTCCTCCTTCGAAGATATCTGCGATCGCGATGGCTATTTCGTTGTTGTACTCTCCCGCAACCAGTTCAAAGCCGGGAGCCATGTAACCATAGCCTCTGGCGACTTTAGCAGCGTCGTCGAAAACGGCCCACCATGAGTGTTGTGCCCGCACTTTGTCCGTGACCATACCACCCTGCGCTGGGATCTGTGCCGTCATGCTGACGTATTTTTCCTGCCATTCTCTTTGATTGTACAGATCCATGATCTCCCACGCCGCGTTCTTGTTGGCGGCTCCCGAAGACATACCCCAATACGCTCCACCTACTATTGGGTACTTCGTGAAAGGCATTGCAGCATCGATATTGGGAAGAATATCCGGATTCTTCGCCATGATTCCACCGAAGACCCAGGCTCCCTCAATCTGCATACCCAATTTGCCTTCCCACATGAGTTGGTCCAAATCGTGATTGATCTTGCCTTTCGGGCTGAACTCTGCATCATAGAATCTCTTGTAGTAGCCGATAGCCTGGACTGTAAGCGGATCGTTTGCTGTCGGGTAATCGTTCTTGGCAAAATCACTACCCATGCCGATGACCCACCGCCTTGCCTCGATATTCACGTGCAGAGACTGGGTCAGATCGGTAACGCATCCATAGCCGAAATTGCCGGTGCTGCTGTAGATTTTCTCTGCAGCTTGATAACACTCGTCAACGCTCGTGGGAACACGAACTCCAGCTTGTTGTAGAATCTGCTTGTTGTATACCAGTGCTTGGGGTGTTGAAGTGAAGATCAAAGCATAGTTCTTGCCACCGCTGGTTGCCCCCACTTGGGGCGGCAAGAGATCACTCTTCCATTTTGCATCTGCAAGCCACCTGTCCAAAGGTGCAAGTAGTCCCATGTGTATGAGCTGGTGGACCATCGTCGGTCGCAGCAGGAATACATCTGGAGCATCTCCGGCCGATAGCAGAACCATTAGTTTCTGATCGTATTCGCCGGCTTGCACTCCGTTTATTGTCAAGTTCATATCAGGGTGGAGTGCATTGAATGCATCTCTGAAATCTTCATGATACTTCTTACTCTGGGGGTCCACCCAGGACCACGTGTAGAATTCTAGTTGAACCTTCGCTTGAGCCTCTTTCTGAGCACCTGCCCAGACGGTACCGGAACAAAGCAACATGGCCACTACTATCGTTAGCCACCACCAACCACCCATCCTCGCTTTCATGATTTCCTCCTGGTTCTCCATACCCTGGCTATTCTTACACGGTAGACGTTCTACTCTTTCATTCTCATCACCCCCTATCTTGTTGGCACGGCCTATCGGTGGATCTGCAGTTATGCTGACCGCCTTCTTTCCCGGGAGCGACCGATAAGCGAGCCATGCGGTTTCGACCGCGAGCTGTGCTTTGTGATCTCGTCAGCACGGCCAGACCAGATTTGTCACTGGTGCGCCTGAGGAGACGGATCGCACTTTATCACACTCTCATCGATAAGTCAAGACCGCTGGTTGTCAAAATTGCACATATGAAGAATCGTATTACTGGAGTTAACTTACAATGATATAGTTATTTATCTTCCACACACCATGTATGCGCCTGTAGAGGTGTGCAGAAGGACACTATTCTGCACAAATTGGCGTCGTTTCTGCCTGGGTCTTTACAATCTGAGCCGACTTGATATACAATTTTGCCGCAATGAGCATTCACACTCGGCGCGAACAAATCCTTGGTGTACTCAGTTCCACTCGTATGGCCTCCAATTCCGAAATTGCGAAAATCGTGGGCGCGTCGCGAGAAACTGTTAGGCGCGACCTAATCTTCCTTCAGCAGTCGGGCTTGATTGGAGAGGAGCGCAATCGCACGTTCGTCATCCACGAGCAAGGCCAGGTAACAAGCTTCGCAAGAAACGACCAATCGTCAATAGAGAGGCGTCGGAACGCAATAGCGAGACTTGTTGCTGACCGAGGGTCGTTCACTACTCAAGGCCTAGCAGCTCTTCTTGGAGTGTCGGCAACAACCATTCGTGCGGATCTTTCCATACTTGCGGCCGATGGACGGGTCCGGCGCCGGCATGGGGGGGCAAGTGCAAATCGAGCACCAACGTCAGACCAGCTACTCGTGGCCCTAACACAGCTTCCCTTTCCCTTGTCGGTTCGCAAGATAGGAGATCGCGCGATCGCATTGATAGAGCGGGGTGACCTAGCGTTTCTAGATGATAGCATCTTCTCTGTCTACATCGCGGCCAACTTGCCCATCGCTGTGCAAGCAGACGTCATCACGAACAGCATGAGAGTAGCCCTCATTCTGTCACAGAGACACTACGGAGGCACAATCTTCATGCTCCCAGGTGGCGTACAGGGCGACGCAGTAGCCCCAGACACCTTGTTCCTGAGGAGCATAGGAGATCGGTTTCTTATTGGGAAGGCAATGATAGGCCTGCACGCGTACAGCCACGAGCGAGGATTCTTTGCTGACAGTCCCGGGCAAGCCGAGATGCTCTCTATCATAACAGGTATTTCCCAGTCGGTGTACTTGCTGCTTGAGTCACGGAATGCAGGTCGGAATGGCAAGTATTCCTGGTCCCTGGACCCAAACTGCAGGCGCGAAGTGGAAATCTGCATCGACGATGGGCTCAGCATGGAAGCGGCATCCGTTCTCTTTCCAGAAGACCTACAAGTCGTCCTCTGTGGAGAAAGCCACGTCATCAAGAGCCCCTTCAGCAAACAGTACATCGTTGGATTCGCGGCGTTGCACGGCAGGTCAGAGTTTTCTCAGCTTGTCCGCCACGGTATTGAGGCCGCTGCTGGAAAACATACCAATATCGAACTAATCGTAGCAGACAATAAGCTGGACCGACATACCACCCTCGCCAACATCGACACCTTCGTCCAGAACAAAGTCGATCTGGTAATCGAATACCAGCATGATTACAGTCTGGCCAGCTTAATAGGAGAGAAGTTGTCCCACTTCAAAATCCCGGTAATCGCGGTGGACATCCCAATTCCAGGTGCAGTCTACTTTGGGGCGAATAACTATCATGCTGGTATTCTTGGCGGCACCGCCGCGGCCGACGAGGTGCAATCTCGATGGGGCGGCTCTGTGGACAATCTCATAGCAGTTATGGACAGTGCCGCTGGCCCGCTTCCCGAGAATAGAATCACCGGAATGCTCGAAGCTTTTCTGAGCAGGGTAGCGTTTGAAAAGGAGAAGATCATTCATGTGGAAAGCGGAAATGACCCCGATGTCGTTGCAGATGGACTTTCCGAGCTGTTTAGGAAGCTGCCGCCTGGAGGGCGGACCCTTATCTTCTCCATCAACAGCAACGTAACCGAGGGAGTACTAAGAGCAGTAGACGCCGAAGAAAACCGAAAGACCATTCTTGTCGCCGGGCAGAACGTTACGCCCCGAATCGCGCAGGAACTGCTGCGGGACGATAGTCCTCTCATCGGGTCTGTGGCATTCTTTCCGGAACGGTACGGCGAGAGAATCATGGAGTTGGCAGAGCAGTTGCTAGCGAGGAAACCGGTAAGTCAAGACAACTACATCGAGCACAAATGGATAGGACGCCAAGCGATCGGCCGACCTTCCCACAGAGCCCTGCACAGCAGCGGAGCTGCTGTGCAATGGGGAAAGCTCAATGCGGATTGAGAGAATCAGGCCGCTCAGCGCCAGAGTGGGAATACTAGGCGTTGGACACGATAGGTACTGGACTCAGTTCGATGGGTTGCACGACGAGTTGACACGTAAGCTGAACCTCTTTCAGAGGAAGGTCTCGGAAAATGGAGTGAGCGTAACCAACTTCGGAATCGCAGACAATGCGAGATCAGCCCAGAAGCTGCTTCCTGCGATCAAGGCGGCCGACATCGACCTTCTGTTGATCGACATGCTTACGTATGCCACATCCTCTGCATTTGGCTTGATAGCAGCCCAGCTTTCCGTGCCGATGGTTCTCGTTGCACTTCAGCCTCTTCGGGCGATGGATTACTCCAACGCATCGACGTACATCCAGCTCTGCAACGACGATATCTGCGCTCTGCCCGAGTTCAGCGGGGTTGCAGTACGTCTTGGCAAACCCTCGCCTCCTGTAGTGATTGGGGTGCTCGACGGTGATGCAGGTGCAGACCGAGAAATACACACGTGGTGCCAAGTCGCTAGGGTTTTACATGATCTCAGACGATCGCGAATCGGTCTGATGGGCCATGTGCTGGAAGCGATGCTTGACATGCACACGGATCCTACAGCGGTGACGGGGACTTTTGGCTGCCATGTAGTCCAGACAGAGCCGGACGATCTAATGCGGCACTACCGCAAGGCCGAGGCCAGCGCAATCCAGGCGATGGAGGGCAGGATTCTAGAGTTCTTCGACACGCCGGATCCCGTATCGGATCCCATTACCCGCAAGCTGACACAAGAGGACCTCACAACTGCAGCACGCGGAGCTGTCGCCCTTGACAGGTTCATTTCAGAAGCCGATATCCAAGGCTTGGCCTACTATTACGAAGCCGAGGAGGACTCAGCGATGAGAACGCTCGTAACAAATCTTGTCGTAGGGAATTCCTTGCTCACATCGGCGGGGTTCCCTATGTGCGGTGAGTACGACATAAAGACGTGTATCGCTATGATGATAATGGATCGATTAGAGATGGGCGGGAGTTTCGCCGAGTTCCATCCAATCGATTTCCCCCGGGGATCTGTGCTGGTGGGTCATGATGGTCCGCATCACTTGAACATAGCTGACCGCAAACCGGTCCTCCGAAGTCTAGTGAAGTATCATGGCAAGCCCGGCATGGGCGCCAGCGTGGAGTTCAGTATCAAAGAAGGGCCCATCACAATGCTTTCCATTTCGAGCACACACGAGGGCAAGTTCAAATTCGTCATAGCTGAAGGAGAATCTCTGCACGGTCCCATTCCACCGACCGGAAACACCAACACTCACGGGTTGTTCAAACCTGACGTCAAGACGTTTCTCAAGAAGTGGGTCGCACAAGGCCCCACACACCACTTTGCTCTGGGCGTTGGGCATCGCGGACGTACTATCAAGAGTATAGCCGACCTGCTAGGGATTCAGGCCACGCTTGTCACGGATGGCGATGCTTGAAGCGCCGTTGCTTCCAGTGTTCTTGCTCAGACCAAAGACCAACAAAGCACGGCTCAGAGTAAGCGATAATACAACCACACCCCGGGCCTGGCGGGGGTTTCAGATCGACAACTTCTCGAAATCGGCAAGGTCGAGAAAAGGCGGCGTCAGGCGCCGGTAGTCCTCATGGGTTTGGACGAGCGGCAGCTTCGTGAAGAGGTACCGCAGGTATCGGTAGGGTTCCAGACCATTCGCCTTCGCCGTCTATGCCGAGTGGCCAACTATGCCGAGCGGTCTGCTGGCTGCGCGATCGTTGGGCCAAGGGTGCGGCTGCCCGGGTGGTCACTTTGGCCGATCGTGCTCGGCATAGTTCAGCTCGTCACAGGGCGTTGAGGAACGCAAGAAGTTTGTCGGGAGGGCGGTACCGACTCGACACGTGTCCTTTCAGAGGGGCCACTTTCGCCAGCGCGGCCTCTCTGAGAGCAAGGTGGGCGTCCAGGTAGATCTGGGTGGTCTCAACGGATTCGTGTCCGAGCCACAGGGCGATGATAGAGGAATCGACTCCCGCGCTCAGGAGTTCCATGGCGGCGGTGTGCCGACAGACCAGGAAGCAACCCGAGCGGCGGCACCTCCGTTCGTGGCTCGGTGCTGCAAAGGTGGCGGGCAAAACCACGTACGTCGGTGAGCCGTAACGTCCAGGTGGGATGTCTGTCCTGCGGTTGTGTCGCCCACTCCAAGGCAAGTTTGCTCGTAACGACGGTAGCCCTGCGTTCCTCCATGAACCGGACGAAGTCTGTGAGGCGCTTCTCCTGGTGACGGAACTTGTAGCCTAGGCCGCGACGCATCTCCACATAGGCACCAAGGGCTGAGCGAAGGCTGTTCATCGAGTACCTCCCGGCCAGGGGAGGCCAAGGCTACGGAGGGACCCGATGTCCGCTTTGGCATAGAGCCGTGTGGTATCGTGCCTTCGGTGGCGGAGAACCTGCCCTATTTCTGTCAACGACGCTCTCGCCGCCAGCAGCTGGGTCGCCAAGCTGTGGCGCAGCAAATGCGCGCCCTTGTGTGCGACCTCGCCAATATTGGCCCGGCTGATCGCCCGCTTCGCCACGGCCGTGATGGCCGTCGCCGCGGCGAAGCCTCGGTGTGGAGCCAGATCGCGCAGAAACAATCGGCGGCTCTCTGATCGCGGCCGACCATGTTGCAGGTAATCTGCAACGGCAGCTCCTACTTCCTCGGGTAACGGCATGGAGGCTTCCCGTCTGCCTTTGCCCTGAACCGTCAGCTGTCCCGACTCCCAATCAAGGTCGTCCAGGGTCAGGAGGCGCACTTCATTGGCTCGAAGTCCGATCCGAGCGAGCAGCAGTAGGATCGCATAGTCGCGCCGGCCCATCGGAGTGCGGCGGTCACAGGTGGATAGGATCTGCTGGACCTCTCGGGGCTGGACATAGGAGGGAAGCGGCGCAAGGTTCCATCTCCTGAAGGAGGGCACGCTCGCTGCCAGATTGGCAGAGATTTCGCCGCGGTACTGTAGATACCGCGGAAAGGCTCGAAGGGACCAACACATCATCTGGGCGGATCGACAGCTGTGCTCCTGGGCATGGCGTTCAACGAATCTCGTGATGTCGGACGCTGTAAGAAGCGGAAACGACTGCCGTCCCGCCGCACACCGCTCCTCGAGGAACTGCCGAACGAGGGGTCTGTGACGGATCACCGAAACGCGCGCAAGCCCGCGGTTCTGGGTCAGGTGCCGCTCGAACTCATCCTCTACTTGCTCGAGCGGTCCCAAGCTCCGGACGGGCACGGGAGCAACGGCCCCGGCACCACGAAGGACCGCAAGGAGCCTGAGGAGGGCCGCTCGATCGCCCAGGTAGGGGTGACCATATCGGAGCCGGAACCGTCTATACTGCTCAATCACCTCCTCGTTGAGATCCGTGACACCGAGTCCTTTGCGTTCAAGCCAGCGACTGAGATCAGAGACGATACGAAGGTTTCGCCATGCGCTCTGCCAGCAGTGGCCCTCCTCGAGAAGCCGTGCAGCGAAGAGGTCGATGTGGGCGCCCAACGCGCCTTCGTGAAGACGCCGAAGCATCTTGGGATTGGTGAAGTACGCCTGCGTGCTCATGTTCTCTCCTTCCACTTGGGGGTATCTGGAGAGAACAGTAGACTATGCCGAGCCTCAAGCCTGCAAATCGTCCTCGCACAACGTCAAGCCGAGTATGTTCGGCATAGTCGGCGGCTCGGCATAAACCGCGCTATGCCGCACGCGGCATAGCGCGGTCTCGATCAGGCTGTACAGAGTGGCGCTGGCATGAACGGTAGGAGTCGTAGCGCAGTAGGAGGCCAAGTGCACGGCGGAGGGGAAACGGTGAATATCTCCGATCTCGCTTTCGAGACCATGGCCAGAATTGACCTCCTACTTTCTTGGTACTACAAACTCGCTTCAGCCCAGATCATCCTACTTACCACATAAGGAATTGGCATCTCCAGTTATGCCCAAAGTGAGCCAGAATCGTTCTGAGCCACTTGTTGCCCTCAATCGACTTACCGTTCTTTCTCTTTCCGGCCCTCTCGGCACTGCCCGGACAAATCCCTGCCCACGAGGAGAGGTGCCGTGCATCGGTCGCAGTAATTCCCGGGCGCTCTCGATCTCAATGCACGGAGGAAAGGAATGCAATTCAGCTTCCCCAATCGAAATACCATTCTGATCTGACTCTGCTTGTCGTCTTGGCCCCCCCCGGCAGGTGTCATGTTGTCTGCAGTTCCGCAGCGCACTACGAAGTGCCACCATCAGCCGGATGAGGAGAACGGTGGAGTACCTCGCGGCCATGTTCCCGAGGGGGTTCTCGCGGCTCTGTGGGTGCCGGCGTCCCGGCGGTTCTTGTAGTGGCTGGCGAAGACACGCTACTGATTGTACAGATAGATCCGGATTATTCGGCCGAACGTGTGTGGCTGGATTTCCTCGGATAGAGACGCATGCCCAACACAGAACACGAGAGAAGAATATGCGATTGGGTTGCAGAATTGTATGCTCAACGGCACGGTGAGATCCTGACGGGGCCTCCTTGGTATCCCGAGGACGAAAAGCCGCCGCCTCCGAACCCCATAGAGGCGCTGTATCGGGCGAATGTCAGAGAATATGTTGTTCAACATACCACGATAGAGAGTTACCAAGGACAGATAGCTGAAGATCACAAGATATCCAAGCTGCTTGGGGAGCTGAGAAACAGACTCGCCGCGAGTATATCAGCCAACGGACGCTATGAACTCTCGTTCAATACGGGCGTGCTGAAGGACCAGCGAGTCAGCTCTGCATTCATAGAGACGGTCTCTAACTGGGCAGCCCGAGAGGCTCCGAACCACGAGATGGGAAGGCCCGCGGCGAGAGGCAGTCATATGAAGACAACTGAACTATCTGTTCATGGCAGGTCAGTGGAAGTGACTCTGTTCCGATGGGCCGATCCGGATGTCAAGGTTGAAATCGTGGGCTGCAGGCAGAAGGCGTGGAAGTTTGTGATGCGGCCGATGTACTCGGGGCGGGACTTCGTGTGGCTGTACGAGCGGTGTAACCAGATCGCGTTTCTCGACGGCCACGTACGGGCTTTCGCCCACTTTGGAGGGGTTGCGGCTCGGGGGATCTACGATAATCTGACCGAAGCGGTGAAGAGGCGGCTGGGTGTAAGCGGCGAGCGGGAGCTGACCCATCGGTTTCTGGCGTTGGCCAGCCACTACCTGTTCGAGCCGTGCTTCGCCCGCCCGCGTGAGGGACACGATAAGGGAGGTGTTGAGGCCCGCGGCAAGACGCTGCGGCTGCAGCACCTGACGCCGATTCCCTCGGGAAGGAGCCTGGAGGAGATCGCGCAGGGGCTGTTGAGGCAGATCGACGAGTCGACCGAGCGGCGGCGGGATCGACAGGGACGCACCGTGGCGACGCGTTTCGCGGAGGAGAAGCCGCATCTGCGGCCCCTTCCCCAGCGGCCGTTCGAGGCGCGACGGGTGGAGCCTGTGGTGGTCAGCCGCCAGGCCCTGGGGCGTGTGGAGGGAGCCGACTACTCGGTTCCCAGTCACTGGCACAGCCTGCAGGCGATGGCCTACGTGGGGGTCTGTGACATCCGGCTGGAGTGCCGGGGAGAGAGCATCACGGTGTGCAAGGTAGCGCGGGGAGCCCGGCGGGTGCAGTACCGCCATTACTTCACCCAGCTGGCGAAGAAGCCCCAGGCGGTGCGTCAGGTCGCCCCCGAGCTCCTGCCGCAGCTCGGTGAGCCGTATGGAAAGCTGTCGGAGCTTCTCAGCGCCCGCTACGGCCAGCGTGAGGCTGGGCGGGTGCTGGCCAGGCTGATCGGAGCGATCTGCCGGCACGGTGAGCAGGCTATGCGGGAGGCCTTGCTGGCTGTGCTTGAACGGCGCCCCTCACCGCCGCCGCTCGCTGCCGTACCCGATCGCATACCCGTGCCGGCGGCCTTGAGCGGCTACAACGTCCAGAGCGCTCCTGTGGCCGGCTACGACGCGCTGCTCCAGGAGCGCGGCGATGAGTGAGCTTGCCCAGGCAGTGATGGCGGCTCACCTGAAGACGCTGAAGCTTCCGGGGATCCGCAGCGAATATCAGCAGCTGGCTCGTACGGCGCGCGCCGAGGATTGGCCCTACGAGGAGTACTTGCGGGAGCTGTTGGAGCGGGAGGTGCGCCTGCGGGAATAGCGTACCAGCTCTCGCAGGCTCCGGGAGGCTCACTTTCCCGATGTGAAGACCCTCGATCAGATAGACTGGCAGGCCATGGAAGGGGTCTCCAGGAAGAAGATCCTGGAGCTGGCCTCCTGCGCGAAGGGGTGTTGTGAAGCGTTGTCGCGTTCTTCATCGGGGGGTTGGCAAGAGGTCCTGACTACTTGCGGCCGTAGGTGCCGTACAGGTGCGCTTCAGCCAGCACATGGCCGTCAATTGCCTTGAGCAGGGCCTTCTTCGTCAAGCCCGGCGCCAGGGAAAGCACGTCGTCCAGGGCATAGAGCCTGAAGAAATAGCGGTGCGGCCTTCCCCGAGGCGGGCAGGGCCCGCCGTACCCTGTCTTCCCGAAGTCGTTCTTCCCCTGCCTGCTGCCGTCGGACAGCTGTTCCCGGAGCGGTACGGCTTCGGGAAGAAATCGTACGCTGGCCGGTATTCCGTAGAGCACCCAGTGGACCCAGGTTCCCATGGGGGCGTCCGGGTCGTCACAGATCAGGGCGAAGCTCTTGGCACCCTCGGGAACGTTGTCCCAGGACAGCGGCGGCGAGATGTTGCGGCCGCCGCAGGTATGGACCTGAGCGATCCGGCCCCTGGCTTCAAAAGCGGCGCTTCGAATCGTAAACGGCATGCTTTGGCCTTGGGCTCCCGTCTCGAGACAGACGGCCGTCACCAACCCCAGAAGCGAGATCCACAACAGCCGGCACATACTCCGATGATAGCCATCGCCGAACGACTCTGCAAGCCGGGCATTGCAGAGGACCGAGCACAATCGGGTCCGCAGTCCTGTGCTGTGGTGAAAGGCCATCGTGAACTCCATGACGTTGGTTGACGGAACGAGTCTCAAGGGAGAATTGACCGTTGCCAGGAAGTATGCTGTGATTGTTGACTCTGTGGAGGTGACGCGCGGGCTTTCTACGCACTCGGCTCGCCTCAGAAGATATCGGTTCTCTTCGCTGCACTGGCCGATCTGGCCGGGGTCGCGATCCGTAGGGGATCGCAGCCGTCCGGGCTCCGATCAGACCAGCACATGGCGGTTGGCAAGCCGCACGTTGCTCAGGCCCTGGGCCCGGGCGGCCTGGAGGCAGGATTGCGCGTCCGCTTTCGAGGTGGGCCTCAGGTCCGATAGGAGGAACCCGGGGTGGAAGCCCAGCAGGCTGTAGGGAAAGCTCCTGTCGATGCCGGTCAGGAAGGCGGCCAGCTGTCCCACCTCTCGCTCGTCCACGTAGCCCGGAACCAGCAGGGTGCTGGCCACCAGCAGGGGAGGCTCCGGGCGCTCCGGCATCCTGGCCGCCGCTCGCTCCAGGTTCTCCAGCGTCCACCGGTTGGTGTTTCCGGTCAGGGCCCGGTGCAGGGTGTCGTCCCAGGCCTTGAGGTCGAACTTGATGCAGCCCCCGGAGCTCAAGGCCAGCTCCACCATCCGGTCGAGAAGCTGCGGCGCCATGGCCCCCGCCGTCTCCCAGCAGATGCGCAGAATCCTCCCCTCGCTTCGTTCCCGGGCCAGGCGGGCCGCGTGCAGGGAGTAGGGCAGCTGCGGGGCCGGGTCTCTGCCGTAGAAGCAGATGCAGGAAGTCCTGCGGTCCACGCAGGCGGCCAGGGATTCGGCGGAACGGAGCGGGGCGGTCAGGCTCTCTTGCCGGAAATGCCAGTTCTGGCAGTACAGGCAGTCGAACGAGCAGGCCTGAAAGAAGACGGCCAGGTTGGCGTACCCGCGCTCCGGTCCGCGACGGTGGGCCCACTCCGGGTAGCCGGCGCCGGTCCCGCCCGGACAAACCCAGTCGGCCACGCAGTTCGTGGGCAGCGGGTCGTGATACCAGGAAAGCCTCCCCCGGTCAGCCGATGCCCCCTCCAGTCTGCCCGCCACGTTCCGGCGGACCCCGCAGTACCCCGTCCCTCCTGCGGGGATCAGGCATTGCTTCGCACAGACCGAGCAGGCGAGCCCCTACGGATCCCGGGGCGCTGTCTCGGGGAGGCCGAAGGCCGCGCGGGCCCTCCCGTGCGCCCTGTCCGCCACGGGGAAGGCTTGCTCTGGACGCTCGCGGATGCAGCTCAGACACACCCCGAGGTTCTTGGAGATGAGGGCGGAAGAGCGGCCGCAAACGCCGCAGACGGCCATACGCCATATTGTAGGGCGCAGCCGGAGGAAGCGCTACTGGACATCCCGGCGGGTGGCCTGTCCAGCCCTGGCATCCTCATGCCGGGAGTTCACTCCGGGAGCAGCCGGGCGGAGGAAGAGGCGGGCCCGGGCCGGTGCTTCGCTCTGCGGATCGGGGGCCGGTACCGCCTCCCGTCGAAGGTCAGCAGCATGGAGAGGAACAGGATGCCGAAAACCATCGCCACCGAACGGGCGGCGGACACGGCCATCCTGTAGAGAGTTGCCAGAGGATCCGCCGAAGCCAGTCTCTGCCGCTCTGCAACAGTCACGGGAAGGAATACGCAATCTCCGTGCCAGAGGAAGCAAGAGGCCAACTATCGGTCGGGTAGAGAATAAGGCTGCCCTGGCTTTCCGGCGGGCCCGTCAAGCCTTGTCGCAGCACGAATGCGCGGTCAACCTAGGGAGACGGAGATGCTCCGGCGGGGAAGGCCTGCCGGGGCCGGGCTGCTTGTTGAACAAACGGATGCCTTCGTGTACCCTGGCATCAAACGACAAGAGTAACGAGAATATGACAAGAATCGACAGGCCCCGCTGGCAGACCCCAGCCGCATACGATAGCCCCGGCGTTCGGGGGAAACCGGCGGGCTCGGGCGCAGCCGGGGCCGGATGAGCGTGCAGCTTCCCGGCAAGGCCCAGCGGCCCACCATGTACTTCATCGGGGTGACCACCCGCCGGTCGGTGATCATGCGCGTGTTTCCCCGGTGGGCGCGACACCTGGCCCTGGAGCCCTGCCGCATCCGCGGGATCGACCTGCCCCCCCACGACTCACCCGAGAGCTACCGGGAGGTGGTGCGCTTCATCAAGAAGGACCGCAACTCCCTGGGGGCGGTGGTGACCACCCACAAGATCGACCTGCTGAAGGCCTGCCGGGACCTCTTCGACGGCCTGGACCCCTTCGCCGGGCTCCTTGGCGAGGTGGGCACCATCTCCAAGGAAGACGGGCGGCTGATCGGCGCGGCGAAGGATCCCCTCAACAGCGGCCGCGCGCTGTCCGCCTTCCTCCCCAAGGGCTATTGGGAGGGGAGGCGGGCGGAGGCTTTCCTTATGGGCGCCGGCGGCGCCAGCGTGGCGCTGAGCACCTACCTGCTCGCAGGCGAGCGCGGTGCGGACAGGCCGGCGCGCCTGTTCGTCTCCGACCGGAGCCCGGGCCGGCTCGAGGAGCTGCGGGAGATCCACAGGAAGCTCGGTCCCGGGGTCCCGGTGGAGTACGTGCACACGCCCCGGGCGGAGGACAACGACGCCGTTCTTGGGGCCCTGCCGCCGGGCTCCCTGGCGGTCAACGCCACAGGGCTGGGGAAGGACGCCCCCGGCTCGCCTCTCTCGGACAGGGCCGAGTTCCCGGAGGGCGGATATGCGTGGGATTTCAACTACCGGGGAGATCTCCACTTTCTCTTTCAGGCGCGGGCGCAGCGGGAGCGGAGGCAGCTGCACGTGGAGGACGGATGGCGGTATTTCATCCACGGGTGGGCCAGCGGCATCGCGGAGGTCTTCCACCGGGAGATTCCAGCGGAGGGTCCCGATTTTGAGGAGCTGTCCCGGCTGGCGGACATCTGCCGCCACAGGGACTGAAGTGGGGAGCCACGGCGTGGCCGGTCACGGATGGAAGGAAGGAGGGCGGATGCGGGAAGGCGGGGGCAGGTTCATGCCCCTCGTGGCCGAGCTCGACCTCCTGCATGGGATCATGAAGAACCCGGACGGCCATCTGGTGAGGCTGGCCTCCAGCATGCGGGGCCACTACGCCGACGAGGCGGCCCTGGAAGCCCTGATCGCTCAGGGGGACCCCGTGCACTACGAGGTGTTCGAGAAGACCGTCCCGCAGAGGAAGGGCCACCTCCAGTTCGGGATCAGCAAGACCCACGCCGGCACGGTGGCCGCAGAGTGCTTCATGACCAACGGCCACTACCACGCCGTGGCCGAAACGGGGGAGATCTACCTCTGCGTGCGGGGAGAAGGCTACATGCTGATGAAGCTTCCCGGCGGCCAGGGCGCCTGCGAGCGATTCCTGCCCGGCAGCATGGTCTACGTACCGCCGCTGTGGGGCCACCGCTCGGTGTGCACCGGCGATGAGCCCCTGATCACCTTCTACGTGTACCCCGCAGAGGCCGGGCTGCTCGTCAAGTCCCTCACCCACGGCCCCAGCGTTCCGCAGGAGTGGATGTACGACATCGCGGCCAGCAACGGGCCCCTGGCCGAGGTCAACAGCCACGACATCGACACGCTGCGGTGGTTCGCCGGGCGGCGAGATCGTGAAGGTCTACGCCATGGGCGGGAACTTCCGCTGCCCGGAGGCGCGGAGGGGCCACCCTGACTTCCACGACAGCGTGTCCATGATCTGCAGGTTCGCCGACGGGCGGCAGGGGTTCATCGACGGCGCGGTGGCGGTGGGCTAGGGATACGACGCGCGCACCGAGATCCCGGGCACGAAGGGCGTGATGTTCGTCGGCAGGATCGAGGGGGACGCAGTGACGGCCTGCTCCACCGGGGGAGGAATCGTTCGGCGGTTCGTCCCCAGCTGGAGGAACCTCTTCGCAGAAGCGTACCTGGCGGAGGACCAGGCGTTCATCGACTGCATCCGTTCGGGAGGCCAACCCAGAGTGCGGGGATGGGACGGGCGGATGGCCGTCGCCGTGGTGAACGCCGGCAACCGCTCCATCCTGGAGCGCAGGCCCGTGGCCGTGGAGGAGGGAGGGAGGCAGGAGGGTGGGCAGGGTGAAGGATAAGGGGCGAACGGCCTGAGTGGAGGAGGAACGGAGATGAGGACGCTCAACGTGGGGATCGTGGGCTACAAGTTCATGGGCAGGGCCCACAGCAACGGGTGGATGAAGGCGCCGCTGTTCTTCGACATGCCGGTGAAGCCCGTGCGCAAGGTGGCCTGCGGCAGCCACCGGGAGCCGCTTCAGGCCTTCGCGGACCGCTGGGGATGGGAGCAGATCGAGACGGACTGGAAGAAGATGGTGAGGCGCCAGGACGTGGACGTGGTGGACATCAGCGCTCCCCAGTATCTGCACCACCCGATCGCCATGGAGGCGCTGCGGGCCGGAAAGCACGTTTTCTGCGAGAAACCTCTGGCCATGAACGTGGCCCAGGCGCGGGAGATGTATGAGCTGGCCGAGAAGCAGGGCGTGACGCACTACCTGAACCACAACTACCGCCGCTGTCCCGCGGTGCGCCTGGCCAGGCGGCTGATCGACGAAGGGAAGATCGGCCGCATCTACCACTGGAGAGGCGCCTATCTGCAGTCCTGGATCGCGGACCCCGCCTCTCCGCTCACCTGGCACCTGCAGAGGGAGTACGCGGGTTCGGGTCCGCAGGGGGACCTGAACTCCCACAGCGCGGATCTTGCCCGCTACCTGGTGGGCGAGATCAAGAGGGTGTCCTGCATAACCGCGCAGTTCGTGAAGGAGCGGCCCCTGGCCGATGAGGCCTCGGGGAGCTTCGGCGGTGTGGCCAGGGGCGCCGGGACGGGCAAGGTGACCGTGGAGGACGCCGCCTTCATGACCGTGGAGTTCGAAAACGGGGCCCTGGGCTCCTTCGAGGCTACCCGCTTCGCCCCGCGGCGGGTTCTGGCCGGCCGCGCGGAGACGGAGAGGATGGGGTGACCCAGGAGGGCCCGTGAGCGAAGACACGCTGTTCGTCGAGGAGCGCAAGCTGAAGATCCTCGAGTACATCCAGGAGCGCCGCAAGGCCACCGTGGCCGAGCTGTGCGAGCGTTTCAGAGTCTCCAGCGCCACCATCCGCAACGATCTGCGGGACCTGCAGGCCGGCAATCTCCTGGTCCGCACGCACGGAGGCGCGATCGTCAAGAGCAAGACCGGCCTGGAACCGGACATGAACCAGCGCAAGGTGCAGAACCTGGAGGCCAAGCGGAAGATCGCGGAGGCGGCGATGCGGCTGGTCGAGGGCGGAGACACGATCATCCTCGACACGGGCACCACCGTCCTGGAGCTGGCCCGGCTGCTGCACCAGAGGCGCGACATCACCGTGGTCACCAACGACCTGATGATCGCGCTTTGCCTGGAGGAGTGCGAAGCGGTACGGGTGGTGCTGCTGGGCGGCTCACTGCGCAGGAAGTTCCACTGCACCGTCACCTACGGCTCGGCCGTCAGCGGCATGCTGTCCGAGCTCACCGTGGACAAGGCCTTCATGGGCGTGAACAGCTTCTCCATCGAAAAGGGGGCCAGCACGCCGGACATCGCCCACGCCCAGACCAAGAAGCTCATGATGTCCATTGCCGCCAAGATCATCCTGCTTGTGGATTCCAGCAAGATGGAGCGGAACTCCTTCGCCCTGTTCGCGCCTCTGGACAAGGTGGACGCGATCGTCACGGACCGCATCCGCTCCGACTATCGAAAGCGCCTGGAGGACAGCGGCATCGAGGTGGTGTCGGCGGAGTGAGGGTGGCGGCCTGAGGCCGGAGGAGGGTGGAAGATGCTGAAGGGATACATGGGAAAGGTGCTGCGCGTGAACCTCTCGCGGCGTACGGCCGTCGAGGAGGCGGTACCCCGGAAGGATTACGAGCGGCTGCTGGGAGGCCGGGGGATCGCCGCCAAGTACTACTACCAGGAGATACCTCCCGGCACGGATCCGCTGGGAGAGGCAAACAAGATCTTCTTCATGACCGGCCCTCTCACCGGCACGCCCCTGGTCTCCACGACGAAGTTCCAGCTTGCCACGAAATCCCCGGAGACCCGCATGTACCTGTGCTCCAACTGCGGCGGCGACTTCGGCCCCCAGCTGAAGCAGGCGGGCTACGACGGGCTCCTTATTGAAGGAAGAGCGGACCACTGGACGTGGCTGTCCATCGTGGACGGGAAGGCCAGCTTCGGCGATGCGCGCCCCTGGGAGGGCTACACCTCCCGCAGGACCCTGAAGGCGCTGCGAGAGGCGATGGGAGAGAAGAAAGCCGGCGCGATGTCCATAGGTCCCGCCGGCGAACGGCTGGTCCGCTTCTCCTACATCAACGTGGACGAGCGGGCCTTCGGCCGCGGCGGCCCGGGTGCGGTCATGGGCTCCAAGCTCCTGAAAGGGATCGTGGTGAGGGGCACGGGGACCGTTCCCGTGGCGGACGGGGAGCGGGTGGAGCGGATGCGGAAGGCCGCCCTCCAGGAGCTGAAGGGCTCCCGGGCCAACCACACCAGGTTCGGCACACCCCAGTACATCGAGGTGATCAACGAGCTGGGCTGCATGCCCACGCGCAACTTCCAGACGGCTCACTTCGAGGAGTGCCACAAGATCGACGCCCACGTGATGCGCGACCGGTACTTGGAGAAGAACTATGCCTGCTATCGCTGCTCGGTGGCCTGCGGCAAGGTGTGCCTGGTGAAGGAGGGCCCCTTCGCCGGGGCGCGGGCGCGGACGGAGTTCGAGACCATCGCCCTGCTGGGTCCCAACTGCGGCATCTCCGACTTCGGGGCAATCGTGAAGGCGAACCAGCTCTGCGACGAGCTGGGCCTGGACACCATGTCCACGGGCAACGCAGTGGCCCTGGTCATGGAGCTTTACGAGCGGGGGCTGATCGGCCGGGAGGACACCGGCGGGATCGAGGCGCGCTTCGGCAGCCCCCGGGCTCTCACCGGCATCATCGAGCTCATTGCCGCCCGCAGGGGAATCGGCGATCTTATGGCCCAGGGGATGTACCAGGTGAAGCGGGCCAGGCCGGAGTGGCGCCGTTACATCCTGGAGGTGAAGGGCCTGCCTCTGGCGGGCTACGACCCGCGGGGGTTCACGGGAAACGGCCTCACCTACGGCACCTCCAGCCGCGGGGCCTGTCACAACGTGGGGGGATGGACCATCCGGGCGGAGCTTCAGAGCGGCAAGTACGACCGCTACGCGCTGGAGGGCAAGGGCGCCCTGGTCAAGAGCGTGCAGGACAACCGCGCCTACGTGGACTGCCTGGGTATCTGCACGGTGGTGCGCGGGGCCTTCGGCTTTTCGGAGAACCCCACCCCGGGCGTGCTGGAGGCGGTCACCGGCCACCCCTTCACGCCGGAGCTGGGCAGGATCGCCGAGCGCGTCTACAACCTGGAGAGGATCATCCTCAACCGCGAGGGGATCCGCCGGGCCGACGACCTGCTGCCCCAGCGGATCACCCGGGAGCCGATCCCCAGCGGACCCACGAAGGGGCGGATCCTCACCGGGGAGATGTACGCGCGGATGCTGGATGAGTACTACTCGGCGCGGGGCTGGGACTCAGACGGCGTGGTGCGCCCGGAGACCGCGAGGGCGGTGGGGCTGGAGGGACTGGCCCCGGTGTAGAGGGACCATGGCAGAGGTGAAGGTCCGCATCAGGTATCTCTCCGCGGTCCGCGACAGGACCGGGCGGAGGCTCGAGGAGCTGACGCTTCCGGCCGGAAGCCGCCTGGCGGAGCTGGCGGGACGCCTGGAGCGCGCCTACGGCCTGGCGGTGCCGGGCCCGCACCTTCTGGCCACGCTGAACGGAAGAGGCTGGACGCAGCTGCCGGCGGGCCTGGCTACCGAGCTGGCCGACGGAGACCAGGTGGCCCTCTTTCCCGTCGTCTCCGGCGGGTGAGGAAGGAAGGAGCCGGCCTGAATGATCGGGGCGCAGGAGGTGCGCTGATCCATGAAAACGCTTCTCAGGATCGAAGAGGCCTTCCTCTTCCTGCTTGCGGTCTTTCTGTTCTGGCGCCTGCGGCTGGCCTGGTGGTGGTTCCCTCTGCTGTTTCTGGGGCCGGACATCGGAATGATCGGCTACGCCTTCAATCCGGCGGTGGGTGCCGCGGTCTACAACGTCGTCCACCACAGGGGGGTCGCGGTGGCGCTGTACATCCTGGGCGCCCTCCTGGCGAATCAGATCCTGCAGCTTGCCGGGATCATCCTCTTTGCCCACTCCTCACTGGACCGGGTGTTCCACTTCGGCTTCAAGCACCGGGACCGCTTCCGGCACACCCACCTAAGCGATTAAGGCGAGCGGGAAACCGCCCTGCGGATTCCCCGGCCGCCGCAGGCAATGACGGCCGCCCGGTCCCTCAGCCTCGCACTCCGGCACCACCCTGCGGTTCCAGAATCACCTTGATCGCCTGCCCTTTGCGGAGGAGGTCGATGCCCTCGTGGATCCGCGAAAGCGGCAGCCTGTGGGAGACGATGCGTTCCAGAGGCAGAATGCCGCTTTCCATGATGGCCGCCGTGCGTTGAAAGCTGTGCCGTCCGATGAACGCCCCGTAGATCACGACCTCTTTCTTGAGCATGGTGCCCACCGGGACAGCAGGGTGCGCCGTCTCGTCGTGGCCGAACTGAAGCACCCGCCCGTGGCCGCCCACCAGGTTGATGGCCAGGGGCAGAAGAGGCCCCACCGCCTCCACCACGATCTGCGGTCCCTCAGGCAGCTCCCGGGCCACCACTGAGGGCAGGTCCTCTTTGACCGGGTCCACCACGACGGTGGCGCCGCAGTCCACGGCCGCTTTCCTGCGGTACGCGGAGGGCTCGGAGACGATCAGCTTCGCCGCACCGGCGGCCTTGAACATGGAGGTGAACAGCAGCCCGATGGGTCCGGCTCCGAGAACCAGCACCGACTCCCCCGGTCTCATGGCGAGCTTGTCGAAGGCGTTGACCACGCAGGACAGGGGCTCGGCCAGCGCGGCGATGTGCGAGGGAACGCCGCGGCTCACCTTGCAGAGGGACTCGCGGGGCACTACCACGTGGCTGGTCATGGCGCCGTCGGAGAAGATCCCGATGGTGGCGGCATGCCCCGGCTCGGCGGAGGTGTACAGCGGGATGCAGCGGTCCGGCTCCCCGCGCTTGCAGGCGGCGCACATCCCGCATCCGGGATGAGGGTCGATCAGGACCGATTCCCCCGGGGCAAAGTCCGGAATGGCAGCGCCCACCTGGACGATCTCCCCGGTGAACTCGTGGCCCAGGACGATGTCTCGTCTGGCTGGATGCGCCGGCGGCACCTGCAGGATGTGCAGGTCCGTGCCACAGATCCCCACCCCGGTCACCCGGATCAGGGCGTCCGTGTCGCGATGCAGCCCCGGCCTGGGCCGCTCCTCGAGGACCAGTTTTCCCTCTCCCTTGAAGACCGCTGCGATCATCTGTCCACGCTCCGTCGCTTGCTGGGAGGGCCGGCGGTGCGCCGGTATCGCCAGGCGCCAGCACCCCTCCCCCTTCGAAGAGTACAATATCAGAAGAGGAATGTCTGCGCTACGATGAGACGGGCGTTGCGCCTTGGGCTGAGCTCATGCCCGGTACAGGCCCCCCCCGCGCTCCACCCTGCATATCCTTGCCGTTACCGTTAATTGAAGATTTCGCAGCGACGCTATTGACAAGGCGCGCCGGTATCTCTATAATGGTCACGATATCCGAAGACCGTTCGGAATATCAGAACAACCACACAAGGAGGCACGAGGATGAAGAAAGTCCTGCTTACGGTCACGGTGGTTTTGCTGGCCACGGCCCTGGGGCTCAGCACCGCAGGTGCGGCTGGAAGCAGCGAAGCGACCCAGACGGCTGCGCCCAAGACAATCGTCCTGAAGCTGGGAACGAGCTACCCCGCCGCGGCTCCGGAAACACAGGCCGCCGACCGCTTTGCCGAGGTCGTGAAGGAGAAGACCAACGGCCAGGTGGTGGTCCAGGTCTTTCCCTCCGAGCAGCTCGGTCCGGCCAAAACGGAGCTCGAAGCCACCATGCTGGGCAACCAGGATCTCTTCCTGGAAGGATCGGTGTGGTACGAACGCTGGTCGGAGACCCTGCGGTTTCTGGGAGTTCCGTTTGCCTTCGAGAACCGGGAGCATTTCCGAAAGTGGACCCGCTCCGAGGACTGGAAAAAGGCCTGGAGCAAGGTGACGGAGGCAAGCGGGTTGGTCTTCCTGGACAAAGGAAACTGGGAGAGAGGCCCGTTCCGGGTCATCGTGTCCAAGAAGCCCATCAAGTCCCTGGACGATCTGAAGGGGTTGAAGCTCAGGGTGTGGCCGGCGGATGCCTACAAGCGTTCCTGGGAGGCTCTGGGCGCCAAGACGACCGAGCTGGCCTGGACGGACGTGTACCTGGCCCTGAAGCTGGGAACGGTGGACGCCGTCACCAGCCCGGTGAGCCTGGTGTACCCGATGAAGTTCACCGAAGTGGCCAAGCACATCATCTACTGGCCCGAGTTTCCCCAGGTGGTTCGTATGGCCATGAACCAGAAGAAGTACGACTCGCTGTCCCCCGAGATCCAGAAAGTCCTGGCGGAGGCAGCCACCGAGGCGGGTGACCTGTATACGAAGATCTCCCAGGACCTGGCTGAGAAGGACATCGACAAGTGCATCAACGAGCATGGGGCTGACTACTACAAGGGGATGGATCTGAAAGCCGCCGCGGCGCACATGGCCGACCAGATCAAGAAGTTCGAGTCGGAAGGCTACCTGCCCGCAGGAGTCTACGACAGAATTCGCGCGCTCGCCAAGTAGGGCGGGCTAGAGCTGCGTCCCAGCATACACGGATCGCCGGTGCCGGTCGGACACCCCGCTCGTGTGTCTGACCCGGTCCCGGCGAGGTCTAAAGCCAACTGCTGCCCGAGGAGGTGGACCTGATGGAAAGCAGACACCGGCCGGCTGTCCAGAGAGTGCTGAACGTGCTGGAAACCGTGGTTGGTACCCTCTGCGAGCTGCTCCTGGCCGGGGTGCTGGTTCTGGGTACCCTGGGAATACTCAGCCGGTACCTGCCGGTCCCGCAGCCCATATGGCTCGGGCAGATGGCCATCTTTTTCGGGGTCTGGATGTACTTCCTGGGGTTCGTCGTGGCCGCGAAGCGCGAGGAATACATCTTCATCGAGTTCTTCCACAAGTTCATCCCCCCCAAGCTATGGGCCGTCCTGGATCTGGTTCTTCACCTGGCGATGATCGCCTTCGCGCTGATCACTCTGGTCGCGGGGTGGCCGCTGCAGGTGCTCCAGAGCCGGATGATGGTGACCTCCTTTCCCCTGCCCCAGAACTTCTTCTCTCTGTCGGTAATCGTCAGCATGGCCCTCATTCTGCTGATCCTGATTCCCTACACATGGGAAAGGCTGAAGCGCGTAGTCGAGGCGTTCAATCCCGGAACGCAGGACTCTTCTCCTTGAGAGGGTAGCGCAAATGGTTTCAGCGATCGTAACGGTGACCTTCATCGCTCTGATGTTCCTCAGGTGCTCGGTTACCTTCTCGATGGGGCTCGCGGCCGTGCTGGGCCTCATCCTGCTGCACTCCCACCTGGTGCTAATCCCGCAATACCTGGCAAGCGGGACCGAGGGGTTCTCCCTGCTGGCGGTGCCCTTGTTCCTCCTGGCCGGGAACCTGATGAACTCCCTGGGGTTGACCAAGAGGATCTTTCGACTGGCCCAGGACATCGTGGGGCACATAAAGGGCGGCCTGGCTCAGGTCAACGTGGTGGCCAGCATCATCTTTGCGGGCATCTCGGGTGCCGCCCTGGCCGACGCGGCGGGTCTTGGGGTCGTGGAGGTCCAGGCCATGACGAAGGCGGGATATCGCAAGCCCTTCGCCAGCGCCATCACTCTTGCGTCGGCTTCCATCGGGCCCATAGTCCCGCCCAGCATCGTCCTGGTGATCTACGGCATCCAGGCCGAGGTGTCGATCGGCAAGCTCTTGGTGGCCGGCATCATCCCGGGTCTCGTCATCGGCGTGTCGCTGATGGTCACCAACTACTATCTGGCGGCCCGGGGTATCGAGATCTGCCCCGTGACGCCCAGGCAGTCCTTCAAGAAGGTGACGCAGAGCTTCGGCGGCAACATTCTGGCGGTGATGGGGCCGTTTGTCATCGTCGGTGGAATCGTCACCGGCGTCGTGACGCCTACGGAGTCGGCGATCGTGGCCGTGCTGTTTTCCCTGCTGGTGGGAGTCGTCTACAAGGAGATTTCGTTCAGGGAGATCCGCTCGGCTCTGATTGCGACGGTGAAATCCACGTCCATCATCATGGTGATGATCGGGATCTCCAGCGTCATCAGCTGGATCTACACCTATGAACGGCTCCCTCAGCTGGCGGCGGCTTCCATACTGTCCATCTCCCAGAACAAGTACGTCGTGCTGGCCCTGGTCAACGTATTCCTGCTGTTCATGGGATGCCTGATCGAGCCGATCCCGCTCCTGCTGATCGCCACTCCCATTCTGGTTCCGCTGATGCAGCTGGTGGGAGTGGACCTGATCCATTTCGGGGTGATCATCTGCTACAACATCACCCTGGGCATGATGACCCCTCCGATGGGGGTGGGACTGTACGTCATGATGAAGGTCGTGGACATCTCATTCGAGGAGCTGGTACGGGCCGTCTGGCCGTTCATGATTCCATTGATCGCAACGCTGTTGCTGCTCACCTTCTTTCCTCCGCTTTCCCTGGCCCTGGTCAATCTGTTCTGGGGCTAGGCAGGAGTGGGAGCGCCCGGGTGGGCTCACGGCAGCTGAAGAGGATGGAGAGATGACAATTGACATCGTAAACGCAAACGTTGTGACCGGCGACGGGTCGTCGTTCCTGGAAGACGCTTCCATCGTGATCGAAGACAGCATCATCACGGACGTCGTGAGGATGCCGTACATCCCGTACCGGTTCTACACCAACAAGGTCATCGACGCCAGGGGCGGCATCGTCATGCCCGGCCTGATCAACATCCACGTCCACGCGGTCTGCATAGGCCCCCCCTTCATGTGGGGATGGAAACCCCTTCCCGAGGACCGGGTGATCGCCAACCTGGACACCCATCTCCTGCAGGGGACCACCACCGTGCTGGACCTGGAGGGCTTCGTGCTGCCCTTTCAGAACGAGGCCATCAACAAGCTGCACCCCATCAACATCAAGCTCACCACCCTGCACACGCCCAAGAACCTCCGGGCCGCGGAGCTGGCCAGCGGCATGGAGCTGCCCAGGTGGAACCGGGAGTTCACCGCCGAAGAGGCGGTGGCGCAGGGCGCGGTCGCCCTGGGAGAGGTGGGCTCTCCGGGCACCTCCTACGGCACCTACGAGAAAAATCTGCGCCTCACCACCAAGATCTCGGCCCAGGACGGTTACGCGCTGGACCACGCAGTGCTGGAGAATGACGATGCGGCTCTGCGCGCCGCCCTGGACAGGGCCGGCCTGGCCGGGATGAGCCTGGATGAGGCGAAGAAGCTGGTGCGCGAGACGAGCGTGCTTCCCGTCCAGGCTCACAACGAAGCCATTCTGGAGACCATCGAGGTGGTGCCGAAGCTGGGAGTCCCGGCCTCGGTTCACATGGAAACGCCGGCCAGGGAGGCCCTCCTGGAGGCTGCCAGAAAGCTGGGACCCAGGATCATCGCAGCCCACGTCAACCACCACATGGCGCCGCAGGAGATGATAGAGGTGGCCGGAGAGCTGAAACGGGCCGGCGCGGTCGTGGAGGTGTTTTCGGCGGATCTGTTCGGCGCCAGGCAGATCGAGCGGGACCCTGCCGGCACCCTGGCTCTCCTGGAGCGGAACCTGGTGGACGTCCTGGTCACCGACTACTCCGGCGGCTACCACGACCCGATCCTGTTGTTGATCAAGAAGGCGGTGGAAAACAAGGTGATCGGCCTTCCCAAAGCCGTGCAGCTTGCCACAGGCAATCCCGCCCGGCTGATACCGGGACTGGCTTCGAACAGAGGTCTGATCGAGCCGGGCAAGTGCGCGGACCTGATCGTCGTGGACAGGGACGACATCACCAGGGTCAGGCACGTGATCGTCGGCGGCAGGGTGGTGGTGGAAGAAGGAAGGATCGCATACAAGCCCGCAGACGCCGGCTGGTGGCGTTGAGGGTTGACTGACAACGGGTCTTTGAGGAGGAACCGATGGATCTGCTGGCCAACAGGACGCGCTTCTGGTACACGGAATCGGGAAGCGGACATCCGGTGATCTGCATTCACGGCAACGGTCTCAACAGGGATCTGTGGCGGCACCTGACTCCCCGCCTGGGGAGTGGATACAGGAGCATCGTCTACGAATTGAGGGGCATGGGCGAGTCGGAGACCGTGGGCAAACCGGGGCTGAAGTTCTCCGTCAAGGACCATGCGGACGACCTGAACGCGATCATGGATGCGCTGGGCATCGAGCGGGCGGCCCTAGTGGCGCACGCGTTCGGCAGCTTCGTGTCGATGGAGTTCGCCGCGGATCACCCGGATCGGGTCAGCGCCATGGTGGTGTTCTGCACCTCCGCCAAGATCGAGAGCGGGACCAAGCAGCGCCTCCCGGCCTGGGTGGAGACCGTGGAGAGGGAGGGCATGGCCCCGCTGGTGGAGGAGGCCATGGATCGATGGTTCGTTGAGCCCTTCAAGAAGGCCCATCCGGAGATCATCGATCTGTATCGCAGGATGGTGGCAGCCAATCCCCCCATGGGTTATGCCGCCAACTGCCGCGGGATCATCGAGTACGACATCCGCGATCGGCTGGCTGACATCCGCTGTCCGACGCTGGTGGTCACCGGGCAGCTCGACCGTTCGACCCCGCCCGAGGACCATGAGCTCATTGCCGGGCGTATCCCCAACGCGACACTGGTCACCGTGAAGGATGCTTCACACACGGTCGCCGAGGAGCAGCCGGAGGAGTTCAACCGGATGACGCTTCAGTTCCTGGCGCGGCATTGTGGAGCCCGCGCCTAGAGGCGCCGGAAGACCGGTGAGACAAGGAGTGCGCCGTGGGAAAACGTCTATATACGGACAGCGAGGCTGACCTGGGTCTGCTGTCCGGCAAGACCGTCGCGGTGGTAGGGTACGGAACCCAGGGCACGGCCCGGGCCCTGAACATGCGCGACTCCGGGCTGAAGGTCATCGTAGGGGCCGACAAAGGCTCCGAAGAATGGAGGCGGGCCCGGGAAGACGGCCTGGAGGTGGTCGAAGTCGAGGAGGCGGGCCGGCGGGCAGACATCTTCGAGGTGGAGGTGCCGGACATGGCCTACCGGGCCGCCCGGACCTACGAGGAGCGGCTCCGGCCGCACGCCGGCAAGGAACACATGCTCTGCTTTTCCAGCGGCATGAACTACTACTACGGTATCGTCAAGCCGGGCCCCGGCGTCGATGCCATCGTGACGGCGGCCAAGGCGCCCGGCTCGGCCGTGCGCACCGAGTACCTGGCGGGTTTCGGCGCGCCGGCGCTGCTCGGGATCCAGCAGGACGCCTCGGGAAACGCCTGGGAGCTGGGCCTGGCCCTGTGCAAGGGCATGGGCTTCACCCGGGCCGGGGTCCAGGAGACCACCATAGCGGAGGAGACCTGCACGGATCTGTTGGGAGAGCACTGCGCGTGGGGCGCCATCGTTGCGCTGCTGAAGACGGTGTTCGAGGTAATGGTCGAGGAAGGCTACGACCCGAACGTGGCGTTCTACGAGGCGGTGAATGAGTCGAAGTTGACCACCGACCTCATCTACAAGTTCGGCATGGCCGGCATGCTGGAGCGCATCTCGAACACCGCCGCCTTCGGGGCCATGATGGTCGGACCCACGATAATCGATGACCATGTGAAGCAGAATGTGCGCCGCGCGCTGGAGAACATCCAGCAGGGAGGATTCGACCGGGCGTGGCGGTCGGATTTCGAGCAAGGGTACCCGAGGTATCGGAAGCTGCTCGAGGAGATACGCAACCATCCCGCCGACGTGGTGGGCAACAAACTGAGGCGGAGGCTCGGCGTGCTCAAGGCCGGAGATTTCTCCATAACCAATCCTTTGACGTAGGAGGGACCATGGGCGGACTGGATGACCGGGCCAGGCGCATCATACAACGAGGAAAAGAGCATCCCGAGGCTCGGTTGGAGTCAGCTGTGGGGAGGCCAGGCAGGACCATCTCCGCCCGTCTGCGGCCTGGCACCGATCTGATTGCGGGGTTGAAAGAGCTGGTCCGGGAGCACGGCATTCGGGCCGGAGCGGTGACGGTCTGTTTTGGCAGTCTGGCCAGGGGAGAGGTGACCTGGACCGAAGGCAGCAAGCCGGAGCCCGGGAAAGAGGAGGCGCGAACTCGCCTGGACGGACCTCTGTCCTTCCTGTCCAGCCAGGGCAAGGTAGGGATGAGCCAGGCAGGGGAACCCCTGGTCCACCTCCACGGGATTCTGGCGGACCTCGACGGGCGCCTCTGGGGCGGGCACTTCCACGCCGGGAACAATCCGGTCTTCTCAACCTTCGAGATCGTGATCGAGGAGATACTGGGCGTGCGGCACACCAAGATGTGGGATGAGGAGTCCGAAACCGAGCTGTTGAAGGCCGTGCCGCTGGAAGGAGAAGCGCCGCGATGAATGCATCTGAGCTCCTTGTGGATTGCCTGCTGCAGGAGGGGGTGGAGCTGGTGGCCGGCGTGTCGGGACGGCCCACCCTCGACATGATCCAGGCGTTGAACGACAGCTCCATCGGCCTGTACCAGACCAGGCACGAGCAGGGTGCGGGGTTCCTGGCCGACGGCTACGCCCGCGTCCGCAACCGCCCCGGAGTGGTGCTGCTGCAGCGAGGGCCGGGGGTGACGAACTGCGTGACTGCCATCGCCAACGCCATGATCGACGGCATTCCCCTGGTCGTGCTGATCGGACAGGGAGAAATGGAGATGTTCGACAAGGGGGCGCTCCAGGAGCTGGACCACCTGGCGTTCCTGGACTACTTCTGCAAGTGGACGTTCCGCCTCCACGACGTGCGCCGGATCCCGGAGATGATCCGTCGGGCTTTTGCCGTGGCCTCCTCCGGAAAGCCGGGGCCCGTGGCCCTGGACCTCCCGATGAACCTGATGGGGCTTCCCGTCACCGACCTCCCGGAGCCGCACAAGCCCCTGGCTCGCGGGTTTCGCCCGGCCGGCGACCCGGAGACGGTGCGCCAGGCGGTGCAGGCCCTGGCGGCGGCGGCGAGCCCCGTGGTATACGCCGGAGCAGGGGTCCTGCGGGCGGAGGCCGCCTCGGAGCTGCTACAGCTGGCCGAGATGCTGGCGCTGCCGGTGATGACGTCGCTGCCGGGAAAGAGCTGCTTTCCGGAAGACCATCCCCTCAGCCTGGGTCTGGGCGGTTTTCCCCGCGCAACCTACGGAACCAGACAGGCGCACGAGGCGGTGGCCGCGGCGGACTGGGTCCTGGCTCTGGGCTGCAGCTTTCGGGAGCACGGGACTGGCTACTTCCAGCCCCGTCCCGAGAACGTCCGGCTCATCCAGGTGGACGTCTGCGAGGCGGAGCTGGGCAAGAACTACGTTCCCGACATCGCCATCCGGGCGGATCTGAAGAGCGCCCTGCGGCAGATGGTTGTCGAAGCCGGGGAGCTGCTGGAGGCAGAGGAGCTGCAGCAGGGGGTTCAGGCCCGCCGGCGGGGGGCTGCCGAGCGGATCCGCAAGACGCGCGAGGCGTGGCTCGGCGAGTGGGACGAGCACCTGCACAGCGACGCCTCACCCATAGATCCCTACCGCATCACCACCGAGATCGCCGGGGCCGTCGATTTGGACCGGACGATCATCGTTCACGACGCCGGGCTGGTGCGTGCCTACATCTGCCACCACCTTCTGGTTCGCACACCCGGGTCCTTCGTCGGCTTCGGGGGGTTCAGCGCCATGGGATACTCGGTGCCGGCGTCGCTGGGCGCCAGGCTCGCCGCTCCGGACAGGACCGTGCTCACCATCGTCGGGGACGGATCTTTCGGTATGACCGGGTTCGAGCTGGAGACGGCGGTTCGGTATGGGATCAGAACGGTAACGCTGATCTACAACAACGGCGGTCTGGACGCGGTGCGCGTGCTCCAGCAGCGCAGCGGCGATGCGTTCGTCTGGGACGATCTGGGGGGCAACTATGCAGAGATAGCCCGCGGCCTCGGGGCGTTCGCGCGGCAGGTGCGCGCTCCCGCGCAGATCGGGCCCGCGCTGCGGGATGCCTTGAAGCAGGACGGCCCGGCGGTGCTGGAGCTCATGGTGCAGCGGCTCGTGCCGACCCCGAGCTATCCGTGAGCGCGGCGTGCGCCCTCACCGCAGCACGCCTGCGCCTCTTCCGCGGGCTGCGAGCAGGGTCCGCGCTTGACGGACGCGTGCCGCGGCGCATACATTCGGAATAGCCGAATATATTTCGAGTATATGAAGACCGTCAGGAAAGCGCTCCAAATCCTGGACACCTTCTCTCAGGACACCACCGCCCTCGGTGTGACGGAGATCGCCCAGAGGCTGGGCTTTCACAAGAGCACCACCCACGCGTTGCTGAGCACGCTCCGTCGTGAAGGATACGTTATTCTCGATCGGCAGACCAGGAAGTACAGCCTGGGTTTCAAGCCTCTGGAGCTTGCCGGCAAGATCTCCTACCACAGCAATCTGCGCGGAATCTGCATGCCGGTGATGCAGGAGCTGTCCCGACTGACCGAAGAGGACGTATCGCTGAACATCGCGGTGGACGGCAACCGGATCTGCATTGCCATCACCCGGGGCATCCAGTACGTGCGGCAGAACATCGTCCTGGGAATGGCCGTGCCCCTGTACTGCGGGGCCGGGGGAAAGTGTCTGCTGGCGTTCATGCCGGAGAGCAGGATCGGAGAGCTCCTGGACTCGTTCACCTTCCAGCCGTTCACGGCCCGGACCATCACCGACAAGGGCAAGCTGCTGCAGGAGCTGGAACAGATACGCAGCGTCGGCTTTGCGGAAAGCTACGAGGAGTTCTTCACGGATGCCGCCGCCCTGGCTTTCCCCCTGTTCGGCGGGAACCGCGAGGTGATCGCCTCCTACTCCCTGCACAGCACGGTGAGCCGTCTGGCCGCCGCCACCCGGGAGAGGTTCCTGAAGCTGGGCATGGAGATGGCCTGCAAGCTGAACGAGCTCCTGGAGGCCTCCGGAGCCATCCCCGAACAGTAGGGCGGCAGCCTGCCGCCTCCGGCGAGTGACCCCTCCGCACCGGCGGCCCGCCCCCTGGGGCCGGCGCGTCCGTGGCGGCTCCAGCCGCTAGTATTTTCTCTTGACATATCTCGATATATTGCTAATATATTTATCCGCAGGGAGTGAGTGAATGAAGCCCAGAACCAAGGGCCAGCTGGCTCATCGCGTCTACCACCGGGTCAAGCAGATGATCATAACGCTGGAGCTGAAGCCAGGGCAGGTGATCGACGAGAAAACCCTCGAGCAGCAGCTGGGCATCGGCCGCACCCCCATTCGGGAGGCCCTGCTGACCCTGAAAGTGGAGAAGTTCATCGAGGGCAACCCCAACAAGCCCTTCTACGTGCGGGAGATCGGGCTGAAGAGCGTGCGAGACCTCTTTGAGGTGCTGATTCCGGTGGAGAAGCTGGCCACGTCCCTGGCGGGTCAGCGAATCAGGCAGGACTCGATCGAGGAGCTGAAGGCCCTCAACCAGAGGATCAGGCAGGCGATCGACCAGAGGCAGTACTGGGAGCTCACCAGCCACAATCGGACCTTCCACCGCCTGATCGCCCATGCTTCGGACAACGAATACATCTTTTCCATTCACGAGAACCTCCGCAACCAGGCCGAGCGGCTGTCCTACCTGGCGATCAGCGCCGAGGTTCAGGACGGACCCGTTCAGGAGCACAACGAGAGAATCCACCTGCACCACGAGACAATGGTCACCCTGCTGGAGCAGCGCAACGCTGCCCAGCTGGAAAAGCTCGCGGAGGAACATGTCAGGCTGTTTCAGGCCAGGATACTGAAATACTTGAGGGATGTCTGAGGGGGGCGGCAGTGACAAAGCTCGGTGTAGACGTCGGTGGCACCTTCACCGACCTGGTAGCAATCAACGAGGAAAGCGGACAGATCAACCTGACCAAGGTCCCTTCCACGCCCAGGGACCCGGATCAGGGCGTGCTGCGGGGAATCGAAAAAGTGTCCAGGCTGTTCGCAGTGCGCCCCGAGCAGATCGAGTTCTTCATCCACGGGACCACCGTCGCCACGAATGCATTGATCGAGAGAAAGGGAACGGAGACCGCCCTGATCGTCACCCAGGGGTTCCGGGACGTTCTCCACATCGGACGCCAGACCAGGCCCAGGCTCTACGACTTCTTTGCCCGCCGCCCCGACCCCTTCGTTCCGCGGTATCTGCGCTTCGAGATCGCAGAGCGCATCCTGGCCAGCGGAGAGATCGCCCGGCCTCTGGATGAGGAGGGCGTGCGCTTCCTGGCGGAGCAGATTCGAGATCGGGGCATGGGTGTGGTGGCTGTTTGTCTGCTGCATTCCTACATCAACCCGGTGCACGAGCGGCGGATCCGGGAGATTCTTCTGGAGATCGTTCCGGATCTGAAGGTCTGCATCTCCAGCGAGATTCTGCCGGAGTTCAAGGAATACGAACGGATGAGCACGACGGTGATCAATGCCTACGTCATGCCCATCGTGGAGGCATACCTGCAAAGGGTGCTGCAGGGGGCGAAAGGGATGGGTGTGCGCTCCCAGCTTCACATCATGCAGTCCAACGGAGGGGTGATGACCTCTGAGGTGGCGGGCCAGAAGAGTGTCCATACGGTCCTGTCCGGGCCCGCCGCCGGGGTGATCGGTGGGCTGGCCATCGCCAGAGTCTCGGGGGCCGAGGACATCATCACCATCGACATGGGCGGGACCAGCTTCGATGTTTCTCTGGTTCGGGGGGGCAGGCCGACGTTCACCATGGAGAGCGACATCGACGGCCACATCATCAAGATCCCGATGATCGACATCAAGACTCTGGGCGCCGGGGGAGGAAGCATCGCCTGGGTCGATGCGGGAGGGGCCCTCCAGGTCGGTCCCGAGAGTGCCGGCGCGGACCCTGGCCCCGCCTGCTACGGATTGGGTGGAACCGAGCCTACGGTCACGGACGCGAACCTGGTGTTGGGGTACCTCAACCCCGAGTTTTTCGCGGCGGGGGAGATGGGTCTGAGAACGGACCGTGCCCGGGAAGCGATCCAGGCCAGAATCGCCCGCCCCATGGGTCTGGGCCTGGAGGAGGCTGCCGAGGGGATCATCCGGGTGGTGAACGCCACCATGATCCGCGGTATCCGGTTGGTCTCCGTGGAGAGGGGGTACGATCCCCGGGAGTTCACGCTAACCTGCTTCGGAGGGGCGGGGCCGGTTCACGCCGTAAAGCTGGCTCAAGAGCTGGATATTCCCAGGATCATCGTGCCGGAGGCCCCGGGGGTGAACTGCGCCCTCGGGCTGCTGATGGCCGATTTCCGGCACGACTACTCGCAGACCTTCCTGCACCTCCTCCGGGAGGTGCCACCGGAAAGCCTCCACCGGGAGCTCCTGCGGCTGGAAGACAGGGCCGCCGCGCAGATGGAGAGCGAAGGGGTGCCCCGCAGGGACATCGTGTTCCAGCGCAGCGCGGACCTGCGGTTCTTCGGCCAGGGCTACGAGCTGAGTCTCGGCCTGCCTGCCGGAGAATACGGAGCCGAAGACCTGGAGAAGATAGCCGTGGATTTCAGCAGGGTCCACCAGGAGCAGTACGGATACAGCATGCCCGCCGACGGCGTTCAGGTCGTGAACCTGCGGCTGACCGCCATCGGCGTCCTCTCCAAGCCTCGCCTCCGGGAGGAGAGCCCGGCAGGCCACCATGCCGCTTCCGCCCTGAAAGCCACACGCTCCCTGTACATGGACGGCGTTCGGCTGGAGGCGCGGGTCTACGACAGGAGCAGGCTGAAGCACGGCAACCTCATCGAGGCGCCGGCGATCATCGAACAGGTCGACTCGACCACGGTTCTGTTTCCAGGCTACCTGGCTCGGGTCGATCCCTACCGCAACCTCATCATCGAAAAGAGGGGAGAAATCGATGCCTGACGTGGACATGGTTACGCTGCAGGTCATCATGAACGCCTTCTATTCCATCACCGACGAGATGAACATGGCTCTGATCCGCACGGCCTACTCGACCAACATCAAGGACCGCCGGGACTGCTCCTGCGCCGTGTACACGCCGCGCGGAGAGGTGATCTCGCAGACGGAGCTGGGCTCGCCGGTCCACCTGGGCATCATGCCTTCCGCGCTGGACAGCATTTTCACACGCATCCGGCTGGAGGATCTGGAGGAGGGGGATCACGTCATTGCGAACGTGCCGCATCCCACGGGACCCGGCCATCTTAACGACATCACCATGGTCTCTCCCGTCTACGTGGAGGGAAAGATCGCCTTCCTGGTAGCCAACATGGCGCATCATGTGGACGTGGGCGGCTACGCTCCCGGGAGCATGGCTCTGGGCTTGAGGGAGATCTTCCAGGAAGGCCTGCAGATTCCACCGGTAAAGATCGTCAAGAAGGGGGCTCTCGACCGGGAGCTCATGGCCTTTGTCACGCAGAACGTGCGTACCAGCATCGAGGTCGAGGGTGACCTGCATGCGCAGATGGCCTGCAACAACGTGGGCCGGCGGCGGCTGGGGGAGCTTGCCGGGCGGTACGGCCTGGAGGTGCTCGACGCGCACGTGGAGGAGATGTTCGACTACTCCGAACGGCGCATGCGCTCCGGGCTGGCGGCGATTCCCAAGGGCTCGTACACCTTCGAGGACTACATAGAAGGCACGCCCCTGACGCAGGAGTTGGTTGCCGTCAGGGCCACGGTCACCGTGGGGGAGGAGGAGATCCTGTTCGACTTCACCGGGACCGACGCGCAGGTGGAGGATTCCATCAACAGCAACGAGGCCTGCGTCAGGACGGCGTGCTACTATATCGTGAAGGTCCTGATAGACCCGGGGCTGCCTCCGAACGTGGGCTCCTACCGTCCGATCCGCATCGTGGCGCCCAAGGGATCGGTCATCAACTCCGCGGCGCCCGCCTCCATCGCCAACGCGACCATCATCACCGCTCCGAAGATGGTGGACGTGCTTCTGGGGGCCCTGCTCACGGCGGTGCCGGAGCGGGCCGCCGCCGCCTCCAACGGCGTGACCAGCCTGTTCAACATCGGCGGTTTCGACCAGCGGACGGGGAAGCTGTACAACTACATCGAAACCTACGCCGGCGGCCAGGGCGCGATGCACAACCAGGACGGCATGGACGCGGTTCAGTGCCACATGACGAACACCCGCAACGCCCCGGTGGAGGTGATCGAATCGGTGTACCCGCTGCTGATTCGCAGCTACGCTCTGGTGCCGGACTCCGACGGTCCCGGGCGTTTCCGCGGCGGGCTGGGGATGCAGCGTGAGATCGAGGTCCTCAGCGAGAGGACCACCCTCACGGTGAGCACCGATCGATCCAGGCTCAGGCCGTGGGGGGTCTTCGGAGGCCAGGGAGGAGGCAACTCCTCCTGCTTCGTGACCTCGGGAGGCAGGAAGGAGAAGCTGCAGTACTCCAAGATGACCCGCAAGGTGAGCCAGGCGGACGTGGTCACCATCGTCACTCCGGGTGGAGGAGGGTGGGGGGACCCCTACAGCCGCGACCCGAACAAGGTCCTCCGGGACGTGACCGAGGAGTTGATCACCGTAGAGCGGGCCGAGCAGCGCTACGGGGTGGTTGTGAAGGAAAAGGGCTTTCGATCTTACCAGATCGATGCCGAGGCAACGCAGCGGCTGCGCGAGGCCGGACGGCGGCCACCGGAGGCCGGGGGAGGGGTGGCCAGATGAACGCCGAGCAGGTGTTTTGCATTCAGCCGCGGCTGCAGGTCCTGCCGGCGGAGCAGATCGACTACTTCCACCATCGGGCGCTGGAGCTTCTGGAAACCGTAGGAGTGCGCATGCTGCACCCGGAGGCGCTGGCCATGCTGCGCAAGGCGGGAGCCCCGGCAGGGGAGGACGGACGGGTGCGGATCGGAGCCGCTCTGGTGCAGGAGGCGATCGGCTCGGCGCCGAAACAGCTTGTGATCTACGACCGCAACGGCAACCCGGTCATGGAGCTGGGAGGCGGAAACACAGGTGGTCGCAACACCTACTACGGGACCGGTTCCGATCTGCGCTACATCAACGATTGGATCACCGGAGAGACCCGGCTGACGACGGTGGAGGACATCGCCAGCATGGCCAGGGTGGTGGACTGCCTGCCAAACACGGAATTCCTCATGTCCTACGGCATTCCCTCCGGGATTCCGCTGGACAGGGTGTATCTCGTGGAGTTCCTCTGCATGGTGGGAAACACCACGAAACCCATCGTGTTCACATCCGACAACGGCCAGGTGACCACCAGGATCATCCAGATGGCCGCGGCGGTGGCGGGTGGCGCGGACCATCTGGCGCGCAAGCCGTTCGTTCTCAACTACGCCCAGCCGACCTCTCCTCTCCAGCATTCCGAGGACGCCATCGGCAAGATGTTCGCCTGCGCGGACCACGGAGTTCCGGTGGTCTATCCCCCAGGAATGATCCCCGGGGCGACCGCGCCTGCCACGCTGGCCGGTGCGATCGTTCAGTCGCTGGCGGAATCCCTGTCTGCACTGACGGTTCACCAGCTGAGGCGCAGGGGCGCGCCCATAGTGCTCGGCGGCGCTCACGGCTGCATGGACATGCGCACTGCCATTAACGTGTACGCGGCTCCCGAAAGGCTGAAGACCGAGGCGGTCCTGGCGTCCTACTATCAGCATTTCGGCATTCCCACGTGGGGCTTCGGAGGGTGCACCGACGCCATGGCCCTGGACGTTCAGGCCGGGATGGAGTTCGGCCTGCTCGGCCTGTGGGCGGCCTTGTGCGGTGTCAACCTGGCGCACGATGTAGCCTACCTTGGCAGCGGCATGGTGGGGGACCTCCGGGCGATCGTGATCAACGACGAGATCAACAGCTACGTCCGCAGCGTATTGCGCCGCGGAGTGACCGTGGATTCCGAGCACCTGGCGGCCGAGGCCATCGCGCGGGTCGGTCCGGGGGGTGACTTCCTGGGGGATGACCACACGCTGCGGCATTTCCGCAGCGAGCTCTGGGAGCCGCGGCTGTCGAACCGGGAGACCCTGCACGGGTGGAAGCGGCGAGGCAGTCCGGCGATGCAGGACAGAGCGGGAGAGCAGATCCGGGAAATCCTGGACGCGCGGGCGGCCGGAGCGCTCGAAGCGGGGCTCATGCAGGTGTTGGAGGACATGGCGGGAGCGTGAGCGGCCTTCTCCCTGGCGGCGATCCGGGCCCTAGGCCCGGCGATCGTCGCAGGGGCTGCCGCAGACAGGAGATGGCATGGAAGAGAACTGGCTGGTGTACGTGAACGGTAAGATGGTCCCGTGGAGGGAGGCCACGGTCTCCGTCTTCGATCGCGCTTTTCAGTACGGGGACGGCGTGTTCGAAGGATTGCGCTGCTACGACGGGCGCATCTTCAAGCTCACGGAGCACGTCGGCCGTCTGTTTCGTTCGGCGAGCGCCGTGGGCATCGAGATCCCGCTCACCGGGGAACAGTTCAAGGAGGCGGTGAAGCGGGTGATCCGGGAAAACGGCTTTCGGGACGCCCACATCAAGCCGGTGGTATCGCGGGGGACCGCGTGGAAGCTGGGGCTGGACCCGCGAAACACCACGGAACCGACCGTCGTCATTCCGGCCCGGCCGATCGGCAAGTCCATGTTCGATGCGGAGAAGGGGTTCAAGATGGCGTCGGTGAGCGTCCGCAAGGTGCCGGCCATGTGCCTGGACCCACGCATCAAGTCCTGCAACTACCTGGTGCACATCCTTGCCCGCAGAGAAGCTCTGGCCTCGGGTGCGGATGAGGCGGTCATCTACGACCTCGGCGGGAACGTGGCGGAAGGCGCCGGGGACAACATCTTCGTGGTGAGAAACGGCAGGCTGCACACCCCTCCCCTCCAGGACGCGCTGGAAGGCATTACCCGGCAGGCGGTCATCGAGCTGGCGGGCAGAATGGGGCTGGAGCTGCTGGAGACGCGTCTGACCAGCTACGATCTCTACAACGCCGATGAGATATTCGTGACCGGCTCCGGCGCCGGGATCGTGGGGGTGACCGAGGTCGACAAGCGTCGGGTGTCCTCGGGAGGGACGGGGCCGGTTACCCGGAGCTTGATGCAGGCGTACGAGGAAGAGGTGAAGAAGGGCGAGCCCGTCTATCAGGAGTAGTGATTGACCGGGGCTCGTCGCCGGAACAGACCCGCGCGGAGTCCCCTAGCGGACCAGGGCCAGCACGAAGTAGCGCCCCGGGTTCCAGCTCTGGCAGACCAGGAAGAGCCTGCCCTGGTGCTCGTGCCAGACCGCGTTGTGGATGTGTTCCGCCTCCTCGATGCCCAGCTCCTCCTTGGGGCGGATCGTGGATATCACCCGGTAGGCGGCATCGACGACGTAGAGGGGCGCCGGTCTTCCCTGCTCGGGATCGTCCAGGCTGGCGATCACCGCCACCCATTCGTCTCCCCGTTCCAGGTAGTCGATCCCACACGGACGGGAGCCGGGGGGAAGGGGATGCGTCTCGAAGACCTCTCCCTCGAAGGTGGAGATCTCCAGCCGCGAATGGGGCCGGTCGGCGATGGCCAGGTGAGGCCGGCCGGGTGTCCTGGTGATCCCGTGGGCGGTGCCGAACTTCCCGTGCTCCTCTCCGTCGTCGGTCTTGCCGCCGAAGATCCCGCACCACCTCCGGGTGGCAAGATCCGCCCAGGAGATGTAGTTGGCCCCGTAGCCGTCGGCCACGAAGAGCCTGTTGCCCTGAAGCGCCGTGTCGGTGGGCTGAAAGGCGGCTGCCTGGCTCCGATACTCGGCGAGCTCCGGTTTCGGCAGGATGAAGTCCACCTCCCCTTCCAGGCTGAGCACCGCCACCATGGCGTCATTGTTGGCCGGCAGGAACAGGCGCGTCCTGCCGTCGAAGCGGCCGATCCGGGTGCTGTGGAAGTTGGCGTCCCGGAGCTCCGGGGGAAGCTCGATGATCTCCTGCCCGGTCAGGTCCGGGCGCACGCGCAGCAGGCCGCAGCCGGGCAGCCCGTAGTAGAGATGGCCGGAGCCCGGCGGCCTGTCCACGGCGAATCCGCCGTGCAGGCCCCGTTCCAGCGCAAGCGCCCGTGGCGGCAGGAGGTGAAGGTCCTCGCAGTGTTCGAACCGGAAGGGGCGCTGCCCGCTCTTTTTCATGAGAAAAACGGTAATGTGTTTTCCCCGCACGATCAAGGCGCGCTTGACAGGACCGCCGGAGGCGCGAAGGGCTGCGGGCGGCAGAGGGCGGAGGACCCACTGGGCTCTTCGCTGGGCGACCTGCGTCCCGAGACCCTGGAGCAGGAACAGACCTGCCGTTGTGGCAGCGCGCCGGCCGTCGCCAGCCGCGGCCGGCGCCCGCCGTAAAGGGGACCATCCCGCTAGGGTATTGACGAACAGGGCCGGGGGGTGGGAAATTCAGGGAAGCGGCCAGGGTCTCCTCCACGGCTTCCGGCAGCATCGTCTTCCTTAGCCGCGAGAAAGGAACGCGATCGTGGCAGCGCGACAGTCGTTTCGGCCTCCCCCGGCTGCCGGGCCGGAGCCGCCCGCGCCACCGCCGCCGAGCGGAAAAAGCCTCCTGAAGCGCCTTCTTCCCGCCGGCAGGAACCTGGTCTTCTTCGCCGTCGGCCTGGCGGCGGCTCTGGCAGCGGTGCTGCTGTACCGGGCCGTGCGGCCCCCCGCCGCCGGGCTCACCCATCGGGAGGTGGAGGCGGCGGTGGAGAAGGCCCTGGAGGAGCAGGCCCGCCGGCCAACCGTCACCGCCCTTGCTTACGAAAAAGTCAGGCCGTCCCTGGTTCTGGTCCGGGCGGAGCGGCCGCGAGCCCCGGGCGGAAGCGCAGCTCCGGCGCACCCCGGCGCGGCCCCGGCCGTCCCGGAGGAGCCGGAGTTCGCCCTGGGCAGTGGTGTGGTCGTGGAGGATACCGGCGCCATCCTGACCTGCCTGCACGTGGTGAGCGGCGCGGAGAAGGTGTACGTGGTCTTCCACGACGGCTTCGAGTCGGAGGCGGCGGTCACCGTGGTGCAGCCGGGCAACGATCTGGCGGTGCTGCAGGCGGTGGTGGTCCCGGAGGGGCTGGTCCCCGCCACCATGGCCGGTTCCGCTCACCTGATGGTGGGGGACCCGGTGGTGGCGGTGGGCAACCCCTTCGGCATCCCCAACTCGGTCACGGCCGGGGTGGTTTCGGGCCTGGGGCGCAGCTTTACGGCGCCTCAGACCGGGGTCACCTTGAGCAACCTCATTCAGTTCGATGCGGCCGTGAACCCTGGCAACTCCGGCGGGCCCCTTCTGGATCGAAACGGCGACGTGGTGGGAATCGTCACGGCGCTGCTGAATCCGGTGGAGCAGGAGTTCTTCGTGGGGATCGGCTTCGCCGTGACCGCGGAGACCGCGGCGGCCGCCTTCGGCATTCCCCCCTGGTGAGGTGCTGACATGGGAGAGCAGAGAGAGGAACGGGTGGAGGAGGCGTCCCTGCCCGAGAGAATCCTCTTCGAGGTCAAGAAGGTCATCGTAGGCCAGGATCACCTCCTGGAACGGCTGCTCATCGCGGTCCTGGCGCAGGGGCACCTCCTGGTAGAGGGGGTTCCCGGTCTGGCGAAGACGCTGGCCATCAAGACCCTGGGGCAGGCCATGAGCTGCGCCTTCCGGCGCGTCCAGTTCACACCGGACCTGCTGCCGGCGGACCTGGTGGGCACGCGCATCTACAGCCAGCAGACCGGCGAGTTCAGCACCTGGCTCGGCCCGGTGTTCACCAACCTGCTGCTGGCCGACGAGATCAACCGCGCACCGGCCAAGGTGCAGAGCGCGCTGCTGGAGGTAATGCAGGAGCGCCAGGTCTCCATCGGCGGCACGACCTACCAGGTGCCCGAGCCTTTCCTGGTGATGGCCACGCAGAACCCCATCGAGACCGAGGGGACCTACCCCCTGCCCGAGGCCCAGGTGGACCGCTTCATGATGAAGGTGCTGGTGGACTATCCCAGCGAGATCGAGGAGTTCGTCATCGTGGAGCGCATGACCGCCGCCCTGGCCGCGGTGAGCCCGGTGGTCCAGGCCGCGCAGCTCATCGAGCTGCGCAGGGCCGCGGAGGCCGTCTACGTGGATCCGGGGCTGATGGAGTACGCGGTGCGGCTGGCCGCGGCTACCCGCAGGCCGGGAAGCTACGGCCTCGCGGATCTGGAGAGGTACATCACCTACGGAGCCAGCCCCCGGGCTTCGATCAACCTGATCCTCACGGCCAGGGCGCTGGCGTTTCTGCGCGGCCGCGCCTACGCGGTCGCCCAGGACGTGACCGACATGGCGCTGGACGTGATGCGGCACCGCCTGGTGCTCTCCTTCGAGGCCCTCTCGGAGGATGTCACCAGTGACACGATCCTGACCAGGATACTGTCGGAGGTGCCCGCGCCGGACCAGCCTTTGCAGAGCTATGCCACCGCCGGAACGGAGCCCTGACCGCATCCTCCGGCGCCTGGACTGGACGGTGATCCGGCGCCTGGACGGGCTTCTCCAGGGGGACTACCGCACCCTGTTCCAGGGCTTCGGGCTGGATCTGGCGGACCTGCGCGAGTATCAGCTCACCGACGACGTGCGCACCATCGACTGGAACGTCACCGCCCGCATGCAGGAGCCCCACGTCCGCCGCTACCTGGAGGACCGGGAGGTCACCGCATGGTTCCTCCTGGACACCAGCCCGTCGGTGGATTTCGGGACGGTGGGCGTACCCAAGCGCGAGCTGCTGGTGGAGTTCGTGGCCGTGCTGGCGCGGCTTCTCACCCGGCATGGCAACCGCGTGGGCTCGCTGCTGTACGACGGGGCCACGGTGGAGCTCATCCCCGCGCGGGGGGGCCGCCTGCAGGTCCTGCGCCTGATCCACGACCTGCAGGACCTGCCGCGCCTGCGGCGCTCTCCACAGACGGACCTGGCGGTCCTGCTGGCCAGCGCCTTCCATGCCATCCGCCGGCGCTCCCTGGTGTTCGTGGTGTCGGATTTCTTCAGCATTCCCGGCTGGGGTAGACCCCTGGGGCTGCTCAGCCGGCGCCACGAGGTGCTGGCGGTCCGGCTCCTGGATCCCCGGGAGACCGCGCTGCCCGACATCGGGCCGGCCTTCTTCGAGGACGCGGAGACCGGAGAGCAGCTCTATTTCGACACCCATCATGCGGGCTTCCGCCGGCGTTTTCTGGAGGCCGCGGCCCGCCGGGAGCGGGACCTGGCGGAGGCGTTCCGTTCCGCCGGCGTGGAGGTGCTGACCCTCCTCACGGAGGAGGACCTGGTGAGGGCGATTCTGCGTTTTGCCATGCTCCGCCGGCGCCGCAGCACGGTCCCGGCGGCCGCCCGGCGACCCGCGGGCGGCGGCTCCGGCCGGCGCCCGGGGGGGGTGTGAGGGAGGATAGGCGTGAGCTTTATCTGGGTGCGGATGCTCTGGTTTCTCATTCTGGTTCCGGCGCTGGCCGGGGCCTACGTGCTGGCGCAGCGGCGCCGGCAGAAATACGCCCTCCGCTACGCCAGCCTTTCCCTGATCCGGGAGGCGGTGGGAAAGGGTCCGGGCGTGCGCCGCCACGTGCCGCCGGCCCTCTTCCTGGCGGCGATGGCGGTCCTGATCGTAGCGCTGGCACGGCCGGCGGCGATCGTGGTGATGCCCTCGCAGCAGGGGACGGTCATCCTGGCGCTGGACAACTCCGGCAGCATGCGGGCCGAGGACGTGCAGCCCAGCAGGCTGGAGGCGGCCCGGGCGGCGGCGATCGCGTTCGTCCACAGGCAGCCCAGGAGCTCCCGGATAGGAGTGGTGTCCTTCGCCGGCAGCGCCTCGCTGGTGCAGCCGCCCACCCGGGACAGGGACGCCGTGGTGGCGGCCATCAATCGCCTGAGGCTGCAGCGCGGCACGGCCGTGGGCAGCGGCATCCTGGCCTCGCTGGAGTCCATCATCGAGGAGCTGGGCGGCCGGCCCCTTTCCGAGGCGCCCGAACCGGCCGGGGAGCTGGACCCGCTGGCGGAGCGGACCTTCGCGCCGGCCATCATCGTCCTGTTGAGCGACGGGCAGAGCAACACCGGTCCCGACCCGCTGGAGGTGGTGGTGGAAGCGGCCAGCCGGGGCATCCGCATCTACACCATCGGGTTGGGAAGCCCCGAGGGGGTGGTGCTGCGCTTCTTCAACCGCTCCTTCAGGGTGCGCCTGGACGAGGAGACCCTGAAGCGCATCGCGGAGAAGACCGACGGGGCCTACTTCAAGGCGGGAAGCGAGGCGGACCTGCGGGAGATCTACGAGAACCTGGGCTCGCGCCTGGTGTTCCACCGGGAGAAGACCGAGATCACCGCGCTATTCGCGGCGCTGGCCGCCGCGCTGCTGGTGGCCGCCGGCGTGCTCTCCCTGCTGTGGTTCAACCGTTTGCCCTGAGGGGGGCGGGCCGCCGGCGCCGCCGCGCCGGGCCACTGCGGCATCCGCGGGGGGCGCCTGCGCTTGCGCGGGCCGGCTTGTTTTTGCCCCGGGCAGCCTCTAGAATCGAGTAGAGAACCCATTCAAGGAGGTGGGCGGCGCCTCTCCGCCCTGGCGTGCCGGGGCGCCGCGCCGGCCAGGCTCCAGCCGCTTGGTGCAGCTCGTCGAGCACCACGAAGCGGCCTCCGGCCTCGATCATGGCCTGCCGGACCGCCGGGAGCGCCAGGGAACCGCCGCGGAAGCGCGCCGCGGAGCTCATGAGTCCCCGGCCGCCAGCTCCACCACCAGCTCCACCTCCAGGGGGATGTTGGCGGGAGGCTGCTCGCGCCCGGTGCGGCCCGGGCGTGCTGGCCCGCCTCGCCGAAGATCGCCAGGAGGAGCTCCGAGGCGCCGTTCAGCACCCCCGGCTGATCGTGAAAGCCCGGTGCGCTGTTCACGAACCCCCGCACCTGGACGATGCGCCGGATGTTGCCCAGCGAGCCTGCGATCCAGCACGCCTCGGCCAGGCAGTTCAGGACGGCGATCCCGGCCGCCTGGTACCCCTCTTCCCGCGTCAGCTCGGCACCCACCCTGCCCAGGTGAGCGAAGGCCCCTTCCCGAAAGGGACCCTGTCCCGAGCAGAAGACCAGGTTGCCGGTGCGGCCGGCGGGAACGTAGGCGCCGGCTGCCGGGGGCGCAAGCGAGCGGGGACCCGCGGCGCAGGGCGCGCGGCGCGGAGGCCTGCGGCTTCCGGCCAGTCCCCCCCGGCCCTTTGACATCCGTGCCCGCCCCGGGGCTACACTGTCGGGGGAGGAAGGGTGAACTCGCTGGAACGCGTGCAGGCGGTGATGGCCGGGCAGATTCCGGACCGTGTGCCGATCTGCCTGCTGGGCTTCATGAACGCTCCCCGCTTTGCCGGGATGAGTATGCGGGAGTACTGTCTCAGCGGGACGCGGATGGCCGAGGCGCAGCTGGCCTACTGGGAAGAGTTCCGTCACGACGTCATCGACGTCGAGAGCGGGATCGCCGCCATGGCCCAGGCAGTGGGCTGCGCCGTGGAGTACCCGGAAGACGAGCCGCCCTGGGTGGTGGAGCCTGCCATCGGCGGTCTGGAGGAGATCGATACGCTGCCGCAGGTGGACCCCTATCTGTCCCCCAGCCTGGCGGAGCTCATACGGGCCACCGAGATCCTCAGGGCGCGCCTGGCCTCGCGGGGGAGAGAGCCGGTCTGCATTCGCACCGAATCCGACCAGGGGCCGTTCAGCCTTGCCTGCCAGATCCTGGGAGCGGAGAAGCTGCTGGTGGCCCTCTGCGATCCGCAGCAGGCGGCAAACGTGCACCGGCTGCTCGGGTACGCCCAGGAGCAGGTGCTGAGGCTGGCCCGGGCCCTGCTGCGGGCCGGGTCGCACTGCACCATGATCGGCGACAGCATCGCCGGTCCCGACGTCTGCTCCCCGGCGACCTACCGCGACTTCGCCTTTCCCTACGAACGGTCGCTGGTGGAGAGGCTGGGCGGCCAGGCTGGAAACGTCCTGGGCATCCATATCTGCGGGAACGCCACGCCGATCATCGAGGACATGGTGCGCACCGGCGCCGCCTACTTCGAGCTGGACTGCAAGATCGACCGGCGGGCGGTCCGCCGGGCCACCGCGGGGAGGACCACCCTCTTCGGCACCCTGGACCCGGCCAATCTTCTCTGCCGGGGCGCTCCGGCGGCCATCGAGGCTAACGTGAAAGAGGAGATCGGCATGCTGGGACGCGAAGGGCGCTACGTGCTGGGCCCGGGCTGCACGCTTCCCTGGGAGACTCCTTTCGAGAACGTCCGCACCATCGTGGAGTCTGGCCGGGAGTACGGCCGCTACCGGGAGGACGGGTCGCTGGCCTCCGCCGGCCCGGACCGGCCCTAGCGGGGCTCCCGGAGCTCGATGTCCAGGAGCGCGCAGAGCTCCCGGAGGCTGTCCAGGTGGCGGCCGAAGCAGAGATGCAGATGGTTGGAGCGCAGATTCTGCACCACGTTGCCGGCGGCGGGGTCCAGCTCCACCAGGGCCTGAGGCCAGCTCTCCCGGGTCTCCTGGAACCGCTCCCGCGGCAGGGCCCGGGTCTGCCCCTCCCAGGCGGTCATGGCGTAGCGGCCCCGGATGCGGAACAGCCTGGCCACCGTCACCGGTGACTCCTTCACCGAGAACACCGTGGTGGCCCCGCCCGCCTTGCTGAGGTACTCGTACTGGTCCTTCAGGACCACCCGGCGGCGGCTTTCCGCCATGCCGGTGGGCATGGAGCCGCAGTTGACGATCCGGAGCAGATTCCGCTCCAGGTCGAGGTGGTTCACGTCGCCGAACAGCACCGGCTGGCCGGACACCCCCCGCAGGATCTCCATGGTGAGCGCGGCGTTGATGTCCGCCTCGCAGGAGAAGGACAGGCCGGCATCGTTCAGGAGGGAGGCCGCCAGGCAGAAGCTGGCGTACCCGTCGCTCATCTCCTCCTGGCACTTCACCGCCGTCATGGAGCAGCCTTCCTGCTGCAGGATGCTCCGGGTGGCCAGGTACAGCCGGATCGAGCGGTCCAACGCCTCCGGCGCGGTCTCGATGCGGCCCAGCTCTGCCGCGAGCTGCGCCTTGAGGGCGGCCACCTGGTCCTCGGAAGCGCTGCGGGCCTCCAGGTACACCCTCATGGAGTCGACGTGCTCGATCTCCACTCCGAAGAGGTTCTTCACCTGGATGAGGTCCGCCATGGTGGTGTACATCCCCGGCACGCGCCCGCCGATCACACAGAGCCTCCGCCCCGAGAGGCGCCGGCGGCAGGCAGCCGCCCGGGCGAACGCGGCAAGCTCGTCCAGCAGGCGCTCCGAGCGGGGGGATCCGTAGAAGAAGCGGTGCTTCAGGCCGAGCTCCTCCAGGGACCCGTGAACGATTCCCCCGGCGGTGAGGGAGAAGGAGGCGGGGTCGTCCACCGCCCAGATCCCGAAGGGCAGATCCACCGCCCGTACGGTGTCCACCACGGTGGGGGAGAAGACCCAGGTGCCCAGAAGGATCAGGATGCAGTCCGCCCCGCCGTCCCGGAAACCACAGGCCGCCGTCAGGCAGCGCTCCGTATCCAGCACCAGCTCTCCGGTGGTGTCCACCGCGAACCCGCGGCCGCGCAGGGTTTCGGCCGCCGCCACGGCGAAGCCCTGCGCCAGGTCGGTCCGCTCCCGGGGCAGGGAAAGGGGGATCAGGCCGATTTCGGGCGCCTTATTCTCCATGGGCTCATTCTACCACGCCTGCCTGCGGCCTGCACGCACGCGCGGCCCGGGTGGCCAGCCGCCAGCCGGCGGAGTGGGGTCCTCCTCACCCTGGCGCGCCCGCCGCGCGCTGTTGCTCCCACAGGTACCCCATGAGGGGGAGAGAACCGGCCCCCGTGACACGGATATGCTCCCCGTTCACGTGGCCGTTTGCCCCCGAGCCCAGGTAGAGAACCAGGGATGCAACGTCCTCGGGGGTGGTGACGCGACCGGTTGGAAAGGCCGCCGCCGCGACCTCCCGGAACGACTGCGGAAAGTGGGCGCGCGCGCGTTCTGTGAGCGTCCAGCTCGGCAGCACGACGTTGGTCAGAATGTTGAAAGGCGAAAGCTCGACCACCAGGTTCGCGGCTAGGCCGAACAGCGCCGCCTTCATGGTGCTGTAGCGTCCGCTGCCCTTCATGGAATCGACCGCCAGATCACTCGACAGGAGCACGATGCGGCCCCAGCGCCGCGCCTTCATTGCGGGTATGACCAGCTGGCAGAGCCTCACGGTCCCAAAGAGATTCACGGCAAAGAAGGACTCCCAGCTCCCGGGCGGTCCCTCCTCGAATGAGAACCGCTCCGCCGGCCACTGTACGGCGTTGTTCACCAGGACGTCGATCCCACCGAACCTCCGCTCGATCTCGCCGACCGCCGCGCCCATTCCCTCCGGGTCGCCGAGGTCCGCCTGGACGGCCATCGCCGTCCCGCCCGCCTCTTCGATCCCCGCGACCGTCTGGAGGGCTCGCTCCTGCGAGCTCTTGTAGGTCAGGGCCACCCTGACGCCCGGCTCCCGGCCGTGCGGAGGCAGTGAAGCGAGGGAGCCGTGATGCCTAGGACTTGATGCGGATGGCGCCGGTGATCATGGCCACCACCTCGTCCGGGGTGACCTCCTCCACCTTGCCCTGGCCCGCCACCTCTCCGTGGCGGAGCACCACGAAGCGGTTCATGACCTGGAACGCGTACTCGATGTTGTGGGTGATGAGGATGATGGGCAGGGCCCTGGCGCTCACCTGCCGGATGAGCTGCAGGCCGTTGCGGGACTCGGCCACCCCCAGGGCCGCGAAGGGCTCGTCCAGCAGCGCCAGCTTCCCTCCCCAGTGGAAAAAGCGGCCCAGGATGATGGCCTGCCGCTGCCCGCCGGAGAGGAAGCCCATCTTGGACTTCACGGAAGGCACCCCGATCCCGATCTCGGCGAGCACCTTGCGGGTCTCCTCCTGCATGGCCCGCTCCTTGAGCACCCTCAGGCCAGGCATGCCGCCGCACAGCTCCCTGCCGATGAAGAAGTTGGCCGCCACGGAGGCGTTCTCGCATACCGGGCTGTTCTGGTAGACCGTCTCGATTCCCGCCGCCCGCGACTCCGCCGGCGAGTGGAACATCACCCTCCGGCCGTCCAGGTAGACTTCCCCTTCGTCGGGCCGGTGGTTCCCGGAGATGATCTTGATCAGGGTGGATTTCCCGGCTCCGTTGTCTCCCAGCAGCCCCAGGACGTCACCCGGGTAGACCTCCAGGCTCACTCGGCTCAGCGCCTGCACCTTGCCGAACCGCTTGCTGATGTTTCTGGCCTCCAGAACCGGAGCGCTCCGTTGCTGCGTGCTCATCCAGGCTCTCCTCCCCGCTCCCGGGCCTGCCCGGGTCGCCGCTTCTTGCTCTCCCTGTTCGCCGCCTGCTCCCAGCCCCGCCGGGCGCCGGCCGCTGTTGCCGGCTCCATCCCGGACCCTCCTAGGGGAACAGGACCACCCCCTTCATGTAGCCCTCGCGCCTCTCGGCGATGAGCCCGCTGCCGAAGGCATCCGGCAGCTGCTCCAGGGAGAAGGTGTGGGAGACGAGCCCCTTCACGGGGACCTCTCCCCGGCTCACCAGATCGATGGCGCCCGGGTAATCCAGGCCGCAGCTGCCGATGATGTTGAGCTCGAACAGCTGGATGGGCTGTATGTCCACCGCCACCGGCCCGCCGCCGAACACCCCGTAGATCAGAAGCGTGCCCCCCTTGCGCAGGACCCCCATTCCATCGTTCAGCGCCTTGGCGGAGCCGGCCGACTCGATCACGATGTCCACGCCCCTGCCGCCGGTGTCCCCGCGGATGACCTCCGTGACCTCCTCGCGGCCCACGTTCACCCTGCGGTCCGCCCCGTAGCGGGGGCCCAGCTCCAGCCGGTTGTCCCGGGTGCCCACCAGGTAGACCCGGGAGGCTCCCCGCAGCTTCGCCAGCCTGCAGAAGAACAGGCCCGCCGGCCCGGGGCCGAACACAGCCACGGTGCTTCCCCGGGGCACGTCGATCAACCCGATCCCGTGGGCGGGCCCCGCCAGGGTGTCGATCAGCGCGGCCTCCCTGAAGTCGATGTTCTCCGGCAGGGGGTGACAGTTCTTCTCCGGGGCCACGAAGAGCTCGGCGTACTCCCCCTGCGCGCCGATCATGCCCATGACGCCTCCGCGATCACAGAGGCCGTGCTGCCCCCGGCGGCAGAACTCGCACTCCCCGCAGTAGAGGATGCACTCCACGCTCACCCGATCGCCCTTGCGGACCTTTCGGACCCCGGGGCCCACCGCCTCGACGATGCCGCACCCTTCGTGCCCGATGATCAGCGGCGGCACGCTCTGCTTGAACCTGCCGTCGTAGATCTCCAGGTCGCTCCCGCATATCCCCACCGCCTGGCTGCGGATCAGCACCTGGCCTTCCTCGGGCACCGGATCGGGGACTTCCTGGAGCGAGAGATCGTAGGCTCCGTTCCAGACCACTGCCTTCACGCGTTCCTCCTTGATGGCTCGCCGCCTCGCGCGACCCGCTCACAGCAGCAGGGGCCGGACCCGGCTGATCAGGGCGTCCAGGAGCACGGCGATGATGATGAAGCCGCCCCGGATGACGTTCATGTAGAACGGCGGCATGCCCAGGATCGAGATGGCGGTGGAAATCGCGCTCAGCAGCACCGCACCGGCAAACACGCCGGTGAGGTTCCCCACCCCCCCGCGCAGGCTCACCCCTCCGATCACCACGGCGGCGAACGCTTCGAAGAGCATGCCCATGCCGATCCCCGGGGAGGAGCCATTGGTGCGCGCCGCCAGGAGCCAGCCTGCCACCGCCGAGAGAGCCCCGCTCAGGAGGAACACGCTGAGCAGGACGCGGTCCACCCGGATGCCGGCGTTGTAGCTGGCCTCCCTGTCGTCCCCCACCAGGTAGATGTGCCTGCCGAAGCGCGTTCTGGTGAGGAGGAGGTGGAAGGCGGCGTAGAAGGTGAGCATGATGATGATCATCAGCGGTATGGGCCCGATGTCGATTCTGGCCACCGCCACCACCTCCGGCCTGAGCCTGATCACTCCGTGGCCCTGGGTGATGAGCAGGCCCACGGCGCGGAACATCAGGTACCCGGCCAGGGTGATGATGAACGAGCTGATCTTCATGCGCACGATCAGAACGCCGTTGAACAGGCCGATCAGCAGGCCCATGAGCACCACGATCCCCAGCGTAAGGAAGCCGTTCACCATGAGCCCGGAGGCATCCGAGCTGGCCCCGGTCAGATAAGCGGTGACCACCGCGCTCAGGCCGAGGACGGATTCCACCGACAGATCCATCTCCCGGCTGATGATGCACATCGCCTCCGCGATGGCCAGGATGCCGACGAACACGGCGTGGTAGAAGATGTTGCGGAAGATGTCGAACTGGGCGAAACCTTTGACCCCGAGGGAAAAGGCCAGGAGCACGATGAGGAGGATGAACCACACCATGTGGTCCAGGATCCAGCGCAGCGCCTCCTTGCGGACCGGCAGCAGCCCGACCTCCGGCCGCCTCCGGCCGGCCAGGTGGGCCTCCCTCGCCTGCGGCTTAGCCTCCTGCATGCATACCTTTCCTCGGCACCGGGCAGACCGCGCGGTCCGAACAGACTGGCTGTATGGGGCGCCGCGGGGAGCGCTTCCGCCCTCCCCGCAGCCCCCGTCGTGTCTCGACGCGAGCCGGGGGCCTCACCCCCGGCGCGCCTATTCGCGTACCTGGTTTCCCCAGAACTTGGGATCGTCCACGTTCTTCAGGGTGCTCACCGAACCGGGGATGCGCAGCTCCGGCCCGTATTTCTGCTCCACCAGCTCCGAGTCGAACCCGCCCACTTTGTAGGGCCCCTCCTTGATCGATTTCTTGGCGATCACGTCCTTCAGGAACATGGCCACCCCTTCGGCCTGGGCCGCCAGGGGCTGCTCCACGGTGGACTGGAGCCAGCCGTCCCTGACCAGGTTCAGACCCATGGGCATCCCCGCCGTGGAGACCATCAGCATCTCTCCCTTCTTGTAGCCCTTGGTCTCCAGCACCGCCTGGATGGCCGCGGCCAGGTGCTCGGCGTGGGAGAAGATCAGGTCCGTGTCACGGTTGGCCACCAGGTAGTCGTCGGCGATGTTCGCCGCCCTGGAGGCCTCCCAGCCGTCGGCGATCTTGGTCTCCACCTTCACGTCGGGATACTGGGCGATGGTGTCCTTGAATCCCTCCTCGATCAACACGGTGTAGGAGTCTCCGGGGTCGCCCATGATGTCCAGGACCTTCCCCTTCACGCTGCCGTTCTTCTCCTTCAGAAGGCGGGCGATCTCCCCTGCGGCCAGGATGCCCATCTTCCGGCACCCGGCCACGGAGGTGAAGTCCACCTTCGTGCCGCTGATGATGCGGTCGAAGGCGATCACCGGGATACCGGCGGCCCTGGCCTTTTCCACGCCGTCCACCACCGCCGTGCCGTCGGTGGCCGCGATGATGATGGCCTTCGGCTTCTGGGTGATGGCGTTGTCCAGCTGGTTGAGCTGCAGGGAAACGTCCTCATTGCCCGCCACCAGCTGCCTGCACTCGTACCCCGCCTCCTCCACGTACTTCTTGATCATCTTGGAGGCGGTGGTCTGGAACTCGTCGAACTGGTTGGGCGCCAGGTAGAACACGACCCCGCCGGCGGTTGGCGCGCCGGCCGCCTCGGTCCCGCCGCCGGCGAACGCCGGCAGGCAGAGCAGAATGGCCAGAGCAGCCACTCCCAGCAGGCTGATACCTCTTTTCATGCTGACCTCCTTTTTCGATTCTCTTCGTCAAAGAACCGGCTTTCCCTTCGATTGTAGAGCCTGTCGGGCGGTTGTCAAGCTTCTTGTTCTCCAGCTTCTCCGGCGCTCCGGGCGGCGCGGCTCCGGAGCTCTAGCGCTTGCGCGGTCCCCGCAGCGGGGCCAGATCTCGCCGCAGGGTCTCCACGTCGGTGAAGAGGAAAGCGGCGATTCCCAGCCGGGCCGCCGCCTCCACGTTCGCGCTCAGGTCGTCCACGAACGCCGCCTCCCCCGGGGCGCAGCCTTCGTGGTTCAGGATGTGCAGGTAGAAGGCCGGGTCCGGCTTGGCCAGCCCCATGCGGTGGGAGGCGTAGACCCGGTCAAAAGGCCCGTAGTCCCCGCGTTCGGCATGCACCCGGTAGTGGGGCTCGATGGTGTTGGTGCCCACCACCACCCGGGCCTCCTCCCGGAGCTCCGCCACCAGCTCCGCCATCCCCGCAACGGGCCGGGGGTGGAAGAAGCGCCGGAAGAGGTCCTCCTCCACCGGCCGGCCGGCCCGCCGGGAGAAGCGCCGCCAGAACTCTCCCTCGGTGATGAGGCCCCGCATCAGCTCCACCAGATCTCCGTCCGCCAGGGAGTACAGATCGGTCTCTTTGACGTCCAGGCCCAGATGCCGGGCGATATGGGGGAGCACGTTGGTGTTTGTGCTCACCACCCCGCCCATGTCGAAGATGTACAGCTGCGGCATTCTTGCCAGCCTCGCTGGCAATGTACGCAGCCCCCGGGACAGGGCCAACCCGGAAGTGGCCCGCGTCCTCCCATCCTGTATACTGTCCGGCATGAGCGCGATCCACCTTGTCTGCAACGCCCACCTGGATCCGGTCTGGCTGTGGGAGTGGGAGGAGGGGGCCGCGGAGGCCGTGGCCACCTTCAGGACGGCCGCCGACCTGTGCCGCAGCTTCCCCGGCCTGGTGTTCAACCACAACGAGGCCCTCCTGTACCGCTGGGTCCAGGAGTACGACCCCCGCCTGTTCCAGCGAATCCTCCGCCTGGTGGCCGAAGGCCGGTGGCACATCATAGGCGGATGGTTCCTGCAGCCGGACTGCAACATGCCCTGCGGGGAATCCGTGCTGCGCCAGATGCTGTCGGGGCGCGGCTACTTCTCCCGCACCTTCGGCGTGCGCCCGACCACGGCGGTGAACCTGGACTCCTTCGGGCACTCCCGGGGGCTGGTGCAGCTCCTGGCGCGGGCAGGCTACGACTCCTACCTCTTCTGCCGCCCCAAGGAGAAGGACCTGAGCCTGCCGGGGGAGGATTTCCTCTGGGTGGGCTACGACGGGTCGCGCGTGGCGGCCTCGCGCGGGTTCAACCACTACCTCACCCGCCGGGGCCAGGCCGCCGGCAAGATCCGGGACTGGCTGGAGGCCCACCCGGACAGGCCGGTCGGCATGGTCCTCTGGGGGGTGGGGGACCACGGGGGAGGCCCCTCCGCCGCCGACCTGGAGGCGATCCGCCGCCTGGCGGAAACGGAGGGGGAGCACCGGATCGTGCACTCCACCCCGGAGGCGTATTTTCGGGCGCTGCGCGAAGGGGGCGAGCCCCTGCGGGAGCACCGGAGGAGCCTCAACCCCTGGGCGGTGGGGTGCTACACCTCGCAGGTGCGGGTGAAGCAGCGCTACCGGAGGCTGGAGAGCGAGTATCTCCTCACGGAGAAGACCCTCAGCCAGGCGGCGCTGCTGCAGCTCCTGGACTATCCTTTCCAGGAGATGGAGCGGGCCCTCTACGATTTGCTGCTGGCCCAGTTTCACGACATCCTGCCGGGCTCGGGGACCCGGGCGGTGGAGGAGTGGGCGCTGCAGCTGATGGATCACGGGCTGGAGCTTCTCTCGCGCCTGAAGGCGCGCGCCTTCTTCGCCCTGTGCCGCGGCCAGCCGCCCGCCCCGCAGGGGACCATCCCCATCCTGGCCTGGAACCCGCATCCCTATGCGGTGGAGGGCGTCTGGGAATGCGAGCTGAACCTTCCCGATCCGCTCCGCGGGCAGCTATGGTCTCACCCGGTGCTCAGCAGGGAGGGGCGGAGGGTCCCCTGCCAGCTGGAAAAGGAGGCCAGCAACCTGAACATCGACTGGCGCAAGAAGGTGGTGTTCGCCGCGGAGCTGGCCGCCGGGGCGGTGAGCCGCTTCGACTGCCGGTTCGAGCTGCGGGAGCGGGCGCCAGCCCCCCCGCCGGCGGACCGGCGGGGGATCGAGTTCCGCAGCGATGAGCTTCAGGTCCACATCGACGGGGCCACCGGGCTGGTGGACCGCTACGCGGTGCGTGGAGTGGACCTGCTGGAGAAGGACGCCTTCCGCCTGCTGGTGATGCGGGACGACGGCGATCCCTGGGGGATGCGCGTGCGGGGGTTCCGGGACCTGGAGGGCGCGGCGGTCCTCATGGAGCCGGAGGAGGGCTCCCGCTTGCGAGAAGGCGCTCCGGCGGAGCTCGGGTCGCTGCGGGTGGTGGAGGAGGGGGAGGTCCGCACCGTGGTGGAGGCTCTCTTCCGCTACCGTGACTCGTTTCTGTGCCAGCGGTACTTCCTCCCCAGGCGGGGCACGGAGATCCGCGTGGACCTGTGGGTCTACTGGAACGAGCGGAACAGGATGCTCAAGCTCTCGGCGCCGACCGTGCTGAAGGATGCCGCTTGCCTGGGGCAGGCGCCCTTCGGAGTGGAGCGCCTCGAAGGGACGGGGGAGGAGAACGTGGCGCAGAAATGGCTGGCGGTGGCCTCCGCCCGGCGGGACCTGGCGCTCACCTGCATCAACGAGGGAAGCTACGGCTCGGATTTCAGCGCCGGCGAGCTGCGCCTGTCTCTCCTGCGCTCGCCGGCCTACGCGGCTCACCCCTTCGAGGGCCGCCCCTTTCTGGCGGAGCGCCGCTTCATCCCGCACATGGACCAGGGGGAGCGCCGCTTCACCTTCTGGTTCGACGGCGGCCCCTGGAGCGGGCTCTCCCAGCGGCTGGACCGCCGCGCCCTGGCGCGCAACGAGAAGCCGTTCCTGCTGGCCTTCTCCGCCGGCGGCGGGGAGGGGGCGGCCCGCGAGTCGGGGGCGGCCGGGGAGGGGG
>CAZBDU010000021.1:0-64068 GCA_964490725.1 uncultured Spirochaetaceae bacterium | reverse complement strand
GGGTGGCCCGCGCCGAGGCGCGGCGGGGGGGCGGGGTCGCGGGAGTCGGAGGAGACTGCGGGCCAGGGTCGCCGGGGGTCGCCGGCGCCGCCAGGCCGGTCGCACTCGGCCCGCTGGGGACGGGAGTTGACAGCGCCCGCGACGGTCCCTAAGCTGACTTCGCATGCTCATGCGGCGGCCAATCCACTCCGTCTTCCTCCTCTGTGCGGCGCTTGCCGTGGCGGTGCTCCCCCGCACCCTGCCGGCGGCGCCGGCCGCACCAGGCGGCCCCCTGCGCGTGGCGGCGGTCCAGTTTCGCATCGACCCGCAGGCTCTGCGCAGCTTCGCCGCCTACCGGGAGCGGATCGGCGCGCTGGTGCAGCGCGCCGTGGAAGGAGCCCCCGGCTTTCGCCCGCAGCTGGTGGTCTTTCCCGAGTACTCGGGGGCCTTCACCGCGCTCATCCCCTACGGCGACGTTCTGGCCCGTGCGGAGACCGTGGAGCAGGCCCTGGCGGAGATCCGCCGGGGCGAGCCTCTGGTGCGAACCCTTCACGACCTGCTCGCTCTCAACTCGGGAGTGGCCGGGCGGGCCGTGGAGGAGATCTTCGGCGGTCTTGCCCGCCGCTACGGGGTGGCCATCGTGGCGGGGAGCCACTTCGCCTGGAGCCAGGAGGGCGGCGGCAGACTGGTCAACCGGGCGCAGGTGTTCGGCCCCGACGGACGCCGGCTCTACAGCCAGGACAAGGTGTTCCTCACCGAGTTCGAGTCCGATGCGGTGGGCGTGGAGCCGGGCAGCCTGGCCGATGCCCGGCCGTTTCGGGTGGACGGCCGCCTGGTGGGGCTGACCCTCTGCCGGGACACCTTCTTCCCGGAGTGGGAGAGGGTCCTGGGTGGCACCGATCTGTGGATCGACATCAAGGCCAACGGGACGGCGTTCACCGAGGAGGAGCGGAAGCGATTCCTCCGCGCGCTTCCGGCCCGACTGCGCTCGGTGCCCGTTCCCTACGGGCTGACGGTCTGTCTCACCGGGAAGGTGCTGGACCTGCTATGGGAGGGGCGCACCTCGCTGGCTGCCTGGCAAGGGGGAGAGGTACGCTACCGGCAGCAGGCGGCCAGGGCGGACGACCAGGAGATCCTCTATCTCAGCCTCCCCTGAAGCGGGCCCCGGGCGGGCCGGGCAGGCGGCCTTGTTGCTGATTCGCTCATGGTGGATGAAATCGGCGGACTGAAACGTGCCGGCCGCGACGATGCCGTCAGGCTGGCGGCGGTGGCGGCCGCGGCCATGCAGAACGACCCCCTGCAGAGGTACTTCTTTCCCGGCGCCCGGCGCAGGATGCGCCTGTCCCGGGGCGTCTTCCGCCTCTTCCTGAGCTATGGAATCGAGCAGGGCAACGTTCTGGTCACCTCGGCCGCCTGCGAGGGACTGGCCTACTGGCAGACACCGGAAGACCGGAGAGTCGTGGCCGTGCCCAGCCTGCTGGCCGGAGGGTTGAAGCTGCTGGCGCGGGCGGGCGTGCCTGCCGTCCGCCGCATGGTGGGGGCCTCGACCTTCGGGCTGCGGGTGCACCACCGTCTGGTTCCCGGGCCCCATTGGTACCTGGCGCTGCTGGCGGTGGACCCGGCGCACCAGGGCAGAGGCCACGCCGGCGCGCTGCTGCGTCCCGTGCTCTCCTGGCTGGATGGGCAGGGGCTGCCCTGCTACCTGGAGACCCACCGGCGGGAGAACCTGCCGCTGTACGAGCACTTCGGCTTCCTCACCGCCGAGGAGGTGCGCATCCCCCGAGGCGGACCGATCCAGTGGTGCCTGCTGCGCCCTCCCCGGCGCCCCGCTGCGGCCGGCGAGGGGTGAGGAGGGCTGAGGCGGCGGATTTGCCCGCAGTGAAGCGGCACCGCTATATTGAAGGGTGACAGCGATCCTGCGAGAGGAGCCATTCATGAACGCCCGACACGCCCATCTGGTGGGAAGCCTCCCCTTCGATTCCGAACGCGAAGCCATGGAGAAGGCCCTGCGGTACCTCGGCCCGCACCTCCTCAGCCTTCCGGACGGTGAGGTGGGCGAGAAGACCTCCACCTACCCGAAAGGCACGCGCCAGGGATGGATCACGGCGCAGGTCCAGCGCTGCGCCGACAGCGGCGCCTTCCAGGTGCTGCGGGAGATCGTGCGCGAGCCCGAGCGGGGGCTGCAGAAGGACTACCAGTCGGGGTACCTGCTGAAGGCCTCTTTTCCGCCGGAGCGCTGGCCCTCCCACCTGACCCTGGGGTATCGGGAGTCCTTCGAGAAGAGCTACCCCGTGTTCGCTGCGCTGCGCAGGGAGCACGGGCTGGAGAGCCTGCGCTTCCAGGTGGGAGTGCCGGCCGGTCTGGACATCACCATGACCTCGATGCAGCCGGAAGAGGCGGTGCGCTACGCCCCGGCGTTCAACCGGCAGATCGCCCTGGAGGTGAACGCGATCGCCGCCGCGGCCGCGGGGGAGGTGGTGGTGCAGATCGAGGTCCCCGTGGAGCTCGGCATGGTGGTGAGCCAGCCTGAGACCGCCAACGGGCTGCCCCTTCAGAGCATTCTCTCGCTGGTGGATCTGTTGAACCCCGCCGTGCCGGTGGGGATCCACCTCTGCCTGGGGGATCTCAACAACCGCGCCCTCACCCGGCTCTCCACCACCGGGCACCTGGTGCGCATGTCGAACCTGCTGGTCCAGCGCTGGCCCCATGATCACCCTCTGGCGTTCATCCACTACCCCCTGGCCGAAGGGCAGCAGCCGCCCCGCAGCGAGGAGGGCTTCTACGCGCCGCTGGCGGAGCTGCAGCTGCCCGAGAGCAGCCGCATGATCGCCGGGTTCGTTCACGAGGGGGCAAGCGAAGCCGAGCTCGGCCGGATTCTGGCCGTGGTCGAGGCCGCCGTGGGCCGCCGGGTGGATGTGGCCAGCTCCTGCGGCCTGGGACGGCGGAAGCGCGAGGTGGCCGAGGAGCTCCTGCGGCGCACCGCCAGGCTGGCCGGTTCGGCCCCCTGAGCGGAGCGGCCGCCGGGCCGGGGCGCACCGCCCAAGTTGACCCCTCCGCAGCCTTGAGGGTACCTTGAACGCATGAAAGCAATTCTCGCCCTTTCGGTTCTGTTGCTCGCGGTGGCGGCAGCGGGAGTGGCCCAGGGCAGCCTGGAGGCGCAGCCCCTGACCACGCAGCGCCTGCAGGCCATCATCGACCGGCAGGAGCCCAATACCTACCTGATCGACGTCCGCACGCCGGCGGAGTTCGCCTCCGGGGCGATCCCGTCGGCCATCAACATCCCCTATGACCTGATCGGCGACAATCTGCCCACCCAGGACCGCTCGGCGCGCATCATCGTCTACTGCCGCTCGGGCGCCCGCGCCTCGGTGGCGGAGGAGACGCTGCGCAGCCTGGGGTTCAGCAACGTCACCAACTTCGGCGGGATCGTCGACTGGGAGGGGGAGCTGGTCAAGCCGGAGGAGTAGTGCCGCCGGGACTTTCCCCCGCCGCCTGCGGGGGACCCGCCGCCTGCGGCGCTGGCCCGTCGCCTTCCGGCTCCAGCTCCACGTCCCAGCGCATTCCGCGCAGGCTGGCCTCCGCGATGTTGGTGAGGTGGTCGCCGATCTTCTCCATGTTGTCCACGTAGTCCATGAAGATCAGGCCCGACAGAAGGTTGCACTCCTGCTCCTGCAGCCGCCTGACGTGGTTGTCCTTCATCCGGTCCCGCAACGCGTTCAGGGCAGTCTCGGCGGCCAGCGCGCGGCGGGCCGCCGCCTCCTGATTGCCGGAAAGCGCCGCAGTCACATCCTGCATCATCGTGCGGATGAGCTCGTAGATCTCCCGCAGCTCCCGATCGGCGCTGTCGGTGAACTCCAGCCTCTGCTCCTGGCGCCTGAGGGCGAGCTCCATGATGTTCTCGGCGTGATCGCCGATGCGCTCCACGTCGTTCACCGAGTGGATCAGCACCGGAATCTCCTCCGCCTCGCTTGCGTCCATGCTGCGCTCGGAAATCTCCACCAGGTACTGGGTGATCTCCTTCTGCAGCAGATCCACAGCGTCTTCCTGCTGGCGCGTGCGGTCGGCAAGCTGCGAATCGTAGTGGAACAGACAGCGCACTGCGTTCGCCAACGCCTCCGAGGCAATGCCCATCATGCGCAGCAGCTCCTTCACCGCCTGCTGCATGGCCAGGGAGGTGGTGTCCAGCAGGTGGCGCTCCAGATACACCGGCGCCATCTCCAGCGCGCCCTTCCTGGTGCGCACCAGGCGCGTCACGATCCTCTCCAGCACCCCGATCAGGGGCAGGAACACAGCGAAGGAGTTCAGCACGTTGAAGGTGGTGTGGGCCAGGGCGATGTGCACCATGATGTTCCCCGGGCTCACCGGCCCCGGCAGAAATGCGTCGATGAGCCTCTCGTACCAGCCCAGATAGACGAACACGATCATGTAGCACACCCCCAGGATGTTGAGGGCGGCATGGGACACCGCGGCGCGGCGGGCGTTGGTGTTGGTGCCGATGGAGGCCAGCAGAGCGGTGATGGTGGTGCCGATGTTGTCGCCCAGGATGATCGGGAGGGCCGCCGAGAAGTCGATCACCCCGGAGAAGGCCAGCAGCTGCAGCAGGGCGATGGTGGCCGAGGAGCTCTGCAGGATGACGGTGATCAAGGTACCGGCCAGCACCCCCAGGATGGGGTAGGAGGAGAAGCTGACCATGACCGCACGCAGAGCGGGGCTGTCCTTCAGGGGTCCGAAGGCGTCCTTGATGAACCCCAGCCCCGAAAAGAGCAGCCCGAAGCCCAGGAGGAGCTGTCCCCAGCGGCGCTGCTTCTGCGTCTTGCCCAGCAGGCCGAGGAAGTAGCCCACCCCGATGGCCGGCAGGGCGTAGGTTGTGATCTTGAAGACCGCGAAGAAGGAGACCAGCCACGCCGTCAGGGTGGTGCCGATGTTGGCGCCCAGAATGATGGAGATGGCCTGCCGGAGGGTCAGGAGGCCCGCGTTGACGAAGCCCACGGCCATCACCGTGGTGGCGCTGGAGCTCTGCACCAGGGCGGTGATGGCCGTGCCGATGAACAGCCCCAGGACGGGATGCCGGGTGACTACCTCCAGGGTCTTCTTGAAGCTGTCGCTGGCCACCTTCCTGAGGGCATCGGACATGGTCCGCATGCCCAGGAAGAACAGCCCCAGCCCGCCGACCAGCCCGAAAAGGATGTCCCTGGCCAAGTCCCCCTCCCGCTCTCCGGCTCGAAACCGGCGAGCGCCGCCGTCAGCCTGCCTCTTTGATCAGCCTGGCGAAGCGCTCTCCGAGCTCGCGCCCCTTTCGAACCTCCTCCAACGTGGGCGCTCCGGGGAACTCGAAGGATTCCAGCAGCTCCCACTTCAGGGGCTCCACGATCTGCTTCACGTTGCGGACCGCCCCGCCGCTCCAGCCGAAGCTGCCGAAGGTGACGGCCTTCTTGTTCATCACTCGCTTCAGGGCGGCATGGTTGAGCACGTCCGCCATGGGCGGGAACAGGGCTCCCTCGTAGGTGGGCGCCCCGATGGCCACTCCGCGGTTGGTCCAGAGAGCGGGCAGGATGTAGCTGACGTGGGTGCGGGCGGAATCGAAGATCTTCAGGGGCACCCCGGCGCTGTGAATCCCTTCCGCCACCGCCTCCATCATCTTCTCGGTGTTGCCGTACATGGACCCGTAGATCAGGGTAATGCCGGGCTCGGTGGGGCCGGTGGCGTAGCCGGCCCACTTCTGGTACAGCTCCATGATGCGGCCGGGGTCCTTTCTCCAGATCAACCCGTGGGAGGGGGCGATCACCTTCACCTCAACCCCGCCCAGCTTGGCGATGGCCTTCAGGGTGGGCTTGCTGAACTTGGCCACGATGTTCACGTAGTAGCGCAGCGACTCCTGCTCGTAAAAGCCGATGTTGGGCGCCTCGTCGTCGAAGATCGTTCCCACCAGCGCTCCGTAGCCGCCGAAGCCGTCGCAGGAAAAGAGTATCTTCTCCTTCGTATCGTAGCTCATCATGGTCTCGGGCCAGTGCACGAAGGGGGTGGAGAAGAACTGCAGCTGCCGGGAGCCCAGGTCCACGGTCTCGCCGTCCTGGACGGCCCGGACGTTCTCGGTGACGCCGTAGAAGGTGACCAACAGCTCCTTCATCTTGGGGGAGCAGAGAATGGGCACCTCCGGGGCGATGCGGCGCAGGTTGATGAGCACCCCCGTGTGGTCCGGCTCCAGGTGATTCAGCACCACGTAGTCCAGCTTCGGGATGGGCACCAGGGCCTCGATCTGGGCGAAGTACTCGTCGGTCTTCAGCTTCTTGGCCAGGTCGATGAGCACCTTTTTCTCGTCATCGATCAGATAGGAGTTGTACGAGACGCCCTCCTCCGTGATGGGCCAGATCCCCTCGAAGAGGTCCGTGGTGCGGTCGTTCACCCCGATCCAGTAGACGTTCGGCCTGATCTCGACCTCCGGCATGACTCCCTCCTGACGTGTATGGCCCCACTATGACACGGGCGGTCCGCCCTTGGCAAGGCCGTCCGCCGGAGGGGGCGTCTTCGCCCCGTTGCCCGGCCGGAAGGACGCTGCTATGCTTGACCGGTGGAGCAGACCAGCGTGTACAGACGCGACCCCCAAGGGCTCATGCTGCGGGTGAAGGTGATCGCCAACGCGGGGCGGGTGCGGATCGACGGGGTGCGGGCGGGAGAGCTCGTGGTCCGCCTGTCGGCCGCGCCGGAGAAGGGAAGGGCGAACCAGGAGCTTCTCAAGCTGCTGGCCTCCGAGCTGTCGCTTTCCAGGTCGGCTCTCCAGATCGTCTCCGGGCGGACTGCGCGGCACAAGCTGCTGCGTCTGCCCGCGGAGGCCGCCGGTGGTCTCGAAGCGCTTCTCCGCACCCGCGCTTGAGCGCTATCTGCGTCGAACGGGGCTGGCCATGCGCCGGCTGCCCGGCCAGCGCCTCCAGGGCCCGCCGCTGCTGGTGATGGGAAGCGCGGCGGCCGATCTGGACTCGCTGGTCTGTTCCCTGTGCTATGCCCAGCTGCTGGCCGCGGAGAGCCTGGAACGCCTGGTGGTGCCGCTTCTCCCGCTGGCCCGCGCCGACCTGCGGCTGCGGCCGGAGGCCGTCTTTCTGCTGCGGCGCGCCGGGCTGCGCGCGAAGCTGCTCTTCTTCCGGGACCACCCCGCCGTGGCAAGGCTCCTGTCCCCCGCCGCCGGGGGCGAGCCGGCGGAGGCGGTCCTGGTGGACACCCCCCGCCTGCCCCTGGAGCCGGGGCGGGAGCTGCGTATCGTGGAAGTGATCGATCATCATCCGGAAGAGCCTCTTGCGGAGAGCCCCGCCCCGGGGCGCCGGGTGAGCGAGCCCGTCGGCTCGGCCGCCACTCTGGTGTGGGAGGAGCTTCGCCGCCGCCGGCCGCAGCTGCTGGAGCCGGGCACCGCCGCGCTGCTGCTGGCTCCCATCCTCCTGGACACGGCGAATCTCGACCCCCAGGCGGGCCGCGGTACACCCAGGGATGCCCGGGCGGCCGTCTGGCTGTCCGATGCAGCCGGCCTGTCTCCCCCGGATTACTTCAGCCGTCTGGACCGGGAGCGGCTGAGGTTGGGGTACCTGAGCGCCGGGGAGCTTCTCAGGCGGGACTTGAAGGAGGAACGGGGCGGGGGAACGCCGGTGGGGATTTCCTCGCTGCTCCTCACCCGCCAGCTGTGGAAGAGCAGGGTCCGTTCCCTGGCCCGCGCGCTGCCGGCCTTCTGCGCCGCCAGAAGCCTCGACCTGGCGGCGGTGATGGCGCTGCTGGAGGACGGTCAGGCCGCGCGCAGGCTGCTGGTGTACTCTCCCCGCGCTGAGGTGCTGGCCGCGGCGCTGCGGCTCCTGGAAAGGCTGCCTCTGGGGCTGGAGGCGGAGCCGGCGCCCGGGGGAAGCCCCCCCGGCACGGCGCTGTTCCGGCAGCGGGAGGTGGGCTTCTCGCGGAAGCGGCTCCTGCCGCGCCTGAGGCAGCTGGCCGTGGAGGGCAGGCGGTGAGGCTTCCCTACGTGCTGGACACGCGCAGGGAGCCGGTGTTCCCGGATTTCCTGCAGCCGGACGAGACCGGCCTGGTAGCCATCGGCGGCGATCTCTCCGAACGCACCCTGGTGGAGGCTTACAGCAAGGGGATCTTCCCCTGGATCGTCCTGCCGCCGATCCTCTGGTACTCGCCCGATCCCAGGCTGGTGCTCTACCCCTCCCGCTTCCATCTCTCCAGGCGGCTGGCCCGCACGCTCCGGCAGGGGCGGTTCCGCGTGCGCCTGGACGCCGACTTCGACGAGGTGATCCGCGGCTGCGCGCAGGCGCCGCGCCGGCACGAGGAGGGCACCTGGATCGACCGCCACATGATCGCCGCCTACACGGCCCTGTACCATCGGCGGATCGCCCACTGCGCGGCGGTCTACCGCGACGGGTTGCTCTGCGGGGGCCTCTACGGGCTGTCTCTGGGCAGGGTGTTCTTCGGGGAGTCGATGTTCGCGCTGCAGCCGGACGCCTCCAAGGTGGCGCTCTACACCTTGAGCCGCTGGCTCGAGGAGCGGAATTTCGCCTTCGTGGACTGCCAGGTGCGTACCGGGCATCTGGTGCGCCTGGGGGCGGTGGAGATCCCGCGGCGGCGCTTCCTGCGGGAGCTCCGGGAGGCCCTGGGCCGTCCCGGCCTGCAGCACCGCTGGCGCCTGGAGAAGGAAGGGTGAGGCCGGCCGGGGCTGGCGGTTCAACGGGCCTGACGCCGCAAGAGCGCCCTCGAGGTCTCTGCGGAGCGCAACCGGCATGCCTGCGCGGGGTTGCCCTCCCATCCCGCGGGAAACGTCAGTGCTCTATCCTGAAGCTGCTGACACACTCGATGAGCTGCTTGGACAGGGTCTCCCATTCCGAGCTCAAAGCGGTGGCGGTAGCCAGATACACCGCGTTGCCTGCCTTCACGGCTGTCGAATACCAGTGGAGGTCGTAGCCACCCCACGTACCGGTGTACTCGAAGATGGCTGCACCCTCGCCGGTTCTCTCCGAGCGAATCACCTGAAGCCCTGCTTCCCGGAACTGATCGAGAGACAGATCGGCGTAGTCCGCGAGCGTTCCATGGTAGGGTTGAACCTGTACGTTGACGTTGGCGGCGAAGTTGCCGCTGGGCGGCAGAAGCATCGTCACTACCGTGGAAAGCCTGTCTGTCGCCTTTCCTTCGAGCAGCTGTATGGAGAAGCCGTTCTTCGGGAAGTAGATTCGCCCCCGATCGTCTGCAGCGGCTGCGTACGCCAGGAGCACGAGAGACACGCATAGAAGCAGTGGCCTTTTCATGCGGAGCATCTTGGGCGCTGCGCCGGCCTGATGCAAGCGTTCCGGCTTCCGGGAGGCGTCCCGGGGCGCCGAGCTGTACCCCGCCTTCCGCGCCGCGGCGCCGAACGAGGGCCACCGCGCCCTGGCGGAGCTCGCCCGGCTGGGGAGGCTGGAGTGCGTGATCACCCAGAACATCGATTCTGTGTGATAGATTCTGACCCATCCGGCTTCCGATTCCTTGTAGCAGCTACCCTTGATCATCCATCACACAGAAACTAGACCCCAAAAACCAGGGTCGAGAAAATGTTCTGTGTGGTTGTCTCTGAGACAGACACGAACCCTTCCTACTCCCCCGCAGCCTGCAGAAGGATGTTTCTAACGGAGTCTGACAACCGAAATTGTCCCTCCTTTTCCAGCTTGTCGATCTCCGTCCGTACTGAATCGATCAGTCCCTGTTGCTTGGCCAGTAACAGCAAACCACCTGTCCCCATGATCTTCATCCCGAGGCTTTCAGCAGCTTTCCGTGCTTCTCCATCGTCAACGAGGAGCAGCTCCATGCCCTTCTCGAAACATAGGACAATCGCTTCGCTCTCGCCGTGATCAAGGTCAGGCCGTAGCATATTGTATCGAGATCGATCGTTGATTTTCTGGACGTCGATCCACTCTACCGGTTGGAACGGTTCTCTCTCGCAGAGCTCATCATACACTGCCTGCGGAATCGTGATCCGCTCGAACAAAGCTTTGAGTATATGGAGCTTTCTGAGATTCGAGAACGCAATAATAGGCGAGGTGTCGCTGACGACTTTCAAACTGAAAGGGCCTTGATCGTCTCGATGTCTTTCTTAGCGTCCTCTTCCCCGTAGTTCAGGGGCACACCCTCTTTCTTGAGCAGACCATAGAACTCGAGTTTTGATACATCGGCCAACTCACGAGCTTTGCCTATGCCGAGAATCCCTTTTGCATACAGGGCCACGGCAAGCAGCTTTTTCAGTTCCTCTTTAGTTCCCTTTCGTGGCAGCCGCATTGCCTGGACGACCCCTTCTGGTATTTCAAGCGTCATACCCATCGAATCCTCCATGTCTTCCTGCTCCTTTCAGTGTACTATGCCCGTGTCCGTGGGACAACACGGGGGCACAGCCAGTGCGAGGAGAACCCGTCTTTGAAGGGGAGGGGGAGGTCTTCCATACTCAAGAACTGGGTACTCTTCAAAGAGGGGGTTCTCCTCTTTGGGGTATCGGCCCTGGCTCCTCCGGGTGGCCAACCTTCAAGGGAGCCGGGGCTCTTTGTTCCCGCTATGGGCGGGAAGCGTCGTGTTGCAGCAAGCCTGTCAAGAGGGTTCTGCTTGATTTTAAGCGAACCCAGAATACAATATGATAGTGTCAACCTCAGAAAAAGAAAACCGACCATAATGAGCCCGCCATGCCACGAGTGTCTCGGCTGAGCCTTCCACCCCTGGATGTTGATCAGAAAACGATCGAGCAGAGGCTCGCCAAGATCCGCAAGCAGAAAGGGTATACGCAGAAAGGCCTGGCGGAGAAGATGGGCCTCATCCAGGCGCTGGTGTCGGCCTACAAGCGGGGCAAGATCTGGCTCAACGCCGAGATGGTCGTTCGTTTCGCGAAGGCCCTGGAGGTGAACGCCGACGAAATCCTGGGGTTGAAAGACAATGGCCGGGGGAACGAAAACCCGAGCCTCAGGCTCATCCGGCGGATCAGCCGAATCGAATCGTTGCCCCCCGCGCGGCAGAAGACCGTCCTGAAAGCGATCGACTTCATGCTCGATGCGGCGGAGAAGCAAGACTGAAAGTTCTGCCGCAGCCGAATCGGCAAGGGGCGAGCGCAGGGGGGTGCATCTGCGAGGCCGCTGCTGGCTGCCCTTTCTTGCAGCCGCAGTAGTTCTTCCGACACAGAGCCGTTCCAGACGGCGGACCTTGCTCGTGGCCCAGACTAGTAGGGGTCCGTCTGTCCTCGGCCGCGTTTCCAGCTGGGCAGCGCGCTGCCGATACTCCGAGACCAGTTGGAGTCGTCCTCCTCTTCGCTGTCTTTTTCCTCGGAATCGATCAGCCACAGCAGGGTTAGGACGATCCCGTAATGTCCAAGCACCATTGACTGCTCGTGGACCTTTCGGGCGCCTCCGCCTTCCCAATCCGGGAACCACGCCTCAGTCTCGACGGGCTCCATCACGCTGCCACTCACTGGAGCCCAGGCGCTGCTCCGATTGTCGATGGCTTGCCCTCGCTCTATCCAAACCGGTGCTCCTTCCCGTGCCTTCCACCACTTAACCTTCCTGTTTTGCGAGAAGACCGCTACGCACATCTCCTGGCACTCTTCAACAAAGCGTAGCGCGGTCGCCGTAACGGTGGTGCAGAATTCCTCCGCGATTTGACACACTAGCTCCAAGGCGGGATTCTCCTCGTTGCACCTAGGAGCCATCAGCCTCGTGGGCATGAGGAGCTCGCCTGCCAAGGCGTTTGCCACGACTTCGGAAGCAACCGTGCGACTGCCGGAGATATCGTCTGCCGTGCAAACGGAGAGTTGGTTCACGCTGCCGTCCAACTCCCAGTGGCCCAGCTCATGAGCGATGGCGAAGCGTTTCCTGCCCAGCTCAGGGAGGTCGGCCCTGATCCGGATCACTCCGTGCTCGCCCTTTCGGATCAATCGCGCCTCAGCTCCATGGAGCTTGCCCTCCAATACGTACGCCCCTCGCATCATGGCGATGTCTTCGAGCACCAACTGCTCTGGACGGGTGATGCGAAGATCTCTCGTCAAGCGCTGTGCGGCAAAGCGCGCAGCCCTCAGTGAGGCGTTATTGCGCATCCTCGTCTGATAGACTTTCCAGCAGGTCAAGGTCCTTCAGGAGGCTGTCTAGATCGGCCTCGTCCACCTCCTCAAACTTGCGATAGGCAACACTCAGGTTTGGGTTGGGTCCCAGGATCTCCAGAATGCGCCTTTTGAGATCCTGGCCAGTGTAATGTCCAGCCGTCCGCTCTGATAGCAAGCGCTTGATGCGTTCGCGCTCAACCCTTGCCCTTCGCAAATCGTCGGTGGCTCGAGAGGCACGAAGTCTTTCACGCATCATCTTTGCGAGCGGAGCTGGATCAAGGCCTGCTTCACGTAGCCCCTTGAGCACCTTGTCCATGGGGACCTCCCTAGCATCCTCTTCGGAGCCATGGACAAAGTCGAAGAGAACGATTCGCTGACGATAATCTGATTGGAACGGGCTTGAAGGGTGGAGGTTATCGATACGAGTGGAAAGGTATCACAAAGACATGGCGATGCCCGGTGGCGACAATGCAGAAACTCGAGCGAGAGCACCGTATCTATTACACAAGGAAAGGAGTCGCAAGGATTAAGCGGTATGCAGACGAGTTGCCAGGAGTAGCGCCTCAAGATACATGGGTCGACATCTTCCCTGTGAACTCACAGGCCGCAGAAAGACTTGGCTATCCCACACAGAAGCCTGAGGCTCTTCTCTCACGGGTGATTTCGTCTTCATCCGGTAACGGTGACATCGTCCTCGACGCATTCGCTGGTGCGGGGACAACCTGCGCAGTTGCCGAGAAGCTTAGACGCCGCTGGATTGGTATCGACTGCGGCAAGCTGGCGATCTATACCATCCAGAAGCGGATGCTGAACCTCTGCAAGGAGATCGGCAACAGGGGGCCGAAGCTGAAGCCCAAGCCTTTCACCCTCTTCAACGCCGGACTGTACGACTTCTCGCAACTACGGAAACTCCCCTGGGAGGATTGGCGATTCTTCGCTCTTCAGCTATTCCAGTGTCGCGACGAGCCTCACAAGGTGGGCGGCATCGCGTTCGACGGCTTCCGCCAGGGCGCAGACGTGATGGTGTTCAATCATTTCGAGCACAAGGACGCGGCGATCAGCGAGGAAACGATTCAGGAGATCCACGAGGCCGTGGGGACCCGCGTCGGCAGCAAGGTGTTCATCATTGCGCCAGCGTTGACATTCGACTTCCAGCAGGACTACATCACGCTGGGCGGCGTTCGCTACTACGCGCTGCGGATCCCGTATTCCATTATCCACGAGTTGCACCGTCGGGAGTTCACGGCCTTGAAGCAGCCGGCTGACGAGATGGCCGTCAACGATACGGTCGAGGCTGTCGGGTTCGATTTCATCCGTACACCCCAACTCGAATACAAGCTCGGGAACGCGAAGCCGAAGGGAGAGCTGTTCGAAAAGGCGTTCATCGAGATCAGGACTTTCCGCAGCGATGCGGTGGTACGCCAGCCGTTCCAGAAGAAGGGCAACCGGGAAACGCTTTCCATGGTGATGCTGGACTTCGATTATGACGAGGGGAATCAGGTCTTCGATCTGGACGAGGTCCAGTATGCCGACGCGATCGAGAAAGCGGGATGGAAAGTCGCGTTCCGGGCTGACATGCTAGGCAAGAAGATAATGGCGGTGTTCCTCGACATCTACAGCAACGAAGCGCGTATCCTGATCGATGCGAACGATTTCGGCACGGCCAGGAAGACGGTGCCTGCGAAGCAGCGCAAGGCCTCGTCGAAGGAAAAGGCGGCAAAGAAAGAGGCGAGGAAATGAGCCCCGCGCGCGGCGACCGCCAGTCGTTTAAGAACGAGGACTTGGTCCTCAAAGTCACAGCCAACATTGATCCGGCCGTGTGGGATGAGTCCCGCTACGAACCTTTCATCGATGAGTTGTGCGGCTTGCGCGAGTACCAGAAAAACGCCATCCGCACGGTTCTACGATACATGGCCGGCGGGAAGTACGCAAACCCTCGCGCGCTTGCCGAGGAAAACTTCAGAGACAACGCCGAGTTGGAGCAGCGTTACGGATCGTGGCGAGGCATGGAATCCCATCTCCAGTTTCCGGATCAGCTCGCATGCTCCATGGACATGGCGACCGGTACGGGTAAAAGCTACGTGCTCTACGGCGTAGCGGCTATTCTGCTCGCCGCGGGCATTGTGGACCGCGTACTGGTGCTGTGTCCGTCCAATACCATCGAAGCTGGCCTGCTCGCGAAGTTCCGGGATCTTGCCGGCAACGCGGACCTGCGGGATTTGCTTCCGGCCGAGGCTAAGGTACACGCGCCTAATATCATCAACGCATCCGAAACCATCGTGCACGGTTCCATCTGCGACAGCCTGATCGGCAAGGGCACGCGCGTGGCGGTATTGAACGACGAGGCCCATCACGTGGCCAACGAGAGCGGCGCAAACGTGAAGCGTTGGAAGGAGTTCCTGCTCAACCCAGAGTACGGTTTCCGTTATGTCCTGGGGGTATCGGGGACCTGCTACATCGGTGACGAATACTTCGCGGATGTGGTCAGCCGCTACTCGCTGCGGGAAGCCATCGAGCAGCGTTTCGTCAAGACGGTCCAATACATTGCTGAGATGCCGCAGACGGACAACCCGGAAGAGAAGTGGCAGCTCGTCTACAACCGGCACAAGGCTTGGAAAAAGGAGTTGAAGAAGCGTCGCATCCGCCCCCTGACCATCATCGTTACCAGGGACATCAAGAGTTGCAGGCTGGTGAGCGAAGAACTCCAGAGTTTTCTTGAGGAGCGGCAGGGAATCACGCACGACCAGGCCGATGCGAAAGTACTGCCGGTGACATCGGCGGCCGAACACCAGCCGAATGTCGCCAAGCTTAGGACCGTCGACAATGTGGCGAGCAAGGTCGAGTGGATCGTGTCGGTGTCGATGCTTAACGAGGGATGGGACGTCAAAAACGTGTTCCAGATCGTGCCGCACGAAGAACGCGCCTTCAACAGCAAGCTCCTGGTCGCGCAAGTACTCGGGCGGGGGCTCCGCCGACCTGAAGGCTGGCAGGGCGCAGACCCGGTTGTGACCGTATTCAATCATGACGCCTGGGCAGGCCGGATCAAACACCTCGTAGACGAAATCCTCGAGATCGAGCGCCGCCTCGTTTCCAGAGTCTTAGATGACTCACGCTATCACTTCAACCTGCATGATCTGGACTACACGCGAGAGACCGACACGGCTCACTTCACAAAGAAGGGCGAATACCGCCTGCTCGAACAGGGCTACGTGGAACTTCCGTCCCAGGTGGAAGTCGAGGACGTGTCGATCGATTACGAGCACGCCGTCACGGGGGCGCACACAAAGTTCAAGACGCACATCGCGCACAAGACGTACTCACTCGAGGAAGTCGCCGAAGAAATGTATCGTCGGCTCCAGAGCATAGACGAGGAGTCGAAAGACGCAGAAGACCCTCAGGACCGGACCAACTACACACGGAAGTTCACTCGAAGGCGGTGCTTGGAGATCGTCACAGCGTCAGCCGCCAACGCGAAGATCACGAACGGCAGGATCACGGAGGAGAACCGACAGAAGATCCTCCAGGCCCTGGGTCCTCTCCGGCGCAAGACAGCGAAACGTGTGGTCTACACGCTGACGCCGAAGGCGTTGAGGACGCTGTCAACCCGCGACCGCCCGGTCATCAGTTGCAGCGCCGCCGAGCTGCGGCGCGGTGACAAGACGGCTTTCATTCCGCCGGACTGCGAAAAGACAATTTCTGACGAGCAGCTCGAATTCTTTCGCGAGGTCGAGGACCCGGACGGCGATTTCCGGGCAGGCCGGGAGATCCTGACCAACGCGCACGACTTCAAGACCCCCTGCAACATAGCGATTGCCGATGCTACGCCCGAGCGGAGGTTCATACGGCAGCTCTGCGAGCGGCAAAACACCGTTGCGCTGGACGCTTGGCTCAAGAGTGCGCCCCAGCGGTACTACGCTATCGAGTACGCATGGAAGAAAGGCGATCACCCCAAGCGCGGAGAGTTCAGCCCGGACTTCTTCCTCAAGAAGGGCGATCTGATCCACGTCGTGGAGATCAAAGACGACTCGGAGATCACGGACCCCTCGGCGGAAAACCAGAAGAAGTTTGAGTATGCACAGGCCCACTTCGAGCGGCTCAATCAATGGCTGGCTGACGCGGACATCCCCACTCGTTACCAGCACAACTGGCTTTCGCCTAAGTGCTATAACTATTTCTTCCAGTTCCTGCGCGAAGGCGAGACAGAGGGATTCCGCTCTGAGCTGGATGTTGCGCTCCATTCAGCCGCTGTCGTGAATGGGGATGATGAAAAGCCCAATACATAGGAAGCGAGCGCATACCGGTTGCAGCGGACGGATCAGCCACTTCCCAAGCCCTCCACTGCAGCGGGCTTCGAACCCCAACAGTCAGAAACGCTCCGGGCTGCCCTCACCCCCCTTGCCGCCCCCCCTCCCAGACCCCCCCCCGACTTACCCCCCGCTAAGGTATCCTATTGGACGTCTGGGAGGGGGGCGCTCAAAAGGGGGGTTCGGTGGCGGTACGCTCGTCGCTCGCGGACCTCCTGTCCGCTCGCTCCTCGCTACCGCCAGCCCTGCGCTGCGGTGTGGAGTGGTGCTGCCGAGGCTGGCGCACTTACCGGATGGGCCGAAGTTAGCGGCATCAGGCGCCCGCGGAAAGTGCGGTGGCCACGAAACGGACGCTGCCCGCGATCGCGGCCAGGACTGCACGTGTGCGCGGCCTACTCCCTTGTCCGTCCGCGACCCTTTCTATGCTCTGTGGGAGATGCGCTCGACATGCGCCGAGGGGACCGCGTCTAGAAACCGTGAGGGTGCAATGTCCGGCCGGCCGGACCTTCCTTTGAAGACATTCCTCAGCACGACGTTGCTGGCGCGCTTCCTGGCATGGAAAAGATGCAACTCGCTGACCGCCCCGGTCATCGACACGAATAGGAGCCTACTTTGCTCGGCGATGTCCGCGCCGTCACTATCCCTGGGGACAACTCCCTTCCTCGAGACCGAGCACGCAGACCACATTAGCTTCAAGCCCCTTGACTGCCTGAAACGTCATCAGCCTGACGCTTGAAGTGGCGCCGAACTGGCTGGAGTCTTCGAGAGCCTGCACCCACGAACCGACCTCGGACAGGAAGTCAGGTACTCGTTTCCACGGGACCAGGTGCCGCGCCATGACACCGAGGAAGTGTTCCGTACCGTTCCTGTCTCCAGAGTGGTCCAACAAAGCCTGCAACGCTGCCTTCATGGATCCGTACAGTGTATGCCTGCTCTCACTGATCTCGATGGCCTCCCAGAGGCTACGAGCCTTACCGTCTAGGATGAGCCTCCAGAGCTCGGACACAAGTCCGAGGGCGGCTTCTCTTTGCTGTATCTTGGCCTGTGTTCGGACCTGCGCCGAGGGAACGTGCAAGGGTGGGCTCTGCAATATTGCCTCAACGCAGCGGCGCAGCGACAGGCTGTCGGAAGGAGCCTCCAACCAGCGAGATAAGGTTGCTAGCAGAGGAAGCCCAGATCCCGGGGAGGCCAACTGCGCGGTAAAGGGGATCCGGTGGGATCTCAACTCCCTCACGATTGCCTGCGAGAATTGACGGCTCGGAAAAAGAATCAGCACGTCTCGCGAGGGGAGTGCCTGTTCGACGACCCTCCGAATCCGCGCCGCCTCCTTCTCGTCGCTGGGGGTGTTGTGAATCTGAATCTTCGGACCTTCCGCAATTCTGTATTCGAATTGGGCCTTCCCAATCCTCTTGGGGTCGTAGCGATCGACAATACCCATTGCGCCCTCGAGAATGTGTCGGTGGCACCGATGCGACTCGACAAGGGGTACGACCCGCGCTGGATCGCCGGACTCCTTTCGGAAGTTCCTGATGTGATTCGGCGATCCGCCCCGCCACGAGTAGATGCTCTGATCGTCGTCGCCGACCACAAAGAGGCCTGTCTCGTTCGTTTCTGAGAGAAGGCGGATAAGATCGTACTGGGCTTCGTTGATGTCCTGGTACTCATCGACGAGCAGGTGGATGGCGGCCGAGCGGTAGCTTTTCAGCAGCTCTGGTCCATGCCTCAGGACTTCGCATGCCATCAGGACTTGCTCGTCGTAGTCAACTGCCGAACAGATCTGCATGAGGTCTCTGTATTTCTCGCATATAACGCATTTGGGTGATCCGTCGCGTCTGCAGGCACCCTTTTGCCTGCAGATCGCCGTTTCTGCGCCTGAATGGCGTTCGTAGCCGACAAGCTGGGCGGCGTCTTCTACGAGCATCGTACGGAGTTGATCATCAGTGACTACCCTCAAGTCCTCTCGTAAATCCAGCTCGTCCGAACACTCCCTGAGTATCCGCAGCCCGAGGCTGTGCATCGTACAGATCAGCCTCGGCTGTTCGAGATAGGGGATGTAGGTATCGGGTTTGGAGGCGTCTGAGATCCGGTCCCTCATGTTGTGCGCTGCTGCGGCGGTGAACGTGATAATGGTTATAGTCTCGGGGGCAACCCCGCGCTCCTTGATGAGGTACCTTAACCGCTTGGCAAGTTGATGCGTTTTCCCCGTGCCGGGGCCAGCGAGCAAGAGAACTGGTCCCTCAAGGGTGTGTATCTCGTCCATCGAGGGCCTTGCATTATTATAGGGTGACACGACCACTCGCGCAACGGGTCGGGTGTGGCGGCTTTCGCTATGCGCGAGCCGTGGCAGCGGGCGCCCTCGGATGCACGGTCGCGATCACGGGGAGCTGGGAGGGGGAGGCGGCAAGGGGGGGCGAGGGAAGCCAGTAGCGCCAAGCCGATCGGGGCTTCGCACTCGTCGGTCTGCGTTCGCTCAGCGGTCTTACAGTAGTCTCGCTCGCGCGCGGACGTTCACTTCCGTCTATGCGGCGATTTGTTCCGCTTTGTCCGGAAACTCCAGTGCTGAGAAATGCCCGAAGAGAGGACGGCTTTGCCGACAGTGCATATGTCAGCTAAAGGGCAAAGCCCACACCGACCGTTGATGCAACCGCGCGACCCGATAATCCACAGAGCCCGGTCGGTGTCCAGCCACTCGAGTCCCAGTGAGTTACACGTCTGAAGGAGGACCCTTTGCACCTGGGTCACGTAGTTGTAGTAGTTTATGTCCTGCAGGCTTGCTTCACTGCCAGGTCTCAGTATTTCAGTCATGAATGAAATTCGAGAATCATGGATGTCGACCGGCACCAGAACCTGCTCCAGCCCCGAAACCCGCGCAAAACCCAGGCCAACTGCAGCTCGCAGGAACATCCCTCCGATTTTTGGCCCATATCCCCGAAACTCCGTTATCTCTTTCATCAAGGCGCGGGCATCCGATGTTGACCGAAGCATGTTCCTGGGATCACCTTCGTACCTATCGACCAGCCTCTTTGAATTCAGGTACCACGACTTGGCCGTCTCTTTCGGATACCTAGTGCCCAGGCGCTTACCAGTAGCGGTTATAAGACGTTCATCCTCTGGTCCCAAGTAGTTCGCCAAGACCTTCAAAGGCTCAAATAGGCCGCCATCCTCAACGAACAACGTCTTCGCCTCGGAATAGAGACGAGAGGATTTCATGCCATGGTCATTTGCCACTGTGTAAAACAGGAAAAGCGCATGCTCTCTCGAAAGCGGAGCCACTCCATGGGGAATCTGATTCTCTACGAGGTCCTCCGTTTCGGAAAGGATTCCAGCGCGGCTTCTGAATGCCTCCTCGATTCGCGAAACGACGAGCCTGGCACGTGCGCTGTCAACAAATGCTGTCATGGAAACATCTCGCGAAAACGCTCACGGATTATCCGAGCGGTCTCAGTAACCACGGATTCCAAGGGTCCCTCCCCGTCCACCCTGGAGTACCGTTCCCCAGCGGCGAGCCTAATGTACTCATTTCGGGCGCTCTCAAGAAACTCCCGGTTATATGGTTCCGGAACGCCCGTTTTCCGTCCGCGCTCTATTGAGGTCTCCACCGAGATGTCAATATAGACCGTCAAGTCAGCCGGTGTGAAGCGGGAGTTGATCCTTTTGACGAAATCCATATCTACGATAGAAGCGCCAGAATCCCCTAAGGACAGCTCGACCGTGCGGTAGACTATGGCAGAGTCAACATAGCGGTCCCACAGCACCAAGTCCCCCCGCGCCAGTGCGGGGAGGCAGTCGACCTCGTACTCCCAGGCTCGATCTGCTGCAAAGAAAAAAGTCTTCAAAGACGGAGTGCCGCCTTTACATAACATGTCCCTCAGCGCATGAGCAATGGGAGATTTGAGTTCACTGCAAAGAACCACAGAAGCTTTGCAGTCGCGAAGCAAGCCCGGCAGAGCGGCAAGTACGCAGCTCTTTCCAGCTCGATCAATGCCTTCAAGAGCCACTAACCTTCCTCTTTCAGTGATCATATCTTTTTCAGCGTGCATGCGATGAAAGCCCTCTGGTCTTTGAAAGGATAGGTTTGAGCCCCGAGTATCTCCTCCGTCAATCGTCCAACCTCAGGTAGATGGTCGCCCTTGAGCCCCAAGGGCAGGTCCATACCCTTGATGATCCCAAAGATATTGAGGTATTCGCCGAGATCCGCGGCGGATGGAAAGTTTACGTGGGGCATGGCAATCTGACAATCAAGGATGGTACAGCCGGAGGCGTCCGCAAGCTCTGAGAGTCTAGACGCGTCGAGCCGACTGTCGGGCAAGCCGAGCGGTCGTGAGAGACCTTTGGCAAGCAGGCGAGTCAAAACAGGAAGGTCCCAAGAGGAAAGATCCATGAGCAATACTGTTCCGCCGCGGCTTATGCAATTAGCTATTAGGGAGAATCTCCGTAACGGATCGGGCGTATCGTGTAGACTGAATAACACTATGGCCGCGTCGAACGGCTGCTCTCGCGCTGCCTCTTCGACTTCGGACCATATGGAAGTGAATAGAGCGCCGGATTGGCCTTTGGCTCTGGCGGTCTCGACCATTGCAGAGGAGTTGTCGTACCCGAGATAGTACACTCCTGGATGTTTGGTGCAGATGTCCCCTCCAATCCCCCCAGCACCACATCCGAATTCCATGATTCGAATCGGATCAACGGAGCGTAGGAATCGCTCTACATACTGCCCAGTCCGCCATGAGGGGGCATACCAGCTCTCCAAGCGTTCCACAAAATCCGAGTACAGCCGGGCGACACCATTGAAATGAAACTGCGTCACGGCACCAGCCGACTCGACAGGCTGGTGTCTATGCAGGTGCTTTCCGACTACCTGGAGGAGTTCCTCAACGGTTGACACCACCTCGCCGACGCTCTCGATGGCTCCAAGAACATACAGATTCTTGTACATTCGCCCTATGCCCAGCCGGCGCTGCCTTATGTCGGTATACAGGCCGACAACTGGAATCCCGTGAGCGTGAGCTATGCCGATCTCGCAAGCAACGCCTGAATCTATAGTCTCCTGATCAATACAGGCCACGAGCAGGTCGGCATCAAGGATCGCCGAAGTATCACTGCGGAAAACGCTTCCTGCGTCAGGTGCGGACTCACTGCTAGTGTTGTTCACCGCGGCATCTTGGGGCAGGAACACTTGGTAGCCTGCTCCGCGTAGGGCCTCGGCACAATGCGCATTGAAGATCCGATCCGCGTCGGAAAACATTGAATTTGCCCAGTAGATCTGAGGATGCACGCTCCGATTCTCCTCTGCCTACCTTGAGCTCCACAGTTTTGCTTACCTCCGATATTAGCTCATCTCTGGATGGAATGCCACAAAGGGAAGCTGCCTCCCGCGGCCCGAGGCTTGACGCCCGCCGGACAGCCAGCAATAGTGAGGGGACCGTGAACCCGCAGCTGGAAGCCCAGATCGCCGAGCTCGCCGCCTGGGTGGTGGACAGCCGCTACACCGTGGCCTTCACCGGCGCCGGCATCTCGACCGAAAGCGGTATCCCCGACTTCCGCGGCCCTCAGGGAATCTGGAAGAAGATGCGCCCTATCGAGCTGTCCGAGTTTCTCGCGGGCCCGGCCTCGCGCCGGGAGTACTGGCGGCGCAAGATCGAGGGTTATCCCCAGATGCGCGATGCGGCGCCCAACGCCGGGCACCGGGCCCTGGCGCGGCTGCACGCCGCCGGGCTGCTCGAGGTGGTCATCACCCAGAACATCGACGGCCTGCACCAGAAGGCGGGCATCCCCGCCGAACGGGTCGTCGAGCTGCACGGCTCCGGCGCCTACATCGCCTGCCTTGAGTGCCGGCGGCGCTACGAGTGGGAGGAGGTGCTGCCCTTCTTCGACACGCACCCGGCCCCGGAGTGCCCCCGCTGCGAGGAGTGCGGCGGCTGGCTGAAGCCCGCCACGATTTCCTTCGGACAGGCCATGCCCGAGGAGGAGACCGACCGCGCCTTCCAGGAGGCCCGCCGGTGCGATCTCTTCCTGGCCGTAGGCAGCTCCCTGCAGGTCTACCCCGCCGCGGCGGTGCCGGCCGCGGCGGCCCGGGCCGGGGCCAGGTTGGCCATCGTCAACAACCAGCCCACCGGGCAGGACGAGCTGGCGGACCTGCTGCTTGCCGGCGCCGCCGGCGAAGTGCTCGGGGAGCTGGCCCGGCGAGTGAAAAAACACTATGATTTGTGAGTAGCGGCTTTCCCCTCCGGGTCTGGAGCCGCCGAAACAGCACACCCAGGAGGCCTGCTCATGACCGTCAACACCCCCAGGAACCGCCTGCAGGGCGCCCTGCCCAGGATCGGCATCCGCCCCACCATCGACGGGCGCCTCGGGGGCGTCCGGGAAAGCCTGGAAGCTCAGACCATGGAGATGGCCCGCACCGCGGCCCGCATCATCACCGAGAGTCTGCGCCATCCCTGCGGGCTGCCGGTGGAGTGCGTGATCGCCGATCGGGCCATCGGCGGGGTGGCGGAGGCGGCCATGGCCGCCGAGAAGTTCGCACGGGAGGGGGTGGGAGTGTCCCTGACGGTGAGCCCCTGCTGGTGCTACGGCTCGGAGACCATGGACATGGATCCCCTCCTCCCCAAGGCGGTGTGGGGGTTCAACGGCACCGAGCGCCCCGGGGCTGTCTACCTGGCCGCGGTGCTGGCCGCCCACAACCAGAAGGGGCTGCCCGCCTTCGGGATCTACGGCCGGGACGTGCAGGACGCCGGGGACGTCTCCGTGCCGGAGGACGTGCGGGAGAAGCTCCTGCGCTTCGCCCGCGCGGGGCTGGCGGCGGCCACCATGCGCGGCAGGAGCTACCTGTCCATGGGCTCGGTGTCCATGGGGATCGCCGGCTCCATCGTGGAGGAGGGGTTCTTCCAGCGCTACCTGGGGATGCGCAACGAGTACGTGGACATGAGCGAGTTCACCCGGCGCATGGAGGAGCACATCTACGATCCAGATGAGCTGCAGCGCGCCGTGGCATGGACGCGGGAGAGTTGCCGGGAGGGGGCGGACGAGAACCCCCCGGAGAAGCAGCGCAGCCGGGAGCAGAAGGACCGGGATTGGGAGCTGTCGGTGCAGATGGCCCTGATCGCCCGGGACCTGATGGTGGGAAACCCCCGCCTTCAGGAGCTGGGCTACGGGGAGGAGGCGCTGGGGCACAACGCCATCGCCGGCGGCTTCCAGGGGCAGAGGCAGTGGACGGATCACTTCCCCAACGGCGACTTCATGGAGGCGATCCTGAACTCCTCCTTCGACTGGAACGGGATCAGGGAGCCTTACATCGTGGCCACGGAGAACGACAGCCTGAACGGGGCGGCGATGCTCCTGGGGTTTCTCCTGACCGGCACGGCGCAGATCTTCTCGGACGTGCGGACCTACTGGAGCCCCGAGGCCATCCGGCGCGTCACCGGAGTAGAGCCCACCGGCATGGCGGAGGGCGGAATCATCCACCTGATCAACTCGGGTCCCACCGCTCTGGACGGCACCGGCCGGCAGAGCCGCAGCGGCCGCCCGGTGATCAAGCCGCACTGGGAGGTGAGCCCCCAGGATGCCCAGGAGTGCCTGAAGGCGGTGCTCTGGCGCCCCGCGGACCTGGGGTACTTCCGCGGCGGGGGCTACTCCACGGACTTCCTGACCCGCGGCGGGATGGAGGTGACCATGTCGCGGATCAACCTGGTCCGGGGGCTGGGGCCGGTGCTGCAGATCGCGGAGGGCTTCACCGTGGAGATCCCGGAGAAGGTCCACGATACCCTGGACCGCCGCACCAACCCTACCTGGCCCACCACCTGGTTCGCGCCGCGGCTCACCGGCAGGGGCGCCTTCACGGACGTGTACAGTGTGATGGCGAGCTGGGGCGCCAACCACGGGGCCATCAGCTGCGGCCACATCGGAGCCGACCTGATCAGCCTGGCCTCGCTGCTGCGCATCCCCGTGTGCATGCACAACGTGGAGGGTCCGCCGTTCCGCCCCAGCGCCTGGGCTGCCTTCGGCATGGATGCGGAAGGCTCGGACTACCGGGCCTGCGCCGCCTTCGGCCCCCTGTACGGGTGGCGGCCATGCTGAAAGGAATCCCTGCGATCCTCTCGCCGGAGCTGCTCAAGGTGTTGATGGAGATGGGCCACGGCGACGAGCTGGTGATCGCCGACGGCAATTTCCCGGCCGCATCCACCGCGCGGCGGCTCCTGCGCGCCGACGGTCACGGGGTGCCGGAGCTTCTGGAGGCCATCCTGAAGCTTCTGCCCCTGGACACCTTCGTGGAGCGTCCCGTCGCGCTCATGGCGGCGGACCCGGGGGAGGGCACCCTGCCGGTGATCTGGGAGGAGTACCGGCGGATCATCGACCGGCACCAGCCGGGGTTCGCCGGCTTCGAGATGGTGGAACGCTTTGCCTTCTACGAGCGCGCCGGGCGGGCCTACGCGGTGCTGGCCTCCGGCGAACGGGCGCTGTACGCCAACATCATCCTCAAGAAGGGCGTGCTCGTGGAGGAGACGACGTGAACGACCTCATCGGCCAGTACTACCGGAAGATCGAGGAGATACTGCAGCAGATCATGCGGGAGGAACGGGAAAGGGTGGAGAAAGCGGCCTCCATCCTGGCGGACGCCGTGGTGGAGGACCGGTTGATCTACGTATTCGGCGCCGGAGGGCACTCGGCCATCCCGGCCATGGACATATTCTACCGGGCGGGCGGACTGGTGCAGGTCAGCGCCATCTTTCCTCCCGGGATGAACGTCACCAACTCGCACCCCACCATGACGCGCCTTCCGGGAACGGGCAAGTACATCCTGAGCTACTACAATCTTCGCCCGGGGGACCCCCTCATCGTGGTGAACTTCTACGGCGTCACCTCCGCCGGCATCGACACGGCCCTGGAGGCAAAGCGCCTGGGGATCACCCTGATCACCGTGAACTCCCACGGCTTCGCCTCCGAGATCCCCGCGGACTGGGAGCACCGGCACCCTTCAGGGAAGAACCTGAACGAGGTCGCCGACGTGGCCATCGACAACCACGTGCCGCTCCTGGATGCGGTGCTGGAGATACCCGAATGCGACGTGCGTCTCACCTCCACGGCCACCATCGCCACCGTCTTCGTGATGAACTGGCTCATGAGCCAGACGGCCCGGGGGATCGCCGACCGCGGCCACAAGCCGCAAGTCTGGCTGAGCAACAACGTGCCCGGCGGAGACGAGTACAACCGGGAGTACATTGAGAGATACCGGGACCGGGTCCCGCACCTGTACCCCACCTGGTAGCCGGGAGGCGGCGCGGGATCGCCAGCCGCGGCCGCCGGGGCGGTGGAGGAGCGTCGGGCCGGGGAGCCGCAGCCCCGCAGCGCGCGCCTTCAGGGGTTGACCTTCAGCAGCTCCACCTCGAAGACCAGGAAGGCGTTGGGGGGGATCACCCCGGGGTAGCCGCGCTCGCCGTAGGCCAGCTCCGGCGGGATGATCAGAAGTCGCTTCTCCCCCTCCTTCATGTCCAGCAGCGCCTCGTTCCACCCCGGTATGAGCTGGCCCACCGTGAAGGTGGCGGGCTGGCCCCGCTGGACGGAGCTGTCGAATACCGTTCCGTCCAGAAGCCTGCCGGTGTAGTGGACCACCACGGTGGAGCCCTGCCGGGGTCTTCCTCCGCTTCCCTCCCGCTCGACCAGGTAGCGCAGCCCGCTTTCGGTCTCCGTGGCGCCCGGCCAGGAGGAGCGCACTTTGGCCAGCGCCTCCCGCCGCGCCCGCTCGGCGGCGGCCTTTTGCCTCTCCTTCGCCTGGCTCAGAAGCCTGTCGAAGGTCTCCTGGTCCACCTTGAAGGCTCCGGCCGCCGGCCCGATTCTCAGGATGCGCACCTGCTCGATGCGGTCCCCCTGGCGGATGGCGTTCACCACCTCCTGCCCCCGCACCACGTGGCCGAAGACGGTGTGCCGGCCGTCCAGCCAGGGGGTGGCCTTGTGGGTGATGAAGAACTGGCTGCCGTTGGTGCCGGGTCCGGCGTTGGCCATGGAGAGGATCCCTGGACGGTCGTGGCGCAGCTCGGGGACGATCTCGTCGGGAAAGCGGTAGCCCGGGCCGCCGGTGCCGTTGCCCAGGGGGTCGCCTCCCTGGATCATGAAGTCCGGCACCACCCGGTGGAAGGTAAGCCCGTCGTAGAAGGGCTGACCCGGGGGCCGGTTCCGGAAGGCGATCGTCCCCTCCGCCAGCCCCACGAAGTTGGCCGCGGTGAGGGGCGTTTTCTGGTATTCCAGCGCGAGCACGATGGTCCCGCGGCCCGTCCTCATCTCGGCGTACAGGCCGTCCGGGAGGCTCTGGGCCTCCGCCAGCGCCCCGCCCAGAAGGAGCAGGGCGGCCGCTGCCAGCATGGATCTGTGCATGGTGAATCCTCTACGGTCGTGTCTCACGCGGTCCTCCGCTAGTGCCACCACTTGATGCTGTGGAAGGTCTTTCCGGTCAGCTCCAGATCGTGGACGATCCCGTGGCTGAGCTTGTCGGTGACCCCTTTGTGGAACAGGCGGATGTTGAAGACCACCCGCATGCGCCTGTGCTCGTAGTCCCGCTCGAAATCCAGATACAGGATCTTCACACGGGGGCGCTTCACCGTCTGGATGAGCAGGGACAGGTCGTCCTCGTTGGAGGTGACGATCTCCAGGACGCGGTAGGAGTCCTTGGCGTAGTAGCGCTCCAGGATGTTCAGCAGCACCAGCGTCACCAGACCCAGGAGCGTCACCACCAGGGCTATCTCGAACAGGCCCGCCCCGGCGGCCATGCCGATTCCCGCGGAGAGCCACACGCAGGCCGCGGTGGTCAGCCCGCGAACGGAAAATCCCTCCTTGATGATGGCCCCGGCGCCGAGAAAGCCGATCCCCGTGATGATCTGGGCGGCGATGCGGCCTGGATCCGCCCTCAGCACGGACTCGCCCTCCTCCCCTGCGTAGCGCAGCGCCACCTCCTGGGAGATGATCATGAACGCCGCCGCCCCCAGGCTGAGCAGGATGTGTGTGCGCAGCCCCGCGGCCCGTCCGTGGATGTCCCGTTCGAAGCCGATGGCCGCGCCCAGCAAGGCCGCCGCCAGCAGGCGGATCATGAAGTTGCCGGTGAACGCGTCCGGGAAGACCGACAGCGTGAGCATGTCCGACAGGATAGCGGAAACCGGCCGCCCGTGGGAAGGGCGGGCTCCGCGGGCAGCAGGGGTTCACGGCGGCCAGGCGCGCCGGAGACGCTGGACAGGCTAGCGGGGATACGCTTGAATGGTCCCGGGAGGTACGCCATGTTGAGAATAGGAATGATCGGCGCCGGCTTTATCGCCGGCTTTCAGGCCCGGGCCATGCTCCAGGTGCGGGGCGTGGAGGTGGCGGGCATCCTGAAGCGCGGCAGGGCGGAACCTCTGGCCCGGTACTGCCGGGACAACGGCCTGGGGGAGGCCAGGATCTTCGGCAGCGTTCGGGAGATGGCACAGCAGGTGGACGTGCTGGCTCTGTACGCACCCAACACCGTCCGCGTGGAGATCATGGAGGAGATCGTTGCCGCGGCGAAGGGCGGCGCCGCCCTGAAGGGGGTGATCTGCGAGAAACCCCTGGCCCGCAACGTCCGGGAGGCGCGCCGTCTGGTGGAGCTGGCCCGGGAGGCGGATCTGGCCACCGCCTACTTCGAGAATCAGGTGTACATGGGACCGGTGCAGAGCGGGCGGGCCCAGCTGGCCCCCGTGCAGAGGACGATGGGGGGCATGACCCTGGTGCGCTCGGCGGAGGAGCACTCCGGACCCCACGAGGCCTGGTTCTGGGACCCGGTGCGCCAGGGGGGAGGGGTGCTCAGCGACATGGGCTGCCACAGCATCGCGGTGGGCCGCTACCTGCTCACGCCGCCGGACAGGGACCCGCTGTACCTGGAGCCGGTCTCGGTGGAGGCCAACCTGGCTCTCCTCAAGTGGGGCCGGCCCCGGTACCGCAAGCAACTCCAGGACCGGTTCGGAATCGACTACGCCAAGGCCCCGGCGGAGGACTTCGCCACCGGCAGCATCCGCTACCGCAATCCGCAGACCGGAGAGGAGGCGGTGGCCCAGTTCACCAACTCCTGGATGTTCGACATGGTGGGCTTGAGGCTGCTGATGGAAGGTCTGGGGCCGGGATACTCCTTCGAGTTCAACACCCTGCGGTCGCCGCTGACGGTGTTCGTAGGGGACGAGGCGGCTCGGAGCATCGCCGACGCGGAGATGGCCATGGAGAAGTCCACGGCCAGCCGGGGGTTGATCGCGGTGCACTACAACGAGGCTGACATCTACGGGTACACCGACGAGAACCGGGACATGGTGCGGGCCTTCTCGCAGGGGCGGGACGCCGCCTTTGATTGGAGCTTCGGCGTGGAGACGATCCGCCTGGTGATGGCCGCCTACATGGCCCACGAGCGGGGCCGGACCATCGACCTGACGGACCCGAAGGTGGACCAGGAGCTGGAGACCTACGTTCCCCTCATCCAGCAGGGCAAGGGGGCGGAGCTTCTATACTGAGGGGGCGCGTCGCCGCCGGGCCCGCAGCTTTCTCCCGCTGCAGGTTCGGCCCTCCAGAAAGCGGGCCGCCCCGACACCGGCCGAGGCGGACGAAATTGTCGGAGAAATGCCGTAGCCGGCTCTTGCATATCTTGTGTTTCGCACTATAATGGAACCACAATATCTTGTGGATCGAGGTGGTGCCAGCGTCCGGTGGGCGGCCATGAAGTGTCCCTACTGCTCCAATTCCAAGACCCGGGTCGTGGACAAGCGCAACCAGGAGGAGCTGGGGACCATCCGCAGGCGGCGGGAGTGCCTGGCCTGCGGCAGGCGGTTCTCCACCTACGAACGCATCGAGATGATCGGCTTCTGGGTGATCAAGAAGGACGGAAGGCGTGAGAGCTTCGACCGCGAGAAGCTGCTGTCGGGGCTGCTGAAGGCGTGCGAGAAGCGACCCATATCCCGGGAGGAGATCGAGCGGATCGCCGGAGAGATCGAGGCGGAGCTGTGGAGCTACGAGGGCCGGGAGGTGCCGGCCGCGGCCATCGGCGAGCTGGTCATGGAGCGGTTGCGGAAGCTGGACAAGGTGGCCTACATCCGCTTCGCCTCGGTGTACAGGGAGTTTACGGACCTTAAGTCTTTCGAGAGAGAGCTTAAGACCTTGAAGAAATCGGTCTGAACTGCCTCAAAGGGTTCGACTAGTCCGGCTGGGAGGGGAACTATGTTAGGTGCCGTGGAATCTATCCGCAAGCGGGGCGGAGAGGTTGTTCCCTTCGATGAACAGAAGATCACATCCGCTCTCTGGGCGGCCGCCCAGGCGGTAGGCGGCCGGGACCGGGGGAAGGCCGAGGAGCTTTCCACCCAGGTGGTGAGGATCCTGCGGCGCAGGTACGCAGGGGGCGGCATCCCCACGGTCGAGCACGTCCAGGACATCGTGGAGAAGGTGCTCATCGAGAACGGGCACGCCAAGACCGCCAAGGCCTACATCCTCTACCGGGAACAGCACAAGAACATCCGCCAGGTGAGCCGCCTGCTGCGGGACATCGCCATCGTGGACGACTATCTGGACGAGATGGACTGGAGGGTCAGGGAGAACAGCAACATGACCTACTCCCTCCAGGGTCTGAACGTCCACATCACCCAGAAGGTGATCAGCAACTACTGGCTGAACAGCATCTATCCCCGGGAGATCCGGGAGGCTCACCTCCGGGGAGATTTCCACATCCACGACCTGGGAACCCTGGGGCCCTACTGCGTGGGCTGGGACCTGCAGGACCTGCTTCTGGAAGGCTTCCGGGGGGTGCGGGGCAAGATCGAAAGCAACCCCGCCCACCACTTCGACGTGGCGCTGATGCAGGTGGTGAATTTCCTGTACACCCTGCAGGGAGAGGCCGCCGGCGCCCAGGCCTTCTCCAGCTTCGACACCTACCTTGCGCCCTTCATCGCCGAGGACGGGTTGGACTATCACGAGGTGCGGCAATCCGTACAGAAATTCCTCTTCAACATGAACGTGCCCACCCGGGTGGGCTTCCAGACCCCGTTCACGAACATCACCCTGGATCTGTCCGTGCCGGAGTACCTGAAGGATCAGGCGGCCATCGTGGCCGGAAAGCCTTTGGAGCGGACCTACGGGGAGTTCCAGGGAGAGATGGACATGTTCAACCGGGCCTTTGCCGAGACGATGCTGGCGGGCGACGCCAGCGGCCGGCCCTTCACCTTTCCCATCCCCACCTACAACATCACCCGGGACTTTCCCTGGGAGAAGCCGGAGTATCGGCCCATCTGGGAGATGACCGCCAAGTACGGGATCCCCTATTTCTCCAACTTCGTGAACTCCGACCTGAAACCGGACGACGTGCGCAGCATGTGCTGCCGGCTGCGCCTGGACAAGCGCGAGCTGCGCAAGCGCGGCGGCGGCCTGTTCGGCTCCAACCCCCTTACCGGCTCGGTGGGGGTGGTGACCATCAATCTGCCGCGCATCGGCCATCAGGCCGGAAGCGAGGAGGAGTTCTTCCGCATCCTGGCCGAGCGCATGGACCTGGCCCGGGAGAGCCTGACCATCAAGCGGGAGGTGCTGGAGCGCTTCACCGAGCGGGGGCTGTATCCCTACAGCCGCTTCTACCTGCGCAACATCAAGAGCGGATTCGGCGAGTACTGGAAGAACCACTTCTCCACCATCGGCATCATCGGCATGAACGACGCGCTCTGGAACCTCTCGGGCCTGGACACCAGTGCGGAAGCGGGGATCGCCTTCACCGTCAAGGTGCTGGACTTGATGCGCGCCCGCCTGGCTGACTACCAGGAAGAAAAAGGGCAGATCTTCAACCTGGAGGCCACTCCGGCGGAGGGCACCAGCTACCGGCTTGCCAGGCTCGACAGGGAACAGTTTCCCCAGATCAAGATCTACAGCCAGCGGGGCGGCAACGGCAGCCGGGAGCACGCCCCCTACTACACCAACAGCACGCAGCTGCCGGTGGACTTCACCGACGACGTGTTCACGGCGCTGCGCCTCCAGGACCGGCTGCAGAGCCGCTACACAGGGGGCACGGTCCTGCACTGCTTCATCGGCGAGCGCATGCCCTCGGTGGAATCCACCCGGAACCTGGTCCGCACCATCGCCGCCAACTTCCACCTGCCCTACTTCACCGTGACTCCCACCTTCAGCGTCTGCGAGGCCCACGGGTATCTGCGGGGCGAGCAGGAACGTTGTCCCCAGTGCGGGGCAGCCTGTGAGGTGTGGTCCCGCTCGGTGGGGTACCTGCGCCCGGTGGATCAGTGGAACCCGGGCAAGCAGGTGGAGTTCCGGGACCGCCGCACCTACGACCGCCAGCTCGCCGCAGAGGGCCCGGTCGGGGCGCCGGAGGCGCCCGGCCGGCGTCGGGCGTGACCTTCAAGGGCTGGCAGAAGACATCCCTGATCGAGGTGCCTGGGAAGGTATGCTCGGTGCTCTTCACCGGCGGGTGCAACTTCCGCTGCCCCTTCTGCTACAACGCCTCCCTGGTGCTGGAGCCGGACACCCTGCCTGCGCTCTCCGGCGCCACGGTGCTGGCCTATCTCGAGGAGAACCGGCGCCTGTACGGAGCAGTGGCGGTGACCGGGGGAGAGCCCACCCTGCAGGAGGGGCTGGCGGAGTTCCTGGGTGAGGTGAAGCAGATGGGCCTTGCAGCGGCCGTGGAGACCAACGGCAGCCGGCCGGATGCGCTGGAGACGCTCCTGCGCCGGAAGCTCGTGGACTTCATTGCCATGGACGTGAAGGCGCCGCTCACGCTGCCGGCCTACCGGCGAGCCACCGGCCTGAGGGCCCTCCAGAGGGATACCCTGCGGGCGGTGCGGCGCAGTCTGGAGCTGCTGCGCGAGCTCGCCCCCGAGTACGAGCTGCGCTGCACCGTGGTTCCCGGCCTGCATCGCGAGGAGGACCTGCTGCGGCTGGCGCGGGACCTTCACGGGGCGGCGCGCTTCGTGCTCCAGCAGTTTCGTCCCGCCGGGGCCCTCGACCCGGCCCTTCGCCGGGGCGCACCGTATCCTCTGGAGACGCTGGCCTCCCTGCAGATGCGCATCCACCCTCACTTCGGGGTCTGCGAGGTGCGGGCGTAGGAGGCTGGGCCACCGGGAGCGCGCGTCAGCCGCGTCAGCCTATGCCGCGTTTCGAAAGCCAGCGCACCGCCATCATCGCCGCCGCGCACCCCTGCCCCACGGAGGTGGCGATCTGCCGGTAGATGCGGTCCTGAACCTCCCCGGCGGCGAAGACGCCCGGGACGCTGGTCATCATGCGCTCGTCGGTCACCAGGTAGCCGTCCCCGTCGGTGTCGAGCTGCCCCTGGAAGAGCATGGAGTTGGGGTAGTGGCCGATGAACACGAACACCCCGTCGGTGGGCATCTCCCTGCTCGCGCCGCTTTCCACGTCCCGGGCCACCACCGACTGGACCTTCTGGGCGCCGCGGATCTCCTCCAGCACGGTGTTCCACACGAACTCCATCTTCTCGTTCTCCAGGGCCGCCCGCTTCAACGTCTCCCCCGCCCGCAGCTGGTCGCGGCGGTGGACCACCCGCACCTTGCTGGCGAAGCGGGTGAGGAACAGACCCTCCTCCATGGCGCTGTCCCCGCCGCCCACCACGATCACGTCCTTGTCCCGGAAGAAGTAGGCGTCGCAGGTGGCGCAGAAGGAGACTCCCCGGCCGATGAGCTCCTCCTCTCCGGGGACCCGCAGCCTCCTGGGCGAGGCGCCGGTGGCCACGATCAGCGCCTCCGCCTGGTAGCTCTGCTCGTGGGTCTTCACCGTGAAGGGAGGGCCTCCGGCGAGCTGCACCTCCGCCACCTCGTCCATCACCATCCGGGCCCCGTAGCGCTCCGCGTGCTTCTGCATGAGCTCCGCCAGCTCCGGGCCGGTGGTGCCGTCGGGAAAACCGATGTAGTTCTGCACCTCGTAGCTGATGGCGATCTGCCCGCCGATCTGCGTGCCGGTGATCACCAGAGGCTCCAGCCTGGCGCGGCCGGCGTACAGGGCCGCGGTCAGCCCCGCCGGCCCGGAACCGATGACAATCATCTTTTCCATAGCAATCACATCCCTCCCCAGGCGGCCCCGCTGCCCTCAACGACCCTCGTAGTAGCGAGCCAGGCCCGCGGCGGTGCGCCGCAGCCACCACAGGGGCGCCCGGGTAACCAGGCGCCCGCGGGCGTCCATCACGGGACGGCGGCAGGGGTCATCCAGGGCGCCGACGTGGCAGACGGCCAGCTCGCTCCCGCAGCGGCCGCACCTGCCGGAGCGTTCGTAGGGAATCACGCAGTGCGGGCAGACCCAGATCTCCGTGACCTCCAGCGTATCCATGGGCCCGCCTCCCCCTTCCGGCGCACCGGCGCCGGGGTTCCTGCATCCAGTCTAGCGGCGCGGCGGCGGGAAATCAAACCCGTCGAGAATAGACGCAGGTCGAGGCATCGTGAGCGCGACGCAGATCCGCCGGGGACCCGAAGGAGCGGGAAAGGCCGGCGCCGGACTGGCCCTGGGAAGCAGCGACGGCACCAGCTGGTCGGTTTCCCAGCAGGTGGTGTACGCCCGGGAGCGGCAGCGGCCCGGCGACCCGGCGCTGCTTTTCCCGGGAGAGCCCTCCAGGGAGCAGCCCGTGCCCGAGCTGCCGGCGGTGGACCGCATCCGGGGCAGCCTGAGAGCCGAGTACGGGTGGGCGAGCCTCCTGCCGGGAGGGGCCTCCAAGGCCGCGGTGCAGCACCGCGAGACGCTGCTCCTGGAGAGCTCCTACGTCGTGACCACGCCGGCTCCCTCATGGGCCAGGAGCCTGCCGGGGCGGCTCACCCTTGAGCACACCTCCACCGCAAGGCGCAGCGATCACCTGGAGATCGGCCTGTCCCTGAAGGTCTCGGGAGGCATCGAGGAGCGAACGGAGGGGGGGAAGCGCACCTATCTGCCGTCGTTCGGCTTCGAGCTGCGGCTGAACGCCCGCCTCATCCTGTGAGCAGGTCCAGAAGCTCCCGCGGCGAGGCTGCCAGCCGCTGGGCTCCGCTTTCCTCGAGCTCCCGCTGCGACCGGAAGCCCCACAGGACCCCGACGGTGAACATTCCCGCCCGCCGGCCGGTCTGCATGTCCGTGTCGGTGTCTCCCGCATAGAGCACCTCCTTCGGCGCCAGAGCGAAGCGGCGCGCGATCTCCAACGCGGCCTGGGGGTCCGGTTTGCGGGGGATCTCTTCCCGGGCGCCGAGGACCGCAGTGAAGGGGAACCGGCCGAAGAAGTGCGCGGCGATCCGGGCAGTGAGGAGGTGCGGCTTGTTGGAGAGGATGGCCATGCGTACGCCGCGGCCGGAAACCGCCTCCAGGAGCTCCTCCACGCCCGGATAGGGGCGGGTCTTCTCAGCCCAGTGCCGGCCGTATTCCTCTATCATCTCGGTGCGCAGCCGGGAAACCAGCTCGAGATTTTCCAGGTGCTCGGCCGGCACGACGCGGCGCACCAGGTTCGTCATGCCATCGCCCACGAAGAGGCGGTACGCTTCGACGGGGTGCGCCGGCAGGCCGCTGCGCTCCAGGACCCGGTTCATGCAATCCGCCAGGTCCGCCAAGGTGTCCAGGAGGGTTCCGTCCATGTCGAAGATGACCGCGTTGAAGCCCATGATGGGTCACTATAGCGGCTGGAACCGCTCTGTTCTACAGCGCCGCCGTCCCGTCGGGATAGGCCCGGTCGCCGGGAGGCCTCACTGGTTGGCGAACGCGTAGCCCTGGTTGGAGTAGGAGGACATCACCCCGTTCGCGAAGCAGCGGATGCGGTAGACGTAGAGCACGTTGGGCGTGGCCTCGGTGTCAAGGAAGGACTGGACGTCGGCCGGCAGCGTGGCAATCTCTGCGAAGCTGCCTCGCACGGGCTTTCGCTCCACGACGAACCCCTCTTCGCCGCCGGAGTTGTCGGTCCAGGTGAGGCGAACATCCCGGGGACCGCCGTAGGAGCCGTCGGCCGCCAGATCCGTGGGGGCCGCCGGCGCCACGGTGACGATGGCCTCGCGGTACTCGAAGGCGGTGTCGGTGACGCGCACCCTCTCGGCGGTGCCCGGCGCCGCGGGCGCCGTGTAGAGGCCTCCCTGGCCGGAGATGCTGCCGGAGCCGGCCTGCATCGAGTAGGTGTAGCCCGGGCTGCCCCCGGAGGCGGAGAAGGTGACCTGCTGCAGCTCCTCCACGGTCACCGCCTCGGGGATGATGGCGAGATCCCCGGTGGCCACCACCGTCACGTAGGCGAACGCCTGGGTGTCGTCCGTGTCCGTGGCCCGCACCACCACCGGGTCGCCGAGCGGCGTGGGCGCCGTGGCCGTCAGCTTTCCGGCAGAGGTGATGCTCGCGTAGGTGTTACCGCTCTGCAGGTCGAAGGCGTAGGGAGCCACGCCGCCGCCGGCCGTGAAGGTGACCGCCGCTCCCACCGAGACGATGAGCTCGTCGGGACTGACCTGCAGCGGCACCACAGGCCGTGCCGTCACCTCGGCGCTGCTGCGGTTGCCGTTGAAGTCCTCGGCCCACACGCGGTCGGTGCCCGAGGCCGGCGGTGCGGTGTACTCCGCGGTGCCGGATGCCGGGGGACCCGGAAGCAGTGACCCCGCCGTGGGGTCTTCCAGCCAGAAGGTGTAGGGCGGCAGGCCGCCGGAGACGGAGAAGGTGAAAACGCTGCCCACCGAGATGTCCAGCACCAGAGGACGGACAGTGAAGGGTTCCAGCACGACGACGGTGGTCTGATCGGTTTGGCCCGCACTGTCGGTGACCCGCACGGTGCTCTCTTTTTCTGAGCCCGGCGCCTGGTAGAGCGCCTTGGACGGGTCGGCCAGAGGCGTGATCGTCTCCGTGGGTGCGGGGTCCAGCACCGCAAAGGTATACGGAGGTGAGCCGCCGAAGGCCTGGAACCTGATGGTGCCGTTCACGCTGATCACCTGGTCCTCAGGGGTGATGGTGAGCGGGCCGCTGGCCAGAACGTAGACCTGCGCCTCAGCCGTGTCCCCCCGGCCGTCGGTGACCCTCACCACCACGGTCGCCGGTACGGCGGGGGCCTCGAAGTGTCCCTCCGCGCCGATCGTGCCTCCGCCGGAAACGATCTCGTAGCTGTACGGCCGCAGCCCGCCGGAGGCCTGGAACTCCAGGTGTGCGTTGATCAGCACCACCGCCACCGCGGGTGCGATGGCCAGCGCCTCCACGGGGCCGCCGGTGTCGATGGGGATTCCCAGCTCGTCGTAGATGTTGAAATCGCCGCAGCCGGCGAGGAGCAGCAGCACACCGGCCAGCAGGAACGCTGCGAACGCTGCGGGGCGAAAGGCCCCGGGGGACCCTCGTTTCACAACACCCATCCCACCTGCCCAAGGCACCGAACGGATGCCCGCCCCTCCCGCCGGCTCATCCTTTCCCGCGCATCTCTAACACTGCCACTAGGATAATTGTACTGAAAGATATAGCGCATCGGTGCACCGATTTCCGCTTTTTTGGACTTTGAACGCAACTTTTCCATCCGCCTTTCCATCTGCCTTGCCCGCCCCGCAGCGGGGCGGCCGGCGCGATTGTTGTTGACGCCGCTTCGAGCCCGTGAGTACCCTTGAGGGTGGAGCTCCCGGACACAGGAGGAGAGGGTCATGAGCTACTACTTCAGCAAGACTGTGGATGGTGTCTTCGAAGAGGTGCTGGAGAGAGTCACCGGCCAGTTGAAGAACGAAGGGTTCGGTGTTCTGACGGAAATCGACGTTCAGGCCACCCTGAAGAAGAAGCTGGACGTGGATTTCCGCAAGTACAGGATTCTCGGGGCCTGCAATCCTCCCTTCGCCTACAAAGCGCTGCAGGAGGAGGACAAGATCGGCACAATGCTGCCCTGCAACGTGATCGTCCAGGAGCGCGGCGCCGGTGCGGTGGAGGTTGCGGCGATCGACCCGGTGGCGTCCATGCAGGCGGTGAACGCCCCGGCGCTGCAGGAGATCGCCGGCCAGGTACAGGCCAGGCTGAAGAAGGTCGTGGAGGCCCTCTAGGGAGGCTAGGCTATGACAGACACCTTCCGCTCCATCTCCCTGCCGCGGCGCTGGGCTGAGGCGCTGCGGAGCTGCAACCTGCCCGGGGTCCGCCAGGCGGACGCGGTCAGCCGGTGGCTGGTCATCTCGCGGGCCTGCGTCCTGCCCATGACTCTCATCTCCGCCCTCATCGGGGTGCTCCTGGCCGTGCGCCAGGGACCCGCCTCCTGGTGGGCCGCGCTTCTGGCTACCGCCGGGCTGCTGGCTGCCCATGCCTCCAACAACATGCTGAACGACTGGACCGACACCAGGCGCGGCGTGGACACCGAGGAGTACCCCCGGGTGCAGTACAGCGTGCACCCCCTCTTCGGCGGCCTCACCACTGCGAGCCGGCTATTGGGCGCCGCGCTGCTGGGGCTGGGGGCAGGCTTGGCGGTGACGGCGGCTCTGGCCGCGCTGCGCGGCTGGCCGGTGGCGCTGTTCGCGGCGGCTGGGCTGGCCCTTAGCCTGAGCTATTCAGGCTTTCTGAAACGGTTCGCCCTGGGGGAGCTGGCCTCTCTGGTGGTCTGGGGACCCCTGATGATCGGCGGGACCGCCTACGTCGTCTCCGGGCGCATGGAGTCCGCCTTCTTCCTGGCCTCTCTTCCTTACGGCCTTCTGGTGGCGGCGGTGCTGGTGGGCAAGCACATCGACAAGCGGGAGGCGGACCTGGCGGCGGGCGTGCGCTCCCTGCCGGTGCTGCTGGGCGAACGGGCTTCCCGGGTGCTGGTGAAGGGGCTGTTCGTGCTCTTCTACCTGGCCGTGGGCGCTCTGGCTGTGCTGGGGGTCACCGGCCCGGGGCCGGCGCTGAGCCTGCTAGCCCTGCCCAGGCTGGTGCGGGCCTGGCGCGAGCTGAGCCGTCCCAGGCCTGCCGAGCCTCCTGCGGACTGGTCCGTCTGGCCGCTGTGGTACGTGGGGTGGGCCATGTACTTCAACCGGCGGGCGGGCGCCTGGCTGGTGGCGGGGCTGCTGGTGGACGTGGTGCTGTTCCGCACCGGGCTGCTCGCCGCCTGACCCGGAGCCCGGCAGGCGGGAAAAGAGCTTGACGGCAGGGAGTTCTGGCCTATCATCAATGTAGGGGTGCAATAGGAACCAAGTGATTCTATTTGTCCCCTGAGGGCCCATGGCGGAAAAACCGGCAACCCAGGTGCAGCGGACCTCCGATGAGGTGCGGAAGCTGGTCGCGCAGCTCAGGAGAAGCAGCGCGAACGTCCTGCCTCCGGAGCTGGAGCTGGCACGGCGGTTCAACGTCGGTCGAAACACCGTGCGCCGGGCGATCGGCGAGCTGGAGCAGGAGGGGCTCCTGGAGCGGATTCGCGGCAAGGGGACCTTCATCCGCGACGAGGCTCACGCCCTCACCTTCTCCAACTGGGTGACCGCCGAGCTTGCGGCGGACCGGTACATGGACAAGGCGGTGGAGGAGTTCCGGCGCCAGCGCGGCGAGCTGCTCCTGCACGGGGTGGTCGTTCCCTATCGGCGGTATCTGCAGCGGCTGTTCTCCCTCATGCTGCACGGGTTGTCCCCCGATGTGGTCCAGATCACCCCTTTCTGGCTGCGCCGGCTGCACAGGTTCGACCTGTTCCTGCCCCTCAGCGACCGGGTGAGCCAGGACATCGTCAAGCGACGCTACCCCGCCGCCTTTCAGCTGGGGGTCATCGGCGGGGAGCTGCACGCCTTGAACTGGGCGCTTTGCCCCCTGGTGCTCTACTACAACAAGGAGGTCCTGGAGCGAGCCGGGCTGGACCCCGAACGGCCGCCCGGCAGCATGGAGGAGCTGGCCGAGATGAGCGTCCGGGTGAGCGAGGCACTCCGCCCCGACGTTCAAGGGATCTGCCTTCCCATGGACCTCTACGAGATCGACTTCATGGTGATGTATCCCTTCTTCCTGGCCTTCGGGGGAGGGTTCGTGGACTCGATGGGCAACATCGTGATCGACAGCGAGAGCAACGTCAGAGCGCTGGGCTGGCTGCAGCGCCTGTACCGCCGGGCAGGGGTCAGGCAGGAGAAGAGCATCGACGGCACGCGGCTGCTGTTCGCGGCAGGCCGTCTGGCCTTCATGATCGACGGGCCCTACGGAAGGGGTCACCTCAGACAGCTGAGTGGACAGGGCCGGGACTTCGATGCCCGCTACGGGGTGGCGGCCCTGCCGCCGGGTCCATCCGGGAGATCCGAGAGCGTCCTGCTGTCGCACGCCTTGGCCATTTCCAGGCAGGCCCGCAACCCGGAGCTCGCATACCGGTGGATCGAGTTTCTCTGCACGGACGAGCGGACAGCGGGGCTGTACTTCGAGCAGTTCGGCATGATCCCCGCAAACCGCGACGTGCTGCACAAGCCGAGCTTCTTCTCGGACCCTTTCGGCTCCGTGCTGATCCACGAGACGGAGACCGCCACCGTGGGACCCATCGAGCATCCCCTGTTCTTCCGCATCCTGCCTTTTCTGCAGCAGGGGATCGCGCGGGTCATGCTGCATGACCAGGAGCCGGCAGAAAGCCTGGCGTTCGTGCGCAGCATCGTGCCCATGCTAAGCCAGGCGGACTCGTTGTCGTTTCTCTGAGAGAAAGGAGGTGATCGCCGTCGTTGAGCTCGCCGGAAGCTGACCAAACGTCAGAGGAAAAAAAACCTGGAAAGGAGTGTTGAGATGCGACGAATCGCAAGTGCTCTCATCTGCCTCCTGCTGCTCGGTTTGCCGGCGGTGGCCTTCGCCGGCGGCACTCAGGAGGCCCGGACCGTGGGGAAGACCATCACCATCTACTGGAACCCGGACCACCTCTACAAGGTGTACGACAAGGTGATCGAGCAGTTCGCCCGCGACAAAGGGCTGACGGTGAACAAGCAGGTGTTCAACTGGAACGATTTCAAGACCAAGCTCAACTCGGATCTGGTTGCCGGCACGCCCCCCGACCTCATCGAGGTGCCCTCGCCTTGGATCGCCGAGTACGGGGTGGGCGGACAGCTTGCGGACCTGACCGCGGAAATCAACGCCTGGCCCGACTCGAAGGACTGGTTCGACTCCACGTGGGTGGAGACCTCCTACAAGGGCAGGATCTACGGCATCAAGCTGCACCACACCTGCTTCGTGCTGTTTTACAACCAGGACCAGGCTGCGCAGGCGGGCTTGAGCCCACCGCGCAACCTGGGAGAGGCGGAGCAGATGATCGACAAGGTCTACACCAGCCTGGGCCCGGACGTCCTGGGCTTCGGCTTTGACCCCACCGGGCAGTACCTGATCCCCTTCATGTCCAGCGCCGAGACCCCCTACCTGGTGGAGGACGATCATGTGGCCGTGGACACGCCAACCATCCGCAGGACCCTGAAGACGCTCCAGGGAATCGCCAACAGCGGCAAGGTGTTCATCCCGGAGCCCGGAGGGGAAGAGGCGCGCACCAACGTGCGGCTGGCCTTTCTCACCGGCAGGATCGCCACCTTCATCAGCGGCCCCTGGGAGATCGGCAATCTGAAGCGGGACTACCCCGATCTCAACTACGGGGTGGTGATGGTTCCCCACCTGGCGGGGGTGGACCCGCGGACGCTCACGGCCGGGACCGGGCTGGCGATACCCAAGGGGGGCAAGCTCCCGAAGGAGATGGTCTGGGAGCTGATCCAGCGTCTCACCAGCGTCGAGGTGGAGGTGCAGGCCACCCTGGAGGCGGGGATGCTCATGCCCAGGAAGAGCTGGGCGGCCGACCCGCGCGTGCAGAACGAGAAGGTCGTCCAGCTGTTCGGCCCCATTCTGCCCAAGGCGGTGCCCTTCGACATCGGCGCGCGCAAGCTGGCCCTGCCGGAGATCACCTGGGGGGGAGCCGTGTTCAAGAAGCTCTACGAGACCATGATCTATTCGGATCGCAGCATGGACAGGGCCCTGGATGAGTACGTGAGAGAGGCCAACCGGCTCATCGCTTCCAAGATGTAGCCCGCCGGGCGCAGAGGAACCGAAGAGCGGCGCCGCCGCCGAGGGGGCCAGCGGCGCCGCCGCTCCACCCCTCGAGAGGGATGCGCGCATGATGATCAAGGGTGCCACCACGAGGCGCTACCTGTTCGGGTACGCGCTGATCGCGCCGGCATTCGTGGTGCTGGCCGTGTTCTTCGTCTGGCCCCTGGTGCAGGGGCTGCTCACCAGTTTCACCTCCGGATTCGGCGCGGGGGGGCGTCCCTCCGGCCTCAGGAACTACCTGGTCACCCTCACGGACCCGCGGTTCTGGAACTCCCTGCGGGTCAGCGTGATCTTCACGGTGAGCATCGTGTTCTTCAGCGGCTTCGCGGGCCTGTTCCTGGCCATGGCGCTGGTGCGCAAGCCCCCCTTGCACGTCTTCTACCTCACCTCTACGTTCATGCCCTACATCACCACGCCCGTGATCGGATCGCTGATCTGGTTCAACATGCTCTCCGACCCCTACGGGATCGTCAACGTGGCCCTTTCTGGGGCGGGGCTTCCCACGGTGCCCTGGCTGAAGACCCCCGCCACCGCGCTGATCTCCATCGTCTTCATCCAGGTCTGGTACACCGTGGGCTACAACGCGGTGCTGTTCATGGCCGGCCTGCAGGCCATTCCTGACAGCTACCTCGAGGAAGCGCAGCTGGAGGGATGCAGCTTCTTCCAGAGGCTGCGATTGATCGTTCTGCCCCTGTTGATTCCCACCATCGTCTTCGTCTCGACGATCTCCACCCTCTACGGGTTCATCAACTCCTACGTCCTGGCGAAGCTCGTGACTGGTGGAGGGCCGTTCGAGGCCACCAACGTGATGATGTCCTACATCTTCGAGTTTGCCTTCGAGCGCTTCGAGCTGGGCAGGGCCAATGCCGTGACAATGATTGCCTTCGTCCTCTTTCTGGGCATCGCCGTGGTGCAGTTCAACTACCAGCGCCGGAAGTTCGCGGGACTGCACTGATGAATGCCGTTCCGCTGATGGGCCCGGTTCCAAGGAGGAAAGCGTGAACGAACGCCTGCGGCGCAGGGGAGGGTGGCGCACAGCCGTGGTGCACCTGGTGCTGTTCCTGGTGGCCCTGCTGATGGCCTTTCCCTTCCTCTACCTGCTGAAGCTGTCGGTCCAGACCGATGGGGACGTGCGGCAACTTCCCATCCGGATGCTGCCGGGCAGGCTGCAGCCCGGCAACTACCTGACGGTGATCGAGGAGTTTCCCATCCTCAGGCAGTTCCTCAACACCGTCATCTACGCGGCGGGCACTACGATGCTGACCATCGCCACGGCCGCCCTGGCCTCCTACGCGCTGGCGAAGCTGGATCTTCCCGGCGCCAGGATCATCACACTGTTCTTCATTTCCACGATGCTCCTGCCGCCGGAGATGCGGGCGGTGCCGATGTTCACGATGATGGCGCGCCTGGGCTGGGTGGATACCTGGCAGGGCATGATCCTACCGCTGGCTGCCACAGGGTTCGCCATCTTCTTCATCTACCAGTTCATGATCACCATTCCGAAGGAGCTGCTGGACGCGGCAAGGATCGACGGGGCCTCCGAGGGTGCGATCATGTGGCGCATCGCCCTTCCCCTGTCCAGGACCGCCCTGGGCACCATGGCCCTGTACAACTTCCTGTTCCGCTGGCGGGGGTTCATCTGGCCGCTGGTGATGACGAAGGGGCACGTGACCACCCTCTCGGTGGGACTGTCCGCGTTCAAGACGGGTGAGCACCTCACCCCCTGGAACCTGATCGGGGCGGCCACGATGTTCCTGTTTCTGCCTTCGCTGTTTCTGTTTCTGGGGCTGCGGCGCTACATCATGCAGGCGGTGGCCACGGAGTTCAAGTGAACCGCCGCGAAGGGCGCCGCGGCAGGCGCGGGGGAGACGGACCATGAAAGAGCCTCCGAACATCCTCTTCGTCCTCTCCGATCAGCAGCGCTGGGACACCCTGGGCTGCTACGGGCAGAGCCTTCCGGTCAGCCCCAACCTGGACAGGATGGCGGCCGAAGGCGTGCGTTTCGAGCACGCTTTCAGCTGCCAGCCGGTCTGCGGGCCGGCGCGTGCCTGCCTGCAGACCGGGAGATACGCCACCGAGACCGGCTGCTTCCGCAACAACATCGCGCTGCCGTGGCACCAGAAGACCCTGGCCCACTACCTGGCCGACCTGGGCTACGAGACGGGCTATATCGGCAAGTGGCACCTGGCCTCCACGGGAGCCGGGCTGGATCACGTTGCCGGCCGTCCGGCCGCCGCCGCGGCGGAGGACTTTCAGACCCGGCCCGTCCCGCCGCAGCGGCGGGGCGGCTACAACGACTACTGGCTGGCCTCGGACGTGCTGGAGTTCACCTCCCACGGATACGGCGGCCACCTGTTCGACGGCCGGATGAGGAAGGTCGAGTTCGAGGGCTACCGGGTGGACGCGCTCACGGATTTCGCCATCGAGTACCTGCGCTCCCGGCGGCAGGACAGGCCGTTCTTCCTGTTCCTCTCCTACGTGGAGCCGCATCACCAGAATGACCGCAACCGCTACGAGGGGCCGGCGGGCGCCCGGGAGCGCTTCGGCGCCTTCCAGCCGCCGGGGGACCTGGCGGCTCTGCCGGGGGACTGGGCCCAGCAGTTCCCGGACTACCTGGGCTGCTGCGCCAGCATCGACCAGAGTCTGGGACGGATCCGCAGCGAGCTGGAGGCGCTGGGCAGCGAGACCGTGGTTTTCTACACGAGCGACCACGGGTCCCACTTCCGAACGCGCAACCGGAGCCTGGAGGAAGGCAGCTACGACGACTACAAGCGCAGCTGTCACGACGCTTCGATCCGCATTCCCCTCATCGCCTGGGGCGGTCCTTTTCGCGGCGGGAAGGTGATCCGGGAGCTGGTCAGCCTCATCGACCTGCCGCCGACGATCGTAGCGTGCGCCACTGCGGAGCGGGTAGGCGCCATGCGCGGCAGGCCGGTGCAACTGCTGCTAAAGGGGCGGCTGACGGGGTGGCCGCCGGAGGTGTTCGTGCAGATCAGCGAAAGCCAGGTGGGACGGGCCATTCGCACCTCCAGGTGGAAATACTCGGTGCGAGCGGCCGGCCTGAACGGGGTCGAGCGGCCCGCCAGCCCTGCCTACCGGGAGGATTGCCTGTACGACCTGCGCTCGGACCCGCACGAGCTGGTGAACCTCGCCGCCGACCCTGCGCTGAAAGAGGTGCGGGCGGAGCTGTCTTCCCTGCTGGTCAGGCGGATGGAGGGGGCGGGGGAGAGCCCGGCCCGCATAGACCTGGCGCCCCAGGGCTCGAGCTAGGGTTCCAGCGAACCCTCCTCCGGTGCATCCAGGCCGGCCAGCGCTCCCTGCCGCCCGCCCAGCAGAAACGAGCTGGACAGGATCAGCACGATTCCCGCCCCCAGGAGCAGCACCGCCGCCGTGGAAGGGGGCCGCATGCGGAAGACCGCCAGGTACACGAAGGCCGGACCCACCTGCACCGGGACCTGCTGGAGAGGCACCGCCCGGCTGGCCCTGCAGGTGCGGAAGGCGGCCTGCAGCCTGCCGATGCCGAACACGTTGGTGGCCGGCAGTATCAGCGCGCACCAGGCAAACATGCCGAGCACCGGGGCCGACAGCTCCCCGGCGAAGATGCGCATCACCACCGCCACGAAGGGACCCACCCAGAAGTTGCTTAAGGAATAGTGCAGCCCGGAGACCACGGCGAGCGCCAGCCCCGAAGCGGACCCGCGGCGCCTGCCCAGGCGGCGCGTCGCCTCCAGGGCGGCGATGGCCCCCAGGGCCACCGCCGAGTACAGCGCCGCGCGCCCCAGGAAGGAGGCGGCCAGCACGTCGTACTCGCGAAGGTCGATGGCCACTCCGCTCAGACCCAGCAGGTACACGCCGGCCACGAGCAGCAGGATGCCGGCCCCCTCGGACAGCGCCAGCCCCTCCCGGAGGATGCCGACTGAGCCCAGCACCAGCACCACCAGGCCGGAGGCCATGAGGCCGGGGATGAGGGCGGGACCTATCAGCGCCTGGGCCAGCAGGAAGAGCGTTGTGCCCAGGCCCATCCCCAGAAGCAGCCCGGTGAGCCAGACGGGGTGGCGGAGCAGGGAGCGGTAGAAGCGGGGCCGGCCGGCGGCCACGACGTCGTTCACCGCCTTCTTCTGCAGGAGCATGCCGGAGTTGTGCACGATCCCCGAGAGGACCGCCAGGATCACGCCGAGAGCGTACATTGAGGCCGCGCCCAGTGTAGCTCAGGTGACGGCGTTGACAAGAGCACCCGCCGCACGGGCACCACTCCTTCCTCTGGGCGCCGCGGGAGGAAATGCGTACATTAATGCGGAAGGAACCCATGGTCGAGCCGGGGGGAGACAGGCGCCCGCGGTGATTTCACCTCCTTCCGGCCCCACAGGGGCATGTGCGTGTTGGATTGAATGGATGGCGGCAACGTGGCTCTCACTGAGGCCGGAGACACCCTGGAAGGACCCATCTTCGAGTTGCTGGACCGGCTCCTGGAGCACGCGCCCAAGCTGGAGGTCTCGGACAGCGACCGGATCGTCATCTTCAGCGACCTGCACATGGGTGATGGCGGCAAGGGGGACGATTTCCGCCGCAACGCCGCCTTCTTCCGCACTCTCCTGGAGCGCTGCTACCTGCCCCAGGGCTACACCCTGGTGTTGAACGGGGACGTGGAGGAGCTGCAGAAGTTCTCCCTTCACCAGGTGGTGAGTCGCTGGGGGGAGCTGTACGAGCTGTTCGGCGCCTTCGGCCGGGAGGGGCGCCTGTACAAGATCGCCGGAAACCACGACGAGTCGCTCATCTGGGACGAGCCCCACCGGGTGGTCAGCTCCACCCTTCCGGCCCTGCGGCTGATCCACCGTGGGGATACGATTCTGGTCTTCCATGGCCACCAGGCGTCCTACCTGATGAACTACTTCCAGAAGGTGCTGGTGTTCCTGCTCCGCTACCTGGCGCACCCCCTGGGCTTCCACAGCTACTCGATCTCCCGCAACAGCCGGCGCCAGTATCGGGTGGAGCGCCGGGTGTACCGTTTCTCGGCGTCCCGAAAGATCGTTTCGATCATCGGCCACACCCACCGGCCTCTGTTCGAGTCGCTGTCCAGGGTGGACAACCTGCGCTTCAGAATCGAGCGGCTCTGCCGGCGCTATCCGCAAGCGCCGCCGCAGGAGCAGGAGCGGCTGGCCCGGCGCATACGCCGCAGCAAGGAGCAGGTGGAGCGCTGGTACCGCAGTAATCCTCGGGAAGCGCAGCTGTCCAGCCTCTACAACAGCCGGCTGGCGGTCCCCTGTGTATTCAACTCCGGATGCACCATCGGCAAGCATGGCATCACCGGGATCGAGATCGCTGACGGCAGAATCGCCTTGGTGCACTGGTTCGACGGCTCCCGCAGCCGCAGGCCCCCCGCCGCCCGCGCCGTGAGGTCGCAGCGTCTGGGCGACAGCAGGTACTACAAGGTGGTGCTCAATCGCGACAGTCTGAGCTACGTGTTCACCCGCATCCGGCTCCTTGCCTGAGCGCGGCGCTGCCGGATCGCCGGCCTGCGCCCCTTGGGGGCCCTGGCCCCGCGGCCAGGCGGTGCGGCGCCAAGGTTGACTTCGACCTGCGCCTCTCCTATGATTGGCGCGCATGTCGAACATCGCGGAGAGGCGCCTCAGAGGAGCCCGGCCCGTCAACCGCTGGTTCTACCATTTCCTCTCTGTCACGATCCGCGGTTTGCTACGCCACGTGTTCCGGCTGCAGCCTGTCAACGCGGGGGTCATCCCCAGGCGGGGAGCGGCCATCCTGGTGGCCAACCACGTCAACTTCTTCGACCCGATCTGGATCTACGACGTCATTCCCAGGCCGATCTACTTCGTGGCGACGGAGGAGCTGTTCCGGGGCTGGTTCGTCAACGCCCTGGTGCGGTTCTTCGGCACTTTCCCCAAGCGGAAAGCCTCCGGTGACTTCAAGAGCATCCGCAGCCTGATGAGCATCCTGAAGCAGGGCAACATCGTCGGCATCTTTCCGGAAGGCGAGCGCACCTGGGACGGCACCAACACTCCCATGATCCCCACCATCGCCCGGCTGATCCGGAGGGTAAAGGTGCCCGTGTACGCCTGTCGCCTGGAAGGCGGGTACCTGTCGTGGCCGCGCTGGGCGGACAGGTGGCGGCGCATCCCCGTGCGCATGGTCTTCAGCCGCGTGTTCGCCCCCGAGGAGATCCCGGATTCTGACGAGCGGGTCCTGGAGGAGATCGGAGGAGTCATCAGGACCCGTGACTACGAGCTTCCCATTCGGGAACGCCGGTGGTTTTCGGGACTGGCCGCAGGCGTGTACAAGGTGGTGTACCGCTGCCCGGACTGCGGCACCGTGGAAGGTCTTCGGGCAGTGCACCCCCCGGCCACCAACCGCGTGGAATGTCGCAGCTGTTCTGCAAGCTGGAAGGTGGACATCGGCAGCCGCCTCACTCCCGTGGACGAGAACGGAGCGGCAATCGGCGAGAGCCGGACCGTGGCGGAGCTGTACAGGAGCATCCGCAGCCTGCCCCTGCCGGCCATCAGGAGCAGCCTGCTCCCCCTCGAGGAGGGGGAGACCCTCTACCTGGTGAGCAGGCCGCACCTGCTGTTCTGGGAGCGCCGCTTCCCGCACCTGCGGATTCACGGGCTGGGCAGGGCGTTTCTGACCGACCGGCGGCTCCTGTTCCGGGGCCAGGCCGCGGTCCGCCTTTCGGCACCGCTTCAGGAGCTGGACTCCCTCACCATCGAGCCCGGCGACAAGCTGCACTTCCGCTACGCCGGCGTGCTCTACCGCATCCCCTTCCGCGGAGAAAGCCCCGTCAAGTGGCTGGACTTCATCACCAGGCTGCTGGAGGAGGCCCGGCCCCGGGGCTGAAGCGCCGGGGGCCGCCGGTGCCGCCTCCGGCCGGGCAGTCGCGCCGGGTCAGCCCCTTGCGCCGGGAGAGGTGTGCTCGGCCAGGCGGTGACGGAGCTCTGCGGGCAGCGGCGCCACCCTGCGGCGGCCGTAGTCGAACGCCGCCAGCACGGTGCTGCCCTCCGCCACCTCCCGCCCGTCGGCGCGGCGGCGGACCACGTAATCCAGGGTGAAGCGGGTCGCCTCCAGGCGGCCTACCAGGACGGTCACCTCCAGCACGTCCCCCAGGAAGACCTCCGCCTTGAAGCGCAGCCGCGCCTCGGTGAGGATCAGGCCGGCGCCGTCGCCGACGTCAGCCTCGGAGGAGCCCAGTGACTGCAGGAAGCGCAGCCGCGCGTCCTGGAAGAGCAGCAGGAAACGGTCGTTTCCCATGTGGCCGCCGTAGTTGATGTCCCCGATGCGCACCTCCAGGGCGGTGGTGAAGGGCTCTGCGTTTTCTTGGCTCACGCGCCTGCTCCTGCCTCGTTCAGAAGGTTTCAGTTGGTGCCGGGGAAATGGCGCTTCGCGGAGGAGGACAGCAGCCGGTCCACGATCAGTCCGTAGAACTCGTTCCGTCCCGCCGAGCTGTACGTCCAACCCAGATGGGTTCCGCAGCTCCCGCAGACGGCATAGCGCCAGGAGTAGCCCGGAAACCAGGTATGCTCCTCGGTGAAGGCGCCCACCTGTTCGCAGCCGGGGGCGCGGCGGAAACAGCCGATCTGGTAGACGTAGCCCCCCGGGTTGGTGAAGGTGTGCTCGTGGCTGCCCTGCATGGTGACGCGTTCCGCCTCTCGAGTGATCGCCGTACCGCAGAGAAAACAGTACAGCGTGTCCTCCTCTTCGACGTGGTCGAGCAGGCGGCGCCGCAGGGCCTCCCGGAACTCGTCGGTGATCTGCGGGTTGTAGCCGTAGACCAGGAGGACCGGTCTTCCGGTATTGCGGGATCGTCTCATAGCCTGGAATCCACTATAGCCTGCGGAGCCGCGCTTTGAGAAGCGCCGCGCCGCCGCGGCGCAGCAGCCGGGCGGGCCGGGGCGGCGGGCAGCGACGGCGAGTCGGGGTCCGCCGAGGCCAGGGCGGCTTGAGCGCGCTGCGGGGAGGAAGTGGCGTAGCAGTACAGGCAGCCGAATCCGCAGGTGTCGTAGGCGCCGATGTCACGGCTCACGGCACAGCGGCAGGCGCGGCGCTGGCCAGGATCCTTGCGCGGGTCCACGCGCACCCCGAAGAGGCGCTCCACCAATCCGGCGTCGACGCAGCTGCCCCGGGGAATGCCGCACCGGCCGAGGGCGGGCTCCTCCTCCGCGCAGCTCACCACCTGGATTCCGGCGGCGGCGGCCATGGCCGCCAGATCCCGAAGCAGGGCCTCCGTCCCGGCCGGGTCCCCCTGCGGCCGGAGCAGCCGCAGTCCTCGTCCGGCCAGCGCCTGCAGGCGGCGGCGCACCTTCCCGTACTCGTCCAGAAGGCTCACGACGCAGCGCCGGGTGCGGCCTTCCAGCGCCCGCACCAGGCGCCCGAAAGCGCGACGGTGGAAGTCGGCACCGGTGAGCGTGCTGAGCAGGATCGGATCGTAGCGCCAGATCACCCGATCCGCTCCCAGACGCGCGGAAAGCTCGTGGAAGGAATGCAGGCGGGCGGCCAGAGGCGGGCAGTGGGGCTCCAGCATCGGGGGATAGTCCAGAAGGGTGAAGAGAAAGTAGTAGCGGCAGCCAAGGGCGTCCAGCTCCGAAAGGTGCCGCAGAAGCGGGCGGGGGTAGCGGGTCCAGAAGACGAAGCTCTCTACCTCCTCCGGGGTGAGGGATACCCTGGCCAGGCACCGGGGATCGAAGGGGTTGGCCACCAGGCAGTAGCCTTCCCGGAGACGCCGCATGAACCATTCCGCGTGGAAGGCCGGCAGGTCGGTGCGCCGGCTGGCGCTGACGATCACCGCTTCCCCCGGCGCCAGCCGCCCCTGGCCCTGGTGGCACCCGCTCCTTTGCCGCCGGAGCGTCCGCCTGCGTTGCTTCGCCGCTTCTGCCGCAGCCTCTGCATGCGCTTGTGCTCTCCGTACTTGCCGTACCGGCCGCCTCTGCCCCTGCTCATGGCTGCTTTCAGTATAGCCCGGCTCGGCGGCGCGGGGCCATCCCCCCGGACGGCGCTCGGCAGTTGCGGGAGCGCCGCAGGAGCCTTGCCTCAACGATCCGCGCTGGCTATTCTTGGAAGATCGGCCCTGCTGGCCGGAGCGCAACGATCAGAGGAGCAACGATGACCATTCTGAACTCTCTGTTCCTCGGGGCCCTGCAGGGGGCCACCGAGTTCCTCCCGGTTTCCAGCTCGGGGCACCTGCTCGTGCTGCAGCACCTGCTGGGGCTGGGGGAGGTGCCGCTGCTGTACGACGTGCTCCTGCATGTGGCCACCCTTGCCGTGGTGGTGATCGTCTTCCGCGGGCGGATCGGTGCCGTTTTCGTCTCGCTGTGGCGCTGGATTAGCCGCACCAGGGGGCCCGAGGATCGGGAGAACCTGCGCCTGGCCCTGGCGGTCGTGCTGGCCACGATCGTGACCGCCGTGGTGGGGCTGGGGGTCTCCCGGCTGGAGCCGCGTTTTCAGGCGCAGCCGCGGCTGGTGGCGGCGGCCTTCCTGGTGACCGCGCTGATCCTGCTGGCCACCCTGGCGCGACGGGGCGGGCGGGGCTACCTGGAGTTCGGCCTCCTGGCGGCCTGCGTGGTGGGGTTTGCCCAGGGGATCGGGGCGGTGCCGGGCATCTCGCGTTCGGGAATCACCATATCCGCCGCACTGCTTCTGGGAATGCGGCGGGAGAAGGCGGGGGAGTTTTCCTTTCTGATCGCCATACCCGCCATCCTGGGCGCTCTGGTCCTGCAGCTCAGGGACGCCGGCTCTCTGGCGGAGCACGTGCATCCGGGGGCGCTGGCGGCCGGCCTCCTGGCGGCCTTCGGGGTGGGTCTGGGCGCGCTTCTGCTCCTCCTCAGCCTCGTCCGGCAGGGAAGGCTGGCGCTGTTCGCCGCCTATCTGGTGCCCGCGGCGGCGGTCACCTTCCTGCTCCTGTAGCGGCGTACCCCCCGGCGGCAGCGCGTGCCGGGCAGCCCCGAAGGCCGAAAAGGTCCCGCCTGCTCCGGCCTCCCGGGCCGAGGAGCCCGGCGAGGCCCGGTTGTGGCCTGCGGGGGCAGGTGGTAGAATTTCCTCTTGCACACCACCCACACCCTTTCGGGGAGTATCTACCGCAGCGGGCCCGCTCCAACAGCCGACGGCACCTCAGCGGTCTTCACGGTTCTGAACCGCAGCGGCGGCATCAACACCTTCAATGTGACATACTCCGTGACCTACTCCGGCGGCTACTCCTCCCCCGTGTCAGCCTTCGGCAGCGACTGCCTGGTGGCCGCCCAGGTCGATCCCGGCGGGGCCCCGTTCTTCGTCGTGAAGAGCCAGGTGGACCTCAGCGCGGCGAGCCCGCCGGCTGTGGACCTCACCGGGGATCCCGCCGCCGCGGCAAGCGTCAGCCTGACCGGCTATGCGGGCGGGAGCCAGGCTCAGCTCGCCTTCGCCACCCGCTACGGCCACCTCTCCGCTCAGATCGTCGTCCTCGCCGGCGCCGGCACCTACACGGTGACCGACCCCTACGGGTACCAGGGTTCGTGGCTGCAGGCGCAGCAGGGCCCGGACAACGACCCAGCCACCGGCTTTCGGAAGATCTACATGAGCAGCTCGCTTCCGGCGGCCATCGGGACCAGCGTGTCCCTGCCGGCGCTCAACACCTCCCTGGGACCGACTCCGGCGCCGGACGCGGGCACCCTCTCCTACACGGGGGGAACCCTCTCGATCGCCACGGTGGCGGGTACGGACATGTACGTGTTCTTCCTGGTGAATCCGTCCACCAGCGGGCAGCTGGGGATGATCCTCTCGCCGGCCCCCAGCGTGAGCCTGCCTTCCTGGCTCGGCGGCAGGCTTGCCGGGATGACCTGCACCGCGCAGGTGCGAACGGCACCAACCTCGACATGGACATAGCCGCGGCTGTCACGGCGACCGTCCCGGGCCGCATTCCCCGGGGCATACAGATCGCGCAGGTGCAGACCACGAACCCGGCACAACCCTTTCCCGAGGGGTCAGCCAGCTTCTGAGCCATAGATCTCCTCCCGGTCCAGCCTGGGCGGCCGGGCGATCATAGCCGCGCTTCCCCCCATCTGGCGGTAATCCCGAGAGGTCCACTCCAGGCCGCGGGGCGGGCGGCCCAGCATGCGGTCCCAAGCCTCCCGGGTGGGCCAACGCGGGTCTCTGGCGAAGGCCCAGGACGGTGGTGAGAGCCGGTCGTCGGAGCGGCGAAAGGACGGGATCATGAAGGTGGGGGTCCGCTCGGTGGTGTCGGAGATCAGATCCAGCAGGTACTCACCGCAGAGGTAGGTGACCCGCGCCCCTGCGCGGTAGGCCTCCTCCTCCAGCTCGATCAGCTCGGCCAGGCCGGCCAGGGGCGCTCCGGAGGAAAGCTCCTCCACCAGGCGGTGGAGCTCCCCCGCGTACGCGCCCGCCGACAGGCTGCGGGCCAGCAATCCGCCGTAGCCGGGGTTCTCCCCGGCCACCAGCCGCGCGCAGGCGATCTCCAGGGAGGCCCCCACCACCAGCATCTCCATGGTGGTGGCCTGAAGCCGCGTCGAGCCCGACAGGGCCATGGGTCCCGTTCAGAGCTCCAGCACCGTCACGGCGGGATCCTCGATGAGCCTCCGGCTGCGTTCGATGCGGGCGGCCAGGAGCTCCGCAGGGTTGTTGAAGGCGAAGAACACGGCCAGACCTCGCTCCCGCGCCTCCCTGTTCTCGACCTCCTCTGAACGTCGCTCTATGATGTCGCCCCGCCCGCCTCGGGCTGGGCGAATACGCGCATGGCGTTGTCCCTCAGGATCAGCCGGGCGGCCTCTTTCGCCCGCTCCAGGCTCATGCTGCCGGAGTCCACAACCTGAGTGAGCGCCTGGCTCACGTTGGCGCGGGCGATCCGCTGGTGTCCGTATACCCCGTCCACCAGCCTGTAGTCGCCGCCGAAGGCGAAGATCTTGGACAGCGGCAGCATCTCGAGCCACTCCCGCAGGGTCTCCCGGGCCGCCCGGGGGGAGACGATGTGTGCCCAACACAGGTCGGCGTACACGTTAGGGAAGTTCTTGGCCAGCACCCCCACCACTCCCTGGAAGGGGTAGCCCATGTGAAAGAGATCGAAGGCGACGTTGGGGTACTGGAGGAACAGGGGGGAAAGCAACAGCGGGTCGGAGTTGTTCAGGAGATTGCCGCTTCCCTCCTGGATCCCCGTGTGTACCTGTACCACGCAGCCTCTCTTGTCGGCCAGGGAGAGGATCAGGTGCATCATGTAGTCCTCCAGATCCCTGCCTGGCAGGAGGCCGCGGGCCGGGGACCAGTCCGGCACGTGCAGCCGGTCGAAGAGGCGATTGAACTGCTCCTCCGCCGCGCTGCGGCTGACCCGCCGGAAGCTCAAGGGCCGCTCGTAGGCCAACCCGATCTTCAGGCAGACCGCTCCCCGCTGGAAGGCCAGCTCGAAGGCCCGGGCGCAGGCGGCTGTCCAGTCGTCGAAGCTGCTGATCCTCAAGGCCGTGAAGGCGCTGGCCCGCTGGAAGGCCTCCAGGCCGTAGGGCCGCACGAAGAAGTCCAGGCGGTGGGCGGCGCGGAAAAAACGCTCGTCGCAGGCGAGCTCCCCGTCTTTCGGGTCCAGCACGCTCGCCGCGATGCGGCTCTTCTCCCGCAGCACGTGCTCGAACCAGCCCGGCTGCAGGCTGGCCTGGAAGCGGCGGTCCGCCTCCTTGATGGTCTTCCCGGAGATTTCGGGCAGGTCGTAGAGGCCCTGCACGGCCAGGTCCAGAGCCCGGCCGTAGCCCGTGTGCCGGCAGAGCTCCCAGTAGGGCTCCACCGAGCGCCAGCGCTCGGCCAGGGGCATGGAGATGTCCGCTAGGCGCTCCACCTCCCTGCGGGGCATCCCCGCCGATACCAGGTCGCGGTTGAAGTAATGGAGGAGGTATTCCTTCAATAAATCGGTGTCTGTCTCGCGGAGCTCTTCAAAACGAGGGAGGTGCTCGTGGGTGTCGAAGATTTCCAGCTCTTCGACGTAGGCTCGGATCTCCTGGCCAACGCTGTTCATAGGAGCCGCCGCATGTCCTCCGCCGCTGCAGTCCGTTCATGATACACCCGGGGGGAGGCGCGGACAAGCGAGAGGACGCAGTCAGGGCAGGCGGGCGCCCGGAAGCGGCCGTCAGCCCTCCGCCTGGGCCAGGAGCTTCTCGAACTGCTCCTGGTCCAGGATCTCCACCTTTCGCTTCCGGGCCTGCTCCAGCTTGCTCCCCGGGCCTTCCCCAGCCACCAGGTAGTCCGTGTTGCCGCTCACCGATGGGGTGGCTCGAGCGCCCAGCGCTTCCACCCGCCGCTGCGCCTCCTGGCGGGTGTAGCCGGCAAGCTCGCCGGTGAACACGAAGGTCTTCCCCGCCAGAGCGCCGCTCGCCCTTCGGCGCGGAGCCTCCCGCACCTTCAGGCCCTCCGCCTCCAGCTCCCCCAGGATGCGCTGGTTCTGCTCCTCGGAGAAGAAGTGGTGGACGGTCTCGGCGATCTCCGGACCGATCTCCGGCACCGCCTCCAGCTCCTCCAGGTCCGCCCGCCGGAGCGCCTCCAGGCTGCCGAAGTGACGGGCCAGCACCGAGGCCACGTGCTCGCCCACGTGTCGGATGCCCAGGGCGTAGAGGAAACGCTCCAGCGGAGGACGGAGTGAGCCCTGGATGGCCTGGTGGAGCTTGCGGGCCGACTTCTCGGCGAACCCCTCGAGCTCCTGGATCTGCTCGGGTGCGAGCCGGTAGAGGTCCGGAAGCTCCTGAACCAGGCCCTTCTCCACCAGCCGCCGTACGTTCTTCTCCCCCAGGGTGGCGATGTCCAGGCCCCCCCGCGAGGCGTAGTGGACCATCCTGCCGATCCGCTGGGCCGGGCAGGAAAGCCCCGCCGGGCACAGCACGTAGGCGCCTTCCCGCTCCACCGGGGTGCCGCAGACCGGGCATGCTTTCGGCATGGAGAAGGGCTCCCAGCGCTTCTTCCCGGGCTCCTTCAGCCGCTCCACCACCTCCGGGATGACGTCCCCCGCCCTCTGGACGCGCACCCGGTCCCCGGGCCGTACGTCCTTGCGCTCCACCTCGTCCTGGTTGTGCAGGGTGGCCCGGCTCACCGTCACGCCCCCCACCTCCACCGGGTCCAGGAGGGCCACCGGGGTGAGGATGCCGGTGCGGCCCACCTGGACCACGATCTCCTGAAGGATGGTGATCTCCCTCTTGGGCGGGAACTTCCAGGCGAAGGCCCAGCGGGGGCTGCGCTGGCGGGCCCCCAGCTCCTCCCGGGCGCGCCGGTCGTCCAGCTTGATGACGATGCCGTCGATCTCGTAGGGAAGCTCCTCGCGCTTCCCGGCCAGCTCGCTGCGGTAGGCGCGGATCTCGGCGAAGTCGCGGCAGAGGCGGTTGAGGTCCGCGGTTTTCAGACCCCAGCGGCGGAAGGCCTGCAGCAGCTCCCAGTGCGAGGGGTACTCCTCTCCCCTGTGGGTGAGGATGTCGTAGAAGTAGATGTCCAGCGGCTTGTCCGCCGCGTTCCTGGAGTCCAGCTGCCGCATGATCCCGGCTGCGGCGTTGCGGGGGTTGGCGAAGGGCTCCTCGTTTCTCTCGATGCGCCGCCGGTTGAGCCTCTGGAAGCCCTCCCTGGACATCAGCACCTCCGCCCGCACCGCCAGGAAGGAGGGAGGAGCCTCCTCGCTTCGCAGGTGAAGGGGCAGGGAGCGGATGGTCTTCAGGTTCTGGGAAATATCCTCCCCGGTGGTCCCGTCCCCCCGGGTGGCTCCGTACCGGAGCTCCCCCTCCTGGTAGACCACCTCCACGGACAGGCCGTCGAACTTGGGCTCCACCACGTAGCGCACCCCGTCCTCGACGTTGCGGCGCACGAAGCGGTCGAACGCCTGGGCCTCGCCCTCCTCCAGGGCGGAGCTCAGGCTGAGCATGGGCCGGGTGTGCCGGACCTTCTTCAGCGCGTCCACCGGGGGCGCGCCCACCTTGCGGGTAGGTGAGGTCTCCGACTGCAGCTCCGGATGGCTCTGCTCCAGCTCCTGCAGCCGGCGGAAGAGCCGGTCGTAGACGGCGTCGGAGATCCGCGGGCTGCTCTTCAGGTAGTAGAGATAGTCGTGGTGCTCGATGGCCTCCCGCAGCTGCTCGACCTGCCGGCGCGCCTCCTCAGCGGAAAGGCGGTCCGCCGGCTCGAAACCGCCGGGAGCGCCCTCCAGATAGGGGTTCCTCTCCGCCATAACCTCCTCGCTCTTCGACGGCTGTCCTTCAGCGCTTCAGGAGCCTGGAGAGGGCGGGCCAGGAACGGGTGTTCAGCACATCCTCCCTCTCCAGCCAGCCCCGCCGGGCCTGGGCCACCCCCAGCCGCATGAAGTCCAGCCCGCTTTCGGAGTGAGCGTCGGTGCCGATGGACAGTTTCAGACCCATCTCTTTGGCCATCTTGCAGGCCGCGTCGTTCAGGTCCAGGCGGGTCGGGTCGGCGTTCACCTCCAGGTAGCAGCCCCGTTCTACCGCCGCCCGCATCACCCGTTCCAGGTCGAAGTCGATCTCCCCCCGCTCGCGCAGGATCCGGCCGGTGGGATGGACCAGGATGTTGAAGTAGCGGTTGTCCATGGCCCGGATGATCCGCTCGGTCTGCTTCTCCCGCGGCAGGTTGCGGTTGTAGTGGGTGGCGCACACCACCAGGTCCAGCTCCTTCAGGATATGGTCGGAAAGGTCCAGGCTTCCGTCCTCCAGGATGTCCACCTCGCAGGACTTGAGGATGCGGAAACCCTTCATCTCGGCGTTCAGCCGCTCGATCGCCTCGATCTGCTCGGCCAGCCGTTTTTCGTCCAGCCCCCTGGCCATGGTGACCCGTTTGGAGTGGTCGCTGATGGCCAGGTACTCGTAGCCCCGCTTGCGGGCCGCCTCCGCCATCTCCTCCAGGCTGAGCTTGCCGTCGGTGGCGGTGGTGTGGCTCTGCAGGTCTCCCTTGATCTGCTCCAGGCTGACCAGCGCCGGGAGTCTTCGCTCCCGGGCCGCCTCGATCTCCCCGCGTTCCTCCCGCAGCTCCGGCTCGATGTAGGCGAGCTCCACCTGGGAGTAGACTTCCTCCTCGGTGCCGCCGGCGATCTGCCGTTCGCCGCGAAACACCCCGTACTCGTTGATCTTCAGGTCCCGGCGCACCCCCATCTTGCGCACCGCCACATTGTGCGCCTTGGAGCCGGTGAAGTAGTGCAGCGCGGCTCCGTAGCTTTCCTCGGCCACGGCCCTCAGGTCCACCTGGAGCCCGGAACGCAGCACCACCGAGGAGCGGGTGCTCCCCTTGGAGAGCACCCGCTTCACGTCCTCGTAGCCGGTGAAGCTGTCCATCACCGGCTCCACCCGCTCGCAGGTGACCAGGATGTCCACGTCTCCCACCGTCTCCCTGCGGCGGCGGTAGCTGCCTGCGGCGGTGACCCGCTTTACTCCGGCGAGGCCGCGCAGGTGTGCCAGAAGCGGCTCGGTGATCTCCTCCGCCTCGATCCACAGGAACCGTTCGGCCTGGCCGCTTGCCCGCTTTCGCTCGATTTCCTGCAGGATGTTCCGCTCGCTCTTTTCACCGAAGCCCTTCAGAGCGCGGATCTTCTGGTCCCGGGCCGCCTGCTCCAGCTGATCCAGGCTCCCGATTCCCAGCTCCTTGTGGATCTGAGCGGTCCGCTTGGGACCCAGCGAGCCCAGCCTCATCAGCTCCCTCAGGCCCGGCGCCACCTTCTCCTCCAGCTCCTGAAGCTGCTTCAGGGAGCCGGTCCTGACGATCTCGGCGATCTTGCCGGCCAGATCCTTGCCGATGCCCGGGAGCTCGCTCAGGTCCTCCCCCTGCTTCACCATGTCGGCGACGTTCCGCGACAGGTCTCCCACGGTGCGGGCGGCGTTACGGTAGGCGCGGATGCGGAACTGGTTGGCCCCGCCGATATCCAGGAGGTCCGCGACCTGGTCGAAGATCTCGGCGACGTCACGGTTGTGGAGCGGCACGGCTGTCTTTCCTCATAGGTTAAGGATACGTCAGGCGGCGGCCGCGAGCCAAGCGATTCCAGTGAGCAGGGTCGGTTGGGTCAGTGGGTTACCTTATTGTGGTCTTTTCATGCAGCTATGTTATAATGAGGCTGCACAGAGGCAGCAGATAGCTCATTATGACGACCCGCTGGATGATGCCGAGGCAGGGAAGGGCGGTCTTTGGCCTTCTTGTTTTCCTGGTGGGGCTGCCCCTCGCTGCTCAGCAGGAACCGGCCGACCTGAACCGTCTGTACCGCTACGTGCTTTCCCTCGGTGCGGAGTACCAGAGCATCTCCCCGTTCGGGGACTACGACGTGGAGTACAGCTCCTTCTACGACCTCTCGGCGATCCTGCGCCTGCCCATGCCCTTCCTGCCCTCCCTGTACTCATTCCTGCAGGGGGGAACGATCCAATTCGTGGCGGCCCGGGCCGACGAGAGGTGGCGTCACAACCACTGGTACGCAACCCTGGGTGTGGGGCTCGCCAACCGCTTCTCCAAGAACTTCGAGGTGGGGGCCGAGCTCGGTCTGGGCGCCTCCGAGGCGGTGTTCCCCCTCCTGGACCCTGCGGGGCCGCGGGGCTCCCCCACGCTGCTCGCCTCAGCCGGCCTGCGGATCGCTCTCAACCCCTCCTACAGCCTGAGCCTGGACGTGCATCCCAACGTGCGCTACTTCCACTCCCTCTCCGCCCTGACGCGCTTCAACGGCTTCGTGCTGTCCGTCGGGGTGGCCGGGCACTACCGGTTCGGGGAGGACCCGGACGCACCGCGGGCCATCATCCGCAGCGTGAAGTTCGGCGAGATCCGGGTGCCTCCCCTGTTCGCAGCCATGCAGAGCTATTACGCGCAGAATCCGATCGCCACGGTGAGCCTCTCCAACGTGGAGAAGTTCCCGATTACAGATCTGCAGGTCTCCTTCTTTCAGGCTGGCTTCATGGACTCCCCCACCAAGGCCGCCGCCATTCCGCTGCTGGGGCCGGGGGAGAGCCGCACGGTGGGGCTCCTGGCCTCTTTCAACCAGCAGGTGTTCACCACCGAGGGCATCACCCCCCTGACCGGCGAGGTGATCGTCGAGTACCTCTCCCGGGGCAAACCGGCCAGGCAGGTGGTACCGGTGTCTTACGATCTGCACGACAAGACCGCCCTGACCTGGGACGACGACCGCAAGGTCGGCGCCTTCGTCACGGCGGCGGACAGCGCCCTGCGCAATTACACCTCCTTCGTCCGCCAGGCCGCCAAGGAAGAGGTGGTTCCGGGGTTCAGCGAGCCGCTTCAGATCGGCATGCAGGTCTACTACGCCCTGAAGGAGATCGGCTGCATCTACCAGGTGGACCCCACGTCCCCGTTCACGGCGGTGCAGGAGAATCCCCAGAGGGTGGACTCGATCAGCCTGCCCCGGGACACCCTGAAGCGCCTGAGCGGAGACTGCGACGACCTGACCGTCCTGTACTGCGCACTTCTGGAAACCGTCGGCGTGGAATCCGCCTTCATCACCGTTCCGGGACACATCTACGCCGCCTTCAACTCCAAGGTGCCCTCACGGGACTACCGGGACGTGCACCCGGAGAAGAGCGTGACGCTGAACATCGACGGGGAGCTGTGGGTGCCGGTGGAGATCACCATGATCGGCGCAGAGGACTTCCTGGCGGCCTGGCGCAAGGGGGCCGAGGAGTTCGGCGCCCTGGACGCCGAGCCGGATCGCAGGGGCTTCTACCGCACCCGGGCGTCGCAGGAGATCTACCGGCCCGTGGGGCTGCGGGAGGTGGACCTGGGGTTGCAGTACGGAAGCCGGGAGGCGATCGTGGCCGCCTTCCGGGCCACCGTCGAGCGGCTGGTGGACCTGGTGCTGGAGGACTACCAGTCCGCCGCCGAGCAGGCAGGGGACAAGCGGCAGTACAACCGGTTGGGCATCGTTTGCGCTCGGTACGGCCGCTACGCCCAGGCTCAGAAAGCCTTCAACACGGCCCTGAGCCTGGATCGCAACTACCTGAGCGCGATCGTCAACCTGGGAAACGTCTTCTACCTGCAGAGCGACTATCAGAGCGCTCTGCGCAGCTTCCACCGGGTGGAGCGCTATCTGGAGGAGCAGGGCGAGACGGAGCTGCCGGTGTACGCGACTCTGCTGCTCAACCTGGCCAGGTGCTACTACGAGCTGGAGAACTACGACCGGGCCACCGGCTACTTCCAGAGGGTTCGCGCCCTCAATCCGAGCCTGATCGAGGGCTACACCTATCTCGATCGCGGCGAAGGCGGCCGGGCGGCCGGGGCGGTTCGCGACACGGTGCTCTTCGCGGAGGGTGAGTAGATGAAGAGACGCCCAAGGAGCGTTGCAGGCCTGGGAGGAATCATGGTGCGGATGCTGCTTCTGGCCTCAGCCTCCGCCGCCTTGCTGTCCTGTCCAGAACCGGTGGACCGGGCGCTCCTGCGGATCGTGGAGGACCAGATCGATCCGGTGATCACGATCGTCCAGCCCAAGGCCAACAGCTTCTACAAGACCCGCATCACGGTGATCGGGGCGCTGGAGGACTCCTCCGCCCGGGAGGGAGACCATCTGGGATCCTTGAGGTCCCTGGAGGTGAGGATGCCCAACACCGCCACGCTGAACCGCACCGTGACCTTTGCCGAGGACGGGACCTACTCCGTGAGCCCCGCGGACGGCACCTTCACCTACCAGCCGGCCAGCGGCGCTTTCGGCCTGGAGATCTCCGCCGTGGACCTGTCCGGTCCGCAGCTTCTGACCTTCCTCCTCACCGACCGCAACGGCAACGCCACCGAGCTGGCGATCTCCCTGTTCGACGACCCCACCGGCCCGCACATCGCCCTCGAAAGCCCCGCGAGCTACTCCACCTACGGCCTGATCGTGAACATCGCCGGGAAGGTGACCAACGCCGACAACGATCCCTCCACCAGCAATGTGGAGCGCATCTCCTGGGAGGTGCCGGGCACCCCGCCGGCCGGCGGGGAGCTGTATTTGGGGCCGGGCTCGCCCCACAGCGACGGGGACGGCGCCTACTCCAACGGCACCTTCACCTTCGACTCGGCTGACGGCTCCTTCAGCGACCAGCTGTCCACTTTCGGCCGCTCCGGCACGCTGACCTTCGTCTTGAGAGCGGTGGACTTCGGCGGGGACGAGTCGGAAACAGCGGTGCAGCTGATCGACGCCAATATCGCGCCGGAGGTGGAGAACCTGGTCTACCCGCAGCAGTACTCCTCGAGGGCCACCACCGGTATCACGGTGAACGGCACGGTCACCGAGCCGGCGGATCTGCCCTACTTCGCCTACGCCGTCGCCGACGGCTCACCGCCGGTGGCGGGCGCCAACATCACCGACGTCGATTCCCTTACCGGGGCGTTCAGCTTCACCTTCGGGGTGAGCGCCAACACTCTTTCCGGAACCCTCACGGTCACGATCTCCGCCAAGGACTCGGGGGACCGCGATTCCCACACCTCGTTTGCCATCTATGACGATCCCGTTGCCCCCGCCATCGTGACGGGCACCCTGGCAGCGGACAACAGCTACTTCGATCTCACCTTCGACGATGCGGTGTACTCCACCGCCGCCGGGAGCGGCGCCCTGCAGCCCGGGGATCTGACGGTGGACTTCCAGGCGAACGGCAGCACCGTGAGCCTGGCCGGCCATACGGTGAGCAGAACCGACGGAACGGCCCTCCAGGGCGGCGAGCAGACGGTCCGCGTGGGCCTGAGGTACTCGGGAACGCCCACCGGGGTGGAAACTGTGGAGATCCGCCCTGCCGACGCGGCGGTCTACGACGACGTGGGCAACCCCGCCCCGACCACCACCAGCACGGGGGTCAGGCTGCTGGCCGACCTGCTGGCGGCGTCCGTGCAGCTGGTGACCTCGCCCACCCCGAACGGCTCCTACAAGGCCGGGTCCGACGTCGACGTGACGGTGCGCTTCAGTGAAACGGTCTACGTCACCGGCACGCCGGCCCTTACCCTGGAGACCGGCGCCACAGACCGCCAGGCGATTTATCGCAGCGGCCACGGCACGAGCACCCTCACCTTCCGCTACACGGTGCAGCCCGGAGACGCCTCCGGCGACCTGGACTACGCAGGCAGCGGCTCCCTGGCGGGGACCATCCGCGACAACGCGGGCAACGCCGCCGGTCTGGCGCTGCCGGCCCCGGGCACGCCGGAGTCCCTGGGTGGAGCCAAGGCCATCGTTGTGGACACCACCGCACCGGCGGCCCCCGCCGTGACCATCCTCGATGGCGACGGGTTGATCAACATCGGCGAGAACAGCGGCGTGCAGTTCACCATCGTCGGGGAGACCGGCGCGACCTATACCGTCGGCGCCGCGAACGCCCTTCTGGGCGCCGGGGCCAGCGGGACGCTCACCGGCGGCGCGGCCACGGGCTCCTTCACCGCTTCCAGCGACGGTCTGGTAACCCTGTCGGTGACCCTGACCGATGCGGCGGGAAACACCGGTAGCCCCGGAGGCGCCAACTCCACGGCGGACCTCACTCCTCCCAGCCCTCCCTCAGTCACCCTGGCCGACGGCGACGGCTACATTGGCCCCACCGAGAACGGCACCGGGGTGGGTATGACCATCACTGGAGCCGCCGGGTGCTCCTATGCGATCGCCCCGACGAATGCCCTGGTTACTGGAGGGAACACCGGCACCCTTAGCGGCGGCACCGACACGCGCAGCTTCAGCGCCGTCGCCAACGGTCCGGTCATCCTCTCCGTCGCTCTGACCGATCCGGCCGGCAACACCGGGGCGTCCACCGCCGCCGGCTCCTTCGCCTACATCACCTCCCCGGACCCGCCGGTGATCGCGATCCTGGACGGCGACGGGCTGATCAACATCTCCGAGAACGGCGCCGGGGTGGACTTCACCCTCAGCGGTCTGGCGGGGACGACCTACACCATCACGCCCGCCAACGCCACCGTCTCCGTGGCTCTCACAGGGACCCTGACCTCCACACCTGTCACCGGGAAGCTCAGCGCGATCGACCCGGGCGCCCTGACCCTTTCGGCGTTCCTCGAGGATCCTCTGGGCAGCCGGAGCGCCGAGGGCTCCGACGGCTCCAGCGCGGACCTGGATGCTCCGGCCGCTCCGTCGGTGGACATCGTCGACGGGGACGGCTGGATCAACCTGCTGGAGAGCTCCGGGGTGGACGTCACCATCAGCGGCGAAGCCGGCACGACCTATGAGATTGTCCCCGTAAACGCCGCCCTCCCCGGCGGCAACACCGGCGCACTGGTGGGGGGCGCCGTTACCCGGACCATCACCGTGCCGGACAATGGGCCGGTCACGGTCTCGGTAACCCTCACCGATGCGGCGGGCAACCAGGGCGCTGCGGGGAGCGCCGGCTCCAGGGCGGATCTGGACGTTCCTGCCAAGCCCATCGTGCAGATCGACGACAAGGACGGCACCATCGACTCAGGGGAAAACAGCGCGGGGGTGCCTCTGAAGATCACCGGGGAGGGCGGGACCACCTACAACGTTGACCCGGCCGACTGCACAAACTGTACCGTGGATGAGCCAACCAGCGGCATCCTGCCCGGCAGCGGGAAGGTGACCCTGACCCTTCGTGCCGTCGCGAACGACCTCGTGGAGGTCCAGGTAACCCTCACCGACGAGGCCGGGAACCAGAGCCTGCCGGGATCGGACACCTCCACGGCGAGCGGATTGTGATTCGATCATGGCGCACCGTGTCCGTCTGAGACGCGCCGGGACGCAGCGGACACCCTTCGGGCCGCCCCTGCTGCTTCTCCCGCTCCTGCTGTGCGCGCTGTGGGGAGGGTTGCTGGCGGGGTGCTCCCGCCGGCCGGCGGCCTCGCCGAGCGTCCCTTCGACGCCGGCGCCCGCCGAGCCAGCTGCGGAAGCCCCGGAGG
>CAZBDU010000020.1:0-65395 GCA_964490725.1 uncultured Spirochaetaceae bacterium | reverse complement strand
GCCTTCGCCTTCGCCGCGCCGGCCTGCCCCTTCGCCGCCGGCTCACCCTGGGCCGCTGCCTGCCCTGCCAGCTGTCCTCCGGCAGCCAGAATGCTTTCCCGGGCCCCCCGGGTGACCTTTTCCACCGAAACCGTGAGCTTGCGGCTGAGCTGCGCCTTGCCGATCACCTTGATCGGCAGCGGGCCTCCACCGATCAGTCCCGCCGCCCGCAGGCTCTCCCGGTCCACGGTTGACCCGTTCCCGAAACGCTCCAGGGATGCCGCCTGCACGATGTGGTACTGCTTCCTGAAAAGATAGTTAGAAAAACCCCGCCGGGCAATTCGCCGGTACAGCGGCATCTGGCCGCCCTCGAAGCCCAGTCGGACTCCTCCACCGGCTCGCGCCTTCTGCCCCTTGGTGCCCTTGCCCGCGGTGCTGCCGTGGCCGCTTCCGGTGCCCCTCCCAACCACCTTTCTGCGCCTGGTCGCACCTCCGGGCTTGCTGATATTGATCCGTTCCATGAGACTCTACAGCTCCTCCACTTCCACCATGTGCTCCAGCACCCGTACCATCCCCCGCACCGCCGGCGAGACCGGCAGCTCCACGGTGGAGTTCACCTTCGAAAGCCCCAGGGCTTTCACGGTGCGCCGCTGCCTGGGCTTCTTGCCGATGAGGCTCTTCACGAGCCGGACGCGGATCTTCTTGGCCTTCATGGCTAGCCCCACAGCTCTTTGATGGGCTTGCCCCGCCGCGCCGCCACGACCTTGGCGTCCATCAGAGAATCGATTCCGTTGAACACCGCCTTCACGATGTTCATGGAGTTGCTGGACCCCAGAGACTTGCTCAGGATGTCCTTGACGCCGCAGGCCTCCATGACCGCCCGTACCGGCCCGCCGGCGATGATCCCGGTACCAGGGGCGGCCGGCTTCAGCAGTACCCGGGCGCCCTTGAACTCGCCCTGTACCTCGTGGGGAATGGTGTTCTTTCGCAGCGGCACCCGGACCATGTTCTGCCGCGCCTTGTCCAGGCTCTTGCGGATCGCGTCGGAAACGTAGTTGGCCTTGCCGAAGCCGAAACCCACCTGCCCGTTGCGGTCCCCTACGACCGAGAGGGCCGAAAAAGAGAATCTCCGACCGCCTTTCACGACCTTCGCAATGCGGTTGAGCCGGACCAGCTTCTCCGAAAAATCCCTGTCCTGTTCCAAATTTCCTGCCCCCCTAGAACTGAATGCCTGCTTTTCTGATTCCGTCGGCGATGGACCGCACGATTCCGTGGTAAGGATAGCCGTTGCGGTCGAACACCGCCCGCTGGATCTTCTTTCCCGCAAGGCGCTGACCCATCAGCTCGCCGAGCTTGCCCGCGTCATCCACCGATTGCTTCAAGCCGCTGCCCTTCTCCAGGCTGGAGGCCGCTGCGATGGTGCGGCCCGTTTCGTCGTCGATCGCCTGGACGTACATGTGGCGGTTGCTCTTGTACACCGAGATGCGCGGCTTGGCTGCGGTGCCGGCGAGTTTCTTGCGGATGTGGAACCGCCGGCGCCGGCGGCGCAGATTCTTCAACTCCAGTACGTTCATCGTTACTTCACCCCGGTCTTGCCGACCTTGCGGCGGACGTGCTCGTTCTCGTAGCGGATGCCCTTACCCTTGTAGGGCTCCGGCGGCCGGAACGCGCGGATCTCGGCGCACGTCTGGCCGATCCGCTGGCGATCGGCGCCGCTCACGGAGATCCGGTTGTTCCCCTCCACCGCAATCGTGACTCCATCGGGAGTGGGGTATTCGATCGGGTTGGAGTAGCCGAGGTTCAGCACCAGAGTCTTCTCCCGCATCTCGGCGCGGTATCCCACGCCGTTGACCAGCAGCACCTTCGTGAACCCCGTGGAAACGCCGGTCACCATGTTCCAGATCAGCTTCCGGTACAGCCCGTGCATGGCCCTGGAACGCTTCGTGTCGTCCCTGCGCGTGACCAGACACCGCTTGTCCTCCAGGGTGATTCCCACCTCTGGAGCCAGCCTCTCCTCGAGCTTTCCCTTCTCCCCTTCCACGCGGAGGCTGCTCCCCTCCACGGTGAGCTTGACGCCGCTGGGAATCGGGACAGGCATCTTGCCGATACGTGACATTGTTTCAATCCTCTCCTGCTCGTCACCAGACGCTGCAGATCAGCTCGCCACCCACTCTCTTCTCCATTGCCTTCCTGCCGGTGGTGACACCGGCGGAGGTGGTGACGATCAGAGTGCCGTAGCCGTTGAACACCCGCGGCATCTCCCGGTAGCCGGTGTACACCCGCCGTCCCGGAGTGGACAACCGCCTGAGGCCGCGAATCACCGGCTTCATGCCTTCGTCGTACTTGAGGAAGATCCGAATCTGAAACTTGCCGTTCTGGTTGATCTTCTTGAAGGTCTTGATGAACCCCTCGTTCTTCAGAATCTTGACGATCTCCACTTTGAGCTTCGAGGTCGGGATGTCCACCTTCTCGAACCCCGCCATGCTGGCGTTCCTGATCTTCGTGAGCATATCCGCAATGGGGTCTGAAACACTCATTGTCAACTCCCTACCAGCTGGATTTGGTCACCCCAGGGATCTTGCCCTGACTGGCCAAAGTGCGGAAACAGATGCGGCACATCTGGAACTTGCGCATGTATCCCCGGGGCCTGCCGCAAATCCGGCAGCGGTGGACCCGGCGGGTCATGTACTTGGGCTTGCTGCGAGCCTTCATGATCATCGCTTTTCTGGCCATTCTATGCACTCCTCCGGAAAGGCATCCCCAGGCGCGCCAGCAGGCTCCTGGACTCGGCGTCGTTTCGGGCGGTGGTCACCACCGCGATGTTCAGCCCGTTCACGCGCTCGATCCTGTCGTAGTCTATCTCCGGGAAGATGATCTGCTCGGTCACCCCCAAGGAGTAGTTGCCGTGACCGTCGAAAGCGTTCGGGTTGGTGCCGCGAAAGTCCTTGATGCGAGGGATGGCCACGTTGATCAGGCGGTCGAGAAACTCGTACATGTAGTTGCCCCGCAGAGTGACCATGGCGCCGATCTCCATGCCCTCGCGCACCTTGAATCCGGCGATGGACTTGCGGGCCTTGGTCTTCACGGCCCGCTGGCCGGTGATCACCGTGAGCTCGTCCACCGCGGAATCCAGGAGCTTCTTGTTCTGGATGGCTTCGCCCACGCCCATGCTGATGACGATCTTCTGAAGGCGCGGCACCTGCATGACGGACTTGTAGCCGAACTCCTCCATGAGCTCCTTCACCACCTGATCCCGGTAGCGGGCCTTCAGCCTGGGCTCTTTGACCTTCGTCGCCATTACAGATCGCCCCCACACTTCCTGCAGATTCTAACCTTCTGCTCGCCGTCCATCCGATAGCCGACCCGGGTGGGACCGCATTTCTTGCACACCACCTGCACGTTGGAGAGGTCGAGCGCCGCTTCCACGGAAGTGATGCCTCCCTTCTGATTCTGCCCCTTGGGACGCACGGCTTTCTTCACCATGTTCAGGCCTTCCACCAGGACCCGTCCCCGGTCGCGGTCGATGCGCAGCACGCGGCCGCTCTTTCCCTTGTCCTTGCCGGCCATGACCTGAATCTGGTCGTTCTTCCTGACCTTGTAGTTGACTTGCCTGCTGTTCTTGCTCATTGGCTCTTCCTACAGAACTTCCGGCGCCAGAGAGACGATCTTCATGAAGTCCTTCTCACGCAGCTCCCTGGCCACCGGCCCGAAGATACGCTTCCCCTTGGGGTTGGAGCCGGTGTCGATCAGCACGCAGGCGTTGTCGTCGAAGCGGATGAACGTCCCGTCGGCGCGCCGGTGCTCCTTCTTGGTACGTACCACCACCGCTCTCTCCACCGTCCCCTTCTTCACGGGCGCGTTGGGCAGCGCGTCCTTGACGGCAACCACGATGATGTCGCCGATGGCGGCGTAGGCCTTGCGCGTTCCTCCCAGCACCTTGATGCACTGCACCCGCTTGGCGCCACTGTTGTCGGCGACGTTGAGATAGGTCCTCATCTGAATCATGACAGGCTCACCCCTCCGCCTTCACCACGATCTCCAGCAGCCGCCAGCGTTTGTCCTTGCTGATGGGCCGGCTTTCGACCACCCGCACCACGTCGCCCACGTGGCTCTCGCCGCGCTCGTCGTGCGCTTTGACCTTCTTGGTGCGGGTGATGTATTTCTTGTACAGCGGGTGAAGCTTGCGCCGTTCGATGCTCACCACGATGGTCTTCTGCATCTTGTCGCTGACCACCACGCCGGTGAGCACCCTCTTGCCGCCCTTGGCAACAGGCTTTGCCGTCTCTGCCGCCCGGTTATTCTCTTCCACGGCCGTAACTCCTAGCTCTTTCTGATCCCGGTCTCGTACTCGTGGATGATGGTGTTGAGCCGGGCGATCTTGCGCCTCAAGGTTCTCTGCGACAGCGGGTTGTCCACGTGGCGGAGCACCAGGTCGAAGCGCAGATCGCGGTACGCTTTCTTAAGCTCCTCCCGCTTGGTCAGAAGCTCGTTGTAGGTCAGATCCTTGAATGAGTCCTTCATGGCTCTCCGTCTCTATTCCAGGTCGCGCCGCACGACGAACTTGGTCTTGATCGGCAGCTTGCTGCCCGCCAGACGTATTGCCTGCTCGGCCAGATCGGGGGCAACCCCTCCGATCTCGAACATCACCGTGCCCGGCTTGACCGGCGCCACCCAGTACTCGGGGTTGCCCTTGCCCTTGCCCATGCGGGTTTCGGCCGGCTTCTTTGTGTACGGCTTGTCCGGGAAGATCCTGATCCAGACCTTGCCGCCCCTCTTGATGTGTCGGGTCATGGCGATCCGCGCCGCCTCGATCTGCCGGTTCGTGATCCAATGCCGCTCCAGGGCCATCAGGCCGAAATCGCCGAAGGCAATGGTGTTGCCCCGGGTGGCGGCCCCCGTCATCCGGCCCCGCTGCTGCTTCCTGAACTTCGTTCGTTTCGGACTCAACATAGAGGTCAGCTCCTCGAGCCTCTGGACCCGGCGCGCTCCCTGTCCCGCTCGCGCTGCCGGCGCAGCAGCAGGCCCGCGTCCTCCTTGCGTTCAGAGCCGAACACCTCGCCCTGGTAGATCCACACCTTCACCCCGATGGTGCCGAAGGTCGTAATGGCTTCGGCAAAGCCGAAGTCGATGTCGGCCCGGAAGGTATGCAGGGGAATGCGCCCGTCCTTGTACTGCTCGCGGCGCGACATCTCCGATCCGCCCAGACGTCCGCCCACCTTGATCTTCGCGCCCTGCACCCCCGCTTTCATGGCGTTGGCGATGGCCATCTTCATGGCCCGCCGGAAGGAGGCGCGGGAGCGCAGCTGCCTGGCCACGGTCTCCGCAACGAGCTGGGCGTTGGTCTCCGGCCGTCCGATCTCCTTGATCTTGATCTGGATCTTCTTGCCCACCTGTTTCTGCAGCTTCTTGCCGAGCTTCTCGATGTTGGAGCCCTTGGCCCCGATGATCACCCCCGGGCGGCCGGTTTGGATGATGATCGTGATGCGCTGCGGGTGGCGGATGATCTCCACATCGGCGATGTCCGCGCCCTGGGTCTCCGGCGCTTTGGCAATGATGCGCCGCAGCGTCAGGTCCTCGTGCAGGGTCTCCGCATAGTCTCTGGGGTCCACGAACCACCGCGACTTCCAGGTCTTGTTGATGCCCAGTCTCAGTCCGTACGGGTTGACTTTCTGTCCCACCTTACGCTCCTGCGCTTGCGATCTCGTCCACCACAACCGATATGTGGCAGGTCCGCTTCTGCAGCCTGTCCGCGCGACCCCGGGCCCGCGGCCACACCCTCTTCATCCGTACCCCCTCGTCGACCAGCAGCTCCCGGACGTAGAGGCCGTCCTCGTCCAGGTTCTTGTTGGCGTACAGGGCATTCGCTGCCGCGGAGCGGATCACCTTCCGGAGCAAGCGCGCCCCCTTGTGCGGCAGCGCCTCCAGGAGAGCCATGGCATCGGCATACGGCTTGCGCCGCACCTGGTCCGCGATGCGCCGCACCTTGGTAGGTGAGATCCTGAGGAACTTCGCTCGCGCCCGGTAGCCTCTGCTTTCCTCCATAATCGCTTCCCCTATCTCCTGGAGGTCTTTCTGTCAGACCCACTGTGGCCGCGGAAGATGCGCGTCGGGGCGAACTCACCCAGCTTGTGTCCCACCAGGTTCTCGGTGATGTACACCGGAATCCAGGTCTTGCCGTTGTACACGCTGATGGTGTAGCCCACCATCTCCGGGAAGATCGTCGAGCAGCGGGAGTAGGTCTTGACCATCTTCTTGTCGCCGCTCTTGTTCATGTCCAGCACCTTCTTGTAAAGGCTCTTGGCGATAAACGGGCCTTTCTTGACTGACCGTGACACTGGGCTCTCCTATCTCTTCCTATCTCTTCCTATCTCTTGCGTCGCTTCACGATGAACTTCGACGACAGCTTCTTCTTCTTGCGGGTCTTGTAGCCCTTGGTGGGCCTGCCCCACGGGGTCACCGGATGGCGTCCTCCGGAGGTCTTGCCCTCCCCGCCGCCGTGGGGATGGTCGTGAGGATTCATGGCCACCCCGCGCACCTTGGGCCGGTGTCCGAGCCAGCGGTTCCTGCCCGCCTTGCCCAGGGAGACGTTCATATGGTCGGTGTTGCCCACCTGGCCCAGCGTGGCGTAGCACCTGCAAAAGACCATCCGCATCTCACCGGAGGGCAGCTTCAGGGTCACGTAGTCCCCCTCCTTGGCCACCAGGGCCGCCCCCGCGCCGGCGGAGCGCACCATCTGGCCGCCCCTTCCCAGGTTCAGCTCCACGTTGTGCACGGTCATCCCCAGGGGGATCCTGTCCAGCGGCAACGCGTTGCCCACCTCCAGCGGGGCCTCCGGCCCGCTCACCACCTGGGCTCCCTGCACCAACCCTTCAGGAGCCAGGATGTAGCGTTTCTCCCCGTCCCGGTAGTGAACCAGGGCGATGTTCGCGCTGCGGTTGGGATCGTACTCGATGGAGGCCACCGTGCCGGGAACGCCGGTCTTGTCACGCCGGAAGTCGATGATCCTGTACTTTCGCTTGTGCCGGCCGCCCCTTCGCCAGACGCTGATCCGTCCCTTGGCGCCGCGGCCCGCCTTGAACCTGCGTCCCTTGGCGAGCGCCTTCTCCGGTTTGTTGCCGCTCAGCTCCTCGAAGCTCAGGCCGCTCTTGAAGCGCGTCCCCGGCGTGTTCGGTTTGAAGTTCTTGATACCCATGACCTCGTCCGCTCCTAGGTTCCCTCGAAGGCCTGGATCGCCTCACCCTCGGGAAGGGTGATGATGGCCTTCTTCCAGCCCGAGGTGTACCCCTGCCGATAGCGGACCCGCTTGGGCTTGCCCTTCACGTTGATGATCCGGCAGTCCACGGGGTGCACCTGAAAAAGGGCACGTGCCGCCTGCATGACCTGTATCTTGTTGGCCCGGCTGTCCACCTGGAACACGTACTTGTTCTTCTCACGGAACAGGTTCGTCTTCTCGGTGACGATCGGTCCGATGATGATCTGATCTGCTTCCATCGTTCAGGTTGCCTCGCTCCCGGCGCTCCGCTTGCCGGAGCGCCCTGCCGCCTTTCCATACATTGCATTCAGTCCTCGGGCGGCCTTCTCCAGCACCAGGATGCTGCGGCCATAGAACAGGTCGTGGGCGCAGAGCCGCCTGTAGGCCAGAAACTGAACGTTCGGCAGATTGCGGCCCGCGCGCTTCAGCAGGGCGTCCTCCTCCGCGTGGACGATGACCGTCCGCTCCGGCGTGTCCACCTCCAGGGCCCTGAGAATGGCCCGCAGGTCCCTGGTCTTGCCGCTCTGCACCGTGAAGTCTTCCACCACCTTGAGCCGCTCCTCCCGGTTCTTCATGGAGAGAATGCTGCGGATGGCCAGTCTCTTCACCTTCTTGGGCAGCCTGTAGCTGTAGTCCCGCGGTTTGGGGCCGAAGATGACCCCACCACCGGCCCACAGGGGCGACTGAAACGAGCCGGCCCGGGCCCTGCCGGTGCCCTTCTGGCGCCAGGGCTTGCGGCCGCTGCCGGTCACCTCGCTCCGTCCCTTGGTGGAGGCCGTGCCGACCCGCCGATTGGCCGCTTCGTTGCGCAGGGCGTGATAGATGCTGCCGTTGCTGACCGCAGCGCCGAACACCTCTTCGGAAAGCTCGATCTCTCCCCGTTTCTTCCCGTCGATTCCGTATACTTGCTTCACCATGGCGGATCAGCCCTTCTTCCTGGCCCTGGTCACCACGACCCTGCCACCGCGCCGTCCCGGCACGGCCCCCTTCACGAGCAGGAGCCCCTTGTCGGCGTCCACCCGGACCACCCGCAGGTTCTGCACGGTGAGCCCCTCGCCGCCCATCCGCCCCGGCATGGGGGACCCGGGCCAGATGCGCCCCGGATTCGCTCCGCCCTGGCCGATGGACCCCATCTCACGATGGAACTTCGAGCCGTGGGTCTTAGCACCGCCCCCGTGGCCGTGTCGCTTCATGACGCCCTGGTAGCCCTTGCCTTTGGTCACGCCGCGTACGTCGACGAAGCGCACACCGTCGAAGATCTCCACGCCCAGGGTCTCTCCGATCTTGCACTCCCGCTCGTAGTCCCTGAACTCCTTGAGCACCCTGCACGGAGCTACCCCCTCGGGAAACTGGCCCTTGTAGGGCTTGGTGAGCCGCTTCTCTTTCACCGTGCCCACCCCCAGGACCACTGCGGAGTACCCGTTCCTCTCGCGGGTGCGCTCCCCCACGACCGAGTTGAGCTCCACCTCGATGGCGGTGACCGGCGTGAGATTCCCGGCGTCGTCGAAAATCTGCGTCATTCCGATTTTCCTGGCAATCAGACCCAGCATGGCTTGCCTCACTGTTTGATCTCGACATCGACGCCCGCCGGGAGCTCGAGCTTCATCAGCGCATCCATGACGGCGGAAGTCGGCTCGATGATGTCGATAAGCCGCTTGTGCGTCCGCATCTCGAACTGCTCGCGGGATTTCTTGTTCACGTGCGGCGAGCGCAGCACGGTGAATTTGTTGATCCGCGTGGGCAGCGGGATCGGGCCCGACACCTTAGAGCCGGCCTTCATCACGGTCTGGACGATGGCTTTGGCGCTCTGATCGATCAGCTCTACGTCGAAACCTCTGAGGCGAACGCGAATTCTCTCCTTGGCCATTGCTCCTCCAAATGCTCCTGGGCCGCAGAACTCTCTTCACCCGGCCCCCGCCCGCACCCTAATGCCAGCCGGGGGGGCTCCCCGGTTGAGCCGGTCCACCGACCGTCCACCCGGAGAGGAGAAAGCGCCGGAGACGCTTTCCGCTTTCGCCCTACTCGATGATCTCGGTCACCGCGCCGGCGGCCACGGTGCGCCCGCCCTCACGGATGGCGAACCGCAGTCCCTGCTCTATGGCGATCGTGTGGATCAGCTCCACCGTAAGCTCCACGTTGTCTCCGGGCATCACCATCTGCCGGTCCTCCGGCAGCGTGACGGTCCCGGTGATGTCGGTGGTGCGGAAGTAGAACTGGGGCCGGTAGCCGCTGAAGAACGGGGAGTGACGCCCGCCTTCTTCCTTCGTCAGCGCGATCACCTGGGCCTTGAACTTCCTGTGCGGGGTGATGGTGCCCGGCTTGGCCAGCACCTGTCCGCGCTCCACTTCCTTCTTCTCCACGCCGCGCAGCAGGCAGCCCACGTTGTCGCCCGCCTGGCCCTCGTCCAGGATCTTGTTGAACATCTCCACGCCGGTCACGACGGTCTTGCGGGTGGGCCGGATGCCCACGATCTCCACCTCGTCGCCGACCTTGATGATGCCGCGCTCGATGCGGCCGGTGACCACCGTCCCGCGCCCGGAAATCGAGAAGACGTCCTCGATGGGCATCTGGAAAGGCCTGTCCACGGCCCGCTCGGGAAGCGGGAAGTAGCTGTCCATGACGTCCAGAAGGTCCAGCACGCACTTGATCTTTTCGGGGTCCTCGGGGTGCTCCATCGCCTGGAGGGCGGAACCCTTGATGATCGGGATGTCGTCACCCGGGAACTCGTACTCCTTGAGCACGTCCCGGACCTCTTCCTCCACCAGCTCGATGAGATCGGGATCGTCCACCTGGTCCACCTTGTTCAGGAAGACGACGATGGCGGGCACTCCCACCTGCCGCGCCAGCAGGATGTGCTCGCGCGTCTGGGGCATCACCGAGTCTGGAGCCGAAACCACCAGGACGGCTCCGTCCATCTGCGCCGCTCCGGTGATCATGTTCTTGATGTAGTCCGCGTGTCCCGGGCAGTCCACGTGCGCATAGTGCCGGTTCTCGGTCTGGTACTCCACGTGCCGGGTGTTGATGGTGATACCGCGGGCCTTCTCTTCGGGGGCGTTGTCGATGTCCTCATACTTCATCAGCTTGTCCCCGTACTTCGAGTTGCAGTGCATGGTGATCGCCGCGGTGAGCGTCGTCTTGCCATGATCCACGTGACCAATGGTGCCCACGTTGATGTGCGGCTTGGTCCTCTCGAACTTAGCTTTGGCCATTCTCTCCTCCTTGCTTGGCTTCCTCGTCCACGTCCACTCATCCTGCAGGCGCTAAAGCCCTGCTTCCCACCTTTCGGGAAGCGGCACCCCGAGCCGCCGCGCCTGCCTCGATCGGCTCTCGGAGGAAACTATCCTCAAGCGGCTCCAGTGACACTAGTGGCCGCTCTTGGCTCTGCTCACGATCTGTTCCTGCACGGCCGCGCTGACCGGCTGGTAGGCATGGAATTGCGTGGTGTGGGTTGCTCGCCCCCTGGTAATCGAGCGCAGCCGCGTGGTGTACCCGAACAGCGTGCGCAAGGGAACCAGTGCTTTCACCACCTTACCACCATGCCGATCCTCAATCCCTTCGATCCGACCCATGCGACCCGAAAGATCCCCGATCAGGTCGCCCAGATGCTCCTCGGAGGTAAACACCTCCAGGGCCATGATCGGCTCCAAGATGGCCGGTTTGGCTTTCTCGAGCCCATCCCTGTAGGCCAGGGCGGCGGCTACGCGGAACGCCGATTCGCTGGAGTCCACCTCGTGGTAGGACCCGTCGAGCAGAATCGCCCGAAAGTCCACCATGGGGTAGCCCGCCAGCACCCCGTTGCTGGAAGCCTCCTCGAGGCCCCGCTGGATCGCCGGCACGTACTCCCGGGGGACGTTCGCGCCGGTCAGCTGGTTCTCGAACAGGAACCCCGTTCCCGGCGGCAGCGGCTCGAAGCGCACGATCACATGGCCGTACTGGCCCCGGCCGCCGCTCTGGCGGACGAACCTGCCTTCTCCCACGGCGACCCCCGTGATGGTCTCACGGTAGGCCACCTCCGGCTTGCCGACCGCCGCCTGCACGCGGTGCTCGCGGAACAACCGCTCCACCAGCACCTCCAGGTGCAGCTCCCCCATCCCGGAGATGATCGTCTGGCCGGTCTCGGCATCGGCCCTCACCTTGAAGGTCGGGTCCTCGTCGGCCAGCTTCCCCAGGCTGCTCATCAGCCTGTCCTCGTCAGCCTTGCTCCTGGGCTCGATCGCGATGGAGACAACAGGCTCGGGAAACACCATGGATTCCAGGATCAACGGCCGCCCCGGCATGCACAGCGTGTCGCCGGTGGTCACCCTCTTCAGCCCCACCACGGCGGCGATGTCGCCTGCCTGCAGCCTGTCGATCTGCTCCCGGTCGTTGGCGTGCATACGCAGGATGCGGGAGATCCGCTCCCGCCTCTCGGAGGAGGCGTTGTAGACCCCGCCGCCCCTGTCCACGGACCCCGAATAGACCCGCACGAACGCCAGCTTCCCCACGTGAGCATCGCTCATGATCTTGAACACCAGCGCGGTAAAGGGCTCGTTCGTGCTCGGCCGAATCGCCACGTACTCTCCGGTGTTCGGCCTGATCGCCGTTGGCGGGGGGATCTCCCCAGGGGAGGGCAGATAATCCACCACCGCGTCCAGCAGCGGCTGAATGCCCTTGTTCTTGAAGGCCGCCCCGCACAGCACCGGAAACACCCGGCACCGCAGCGTTGCCTCCCGCAGGCTGGCTCGGATCCGTTCCTCCGACAGATACACACCTTCCAGGTAGTCCGCCAGCAGCGTGTCGTCCAGGTCGCTCAGCCGCTCCAGCAACCGCACCCGGCCAGCCCGCGCGGGTGCCAGAAGCTCGTCCGGCACCTCGGTGAGGCGGAACTTCGCTCCCAGAACATCCTCGTCCCAGAGCACGGCCTTCATAGCAATCAGGTCCACGACGCCCCGAAAGTCGGACTCACTGCCCACGGGCAGCTGCACCGGCAGGGCGTTGGCGCCGAGCCGGGCGTGCAACTCCTCCACGACACCGTTGAATCGCGCCCCCACCCGGTCCATTTTGTTCACAAAGACCAGACGGGGCACGTGGTAGCGGTTGGCCTGCTTCCAGACTGTCTCGCTCTGAGGCTCCACGCCCTTCACAGCGCAAAACACGCCTATTGCTCCATCCAGAACTCTCAAAGAACGTTCCACCTCGGCCGTAAAGTCCACATGGCCGGGGGTATCGATTATGTTTATCTGATGGTCCTTCCAGCTGCAGAAGGTCGCGGCGGCGGTGATCGTGATGCCCCGCTCCTTCTCCAGTTCCATCCAGTCCATCTCGGCCTCGCCGGCATGCACCTCCCCCATTCTGTGGGTGCGCCCGGCGTAGTAGAGGATCCGCTCGGTGGTGGTGGTCTTCCCGGCATCGATGTGCGCCATGATACCGATGTTGCGAATCCCCTTCAATCCCGCGTCGGGATCGGGGTGCTGCCTTGAGCCGGCGCTTCCACCCGGCGAAACGCCAGCCGGATCCGACGAGGCGGACATACTCTTCTACGAGGTCGCCCTGGCACCCTCCCCGGTCGCTGCCGACCTCTACCACCGGTAGTGGGCAAAAGCCTTGTTGGCCTCCGCCATCCGGTGGGTGTCCTCCTTCTTCTTGAACGAGGAGCCCGTGGAGTTGTACGCGTCCAACAGCTCCCCGCTCAGCTTGTCGCTCATGCTGCGCCCGTGCCGGTCACGGGCGTACTGGATGATCCACCTCATCGCCAGCGCCTCCCGGCGGCTGTCGCGGATCTCCACCGGAACCTGGTAGGTGGAGCCCCCCACGCGGCGGCTCTTCACCTCCACCAGCGGCTTGACGTTTTCCAGCGCCTTGAGGAACACCTCCAGCGGCTCCTTGCCGGTCTTCTCGCGGATCACGTCCATGGCGCCGTAGAGAATGTTGTACGCCACCGATTTCTTGCCGCGCAGCATCATTCTGCCCACGAATGTGGACACCACCGTGTTGCCGTATTTCGGGTCGGGCGGAACCGGCCGTCTCGACGGTACTCTTCTCCTCGGCATAACCTTCCCAGCGCTCCTCAGGCCTTCGGCTTCTTTGTCCCATACTTGGACCGGGCCTTGCGCCGGTCCTCCACTCCCAGGGTATCCTTGGCGCCCCGGATGATGTGGTAGCGCACCCCCGGGAGGTCCTTCACCCGGCCGCCCCGGATGAGCACCACCGAGTGCTCCTGAAGGTTGTGACCGATGCCGGGGATGTAGGCCGTGACCTCGATCCCGTTGACCAGCCGAACACGGGCCACCTTGCGCAGGGCCGAATTGGGCTTCTTCGGCGTTACCGTCATGACCCGGGTGCACACTCCCCGCTTCTGAGGGCATGCCTGGAGCGCCGGCGCCTTGGTCTTCTTGTGCGCGGCCTTGCGGCCCTTGCGCACCAGCTGGTTGATCGTTGGCATCGAGTTCCTTTCCTTCGCCGCACCGCGGCTCTTCTGCGCGCAACCCTTCTCTCCCCCTGCGGGGGAGGAAAATCTACGTCTCCAGACACAAAATGTCAACCCCTTACGGCAGTCCTCTCCCGAAGAGATTGATCGTCGTCAGCTCTTGCTTTTGTTCTTCACCCGTCCCGCCCGGATTCCATCATCCGGGAAACCCCGCCGGTCTACCTCCCCGGCGGACTAGCGCAAAATATACCAACGGGACGGAATTTGTCAAGTGACGGTCCCTGTCCTCTCCACTGGGAGGGAGCACGGCTCAGACGGCTCAGCCGTCGATGACTCCCGCGGCCCCGGTGTCCAGGCTGCCGAACAGCGTCTCCCGATCGACGCCTCGCTCCCCCACCTTCGCGCGCTCCGAATGCAGATCATGTCCCTTTAGAAAACGCACGATCCCCACCGGCGCCGCGAGATTGACCTTCACCGCTCCGGTGCTTTTCCATCGACTCCCAGACTGCGATACTCCAAACACGTCCTCCTTTTTCCGGCGGCTGGAGCGGCTGCCTTAGGGCCTTGCTGTCGGCCGTGCCGGCCACGTGGCAGGATTGGCTGCCTGAAGAATGGCATCCTGGCACTCCGGACAAAAGCCGCCCTGCTTCGAGTGGAATGCGCCTGGAATGCGCCGCCTCTGAGTGGCATGCTCAGCGTGGTGCTGGCATCGAAAAATGCGCCAAAGTGATGCCCGAACCCACAATAGCGGGGCTGGGCGACTATGACCCCCGGGGACTTGTCAGCAAGATTGCACAGATCGCTCTTCCGGGCCTATCGGCAGCTCCGCCCCGTCCACCCGCCATCGCGTGAGGAGCCGCCGCGCCGCCGGCAGCAGAGTTTTCGTCAACAATGCCTCGGGGTACTCGTGCGCCCGGCGGGCGGCGGGTCAGGTCAGCCTGGCGAGGCTCCGGCGGCGATCATCATCCCCAGCTCCTCCCGCCTGGCTTGCCCTCCCGCCACCACACCGACGATGGTGCCCCGCCGCATGACGGCGATTCGGTCGCTCAACGCCATGATCTCGTCCAGGTCCTCGGAGATCAGGAGGAAGGCCGAGCCTTTTTTCCGCAGGCTCATGAAGACCTCCCAGGTGTGCTCGATGGCCTTGGCGTCGAGTCCCTGCGTGGGATAGGCGGCCACGACGATCCGCGGAGTGCGCCAGGTTTCGCGGCCCAGGATGAGCCGCTGGATGTTGCCTCCGGAGAGAATGCGCGTCGGGGAGGTCCACAGATCGGAGACCAGAGCGCCGAACCTTGCCACGATCTGCTCGCTGTGCCGTGAGATGTAGGGCGTGTTCACGAAGGAAGCCCGGGAGAACGGCGGCAGATGGATGTCCTTCAGCACCACGTTCTCTGCCACGGTCATGCCTTCGACGACTCCCATCTCGCGCCGCTTCTCGGGAATGTAGGCCACCCCGGCCCGGATGATCTCCACCGGTGGACGGTTCGTGTAGTCGCTGCCGAAGATGAGCACCCGGCCTGACGCCGCCTGTCGCAGGCCCGTCACCGTCTCAGCCAGCTCGCTCTGTCCGTTGCCGGACACTCCCGCGATGCCGAGGATTTCCCCCTCCCGGATGGCGAAGGAAACCCCCCGCAGGGCCGGTTCCCCTTCGGCGCCAAGGGCGGAAAGACCGGCGACCTCCAGGGCCACGCGCGCGGAACGCAGCGGCTGGCGCTCGATGTGCACCGGCTCCTGCTCCCCGAACATGAGCCTGACCAGCTCCTCCTTGCTCGTCTGCGCGGTTTCGCGGGTGCCCATGGGCTTGCCGAGACGCAGGACGGTCACCCGCCGCCCCACCTCCAGAGCTTCCTCGATCTTGTGGGTGATGAACAGAATCCCGTCGCCCAGGGCGGCCATGTGCTCCAGGGCGGTGATCAGGTGCGCGGCGTCAGTGGAGATGAGGGAGGTGGGCTCGTCGAGGATCAGGATCCGCGGGTCGTGGTACAGCACTTTGAGAATCTCCGCCCTCTGCTGCTCCCCCGCGGACAGATCCTCCACGCGCGCCCGCGGGTCCACGTACAGGCCGTGCTTCTCGGAGAGCTCTCGCACCCGCCGTTCGATCTCCCGGAGGGGAAAGGACAGATTCGCACCCGCCAGCCCGATGGCGATGTTCTCCACCAGGGTGAAGGGCTTCACCAGAGCCAGCTCCTGGTGCACCATGCCGATTCCGTGCTCGATGCCGTCCCGGGGGGAGCTGAGCTGGACTGGCCTCCCGCGGACGAAGATCTCGCCTTCTGTCAGCCCGTAGAAGCCGGAGAGGATATTGGCGATGACGGTCTTGCCGGCGCCGTTTTCCCCCAACAGGGCGTGGATCTCTCCGGCCCGCACATCGATGCTCACGTGATTCAAAACCAGGTGCTCCCAGACGCCGGGGAAATCCTTGCAGATCCCCCTGCCTTCCAGCAGTACCTCACCCGGGGGGCCAGTCGACCCGCTCTCTGCGCTCACTTTCTCTCCTTGTCGCGGACATCCCCATCGCGGACCTTCAGGCCTGCGCCTATTCCCGCTTGTAGGGAACACCCATCGCCGCCGGGAAGCGCACGCGCCCGATCACCCCGGCCACCACGAAGAGGGTGACCACGTAGGGAGCCATGGAGATGAACTGCCAGGGAATGACCTCCTTGACGGCCGGAATCGTGGCCACCCAGACGGCCAGGTTGTCAAAGAAACCGAAAATGAACCCGCCCAGCATGGCCAGAAGAGGATTCAGGCCGCTGAAGACTACCGTGGCCAGGGCGATGAAGCCCCGCCCGGCGGAGAGGTCCTTGGTTACCGAGCCGATCCAGTCGATGCTCATGTATGCACCGGCCAGTCCCGCGAAAGCAGCGCCGCAGGAGGTGGACAGCAGGCGTACCAGGTTGACGTTGATCCCCGCCACGTCGGCCGCCTGTGGGTTCTCGCCCACCGCCTTTATCTTCAAGCCGAGCTTGGTCTTGAAGAGCAGCAAGAAGACGAGCACCGCCAGCAGCAGGGCCAGGGGAACCAGAGGGCTCAAGGGTCCGATGGGAGTGGGGATGTCCCACATGCGGCTGCGGTCCGGCACAGCGTGGTGCCCGGGCACTCCGAGGAAGATCAGCCAGAAGGCCACCATTCCCGCGGCGAGCAGATTGATCCCCACCCCGGCGATGAGCTGGTCTCCTCTGAGATAGGTGGAGATCGCTCCGAACAACGCGCCGATGCCAAAGCCCGTGGCCGCCCCGATCAGCATGCCGATCACGGCCCCGCCGGTCCACTCCGCTCCGAGGGCGCCGGTCATGGCGCTGACAAGCAGGATTCCCTCCAGGCCGATGTCGAACAATCCGGCGGACTCTCCGATCGTCTCGCCGGTGGCGGCCAGAGTGATGGGAACCATGGCGTTGAGCGACCCCAGCAGGATCCCGTGCAGGTAGAAGATGTTCATTGACTCGATACGCTCCCTCGGGCCCGCCAACCTTCAATGATCGAAGCTCACCCGGCTGCGGCCGCAGCTTCCTTCCGCCGCCACGTGAACAGCCGCGCCAGCTCCGGTATGGCCAGGAAAACGACCACGATTCCCTCGACCACCCGGACCATCTCGAGGGGCACTCCGGCAAAAAGCTGCATATTTCTTCCTCCCGCCAGCAGGCCGCCGTAGAACACTGCGGCGAAGACGACTCCGATGGGATGGTTCCTGCCGATCATGGCGACCGCCAATCCGTCGAAGCCTAGACCGGTGATGGCGGGCATGCCCGTGAACACCGCGTAGGTGGGCGGCCTCCCCATGACGTGCACGGCACCCCCCAGCCCGGCGGTGGCTCCTCCAGCCAGAAAGACGAAGAGAGTGGCCTTCCACCTCTTGATGCCGGCGTAGCTGGCGGCCATAGGGTTGTGCCCCACCACCCGGACGTCGAACCCCACGACCGTGCGCCAAAGAAGCACGTAAACCGCTACGGCGGCGATCAGGGCAACCACGATTCCCCAGCTCAGGCTGGTTCCCGGCACCAGGACGGCGAAGCGCGCGCCTGGAACCACGCTGATGGTCTTCTCCGCCCGCTTGGGGTCTACCAGGACCGCGGAAATCAGGTAGAAGGCGAGGAAGTTGGCGATCCAGTTCAGCATGATCGTGGAGATCACCTCGTGCACGCCGCGGGTGACCTTCAGGGTCGCCACCGGCAGGCTCCACAGGGCCCCTGCCAGGGCGGCGCCTGCCAGGGCGAGGACGAAGATCAGCGCCGGAGGCATCCGCAGCAGACTGAAGCTCACGGCGGCCAGGGCGCCCAGATACAGCTGCCCTTCCGCACCGATGTTGAACAGCCCGCCCCGCAGGCCCAGGGCGAAGGTCAGGCCGGTGAGGATGAGGGGCGTGGCGTTGGCCAGCGACTCCGAGAGGCCATAGAGGTCCCCGAACGCTCCCAGGAACAGGGCCTGAAAGGCGGCGAGGGGATCGTAGCCAAAGATGAGGATGACCACGGCGCCGAGGGCGAAGCCCATGATGGCGGCGGCGACGGTCTTCAGCAGCTCCTCGGTCTTTCCGAAGAACCTGGCTCTGCGCTTCGGCACTGGCCGGCCTCCTCTAGAACCGCCGGTCCGCCTCGCCGCGGCGCGGGGCGAAAGCACCCCCCGGGAAGCGCGGACCGCACCGGCCTCTCCCGCGGGTGAATGGCGTGACCCCAGACGGCTCGACTAGATGACCAAATACTAAATGACTGACTATGGAAGAGGAGGGGACGGCGCCCCGGCCGCCCCCTCCTCCGCTTGCCGGCCTACCTGGTCAAGGGATACTTGGCGCGGACGGACTTCATCTCCTCGAGAGTATTAGCCGTCGGCACGGTCAGCTGGCCCGAGACGATCTTGTCCTGGAGCTCGCTCACGGCGCTCCAGATCCAGCCGGGAATCTGGGCGCGCATTTGCTGCCAGTTCGCGACGATGACCGACTTGTCCGCCTGGGTGATCTGCCCGGAATCGATGCCGAACTGCATGAAGAGCTGCAGGTCCTGTAGGCCGCTCATGGCGACGCCCTTGTCCTTGAGCCCCATGACCGTCAGACCGCCCTCGAAGGTCCCCTTGACCACATCCTGGACGGCGTTGTAGCAGGCCGTGTCGACCCGCTTCATCATGCTGGCCAGCACCCGGTGCCCGTCTCCCAGCCAGTCCTGGTCAGCATCCACGCCGATCATGAAGGGAGGCCCGGCTTGCGCCCCCTTGGCCTTGATTGCTTCGGTGATCGCCTGCAGATCGCCGATGCCGAGGGGCCCGGCGACGTTGAAGACCAGCCCCGCCCCCTGGGCCAGCATGGCTGCCGTGGCCTCCTTGCCTTTGGCGATGTCATCGAAGGTGCCCGTGTAGGTGTACAGCAGCCCCCTGTTCGGGCTTCCGCCCATTTGCCTGCCGTAGCGCTCGTTGCCCCAGTTGATGCCGTAGCGGTACCCCGCCTCGAAGTGGTACAGGACCGGGATCTCGATGCCCAACACGCAGCCCACGTACGGGTAGTTGTAGTGGGCGGCCACCATGGCAGCCAGGGCGCCCACCAGGGCAGAGCCCTCGTTCTCGTTGAACACAATGGACATCACATTGGGCGAGTCGACCACCGAGTCGATGATGGCGAACTTCTGGTTTGGGTACTCCTTGGCCACCGTAGACACCGCGTCGGTGAGCAGGAACCCTACCGCCAAGACGAGGTCGAACTGCCTGGATCGCGCGGCGTTGCGCACGTTCGGCAGATAGTCAGCGGCGCTGGCGCTCTGAATCTCGGTCATCTTGAGCCCGAAATCCTTTGCCGCCTGATCGGTCCCCTTGAAGCCCATGTCGTTGAAGGACAAATCCCCCCTTCCGCCGACATCCAGGACCACGGCCACCCTGCCCTTGAGCTGCTGGGCGTCCGCAGGCTGCGGCGTGCCGAGCTGCCCCCCCACCAGCAAGGCCGCGAAGACGAGCAGAACCACCACTTTCGTTTCGAGCTTCATGCCTGTCTCCCCCTTTTGTTCTTGCGTTTTCTTCCGATTGCTTTGCGTCCGGAAGGCGAACCGCCTCCAGACCTAGGGAGGATTATACCGTGCCCTGAAGCGCTGTCAAGGAGACCCGCCAGGCTCGAAGGCCACCTCTCAAGCCGCCAGAGGCACCAGGTCGGTGGGCACCACCGTCACCCCCGCGGAGGGAGGACTCTCGTTTCCAGAGGCGTCCACCCCAGTGAGCCGGTAGGTGACCGGCCTGCCCCTCAGAAGCGAATGGGGAAGCTATCTGGAGGAGGCCCAGCCCCCTCGCACAGCGCTCGCAGCATGAAACCCAGCAGGCTGCACCAATCGGCGAAGGGCAGGTATTGCGTCAGGGCGGCGATGCGCTGAAAGAAAGTATCCCGCCGGAGCAGCCTCCGGCGTAGATGCGCGCAGCGCTCATCCAGCAGCTCCAGCGCTACGGAGTGGCGGCGGTGGGGGTGGTTGCGGCGGTGGGGGCAGCGCTGGCGGCCTGTTCGGCCTCCTGCAGCACCGCCTGCGCTTCCTTCTCGCGGCGTTTCTCCTCCAGAAGGCGCGTCACCTCCAGGTCCAGGTCCTCCATGTTTTCGTCATAGAGCTTGATCTGGTTGTATCCCCGCACGCCTGTGCCGGCGGGGATGAGGTGGCCGATGATCACGTTCTCCTTCAGCCCGTGCAGCTGGTCCATAGCCCCCTGGATGGAGGCGTTCGTCAGCACCCGGGTGGTCTCCTGGAAGGACGCCGCGGAGATGAACGAGTCGATGTTCAGGGACGCCTTGGTGATGCCCAGCAGCAGAGGCCTGGCAATCGCCGGCTGGCCGCCCTCGCGGATCACCTTGCGGTTCTCCTCGTTGAACCGGTACCGGTCCACCTGCTGGCCGTAGATGAAGTTGGTGTCCCCCACCTGGACGATCTCCACCTTCCTCATCATCTGGCGGATGATGATCCCGATGTGCTTGTCGTTGATGTTCACGCCCTGAAGCCGGTACACCTCCTGGATCTCGTTCACCAGGTAGCTCTGAAGGGCCTGCTCGCCCAGGATGTGGAGGATGTCATGGGGATCGATGTTCCCTTCGCACAGCAGCTCGCCGGCCTCCACGGTGTCGCCGTCGCGCACCAGCAGGTGCTTGCCCATGGGCACCAGGTGCTTGTACTCCTTGCCATAGGGGTCCGTGACCACGATGACGCGCTTGCTCTTCACGATGCCCCGGAAGTGCACCACTCCGCCGATGCGGCTCGGCACCGTCGGGGTCTTGGGCTTGCGCGCCTCGAACAGCTCTCCCACCCTGGGCAGCCCTCCGGTGATGTCCCTGGTCTTCACACTCTCCCGCGGCAGCTTGGCCAGGATACGTCCGGCCTGGATGGCCTCCCCGTCGTTCACGTTCAGATAGGCGGACCCCGGAAGGTAGTAGACCGCCAGCTCCTTGCCCTCCTCGTCCTGCACCGAAAGCCGCGGTTGCAGGGTCTCCAGGGTGAACTCGGTGATCTTCTTCTCGATCTTCCCGGTGTCCTCGTTGATTTCTTCCTTCAACGTCGTACCCAGGATGATGTCCTCGAAGTGCACCTTGCCGCCCACCTCCGCGATGATCGGCTCGCTGAAGGGGTCGAAGTAGGCGATGGTCTCCTCGGCCTTCATCAGATCCCCCTCCTTGGCCAGCAGCTCCGCACCGTTGCGGATGTCCACGCGTTGGGACTGGGCGATCAGCAGGAGGGAGCTCTCCCTGCGGTGGACGTAGGCGATCTCCTGGGCCACGATGGACTCTCCCTTGCGCTCCAGGATGCCGTCGCCGCTCACCACCTTCTGCCCGTCCTTCACCAGAACCTTGTCCCCCTTGGAGATCTCGATGGTCCGCAGCACCTTGTGCACGCTGATGTGACCCTTGCGGGTGAACAGGAAGTTGCCGTTTTTCAGGGTCACGGTGTTGCCGTTGACCTTCTCCACCACCACAGGGTAGCGGAGATACACCCGGTTCTCCTCGCTGATCTTGGTGGCCGCCCCTCCGATGTGGAAGGTCCGCATGGTGAGCTGGGTGCCGGGCTGTCCGATGGACTGAGCGGCAATGATCCCCACCGCCTCTCCGATGTCCACCGTGCGGTTGCTGGCCAGGTTGCGCCCGTAGCACTTGACGCACACCCCGTGCTTGGCCTCGCAGGTCAGCACCGTGCGGATGCGCACGCTTTCCACCCCAGCCGCCTCGATGCGGTCGGCGATCTCGTCGGTGATTTCCTGATTCACGTCGATGATGATCTCGCCGGTGATGGGGTGGCGGACCCGCTCCAGCGTGAAGCGCCCCACGATGCGGTCCCGCAGGGACTCCACGATCTCCTCGCCGTCCTTGATGGCGCGCCGCTCCAGACCGTTGATGGTGCCGCAGTCCTCCTCGTTCACCACCACGTCCTGGGCAATGTCCACCAGCCGGCGGGTCAGGTAGCCGGCGTCCGCCGTCTTGAGCGCGGTGTCGGCCAGCCCCTTGCGGGCGCCGTTGGTGGAGATGAAGAACTCGATCACGCTCAGGCCCTCCTTGAAGTTGGAGCGGATCGGCAACTCGATGATCTCCCCGGAGGGTTTGGCCATCAGGCCGCGCATGCCCCCGAGCTGGCGGATCTGCGTTCGGCTTCCCCGGGCCCCGGAGTGGGCCATCATGAACACGGGGTTGAACCCGCTCTTGTCGGAGCGCAGGTCGTTCATCAGCTCGTTGGTCACCAGCTCGTTCGTGCTGGACCACACTTCCACAACCCGGTTGTAGCGCTCCTCGTTGGTGATGTGGCCTTGCAGGTACTGGTTCTGAATGGCCTCCACCTGCGAGTTTGCCTTGGTGATCAGCTCTCTCTTGGCGCCTGGAATGATGATGTCGTCCATACCGATAGTGGCCCCGAAGCGGGTGGCGTAGCGGAAGCCCAGGTCCTTGATCACGTCCAGCATCTGGACGGTGACGTAGGCGTCGTAGCGCTGGTAGCAGTCCGCGATGAGTGTGCGCAGCTCCTTCTCCCCCATTGGAGTGTTGATGAACTCCATCTCGGCGGGAAGCTCCTCGTTGAGGATCACCCTGCCCGGGGTGGTTTCCACGTACTCCCCGTCCCTCTTCACCTTGATCAGCGCCTGGTAGCCCACCGCCCCCGCGTCGAGGGCCATGAGCACCTCTTCGATGGAGCCGAAGTGCTTGCCGGTGCCGGGGGCGTCCTTGTTGACCATGGTCAGGTAGTTGATCCCCAGCACCATATCCTGGGTGGGCACCACGATGGGGGTGCCGTTGGCGGGGTTGAGCAGGTTCTTGGAGGACAGCATCAGCGTCCAGCACTCGATCTGGGCCGCCGGGGTAAGCGGGACATGCACGGCCATCTGGTCGCCGTCAAAGTCCGCGTTGTAGGCATGGCAGACCAGTGGATGCAGCTTGATGGCCTTGCCCTCCACCAGCACCGGCTCAAAGGCCTGGATGCCGAGCCGGTGCAGCGTGGGGGCGCGGTTCAGCAGCACCGGGTGCTCCTGCACCACCTCCTCCAGCACGGCCCACACCTCCGGGGTCTCCTGCTCCACCAGGGTCTTGGCCTTCTTGATGTTGTAGACCACATCCTTCTCGACCAGCTTCTTCATGATGAAGGGCTTGAACAGCTCCAGCGCCATCTTGGTGGGCAGCCCGCATTGGTGCAGCTTCAGCTCCGGCCCCACCACGATGACCGAGCGGCCCGAGTAGTCCACCCGCTTGCCCAGCAGGTTCTGGCGGAAGCGCCCCTGCTTTCCCTTCAGCATGTCCGAGAGGCTCTTCAGCGGACGGTTGGCCGCGCCCTTGACCACCCGCTTCTTCTTGGAATTGTCGAACAGCGCGTCCACCGCCTCTTGCAGCATGCGCTTCTCGTTGCGGATGATGATGTCCGGCGCGTTCAGCGCCAGCAGCCGTTTCAGTCGGTTGTTGCGGTTGATCACCCGGCGGTACAGATCGTTCAGGTCCGAGGTGGCGAAACGGCCGCCGTCCAGCTGGACCATGGGGCGCAGCTCCGGCGGGATCACCGGGATCACGTCCAGGATCATCCAGTCGGGCCGGTTGCCGGAATCGCGAAAGTGCTCCACGATCTCGATGCGCTTCAAGAGGCGCTTGTCCGTCTTGCGCCCTTTTTCAATCATCTTCAGCCGCAGGTTGGCGGACAGCTCGTCCAGATCCATGTTCTCCAGCAGCGTCCGGATCGCCTCCGCGCCGATACCGGCGGTGAAAGCCACTCCGTAGCGCTCCTGGGCCTCCAGATACTCCTCCTCGCTCAAAAGCTGCATCTTCTTGAGGTCCGTGTCACCCGGATCGATGACGATGTACTTCTCGTAGTACAGGATGGAGCGCAGGGCCATGATGGGCAGGTCCAGCAGCAGCCCCATGCGCGAAGGCACCGAGCGATAGTACCAGATGTGGCTCACCGGAGAGGCCAGCTCGATGTGTCCCATCCGCTCGCGGCGTACCCGGAAGTGGGTCACCTCCACGCCGCAGCGGTCGCAGATCACCCCCTTGTAGCGGATGGACTTGAACTTGCCGCAGTAGCACTCCCATTCCTTGGTGGTGCCGAAAATGCGCTCGCAGAACAGACCGTCCTTCTCCGGACGCAGGGTACGGTAGTTGATCGTCTCCGGCTTCTTGACCTCGCCGTACGACCACGCACGGATCTGGTCCGGGGAGGCCAGCCTGATCATGATACTGTCGAAATCCTGCAGTTCTCTCATCTCTCATCTCCTCTTGCGAGGGCCCGCCCTGGTGCCGGGCTCCCCTCGGGGCGCACCATCAGAAGCGGCTCCCCTGCCGGTTGATCAGCTCCTCGTCCCGCTCCGTCAGGGCGATCTGCTTGCCCTTGGCGTCGTAGATGCTGATATCCAGCCCCAGGCCGCGCAGCTCCTGCACCAGCACGTTGAAGGACTCCGGGATGCCCGCCTGGGTGAACACCTCGTTCTTCACGATGCTCTCGTAGATCTTGGCGCGGCCGGACATGTCGTCGCTCTTGATGGTCAGGAGCTCCTGAAGGGTGTTCGCCGCGCCGTAGGCCTCCAGCGCCCACACCTCCATCTCGCCCAGCCGCTGCCCGCCGAACTGCGCCTTTCCGCCCAGCGGCTGCTGGGTGACCAGGGAGTAGGGGCCGGTGGACCGGGCATGCATCTTGTCGTCCACCAGGTGGTGCAGCTTCAGCACGTAGATGTAGCCGCAGGTCACCGGATTCTCGAAGGGCTGCCCGGTCTGTCCGTCGTAGAGGGTGATCTTGGAGCTGGCCGGCAGCCCGGCCGCTTTCAGCTTCTGCTCGATCATCTCGTTGGTGGCGGACTGGAACACCGGCGTGGCGTACCACTCGTCCAGCCGGGCGCCGGCCCACCCCAGCTCGGTCTCCATGATCTGGCCCAGGTTCATGCGGGAGGGGACGCCCAGGGGATTGAGGACGATGTCGATGGGCGTGCCGTCCTCCATGAAGGGCATGTCCTCCTCGGGCAGCACCCGGGCGATGACGCCCTTGTTCCCGTGGCGCCCGGCCATCTTGTCGCCTTCCTGCAGCTTGCGCTTGGTGGCGATGAGGATCTTCACCACCTCCTCGACGCCGGGGTTGAGCTCGTCGCCCTCGGAGCGCTTCAGCCGTTGCACGTCGATCACCGTCCCCTCGATGCCGTGGGGCACCCTCAAGGAGGTGTCCCGCACGTCCTTGGCCTTCTCCCCGAAGATCGAGTTCAGCAGCTTGAACTCCGGCGTGGAGTCGGTCTCGCTCTTGGGGGTGACCTTTCCCACCAGGATAGAGCCGCTCTTGACCTTGGCCCCCGTGCGGATGATTCCTTCTTCGTCCAGGTTCTCCAGGGAGTACTCGCTGGCGTTGGGTATGTCCCGGGTGATCTTCTCGGGGCCGAGCTTGGTCTCCCGGACTTCCATGGAGAACTCCTTGATGTGGATCGAGGTGAAGCTGTCGTCCTTGACCACCTTCTCGGAGATCAGAATGGCGTCCTCGTAGTTGTAGCCGTTCCAGGGCATGAACGCCACCATGACGTTGCGTCCCAGCGCCAGCTCCCCGTCATAGGTGGCCGGCCCGTCGGCCAGGATCTGTCCCTTGATCACCTTCTGGCCCACCCTGACGATGGGCTTCTGGTTGTAGCAGGTGTCCTGGTTGGTGCGCTGGAACTTGATCAGCTTGTAGACGTCCAGCTCCTCGCCCTTGCCGCTGTCGGGCTTCACGTGGATGAGCTGGGAGGTGACGTACACCACCTTGCCGGGACGCCCGGCGATGACCACCACCCCGGAGTCGTAGGCGGTCTTCCTCTCCATCCCCGTGCCCACCCTCGGCGGCTCCGGGGCCAGCAGCGGCACCGCCTGGCGCTGCATGTTCGAGCCCATCAGGGCGCGGTTGGCGTCGTCGTGCTCCAGGAACGGAATCAGGGAGGTGGACACCGAGATGATCTGCCTGGGAGACACGTCCATGTACTGGATGTCCTTGGGCGAGCGGGTGGTGTAGTCTCCCCCCTTGCGCACGGAGACCATTTTCTCGGTGAACTTGCCGTGACCGTCCAGGCTGGCGCTGGCCTGGGCGATGAAGAACTTCTCCTCGTCCATGGCCGACAGGTACTCGATCTCCCTGGTGGCCACGCCGTTCTCCACCCTGCGGTACGGGGTCTCCAGGAAGCCGTACTCGTTGACCCGGGTGTAGTTGGCCAGCGACACGATGAGGCCGATGTTCGGCCCCTCCGGGGTCTCGATGGGACACATGCGGCCGTAGTGGGTGTAGTGCACGTCCCGGACCTCGAACCCCGCCCGGTCGCGGGAGAGGCCCCCAGGGCCCAGCGCGTTCAGGCGCCGCTTGTGGGTGAGCTCTGCCAGGGGATTGACCTGGTCCATGAATTGGGACAGCTGGCTGGAGCCAAAGAACTCCTTGATGGTGGCCACCACCGGTTTGATGGAGATAAGGTCCTGGGGCCGGATGGTGTCCGCCTCCTTCAGGCTCATCCGCTCTTTGGCGATGCGCTCCATGCGGGTGAAGGCCACCTTCAGGTGGTTGGTGAGCAGCTCTCCCACCGAGCGAATGCGCCGGTTGCCCAGATGATCGATGTCATCCACATTGCCTTCGCCGATGTACACCTCGATCAGGAAGGTCATCGTGGCGATGATGTCCTCCGGAACCAGGGTGTGAGTTTTCACCGCTTCGGCGTAGTCGAACTTCTTGTTCAGCTTGTAGCGGCCCACCCGCCCCAGATCGTAGCGGCGGGGGGAGAAGAACATACTCTGCAAATCCTTCTCGGCGCTCTCCAGGGTGATGGGCTCCCCGGGTTTGATCACCGCATACACCCGGCTGATCGCGTCCTCCTTGGAGGGCTCGTCCTTCTCGGGATTGTCCCGGGAGTAGATCATCTCTTCGCGCTCGAAGCAGTTCAGGATGATCTGGGAGTGGAGGGAGTCCGGGTGCACAATGTCGATCACCTCGATCTCGGTTACACCAGAGTGCAGCAGCTCCTCCACGTCGTGGGGATGGATCTTGTCACCCGCCCTGTAGAGGCGCTTGCGGCTGTCCCCTTCCTCCACGTAGACCGCCTTGGCGAAGACCATGTTCAACAGCTTTTCCTTGTCCTCCCGGCTCTCCGAGATGGACACCTTGGTGGTCTGATAGAACAGCTCGATGATCTTCTCCCGGGTGTCGTAGCCCAACGCGCGCAGGAACACCGTGGCCAGGATCTTCTTCTTGCGGTCGATCTTGGCGTAGATCAGCTCCTTTTTCTGGTCGATCTCGAACTCCAGCCAGGAGCCACGGTAGGGGATGATCCGCGAAGAAAACACGCCCTTCTCGTGGGAGAAGATGACCCCCGGCGAGCGGTGGATCTGGCTCACCACCACACGCTCGGCCCCGTTGATCACGAAGGTGCCGCGTTCGGTCATCAGGGGGATGTCCCCCATGTAGATCTCCTTTTGCCGGATCTCTCCGGTGTTGAGAAAGACCAGGTTGATCCGCGCCTTGATGGGGATGGCGTAGGACAGCCCCTTCTGCTTGCACTCCTGCTCGCCGAAGAGCACGTTGGTCTCGTCGAGGGAATACCCCCCGTACTCGAGGATCATGTCCCCGTTGGGGCTCTCAATGGGGAACACCGACTGGAAAACGTCCTCCAGCCCCTGCCGGCGGGGAGGCTTGCCGCCGGCCAGCCGCTGCCGCTGGAGAAAGCGCTCGTACGAGGAGAGCTGTATGTCGATCAGGTTGGGCATCTCCATGACGTCTCCGGTGCCCTGCCCGTAATAGATTCGCTTGATAGCCGCCTGCATTCCTACCCCCTAGGGGAAAGCTCGCCTGCACGCGGAACGCCGCCTTGCGCCCGCTGCCTGCAGGGTTGCCTTCCCGTGTTCACGCCGACAAAACAAGACACCACCGGAGAGCTTCCTGCGCTCCGGTGGCATGGGTTGGTCGCTCTTGCTGCTGAAAAACTCGTACAAATGCCGCCTATTGAACCTCTACCGTGGCGCCCGCCGCCTCGAGCTGCTGCTTGACTTTCTGGGCCTCCTCCTTCGAGACGGCCTCCTTGACGGCCTTGTCGCCGGCCTCGACCAGCTCCTTGGCCTCCTTCAGGCCCAGTCCGGTGAGGGCACGCACTTCCTTGATCACCGGGATCTTCTTGTCCGCGTCGAAGCTCTTCAGCACCACCGTGAACTCGGACTGCTCCTCGGCAGCCTCGGCCGCCGCAGCGCCCCCCGCCGCAGGAGCGGCGGCCACTGCAACCGGTGCTGCGGCCGTGACCCCGAACTTCTCTTCCATCATCTTGACCAGCTCGGAAACCTCCAGCACGGTCATGCCCGATATGGCATCCAGGATCTGCTCTTTGCTCAGTGTTGCCATTTAACTTCTCCTCCAGTTCTCTTGTTGGCGGCAGTAGCAGCAACCGATGAAGACTAATGCCGCCTTAATTGCCGGTCAGTCCGTCCACCCTTCCCAACGACGTTGCGAGGAGCTCACCACCGCGGGCGCAGCGGCGGCGGATGACCGTCCACAAGGAGGCCCTGCCGGGCCGCCTTCCCTCACCTCAAGTGCCCTTCTGCTCCGCCACCGCCTGCAGGGTTCTCACCAGCTTGGTGGCGATCCCGTTCAGGCCGAACGCCAGGTTCTGCAGCGGCCCGTTCATGGCGTTCATGAGCATGGAGTACAGCTGCTCCCGTCCGGGGAGCCTCGAGATGGCCTCCACCTGCTGGGCGCTGGCCACCCGGCCTTCGATCATGCCTCCCTTGATCTTCACCGGCATGTCCCGGCCGAGCTCCACGATCACCTTGGCCGCAGGCCCCACGTCGGACCTGACCAGGGCGATGGCCGTGGGATCGATCAGGAAGCTGTCCTCGAAGGGCATGCCCAGCTCCGTGAGCGCGATGCGGGCGTAGTTGTTGCGGATCACCCGGTACTCGACGTCCTGCTGCTTGAGGCTGCGCCGCAGCTCGGTGATCTGTTCCACGTTGAGGCCCCGGTAGTCGGTGAAGATCACGTCCCGGGAGCCGCCGATCAGCTCCCGCAGCCGGGCGATGGCCTCCACCTTGTGGGGCTGTATGTTCTGCGTTTTCTCTCCCATACCTACGCCTTCTCCTTCGGGTTGACCCTGATCCCCGGGCCCATGGTGGAGGACAGCGCCACGGAGCTGATGAACTCCCCCTTGACGTCGGAGGGCCGTCTGCGGCTCACCTCCTGCATGAAGGTCCGGGCATTCTCCAGGAGCTTCTCCTTCTCCATGGACACCTTGCCGATGGGCAGGTGCACCACCCCGGTCTTGTCCGCCCTGAACTCCACACGCCCCTTCTTCAGCTCCCCGATGGCGCCTTTCACGTCGAAGGTCACGGTCTTGGTCTTGGGATTCGGCATCAGCCCGCGGCGGCCCAGGATGGGCCCCAGCTTGCCGACGTCCTTCATCATGTCGGGCGTGGCCACCGCCACGTCGAAGTCCAGCCACCCCTCACGGATCTTCTCGATCAGCTCCACCTCGCCCACGAAGGCCGCTCCCGCCGCCTTCGCCTCTTCGGCCTTCTCGCCTTTGGCGAAGACCAGGATCTTCTTCTCCGCCTGGTAGGTGTTCGGCAGCACCATGGTGTCGCGAACGGTATGCTTGGCCTTGATGTTCAGCTTCATGGCCATCTCGACCGTCTCGTCGAACTTGGCGGCCTTCAGCTCCTGCACCAGCTCCACGGCCCGTTCGAGAGGGTAGAGCTCGTTGCGGTCGTACTTCTTGAGCGTGTCCAGATACCTCTTGCTCCGCCTCATGGCCGGCCCTCCACCGTCACGCCCATGCTGCGGGCGGTGCCCGCGATGATCTTCATGGCCGCCTCCAGGTCGTTGGCGTTCAGATCCTGCATCTTCTGCTCGGCGATGGCGTGCAGCTGCTCCTGCTTCAAGATGGCCACCTTGTCCTTGTTGGGCACGGGCGATCCCTTCTCGATGCCGCAGGCTTTCTTGATCAGCACCGCCGCCGGAGGGGTCTTGGTAATGAAGGTGAAGCTCTTGTCTGCGTAGACCGTGATCACCACGGGGATGATCAATCCCGGCTCCTGGCTCTTGGTGCGCTCGTTGAACTGCTGAACGAACTGCGGTGCGCTGACGCCGTGTGGTCCCAGTGCGGGACCCACCGGCGGTGCGGGGGTCGCCTTCCCGGCAGGCACCTGCAGCTTGATGACTGCCGCGACCTTCTTCTTGGCCATTCTCTTGTTCTCCTCTGTGGTCCCAGCGTCCGGCCCCACGGCCGGACTCCCAACTCAAAGTGAGGCACTCCCCGGGACGCCGTCCGGCCGTCCCGGCGCCACCGGGCAGGCGTGCGCGGTCAGATCTTCTCCACCTGGAGGAAGTCCACCTCCACCGGCGTGGCGCGGCCGAAGATCCCCACCATGACGCGCAGCTTCCCCTTCTCCAGATTCACCTCCTCGATGGCGCCCGTGAACGAGTCGAAGGGTCCCTCGGTGATCCTCACCGACTCTCCCACGGAGAATGTCTGCTTCGGCTTGATCATCTTCTCGCTCTTGATCTCACCGGAGCGTTGCAGCACCTCCCGGGCTTCCTCCGCCGAGATGGGCTGCGGCTTCTGGTTTCGCGCCGTTCCCACGAAACCCGTGACACCGGGTATCTGGCGGATGGTCGAGCACACCTGCTTCCACTCGTTCTCGGGAAGATCCATCTCCAGCAGAATGTAGCCGGGGAGAAACTTCTTGGAGCTGATCTTGCGCTTGCCGTCCTTGACTTCCACGACTTCTTCGGCCGGCACCTTGACGGTGTACACCGCCTCCGCCAGCGGCCCGTCCTGAATCAGCTTGTTGATGTGTTTCTGAACCTTGTTCTCGTATCCGGAATAGGTATGCAGCACATACCAGCCCTTTGCCATTGCACCTCTTCTCTTCGCCTTCAGGGATCGGGCTCCGCCCTCCTCCCCGCAAGATCCAAGCCCTAGAAGACCAGCCCGATGCCGCGAAAAATCAGATAATCCACCAGTCCCAGGGCCAGCGCTATCAACACCACCGAAACCAGGACCACCTTCGTGGAGGCAACCACCTCGTCCCGGGAAGGCCAGGTGACCCTGCGAAGCTCCGAGTAGCTCTCCTTGAAGAACCGGATTATCCTGTTCATCCGCGCCTCCCCTGTCGTTCGCTAGCAGGCCAGGCAGGACTCGAACCTGCAACATCCGGTTTTGGAGACCGGCGCTCTAGCCATTGGAGCTACTGGCCTAGGATTTCGGAAAAACACCTATTTGATCTTCGTCTCCCTGTGGAGGGTATGCTTCCGCTCGTGAGGACAATACTTGTTGAACTCCAGCTTGGAGTCGATGTTCCGCCGGTTCTTCTCGGTGGTATAGTTGCGTCTCTTGCACTCAGTACACTGCAAGGCGACGAGCTCCACCACCTTGCCCTTACTCTTGGCCATGCATACACCCTTTCACAGCTTGAAATATGAATATAGTAAAATTCCGCTAAGCGTGTCAATCCCGGGACCTGCAGAACGCATTTCCCGTCTCGTGGAGTCGAAAGCCTCCGACCTGCCCGCGGTCGGTTCCGGCTTGCTGGTCCCCTGGCCTCAAGTGCACTTAGTATACAGGCTTGCGGCCTTCGCGGCAACCCCCCCGGGGTTCCGCCGCCGCCTCACCCACGGCTACCCGCCCGGGCCGGATTGCGCCCCCAGATCCAGGAACACTCTTGCGGCGTGCTCCACGGCCGCATTCACCGTTTCCTCCACTCTTCAGCTCCCGGGCGGTCTGTTTGACGATCCAGTTGGCGTTGCTGAAATCCAGGAGGATCAGATTCCTGAAACCCTGCCGGGCCAGCACCTCCGCCAGATCCCACAGGACGTCCCACAGGGTCTGCTGCTCCAGGAAACGCAGCCCCGGAATCCGCGCTGCTCCGGGGCCGAGGAGAAGGGGAACACCGGCAGCAGATAGACCCCGCTTCCCGCGCACAGGTCGCAGGCGAAGCGATCGGCCAGCAGGATGTCCAGCCCCACGGGAAGATGAGGCCCCTTGGGCTCCACGGAGCCCAGAGGAACAACCGCCGTATCCGCACCGGAGGCGGCTACTTCCGCCGAGGTGTTGAACGCCGTCACCATGGTCGACCTCCAGGCAGGGAGTCTGCGCGCCTTCAGCCGGCCGTCTTCACGCCGCCGTTGGCCGCGATGAGGTCATAGATCTGCAGCAGGTAGCCTGCCAGCCTGCCCTGGAAACGCTTGCGATCCACCGCCGACGGCAGCCTGACCTCTTGCCTGACCTGACTCACGTGGCTCCTGTGCTCACTGGACGCGCTCCGCCCATCTCACAGCCCGCCCGGGCCGTATCGAGAGGATTTCATGCTGGACTGATTCTGCGCAGGTTTCACGGTAACGAAGCGCCGGTTGCTTTGTTAAAGCCTCCGACCGGACTTGAACCGGTGACCCCCTCCTTACCATGGAGGTGCTCTACCAACTGAGCTACAGAGGCGTTCTCTGGTCCGTGCCCGGCCAGGGTAGCAAGAGTGGGCACGGCGTGTCAACCGCCCCCTCTTCAGCCTCTGTCCGCCGCATAGAAAGTGAGGATCGAACGCCCGTAGGCGCGCCGGTCCACCCTGGCCAGGGACCCCACCCTGTCCGGCAGGCTCTCCTCCCGCGGGGCGTGGATGATCAGCCTGCCGTCGACGGCCAGGAGCGCCCGCGCCTCGATCGCCGCCAGCAGCTCCACCTTGCCCCGCTGGTCGAAGGGGGGATCGAGGAAGATGAGGTCGAAGGCTGCACGGCACCGCCGCACGTAGCGCTCAGCCGGCATGAAGTGGTGCTCCACCGGGCCTTCCACGAAGGCAGTGTTGCGCAGCAGGGCCGGCCGCTTGCGGGGGTCCTTCTCCACGAACACCACCGGCGCGGCTCCGCGGGAGGCGGCTTCCACGCCGATGGAGCCGGAGCCGGCGAAGAGGTCGAGAAACGACAGCCCCTCCAGGTCTCCCAGGATGGCGAACAGGCTCTCCCGCATCCGGTCCATCGCCGGCCTGATCTCCCCTCGCGGACACAGCAGCTTCCTTCCTTTGTATCGTCCCCCCGTCACGCGCACCCCACGCCTCCTTCAGACCAGCCCCGGCCGCCCGGCGGGCGCCGGCACCAGCATGCGGATGCCCCGGTGCTGCGGATCGGCCAGCGCCGGGTCCAGCTGGAGCAGCTCCCGGGCGTCCGAACGGGCCAACGCCAGAAGCTCCGCGTCCCACGGACAATACCCGCCGCCCTCCCCGGAAGGCGGGCACTCTGCCGACCCGCCGTAGCCCGACTGACGCACGCCGAGGATCTCCCCGGGTCCGCGGATCTTCAGGTCCTCCTCGGCGATGCGGAACCCGTCCCGGATCGTCATGATGGCCCGCAGGCGCTCCACCCCGGCGGCGGTCAGCTCCCGGCTGTAGACCAGAAAAGCGTACCCCTGGCGGACCCCCCTGCCCACTCTCCCCCGCAGCTGGTGCAGCGCCGCCAGGCCGAAGCGCTCGGCGTGCTCCACCACCATACAGGTGGCGCCGGGAACGTCCACGCCCACCTCCAGAACGCTGGTGGCCACCAGGACCGAAACCTTTCCGGCGGCGAACGCCGCCATGACCTCCTGCCTGCGCTCCTCCGGCAGCCGCGAGTGAATCAGCCCCACGGGGTGCTCGGGAAAGATCTCCTTCTGGAGCCGGCGGAACATCCGTTCGGCTGCCTTGAGCTCCAGGCTTCCCGTCTCCTCGATCAGCGGGTAGACGAAGTAGGCCTGCCCGCCCGCCGCCAGTTCGCGGCGCACCCGGTCGTACACCTTGGCCTCGTTGCCCTCCCGCGCCAGGTGGGTGATCACGGCGGTGCGGCCGGCCGGCAGCGTGCGGATCTCCGATAGATCCATGTCCCCGAAGGCCGTCAGCGCCAAAGTGCGCGGAATCGGGGTAGCGGTCAGCAGCAGGAGGTCCGGCTGCCGCCCCTTGGCCAGCAGCGCCTCCCGCTGGCGGACTCCAAAGCGATGCTGCTCATCGACGATCACCAGGCCCAGGCGCCGGTACTCCACCCCCGGGGAGAACAGGGAGTGGGTACCCACCGCCAGGTCCACCTCCCCTTCCCGCAGGGCCGAAAGCAGGCTCCTTCTGGCCTCCCCCTGCACGCCTCCCGACAGAAGGGCCACCCGCAGCCCCAGGGGCTCCAGCAGCCGGGCGGCGCTGTCCGCGTGCTGGCGGGCCAGAAGCTCCGTGGGAGCCAGAAGCCCCGCCTGCTCGCCGCAGCCGATCACCTCCAGGGCCGCAAGCAGGGCCACCAGCGTCTTGCCGCTGCCCACCTCGCCCTGCAGCAGCCGCGCCGCCGGATGCTCGGAGCGCAGGTCGGAGCGGATCTCCTCTAGGGCCCGGCTCTGGTCCCCGGTCAAGGCGAAGGGCAGGCGGCGCAGCGCCGGGGGAAGCAGCTCCCGCAGGGGCTGACGCCGGGGCCGGCGCGCTGCTGCCCTCCGGCGCCGCAGCAGCTCCACGGCGGCCTGGGAGAGGAACAGCTCCTCGTAGGCGAGGCGCCGGCGGGCGCGGCCCAGCTCCTCCGGCTCACGCGGGAAGTGCACGCCCCGCAGGGCCACCCCCTTCTCCACGAGCGTCCTCCGGCGGCGCAGCCACTCCGGCAGCTCCTCCGCCGGCTCTCCTACCTGCGAGAGCGCCTGCCGGACCAGACGCCGCATCAGCTTCTGGGTCAGCCCCTCGGTGAGCGGGTACACCGGGGTCAGGCCGGCAGAAGAGCTCTTCCCCTCCTCCCAGCGCTCCAACTCGAAGGAGCTCGAGACCAGCTCGCCCTTCTGGCGGGTGAAACGGCCGTACACCGCGAAGCGCCTGCCCGGCTGCAGCAGGCCCTGCAGGTAGCTCCTGCCGAAGCAGAGCAGCGCCGCCGGGCCGGACTCGTCGGCCACCGGCACCTTCAGGAAGCGCCGCGCCCCGCCGCCCACCCAGCGCTGGGCCAGGACGCGCACCAGAGCGTAGAGCGTCCCCTCCTCCCTCACCGAGGACAGGGGGAGAAACGATCGTCTGTCCTGGTAGTCCCGGGGAACCAGCGACAGGAGCTCGGCGAGGGTCCGCACCCCCAGGCGGGCCAGCCGCGCGGCCGCCACCGGGCCTACCCCGCGCAGCGCGGTCACCGGCCTGGTCCATTCGGCCAGGAACACGGGTCTAGAACGGCAAAGTGTAGAAGAAGCGGATGATGGCGCCGAACAGCAGCCCTCCCAGAAGCCGCACGAGGAAGAGAATCAGCACGGTGAGGTACACGTACTGGACCTCCGGAAGGGGACGCCGCAGCGGCAGCACCCGCCGCACCAGCGCCACCGCCGGCTCCGCCATGTGCCCCACCGCCTGGGAGAGCGGCGATTCGCCGTAGCGCTGAAAGGTCAGCATCACCGCCCGGACGATCGTCAGGATCAGGAAGAAGAACATCAGGAAAGCGAGCCCGGACCAGAGCGCTCTGACCACCACCCCCAGGAACATTCCCAGGGTGATCCGCCCTGCTGCCCGGATGGCTCCCACCAGATCCAGGGCGATCACCAGCACCAGGATGGCGGCCAGCGGGCTGAAATCGAACATCCCGCGCCTGAGAAAGGCAAGCCTGCGGAAGACGGCCAGGTAGGGCTCGGTGGCCTGCACCAGCAGCTCCCAGGGCCTTCCGTACACGCTGGCTCGAAACCAGGACAGCAGAATGCGCAGGGAAATCAGGATGAGGTAGGCTATCAGGACGCCCTCGACCACTCGTAACAACACCCTCGAACCTCCACCAACGTCAGTTGATTAGAATGCGGTAGAAACGCGAGCCTTCCGAGATCCCGGAGGAGGCGCAGATCTCCTCGAGGGCCTTGCGCGCCTGCCGCTCCGGAGCCGGATCGACCATCACGTACAGGTCTGAAGGCTTGGACCTGTCCTCCCAGCGCTGGTGCACGGATTCGATGTTGATGCCGTTTTCGGCCAGCTTGCCGGTGACCGCCGCCCAGATTCCCGGACGGTTCTCCGTGATGAAATGGAAGAAGTAGCGGTGCTCCATCTCCGGCAGAGGATACAGCGGCAGGGGAGCCGGAGTCCCGGCATCCTCCCCGCCGGCCTGCCGCACCGCCGCCGTCCCGCAGAGGCGCATCATCCGCACCAGGTCACCCAGATCCGAGGCCACCGAGGAGGCGGTGGCCTCGGCGCCGGCGCCGCGGCCTTCGTACACCGAGGGGCCCAGGAAATCCGCCTCCACGTACACGGCGTTGATCTCGTTGCGCACGGCCGCCAGAGGATGCTCGCGGGGAAGCAGCGCCGGAAAGACCCCGGCCGCCACCCTGCCCTCCAACAGCGTCGCGCTGGCCACCAGCTTGAACAGGAAGCCCGCGGAGGCGGCGAACTCGATCTCCCCCGGGGTGATCCCCGTGATCCCCTCGCAGAGGATCTCCCGGTAGTCCACCCACCCTCCGAAGGCCAGCCCCGCCAGCAGGCTGATCTTGTGCGCCGAGTCCCCGCCGCCCACGTCGAGGGTGGGGTCCGCCTCGGCGAAGCCTCGCTGCCGGGCTTCCCCCAGGGCCTCGCCGAAGCTCATGCCCTCCTCGGTCATCCGGGTGAGTATGTAGTTGGAGGTGCCGTTCACCACCCCCAGGAGGCGGCGGATCCTGTTGCCCACCAGGCTCTCCCGGACCACCTTGATGATGGGGATTCCTCCGCCTACGGAGGCTTCGAACATCAGCGCCACCCCTCGCCGGGCGGCGATACTGAACAGCTCCGCCCCCCGCAACGCCAGGAGGGCTTTGTTGGCGGTGATGACGTGCTTTCCGGCCTCCAGGGCCGAGCGGATAACCTCGTAGGCCACCCCGGTCCCCCCCACCAGCTCCACCACGACCTGGATCTCCGGGTCGGCCACGATGCGGGTGTAGTCTCCGGTTACCTCCTGGGAGGGCGCCGTCTCTCGGACCTTTTCGGGAAGCTTCTCCGCCACCAGGGAGATCTCCACCGGGACCCCCAGCCTCCTTGCGAACAGCTCGCCGTTGTCCCGCAGCAGCCGGTAGAAGCCGCCTCCCACCGTGCCGAAGCCCACCAGGCCCACCTTCACTCTTTCCATACTTCCTCCACCTGGGGATAGGAGCGCACCGCCTCCAACACCTCCTCGGCGGCGGACAGGGTGATCTGGGGCGAGGCCTTGATCACCACGTCCGCGCCCCCGCCGCGGCCAACGCCGCGGCCATTGAAGTGGAAATATACGGCACAATCGCCCGCCCGTTCAATCATGAAGTCCCGCAGGCGCAGGAACTCCCCCTCGTCCACCTCCTTTTCCGAAAAGCGCACGTGCACCGCCCGTGCCGGCCGGCTGGGGAGGGCCTCCGGGGCCAGGATCTTCTCCACCTTCAGCTTTGCCTCGCCGCGGCTGCGGTCGACCTTGCCGCAGGCCGCCACCACCCGGTCGTTCACCAGCAGCTCTCGGGCGTTCTCGTAGACGTCGGAAAAGATCACCAGCTCGATGGCGCCGCGCTGATCCTCCAGCTGCGCAAAGGCCATCCGCCGGCCCGCCTTGGTGTTGATGAGCTTGACCTCCTTGAGAATCCCGATCAGGGTGCAGCGCCGCTCGGCGCCGGCCTCCTGGAGGCGCGACAGATCCAGGGTCACCTGCTCCCGCATGAGGGACCTGTACTTGTCCAGAGGATGGCCGGAGAAGTAGAAGCCCAGGTTCTGCTTCTCATGGGTGAGCAGCTCCAGGGTGGGCCACTCCTGGACGCCTTCCAGCTCCATGCGGGGCACCTCCGCGCCGTCCAGGCCGTCGAAAAGGCTGACCTGCCCGTAGCGCCGCAGCTCCCTGGTTTGGGCGGCGTGCTCCAGGGCCCGGTCCAGGTTGTGGAACAGTGTGGCGCGGCCCAGGCCGCAGCCGTCGAAGACTCCGCAGAGGATCAGCGTCTCCACCACCTTGCGATTCACCACCTTGAGGTCCACGCGCTCCAGAAACTCCACAAAGCCCTCGAAGGGTCCGGCGGAGCGGCGCTCCTCCAGGATCTGGTCCACCGCCGCAGAGCCGACATTCTTGATCCCCCGCAGGCCGTAGATGATGCTGCCCTCCTGCACGGTGAACTCGCCCTCGGAGAGGTTGATGTCCGGCGGCAGGATCCGGATGCCCATGCCGCGGGCCTCGTCGATGTACTCGCTGAGCTTGTCCGTAGAGTTGATCTCGTTGGTCAGGTTGGCAGCCATGAACTCCGCCGGGTAGTTGGCCTTCAGGTAGGCGGTCTGGTAGGCCAGCACCGAGTAGGCGGCGGCGTGACTCTTGTTGAATCCGTAGCCGGCGAAGGGAATGAGCAGATTGAAGATGCGCTGGGCCACCGCCTTCTGGTAGCCCTGCCCCTGGGCCCCGTCAACGAACTTGGCCTCCAGCCTGGCCATGACGTCCGCCTTCTTCTTGCCCATAGCGCGCCGAAGGATGTCCGCCTCTCCCAGGCTGAACCCCGCCACCTTGCGGGCGATCTCCATCACCTGTTCCTGGTAGACGATCACCCCGTAGGTTTCCTTCAGGATGGGCTCCAGCTCCGGCAGCGGGTACTCGATGGGCACCTTGCCCAGCTTGGCGCCGATGAACTGGTCGATGAACTCCATCGGACCCGGCCGGTAGAGGGCGTTCAGGGCGATCAGGTCAGGGATCGACTCGGGTTTGGCCCGCCGCAGCACCTCCTGCATCCCGGTGCTTTCGAACTGGAATATGCAGGCGCTGCGGCCCTCTCCGAGCAGGCGAAAGGTGACCGGATCGTCCTCAGGAATATGCTGGATCGCAAGCTCCACCCGCCGCCGCCGCAGCAGCTCCAGGGTGTTCTTGATGACCGTCAAGGTCTTCAGGCCCAGGAAGTCCATCTTCACCAGCCCGCACTCCTCGAGATAGTCCATGGAGTACTGGGTGGAGATGCTGCCGGTCTTGGGGTCACGGTAGAGGGGCACGTAGCGGGTCAGGTCCTCCCGGCCGATGACGATGCCAGCCGCGTGCGTGGAGGCGTGGCGCGACAGGCCTTCCAGCTTCAGGCCCGCCTCCATGAGGCGGCGGTAGCTCTCCCCCCGCCCCTTGACCGCGGCCAGCTCCGGCTCGGTCTTCAGCGCATCCGCCAGGCGGACTTTGGGCCCGGCCGGCACCAGCTTGGCGATCACGTCTGCCTCCGCGTAAGACAGGTCCAGCACCCTGGCTACGTCGCGAATCACGGCGCGGGCTTTGAGCGTTCCGAAGGTGATGATCTGCCCCACGCGGTTGGCCCCGTACTTGCGGATCACATAGTCGATCACCGCGGATCGGCCCTCGAAGCAGAAGTCGATGTCGAAGTCCGGCATCGAGACGCGCTCCGGGTTGAGGAAGCGCTCGAACAGCAGCCCGTACTTGAGGGGGTCGATGTCGGTGATCTTGAGGGAGTATGCCACCAGCGATCCGGCCCCCGAGCCCCGTCCCGGTCCCACGGGGATTCCGTTTTCCCTGGCGAAGCGGATGAAGTCCCACACGATGAGGAAATAGCCGGTGAACCCCATGGAGGCGATCACCGACAGCTCGTACTCCAGACGCCCGGTGAGCTCCTCCCCTGCGGCGGGGTAGCGCTCCGTCAGTCCGCGATGGGCGATCTCGGATAGATAGCTGTCAAGAGTGTAACCTTCGGGGACCTGGTAGTGGGGGAGCATCGGTCCGGGCAGTGGAATTTCCAGGTTGCAGCGCTCCGCCACCGCCATGGTGTTGGCCACGGCCTGCGGCAGCCCCGACAGGGCGCTGGCCATCTCCTCGGCACTCTTGAAGTAGAACTCCGGGTGCTCGAACTTCAGCCGTTTGCCTTCGGCCAGCTTCTTCCCGGTGCCGATGCAGATGAGGATGTCCTGGGCCTCCGCGTCCTCCCGGGCGGTGTAATGGATGTCATTGCTGGCCACCAGGGGGATCGCGGTACGGCGGGAGATCTCCATCAGAGCGTTCACGACGGTCTTCTGCTCGGGAATGCCGTGGTTCTGCACCTCCAGGTAGAAGTTCCCCTCGCCCAGAAGGTCCCGGTAGAAAACCGCCCGTTCGGTGGCCTTCTCTTCCTGCCCGTCCAGGACCAGGCGGGGGATTTCCCCTCCCAGGCACCCCGAGAGCGCCAGCAGGCCCCGGTGATGGCGGACCAGCAGCTCCTGGTCGATGCGCGGTCTGTAGTAGAAGCCCTCGGTGTAGCTGGCCGAGGAGAGCTTCAACAGGTTCCGGTACCCCTCCTCGTCGCGGGCCAGCAGCACCAGGTGATGGTAGCGCAGCGTCTTCTCCCCCCCGGTTTTCGTCAACCGGGAATCCGGCGCCACGTAGAACTCGGCTCCGATGATGGGCTTGATGCCCTGCCTGCGGCAGGTCTTGTAGAACTTCGGCGTACCGAACATGTTCCCGTGGTCCGTGAGCGCCAGGGCCGGCATCCCCAGCCGGTGCGCCCGCGCCACCAGGCTCTCCACCGTGGCCGCACCGTCCAGCAGAGAGTAATCCGAGTGGTTGTGGAGATGGACGAACTCGCTCATGGGGTCGGGACAAGCTTACACCATATCCCCGGCGAGAGGGAAGTCTGAACGCCCTACAGCTCCATGCTGCGCACGAACAGGCTGTCCAGGAACCAGCGCACCAGGCGCACCGCGGTCTCCAGGTGGTAGACGCTGATGCCCGGATGCTGCTCCAGCTGCCGCCGCAGCTCCGCCGCAACCGAGCCGACCTGCTTGGGAGACGTGGGGAACCGCCCTCCCTCCAGGCGGCTTTCCAGCTCCCGGCTTCGCCACAGGGGGAACTCGCTGCCCGCGAGGGCCAGGTGCAGGGACTCCAGCGTCCCTTTCGCCACCCGGGCCGTCCCCGCGAAGGTGAGCGCTCCCGGCGAGAGCGCCGAGGCGGCTCCGACCTTGCGGAACCTCTCGAAATCCCGCTCCTCCAGCGGTACCCGCACCCTGGTCAAGAGCTCCCCCGGCTGCAGCACCGGTCTGTACGCGACGGCCTGCCGCTCTCCCTGCGGCTCGCCAGCCCCTGTCTCGGCGCGGCCGGGACCCGGCGCCGCCGGGGAGGAGGGGATCAGCTCATCGATGGCCAGCCAGCGGCTGCCCGAGACGCTGCGCACCTCCACCTGGGCGTCCAGGGCCAGGAGCGCCGCCCGACTGTCTCCACCGCAGGCCGAGCAGATGTTGCCGCCCAGAGTGGCCAGATTGCGGACCGTGGGATTTCCCACCAGCGAAAGGGCCTCGTGAAGCACACGAGGCAGCACGTGGCGTCCGATGGTCAGCAGGCGGCTCAGGCTCATGCCCGCCCCGATGTCCAGGTGTCTGGGCGCCCGGGAGACCCTGACCAGCTCCTGCACGTTGCCCAGATACAGCACCCTCCGCGGCAGCGCCAGGCTCCGGCCGCTCCCGCGGTAGGCTCGAGGCACGATGTCCGTGCCTCCCGCGAACACCATGGCATCCGGGTTGCGCCCGTAGGCCCGCAGGAGCGCCGTCATGCTCCGGGGCCGGAACACGCGCATCGCCACCGGTTCGACGGCGCCGCGCTCCCCGTGGTCGCCTCTATCGCTTCTGGCCATACCTGCCCTTGCGGAATGCCGCCCAGACGGCATCGACGATCTGCCGGTATCCGGCGCACCGGCAGATGTTGCCGGACAGGGCGCGCTGGACCTCCCGGCGGCTGGGCTCCGGATTCCCGGCCTTCAGCCCGGCGGCGGCCACCAGGAACCCGGAGGAGCAGAACCCGCAGCGGAACGGTCCGTCTTCCTCGAGCAGCCGCTTCAGCTCGGCGTGGGAGCGGTCCGCGGCCAGCCCTTCGGCGGTCACCACGTCTGCATCGGACAGCGTGAACGCCGGCACCAGGCAGGAGTTCACGGGTTTGCCGTCCAGGAGCACCAGGCACGCCCCGCACTCCCCCACTCCACAGCTTTCCCTGGTGTCGGTGAGCCCCAGGTCGATGCGCAGAATATCCACCAGCCTGCGGTGGGGCGGACACTGCAGGACCACTTCGGCACCGTTGACGGCGAAACGAAGCTTGATCATGGCAGGAGGCACTGTTGAATCACCTCCGGCGTCACGGGGATCTGGTCGATATAGAGGCTCGTGGCCTGCGCCACCGCAGAAGCGTAGGCCGGCGCCACACCGAGAAGCGGTAGATCCTCGAAGCCTTTGATCGGCGCCTCCTCGCCCGACTTCAGAAACTGGACGTAGATGGGCGGCACGTCGAGCAGGCTCGGGAGCGCGTAGAACGGCAGCTCCAGGCGGGCGCAAGGCTTGCCGCTGGGGCTCTCCAGACCGGGAAACTCCCTCTGGATGCCCGCCGACACGTAGCCCAGGGCCTGGACCACCCCTGCCTCCACCACGGCTCTGGCCTGTTCGGCCTCCCACAGCCTCCCCGCTTCCAGGGCGATCCACACGCCCCGGCAGCCGGGCTCCAGGCTGACCGGATCCACCTCCAGCTCCACGACCGTGGCGGCCCAGGCACGGGCACGCTCACCGGCTTCCCGCCAGGCCGCAGGCTTCCAGGGGCTGTCCACGCCGTGCATGCGCCGCTGCACCGTGATGGGAGGCGTGTCCCGCAGCCTTCTCTTCTGCAGCGCCTGGCAGCACTGCTCCAGCAGACGCGCCCCGGCCCAGAGCCCGTCCGTCACGGTTCCGTTGTCCGGGACTGCCTGCGTGTCCGTCGGCTCGAAGCTGACCCGGGCGGGGTCGATCTTCAGCAGCCGGGCGGCCAGGGCAGCCAGCAATCGATGCGCCCCGTCGCCGCTGTCCACCAGCGATGTGTAGATCCGCACCCGTCTGTCCTTGTCCAGGATGATTTTCATGGCGCGGCTCCGCGCCAACTCCCGCTCTCCGGCGGGGGCACCCGCCTCCTGGTAGCAGATGGACAACCCGATCCCCCGCAACGGCTGCGGCGCCTCCAGCGGGTCCCTGCGCCGTTTCTTGGCGGCGGCGTAGGCGGCGTACTTCCGGTCGAAATCGGACAGCTTGACCGCCTCGTCGAGCACATCCCTGGCGGCGACCCCTCCCCGCAGCCGGGCACCGGAGACGTGCACCGCCCCCCGGTCCAGGAGGTTCTGCCGCTTCCAGGAGTGGGGATCCCGCTGGGCCACCTCCTCCACCCGGGCGGTGTGCAGCTCCGCAGCGTAGAAAGCCTGCGCCCTGCCGGCGGCCCGGAAAGGGCCGGCCGGCACCCTGTTGATCGCGACCGCCCGGGCAACCACCTCGACGGCGGGGCAGCGGTAGGAACCCCAGGCCGCCAGGGCCGCCCGGGCCAGAATCTCAGCCTGCTCCGGCTCGTAGGCGCCGGCGTCCATGAGCATCTGCACGCGCACTGCCGTGGGCTGGCCGTCCCGGTCCAGCGCCGTGCGATGCCGGATCCAGAAGGAGGGGCCGCGAACGGTGTAGCAGAACTCCTCCACCCGGTTCAGGATGATCTTCACCGGCCGGCCGGAGAGGTGGGATGCCAGCGCGGCCTGGCCGGCCACGAGCACCGCGGAGAGAAGCTTGCCCTCCAGGGCCGCCCCGATCCGCGGCACCAGCACGCGCACCCGCCGCTGCGGGACGGCCAGCATCGCCGCCAGCTCCCGGCGGGCCGCGAAGGCGTCCTGGCAGGCGGCGTGCACCAGCAGGGCTCGACCCTCCCATTGCGCCACCGCCCCGTGGTTCTCCAGGTACAGCGGGTACTGGGAGAAGGCGCGGTACTCGGACTCAACGATCTGGTAGGCATCCTCGAAGGCCGGACCCACCTCTCCCACCGAGAGGCGGATGTCCCCTTCCAGCTCCCGGGCAGGCGGCTTCAGGACCAGGGTGGGCTCCTGGGGCTGCACCTCCACCCGCACCGCTCCCGCCAGCTCGGCCAGCACGTCCCTGTCGGGGCCGATCACGAGCGCCACGGGCTCACCCAGGTATCGCACTTCCTGGTGGGCCAGGACGGGCTGGCGCTGCCCGTAGGCGCGGAGAACCCGTTCCCCCGGGATGTCCCGGGCGGTGGCCAGGAGATAGCCCTTCGGGAACGCGGGCGCGCTAATCCCCTTGAGCTTTCCCAGATGCTCGGGGGAGCGCACGATCAGCGCGTGGAGGCAATTCTCGGGCTCCAGGTCGTCGATGAAGACTGGCATGGGCAGCGGCCGTTGCCGGCAATTCTAATGCGGGTTCCCTCGCCGTCGCAAGGGCGGCGGCCTCCGGCCCGCGCCGCGGCCGTCCGTGGCCCCGCGGGCACGTCGGCCTCCCTGCCTCCGATAATGGCGGAGGGCGGTGATCCGCACGGCGCGGATCACGCGCCGAACCTGGTCTTCGCTCATCCCCGGGTAGATCGGCAGGCTGACCACGCTGCGGTAGCAGCGCATCGCTGCGGGGAAGTCCTCCGGACGCAGCCCGTAGCGGTGGCGATAGTAGGGCATGAGGTGCAGCGGGATGAAATGCACCGAGGCGCCCACTCCGGCCTGGACCAGCAGCTCCACGAATCGATCCCGGTCCACCGTGAGCCGCTCCGCCACCAGGCGCAGCAGGAACAGGTGCCAGCTGTGGCGCCCCTCGCCGGCCTGCGTGGGGGCCGCCTCCGGTAGGCGCAGACAGTCCAGATCGGCCAGGCCCTCTCGATACGCGGCGGCGATGGCCTCCCGCGCCGCGCGCAGCTCGCCGGCCCTGCGCAGCTGCACCCGGCCTATGGCGGCGGCCAGGTCGGGCAGATTGTATTTGTAGCCTGCCTCCACGACCTGGTAGTACCAGGCCGCGCGGGCGGAGGTGTACCGCTCCCACACCTCCCGGTCGATACCGTGCAGGCGCATCCTGCGCATGCGGCGGGCCACCGTTTCGCTCGGGGTGGTGACCATCCCCCCCTCGCCGGTGGTGATGGGCTTTGTGGCGTAGAAGGAATAGACCCGGCAGGAAGGCGGCTCCGGCGGGCAGGCGCCCAGGCAGTCCGGCAGAGTGTGCGCGGCGTCCTCCACCACGGGCACCCGGCGGGCGGCTGCCGCCCCGCGGATGACCTGCATGTCACAAGGCAGCCCCGCCACGTGCACCGGCAGCACGGCGGAGATCCGCTCTTCCCGGCCGCCAAGCGCCCGCTCGACTCCGGCGGGATCGATGTCGAAGGTGTCTTCCCGTACGTCTACGAACAGGGGATCGGCCCCCAGGTAGCGGATCACCTCCGCACTGGCCGCGAAGGTGTACGGCGTGGTGAGCACGCGCGTGCCCGGGGCCACGCCCACCGCCTCCAGGGCCAGGTGCAGACCGGCCGTCGCGGAGCTCACGGCCAGGGCGTGGGGGACCTCCGCGAAGGCGGCGAACTCCTCCTCGAAGCGCGCGGCCTCCTCCCCCGTGGTCAGCCAGCCGCTGCGCATCACCCGCAGCACCGCCTCCTCCTCCCCGGCCCCCAGGACGGGCCTGGCGAAGGGAATGAACTCAGTAGGGAGGCTCATCGTCGCGAAGGTGCAACGTGGGAATGATGCGGTGCAGCGTCTGGCGCAGGAGGCGCCGGTTACGGTAGCCCTCGGGATGCGCCGGGTCGCGGAAACAGATGGCCGCCAGCTCGTCGATCACCGTCTGCAAGTGCCCGTTCAGCGCGTAGCGCCGCTTCACCTGCAGAATCTTGGGATAGCGGGTCGGCTGGGGGCGGTCTCCGTTGGTCCACAGGTGCTCGGTCAGCTTCTCGCCGGGGCGCATCCCGATATAGGCCAGGGGAATCTCCTTCTGCGGCTCGTAGCCGTAAAAGCGGATCATTTGCTCCGCCAGCTCCCGGATGAGCACCGGCTCGCCCATGTCCAGAAGGTACAGCCCCCGCGGTCGGCCTACCCCGCCGGCCTGCAGCACCAGGCTCACCGCTTCGGGGATGGTCATGAAGAAGCGGCGGGCCTCGGGATGAGTGAGCGTGACGGGCCCCCCCTTCAGGATCTGGCGCCGGAACAGGGGCAGGATGCTGCCGCGCGAGCCCAGCACGTTGCCGAAGCGCACTGCCAGGTACACGCGGCCGTGGTTCTGGCGCAGCACGTACTCTTCCGCGATCAGCTTCGAGGCGCCGTAGACGCTGGTGGGTTGCACCGCTTTGTCCGTGGAGATGAGCACGAACCGCTCGACCCCCGCCGCCACACACCCGTCCACCAGGTTGCGCGTGCCGAACACGTTGTTCTTGACAGCCTCCACGGGGTTGTCCTCCAGCATGGGCACGTGCTTGTGGGCGGCGGCGTGGAACACCACGTCGGCTTTCAGCCGCCGGAGGATGTAGAACATGTACTCGCGATCCACCAGGTCTCCCAAAATGGGCACCACGGTGGTCTTCTCGCCCACCCCTTCCTCCTGCAAGAGCCGCAGCTCCCGATCGATCTCGTAGATGCTGTTCTCCCCGTGCCCGAAGAGGTACAGCCTCTCCGCTCCTCCGGAGAGCAGCTGCCTGGCCAGCTCCGAGCCGATGCTGCCTCCGGCCCCGGTGATCAGCACCCGCCTGCCCCGCAGGTAGGCCAGGCTCTCGCGGAGATTTACCTTGATGGGATGGCGCGTGAGCAGGTCCTCCGGGTCGATCTCGCGGGCCTGGATCAGATGCACCCCATCCAGGATCTGCGCCACCCTGGGCACGATGCGGATGCGGCTGAATTGGGCTCTTGCCAGGATACGGTGGATCCGCTTCAGCTGCTCCAAAGTGGCGCCGGGCATGGCGAGGATCGCCTCGTCTGCCGGAGTGGCCTTCAGCAGCTCCACCGCTGCGTCGACGGGACCCAGCACGGGCACCCCGTCCAGGCGGGTGCCGATCTTCGCGGGGTCGTCGTCCAGAAACGCAACGACGCGGCCGAATATCCCCTTGGCGTGGATTTCCCGTGCCAGGGTTACGCCGGTGATTCCGGCCCCTATGATGTAGATCCGATCGCCCCGGCGGCGCTTCATACTCTGTTTTTCGGCGCGGAAGGCCGCCTGGATAACGGTCCGCACCGCAATGGGGCCGGCCCGCGGGCGAACCCGGCCGCCTGGAACCTCCCCCGCCCTGCGCACCGGCCCGCCTTCACCGCCGGCCTCACTCCGATCGCGTGGAGCGCTTGTTCCCTCTTCGGGGCAGCAGCATCCTGCGGATACTCTCCAGCTTCTCCGACTCTTCGGGGTCGCGGCGCACCCGGACCAGGTACTCCTTCACGAAGGCCAGCAGGACCGCCAGGAAGAAGGCGGCGATGGTGACGATGATGCACAGCTTGGACCGCGACGGCCCCGCCTTCAGCTCCGGCACCTCCGGGCGCTCCAGCACCTGGAACGTGCGCGAGTTGTCCGCCTCCTCGATCTTCACCGACTCGTACTGCTGCCGCAGGCTCCGGTAGACTGCCTGCTGGACGTCCACCTCGTTCTGCAGGTCCATGTACTGCGCCAGCAGCTCGGGAAGCACCTTCTGCGGGATGTAGTCCTCGGAGAGCTGGCGCTTGCCTGTGAGCAGGTCGTCGATGAAGCGGTTCTTGTTCTCGATCTCCTGCTTCAGGCGGGTAATGCGGGCATCGCCTTCCGGAAGGTACTCCCGCAGGCTCTGAAGCTCCATCTGGGCCTTCAGGACGTCCGAACGCAGCCCGGCGATCAGGGTTCCCTGCTGCTCCGCCTGGCGCGTGATGTCCAGCACGCCGTATCTGGCCTGGAACTCCGATAGCCTGCTCTGCGCCTCCTGGACCTGCCCCTCCACCGCCGCCATCCGCTCCTCCACGAATGCCTTCTTGCGGGTGAGCCGCTCCAGCGTGAGCTCCTTGAAGCGGGCCTCCAGCAGCCCGGTGATGCGGCTCAACACCTGGTAGGCGAACACCGGGTCGTTGTCCTGGTAGGTGACCGTGAAGATGTTGCCTCCCTGATCCTGCCCCAGGTCCACCGCCAGGGAGTCGCCGATCATGCTGCGGGCGCTGGTCTTGGGGTGTGAGCTCTGGTTCAGGTTGAAGCGGTCGTAGAAGTCGAACTCCTCGGCCACGGTGTCCTTCAGGGTGTTGCCGGAAAGAATCGCCTGGGCCAGGACGATGTTCGAGTCCTTCCCCCGGGCGCCTCCGAGCAGCAGCGTCAAGGCATTGTCGGAGGTGGCAATGCCCTGGGCCACGCCGCTTCCGTTCTCCTGCAGCAGGATCTTGGCCTCCGCCCGGTAGTAGTTGGGCATGAGGTTCCACGGCGAGCTCTGGGGCAGCCTGGCCGTCATGAGGGCGAAGGCGAACACCAGCACCGCGGCCGTGAGGGTGGTGCCGAGGATGAGAAAGCGGCGCTTCACCAGCACGCCGACCAGATCCAGCAGGGAGATGGTGTCCGCCTCGCGGCGCTGCTCCGCTCCGCCTGGGGACGCCGGCCGTCTGGCCTGGGGGGAGTCCGTCATCGGCCTACGGTAGCACTTCACCCGAATCGGATCAAGTCTCGGGGGGTGGACTCGCAGGGGCGGCCCGCCGATACTGACAGTGGAGGAGGCGGGGAAGGTTGGACAGGCGAGCCGCGATTTCCGTGCTGATACTGCTCCTGACGGCGGCGCTGCCCTTAAGGGCGGACACGTTCCTGCTGGTGCTGGAGGAATGGCGAGACGGGGAGCGGGTCCCGCTCTCGATGGCCAGCCGGGAGGGAATGATGGCGGCCCTCTTCGACGCCGGACAGGTGGCCTTTGACATGGATGCGGGGCAGACCCGGGTGGACTGGGACAGGCTGGGCTTCCGCTCCGTGCTGGCCATCGCTCGCCAGGGAGGCGCCCGCTACGTGATGGCCGCCCGCATCCGCAGCACCGTCACCACCAGCCCCGGAGAGGGCCGCGAGCGGACCGTGAGCATCGCCAGCCGGGCGCTGTACTATCTGCTCAGGGCGGGCACCTCCGCGGTTGTGGGCGCCGGGAGCTTCGACCTCCAGGGCCAGGACAGGGAGTCCGAGGACCCCTACCGGGCCTTTCTTTTCCGGGTGGGGCAGGAGCTCAGCAGCCGGCTCATCCAGCTCTGGGAGGCGGACCGTTCCTAAAGCGGCCGCGCGAAGGCTCGACCGGGAGCGGGCGTTTCCTAAAGCGACCGTTGCTGGTATTATTGAAGGTATCGAGGGCGATGCTGTGGCGAAATGGACTCAACAAGGCCCCCGCTTTCGCCGATGAGAGAATCTAGGGAGTCCTCTGCGATGTGGAGATTGTTCGGGGGCGTTCGGAGCAGATCCCCGGGATGGCTGTTGCCCCTGGTGCTCTTCCTGCTGGCCTGTACTGTGCTCCAGGCCGCGGACAGCTGGGAGGGCATCGCGGCGGTGAGCCGCAGGGGAGAGTTCGACGGCGACGGTCTCCTCGCGGCCTCCAACTCCTTTCCCGAGGACACCCGCATCACGGTCCTCAACCTGCGAAACCGGCGCAGCATCGAGGTGACAGTGGTCAGGCGGCTGGAGGAAGGGAGGGGCGTCTTTCTTCTGCTGTCTCAGACCGCGGCCCAGAGGCTGGGTCTTTCCCCGGGGCAGGTTGCCCGGGTCCAGGCGCGGATCGCCACGGGCCCCGGGGCAGAGGTCGCCACACGCCCGGTGGATCATCCCTTCAGTCAGGATCCGGACGTCAATCCCGCCAGCAGCGTCTCCCCTCTTCTCGCCGAGACCCCGACCACCGCAGGCGAGCAACCGCCCGGCGAGGCCGCCGCTGGCGGGCGCCCGGAGGAGGGGGCGGCGGCCGAGGGGACCTCCCTCGAGGAGAAGGCCCCCGAGGAGGCCCCGCCGGAGGAAACGCCGCCGGAGGTGACGCCGCCGAAGGTGAGGCCGCCGGAGGTGGCGGTGCCGGAACAGAAACCGCCGGAGGTGAGGCCCCCCGAGGAACAGCCCGCCCCCGAGGAGGCCCCCACCTCGCAGGCCGAGATTGCGGCAGCTCCTCCAGAGGAGCAGGAGCCCCAGGCCGAGCCCGAGGCCCAGGCGGCAGAACAGGAACAGCAGCCCGCCCCGGCTGCACCCGATCCGAGACTGAAGCGACTCGAAAAGATCGAGGACCGCCTGCCCCAGAAACAGCATTTCCTGCCTCCGCGTGAAGACGAGCGCTTCGCGCTCGCCGGCCCCACGGAGAAGCTCCTGGAGGAGATCACCGAAGAGGCGGCCAAGCCCGGGCCGACGGAAACCACGGAAGAAGCAGGCGCCGAGGCGGCGGAAGGACAGCCGGAGCCCGGCGAAACCCTGGAGGAGGCGATTACCCAGGCGCCGCCCGAGCAGATCGAGGAGGCGCCCGGACCCGTACCCGAGGAGCCCCAGCCGCCTGTGGAGCCCGAAACCCCGCCCCCTGCCGAACCGGGGCCCCCCGAGGCCGCCGGTCTGGCAGGCCCGCCGCCCGAACACCGGCAGCTCCAGCTTGCGTTGCCCGGCCCCGAACCGGAAGAGCCGCAGACTCCCGCGCCGCAGGTGGACAGGCTGCCGGGTTCACATCCGGAAGCCGAGCCCCAGGCGGACCTGGCCGCAGCCCTCCCCGAGGTGCAGGAGCCCCAGGAGGCGGAGCGGGTCGCAGCGGAAACGCCCCCGGAGGAGAAACCCGCCGAGACCGGCGAAGAGGTGGTGAAGGCGCCGCAGGAGCCCGAGACCCAGGAGCCGCAGGTGAGCGCAGAGACGCCGCCTCCCGAGAAGCTGCGCATCACCCTCGAGCCCTCCGAGCCCAGGCCGCCGCAGGAGCAGGCGCAGCCCGGTCCAACCGGCGAGCAGCCGGCCGGGATCGCCGAAGCGAAGGCCCCGGAGGCGGAGCCCGCCGCCGAGCAGCCGGCCGCCGTCCTGCCCCGGGGAAGCTACTTCGTGCAGCTCGGGGCATACTCCTCCCGCCTGGCCGCGGAGGACCTTGCCCGCACCCTGGGCGCCACCTACGGCACGGCGGTGCTTCCCGCGCCGGCCGGAAGCACCACGGTCTACAAAGTGCTGATCGGACCCCTGAACGTGGACGAAAGCGGAGCGGTGCTCTACAATTTCCGCGCCCGGGGGTTCAAGGATGCCTTCATCAAACACGTCGACTGAGCGCGAGGCCGCACGGCGGGAGATCCACCGCCTCACCGAGCTTCTTGCCCGCTACCAGCGCGAGTACTACGTCCTGGCCCGCCCTTCCGTGGGCGACCTCGAATACGACCGGCTCTTCGATCGCCTCCACGAGCTGGAGGCGCGCCATCCGGAGCTGCGCCGCCCCGACTCTCCCACCCAGCGCGTCGGCTCGGACCTCAGCCAGGAGCTGCCGGAGGTGGCCCACAGCGTGCCCGTGCTCAGCCTGGACAAGGTGTACACGGCGGCGGAGCTGAGCTCCTGGATGGACAAGACCGAGCGCAACGCCGCCAGGGAGCCCGCGGCCGCGGAGAGGCCCGCCGGCAGGCTCTCCTTCATCGTGGAGGAGAAGATCGACGGGGCCTCCATCGTCCTCTACTACCGCGAAGGGCTCCTGGAGCGGGCGGTGACCCGGGGCAACGGGCTGGTGGGAAACGACGTCACGGGCAACGTCCGCACCATCCGGGCGGTGCCGCTGCGCCTGGCCCGCCCGGCCACCGTGGCGGTCCGAGGCGAGATCTTCCTCTCTCGCCGGCTGTTCCAGGCCATCAACGAGCGCATGGACAACGCCTACGCCAACCCACGCAACCTGGCCGCCGGCACCCTGCGGCGCGTCAAGTCCAGGGAGGTGGCTGCGGTCCCGCTTTCCATTCTCTGCTACGAAGGCAGCTTCCCCGAGGAACCCTTGGGGACGCATCGGGAGGTCCTGGAGGAGCTGGCGCGTCTGGGCTTCAAGCTCAACCCGCACACCGGGCTGTTCGCCGCCGGGGGGAAGCTGGAGGAGGCGCGCCGCGCCCACCCCGAGTGGGAGGTGGGAGAGCTGGAAGAGCTGCCGGGGTACCTGGAAAGGGCGCGCCGCAGCAGGGAGGAGCGGGACTACGAGATCGACGGCATGGTGGTGAAGGTGAACGAGCTTCCTGCCAGGGAGGTCCTGGGGTTCACCGGCCACCATCCGCGCTGGGCCATGGCCTTCAAGTTTGAGGCGCCGGAGGCCGTGTCCACGGTGGAGCGCATCGAGGTCCAGGTGGGACGCACCGGGCGCCTCACACCGGTGGCCAGAATCCGGCCTGTCCGCCTGTCCGGCTCCACGGTCTCCAGGGCCACCCTGCACAACCAGGACTACGTGGACCTGCTGGAGCTGGCGGTGGGAGACCAGGTGAGCGTCTCCAAGCGCGGCGACGTGATCCCCGCAGTGGAACGGGTGATCGAGAAAAACGAACAGGACAACAGCACCTGGCGGATGCCCTCCGCCTGTCCCGCCTGCAGCCGCCCTCTGGTGAAGGTGGGGGCCCATCACTTCTGTCCCAACTCGCAGTGCCCCGACCAGGTGCGCGGGCGGATCCGCTTCTTCGCCGGCCGCAACCAGATGGACATCGAGAGCCTGGGACCGGAGACGGTGGACCTGCTGATCCAGCGCTCCCTGGTGCGCGATCCAGGCGACCTGTACCGGCTCACCCGGGAGGACCTTCTGAGCCTGCCCGGCTTTGCGGAGAAGAAGGCGGAGCTGGTGCTTTCCGGGATCCGGGCCAGCAGGGGACGGCCTTTCCGGCGGGTGCTCCTCTCACTGGGGATCCCGGAGATCGGCCAGAAGGCGGTGGAGCTCCTCCTGGATGCCGGCTGCCGTGATATCGACAGCCTTCTGAGCCTGGCCGAACGGGGTGAGCCGGAGCCGCTGACGGCCATCCACGGCATCGGGGAGAAGACCGCGCGAACCCTGCTCACGGAGCTGGCCCGGCCTGAGCTGCGGGCCTTGATCGAGTCCCTGCGCGGCGCCGGCCTGGCGATGCGCGAGGCAGGTCCTGCTCCCCCTGCGCGGCGGGGCCCCCTCTCCGGGCAGAGCTGGTGCGTCACCGGCAGCTTCCGGCATTTCCAGCCCCGGGAGCGCGCCGTGGAAGAGGTGAAGAAGCGCGGCGGCCGGGTGGTTTCCGGGGTCAGCGCCAGGACCACGCACCTGCTGGCGGGAAGCGGCGCCGGAGCCAAGCTGGAGAAGGCGCGGGAGCTGGGCGTGCGCATCGTCTCCGAGGAGGAGCTCCTGAAAATGCTTCGGGAGCGTTGATCCTTCTCAGGATGGAGGAGATCACCAGAGTCTTTCCCGGGGTGCGAGCCAACGACGGCGTAAGCTTCGACCTCCGCTCCGGCGAGATCCACGCCCTGGTGGGGGAGAACGGGGCGGACAAGACCACCCTGATGAAGATCCTCTACGGGCTGCAGAAACCAGACTCCGGCACCATCTACCTGCGGGGCCAGGCAGCCGCCATCCGCAACCCCCGCGACGCCATAGCCCAGGGAATCGGCATGGTGCACCAGCACTTCATGCTCGTCCCTCCCTTCCGCATGATGCGCCGGGGTCCTCAGGCTCGAAGAGCCGGCGCAAGGGCGCACAAGATCGAAGAGATCATGAACGCCAACGGACTGCCGGTGGATCTGGAAGCCACGGTGGAGAATCTCCCCGTAGGGACGCGGCAGCGGGTGGAGATCCTGAAGATCCTCTACCGGGGGGCGGAGATCCTGGTATTCGACGAGCCCACCACCGTGCTCACCCTGCAGGAGGTGGAGGAGCTGTTCAAGACCTTCCGCATGATGCGCCGGCAGGGCAAGGGCATCAACGTCTACCTGATGCGCTACGCCGGTGTGATTCTCTCCGGGGTGATGTGCGGGCTGGCCGCTGCGGTGCTCTACCCCAGCAAGTGGGTGAACGGGATGGTGGCGGGAAGAGGGTTCATCGCCCTGGCGGCGCTCATCTTCGGGCGCTGGCACCCGGTGGGGGCGGCGCTGGCGGGGATGACCGGCCGGGCCAGGCCGCCGGCGGCCGACGGGATTCCCTACGAGCCGGGCGAGTAGCTGCCAAGCCGCCCTCCCTGGCGGACGTCGGCACCTCGGCCTCCTTGCCTCGGGCCGACGGGATTCCCTACGAGCCAGGAGAGTAGCTGCCAAGCCGCCCTCCCTGGCGGACGTCGGCACCTCGGCCTCCCTGCCTCGGGCTACTCCTCCGCCTGCAGGCCGGTCATGCGCCAGATCTCCTGGCGGACCCGGCCCAGCACCTCGTTGTAGCGATCTTCCAGCATGGCCACGTTCTGGCGCAGTATCTTCTGGTAGTCGGGGTCCTGCAGCGGATCGATGCGCACCCTGGCGCCCATCTGGCGGCTCATCTGTTCTTCCTTCTGCCTCCGGAGGGGCTCGTACTGCTGGTCCACCGCCGCCACCAGGCGCTTTCGCTCCTGCAGGTACTCCTCCAGGAAGGTCTCCATCTGCTGGGTGAGCTTGGCCAGCCGCTTGGCGTCATCCACCACGGCGAAAAGCCCCTTGAGCGTTTTCTTGATCTGCACCAGGGACATCTCGTCCAGCGGTAGCTTGACGCTGGCCATGAGCGCCTCCACGGCGCCGGCCTTCACGTGGGGAGCGTGCTTGCGGTCGAACTGCTCCAGCAGCCGGCGCAGGTCCACCCCCTCCTCAGAGTAGAACCTGGAAACCGCCTTCTTCCCCTCCGTGCGGTACTTGCTGGCTTCCAGGATGCCCCGGTCGGCCTCTACACTCTGGGTCTTCTCCAGGGCTATCTCCAGCGCGGATTTGATCACAGCCATCACTCTCTCCTTGGGTCGCCATGGTGCCCGCAACCGGGTCCCGCTGCACGGACGCTCGAAGCAGTACGAGGACAAACCACTGGGCTCGGCGGGTTTCGCAAGTAATGTACTCAAAGCCACCGGGGTGAATCAAGCCTGCGCGGGAAGCGCCTGGTTCAACGCGGTCCTTCGCGTCCGCTCGCCGGGTGGCCTGCCGCAGGGCCGGGCGGCTCAGCCGAGCACTTCCCGGTCGGTGACGATCCCGTCCACGGGCAGATCGTGCGGCGCCGCCGGAACCTCCTCCAGGAGCTGCTCGGTGAACGCGAGTCCCACCGCCGTGGCGCTCACCGGCAGGCCCCTGACCCGCGCCAGGAAACGGTCGTAGAATCCCTTGCCCCGGCCCAGGCGCTGTCTGCGGCGGTCGAAGGCCAGCCCCGGGGTCAGGATGAGGATGCTGTGCTGCCCCAGCGCCGCGGGATCGACGTAGGTCCATACCGGGTCCGGTTCGAGAATCCCGAACTGGTTGGGGAGGAGATCCTGCGTGTGTCCGTGGTACTGATAGAAGGAAAGCTCCTCCCCCTCGATGCGGGGAATGGCCACTTCCTTGCGGTCGCGGTAGGCCTGGGCAATCATCTCCCGGGTCTGGACCTCCCCCAGCATGTCGATGTACCCGAAAACCCAGCTCGCCCCGCGCCACCATTCGGTTTCGAACAGGGAGGAGGCGATGCGGATGCTCTTGTTCTGAATGGCAAGCCCCGGGAGGGCGGCAAGCCGGCAGCGGATCTCGGCGCGCAGCTCCCGCTTGCGCCCGCGCAGCTCATCGGTCAGAGGTGTTCCTTCCATAGCCGCCTGCCAGGGTAACAGAGGCGGCGCGCCGTGTCCACCGAAGCGGCGGCCTGATGCGGGCCCGGCGTCGCCGCTGCACCGCCCGATCCGCGCGATCCAGAATCGTTTGCAAGTTGCCGCCTTGGGTGATACCATCCCACCAATTCCCGGTGTGGAGCGCTAGACCTTTGAAGGCCTCCCGGCTGACCCTGAGGGAACAGCTTCTCGCGACGCTGGTCCTGTCCGTGCTGCCCCTGGTCGTCCTGACCGTGCTGGACGTGTCCGAGGAGTACCGCCAGTCGGCCCGCACCCTGAAGGAGCACGTGGAAACACTGGCCGGGACCCTCGCGGCCTCGGAAGAAGACCTGTTCCGTGAGACGGGCCAGGCTCTCGGCGCCCTGGCGCGACTGGCGCTCCTCACCGCCGCCGATTCTCAGACCCTCCAGGAGCTGCTTCGTGAGGTCCGGGAAGAGCTGCCCAGGTACGCCAGCCTGGGGGTAACCGATTCCGCCGGCAGGGTGCTGGCCAGCAGCCCCGAGGCCGTCCCGGACCAAACCATCGGGGATCGATCCCTCTTGCGGGAGGTCCTGAGGAAGGGGAGCCTCACCGCGACCGGCCCCGTCGTCGATCCCCTCACGGGACGAAGGGTCACCTACTTCCTGCGGCCTGTGAAGGGACAGGGGGGCAGCGAAGTGGTGGTCTTCGCCGCTCTCGACGGCCGCTGGGTGGATGAGCTGCTGGAACGGTTCGAGGCGGATCTGGGATGCAGCGCCTGCATCAGCGTGGTCGACGGCCAGGGCAATCTGGTGAACCCGGTGGGGGAGAGCGCCAGAGAAGCGGTGCGCCGTCACCTTGCGCCTTTGGCAGTGACCGCGGCGCTCTCCCGGGACAGCGGGATGGTGGCGGGGGGGCCCGAGGGGGGCAGCCGCTACCTGTACGCGTTTCGCAGCCTCACTGCCACGGGGACCGGCCGGGAGCTTCACATCCTGATCGCTGCACCCAAACGGACGCTGCTCCGCGGGCCCAGGGGCGCGCTGGCGCTGAATCTCGCCGCACTGTCCGGCGTCCTCCTGGGGGTGATCCTCCTTTCCTGGGTCGGGACGCGGGCCTTGATCCTGCGCCGGGTGGACAGGCTCATGGCGGCCACGGGGCGCATCGCCGCGGGGGAGCGGGGGGTAAGGACCGGCGTTCTGCCCGGCCGGCACGAGCTGGACCGGCTGGCCGCTGCCTTCGACCGCATGGTGGTGTCCCTGGAGGAGCAGCAGGCGCACCTGGAGCGCTCCGAGCGATCCGCGCGGCGGTACGCGGAACGCCTCGACGTCATGCACCGTTGCGAGCAGGAGATCCTCAAGGCCCGGTCGCAGGAGCAGGTCGCGGCCACGGCCTTCTCCCACCTGAGCAGGCTGGTTTCCTTTCCCTGGGCCACCCTGGTTCTGCTGGAACAGGAGCGCGACGGCATGGAGGCCCGCGTGGTGTTCTCCGCGGGAAGCCCGGAGCCAGGCCCCGGGAGCATCGTTCCCCTGGAGCTGTTCGGCGACCTGGAACGGGCCCGCAGGGGCGAAATCCACGTGGTTGCGGACGCCGGGACGGCCTCCTCCGCTCTGCCGGTGAGGCGGGCTCTCCTGGCCGGCGGCCTGCGCTCCTACGCCTCGGTTCCGCTCCTCCCGGGAGGGAAGCTGACCGGCTTCCTGAACGTGGGATTCGCTGCCCGGGGCGGACCGTCGGCGGAGGAGACGGCGATCCTGCGGGACCTGGCGCTCACCATCGCCCTGGCGGTGCAGCAGTCCCGGCTCATCCAGTCCCTGCGGGACCGGCAAGAGCGGGTGACCGTCCTGGCGCGGCACCTCACAGGGTTGGAGGAGGAGGAGCGGAAGCGCTTCGCCCGGGAGCTCCACGACACGGTGGGCCACGAGCTGTCCTCCCTGAACATCGACCTGGCTCTTCTCCAGCAGGGATTGCCCGCAGGCGCCTCCGGCGAGCAGCGTCGCCTGGTGGGGGAATGCCTGGAGCTGGTGTCGGCGGCCTCGCAGTCCGCCCGCAGCATGATGGGACGCCTCAGGCCGGAGGTGCTGGACGACTACGGGCTCTTCGCCGCACTGCGGCGGGAGGCCCACCGGCTGCAGCGGCGCACCGGCGCTGCGGTCACCGTACACGGCGCCGATCTCCGGAAACGGCTCACCGAGGAGGCCGCGATCCAGCTCTTTCGCGTCGCGGAAGAGGCGCTGGCCAATGTGGAAAAGCACGCCGCCGCCGCACGGGTCACCGTCATGCTCGAGGAGGACGACGGGGTGGTCCGCCTGACCGTGGGCGACGACGGGCGGGGATTCGACCTCCTCGAGGTGACTCGCCGCCAGGGCCCCTCCTCCTGGGGACTGGTGACGATGCGCGAGCGCATGGAGGCGATCGGCGGAACCCTGCGGGTGGATTCGGCTCCGGACCGGGGAACCGCCGTGATTGCGGAGCTGAGGAGGTAGGCCGTGGCCATCACCGTGCTCCTGGCGGATGACCACGCCGTGCTCCGCGACGGGCTGCGCCTGATCCTGGAGAAGTCGGGGGACATCCGCGTGGCCGGCGAGGCCGCCGACGGCAGGGAAGCGGTGCGGGCCGCCCAGAGCCTCCGCCCCGACGTGGTCATCATGGACGTGGCCATGCCCGGCCTGAACGGGATAGACGCGGCCGAACAGCTGCACACCCTCTGCCCCCGCTGCCGGGTCGTCATCCTCTCCATGCACGGGACTTCCGAGCACGTCTACCGCGCGTTCAAGGCGGGGGCGCGGGGGTACCTGCTGAAGGGCAGCGCCGGCCAGGAGGTGATCCAGGCGGTGAGGGCGGTCCACTGCGGAAATCGCTACGTCTCGCCCCAGGTGGCCGATCTGGTGGTTGAGGACTACATCCGGGCACCGCGCCTGGAGCCCGCCCCCCTGGAGCAACTGACAGGCCGGGAGCGGGAGATCCTCCAGCTCGTGGCGGAGGGAAAGACCAGCCAGGAGATCGCGGCGCTGCTGTTCCTATCGCCCAAGACCGTGGAGACCTACCGCAGCCGCCTCATGGGCAAGCTCGGCATCGAGGACCTGGCCGGACTGGTGAAGTTCGCCATCCGCAGCGGGCTGATCTCACTGGAGTAGCGCCCGGGGCGGGCCGTCCGGCTTTCCCCACAGCTCTTGGAAGGCTTTTCCCGATGGCGGAAGGCCGCCCTCTCGTTAGCCTGGCGGCATGAAGGTGCAACAGGCGGTTCCGGCATTCGGTGTCATGGAAGCCCCACACCGGGAATCCAGCTCTCTCCACAGTCGGAAGGCTGCGCCCGTGCTCCAATGGTTGCCAGCAACACGCTGGAGGCGCCCATGAACGCTGACGCTTCGACCCGGGTCCTGATCGTGGAAGACTCATCGGTGATCCGGCTGCGCCTGCGCCGATCGCTGGCGGAGATACCCGGGCTGGAGATCACCGGTGAGAGAGACGACGTCGAGGGGGCCCTGCAGTTCATCCGCCGGTACAGGCCGGAGGTGATCGTGCTGGACATGAACCTCCGGCAGGGAAGCGGCTACCTGGTTCTGCGCCGCATGCAGGAGGAGGAGCTTCCCGGAACGGCGGTAGTGCTGACCTCCGAGCCCGCCTACCGGGAGTTGTGCTTCGAGGCGGGAGCGCATCGCTTCTTCGACAAGAGCAAGGACTTCCTTCAATTCCTCAAAGCGATGTCTGAGCTGTGCCAGCGTCAGAATGGGCCAGGGAACCATGCCGGAAAAGGCCCGAGTGCTGCTGGCTGATCGCCACTCCATCGTCCGCGAAGGCATGGCCCTGGTTCTCGAGGCCTCGCAAATGGTGAAGGTGGTCGGCACAGCCGCCGACGGGGGTCAGGCGGTGCGGATGGCCCGGGAGCTGCGCCCCCACGTGGTTGTCCTGTCAATGGACGTCCCGGGAGGCGGGGCGCTGCAAGCCGCTCGCGCGATCCGCCAAACCGCGCCGGGCACCAACGTTCTAATCCTCTCCTCGCACGGCGACGCCGAGGACCTCCACCGCGCCCTCCAGGCCGGCGCCCGCGGCTACCTGACCCGTGGCGCCGCAGGGAGGGAGATCCTGCGGGCGATCCGCGTCCTCCAGGCCGGCCGCTCCTACCTCAGGACGGCCTCCGGCGGGGCGGTTGCCGGCAGCCCCGCCGAGGCTGCGGACCACGGCGACGGCCCGTTGCAGCGGCTCAGCGCCCGCGAGCGGCAGGTGATGTCCCTTCTGGTCGATGGGCTGACCGGTAGGGAGATTGCCTCTCTGCTGAGGCTCTCCCCCAAGAGCGTGGACACCTACCGCGGCCGGCTGCTGGGCAAGCTGGGGCTGCGCAACCTGGCGGAGCTCGTCACGTTCGCGGTGCGGCACGGGCTTACCGGTCCGGCGTGAGCTCATTCTATGGGGGAATCCCCGCCCAAGTGTCAAGCTTTCCCTACGGTCGGCCGCGCTGCCGGGTGTCAACAATGATTGTCCGGTAGCAGGCAAGGCCGGCGGGGTCTGGAAGCCTTCAGGAACGCTGTGTCCCGCAGCCGAAGGCTCCGCAGGAACGCCGGCACGCAAGCCCTGAACAGGAGAGCGAGATGTTCAAGAACCTGAAGCTCGGCATGAAAATCGGGGGTGGTTTCGCCATCGTGCTGGTGCTGACCGGAGTGATCGGCTTCGTAGGCTGGACCAGCCTGAGGGCGGTGATGGACCGCGTGAACAAGACCGAGCAGGTCAGCGACCTGCACGGCCTGATGCTGCAGTCCCGGCAATCACAGGACGACTTCATCATCACCGGGGACGGTCAGTACAGCGACAAGGTGGCGGAGTCCGTGGCCGCCCTGGAGAAGGAAGACACCCGGATGCGCTCGGAGTTCCAGGACGCCGCCCATCTCGAGGAGCTGAACCGGATCCAGGCCGCGGCGGACAGCTACAAGAAGGCCTTCAGCGCCTACGTGGAGGCCCGCAAGAGCGAGGATGAGGCCCAGGTGCGCATGCAGGAGGCGGCGCGCAACGTGGAAGGAGACGCCAGCAGACTGCGGGAACGCGCCGACGCCGCCCTGGCGGGGATGGAAGAGAAGGTGCAGAGGGCCATCGACGCCGACCAGCTGGTGGCCTGGATGTACGCGGCGCGGGTGGCGGAGAAGAACTTCCTCCTGCGCGGCGACGACGAGCAGTACATCAAAGAGATCGACGGGCTGGCCAACAACATTGCGCAGCGCGGCACCGACATGCGCGCGCGCATCCACGACGCGGAGGAGCTCGCCATGCTGGACCGCATCGAGGCGGAAGTCCGGGGCTACCGCAAGGACGTGGACGAGCTGGACGCGCTGGCGCAGGCCAAGGACCAGGCGAACAAGCAGATGGACGAGGCAGCCGTACAGGTCGCCGAGGCCGTGGACCGCACCCAGGCGGACCTGAAGGCGCAGATGGAGGCCCAGATGACCGCGGCCACCACGCTGATCCTGGCCGGCGCTGCTCTGGCGGTGCTGCTGGGGGTCATCCTGGCGGTGGTGGTGACGGTGAGCATCACCGGCGCCATGAGGAAGGGAATGGAGTTTTCCCGGGAAGTGGCCGAGGGGAACCTCTCCGCCCGGCTGGACATCCAGCAGCGCGACGAGATCGGCATGCTGGCCCAGGCGCTCACCCAGATGGTGGGCCGGCTCACCAGCATCGTGCGGGAGGTGCTGGCCGCGGCGGGCAACGTCTCCTCGGGCAGCCAGGAGCTTTCCTCCACCGCCCAGGAGATGTCCCAGGGCGCCACCGAGCAGGCGGCGGCGGCGGAGGAGGTCTCCTCCTCCATGGAAGAGATGAGCTCCAACATCAAGCAGAACGCGGACAACGCCCTGCAGACCGAGCGCATCGCCATGAAGGCCGCCCAGGACGCCCAGGAGAGCGGCCAGGCGGTTTCCGAGGCGGTGCGGGCCATGAACGAGATCGCCGCCAAGATCTCCATCATCGAGGAGATCTCCCGGCAGACCAACCTGCTGGCGCTGAACGCCGCCATCGAGGCGGCCCGGGCTGGCGAGCACGGCAAGGGTTTTGCCGTGGTGGCCTCGGAGGTGCGGAAGCTCGCCGAGCGCAGCCAGGCCGCAGCGGCGGAGATCAGCGAGCTGTCCGGCTCCACCGTGCAGGTGTCCCAGAAGGCCGGAGAGATGCTGGCCAAGCTGGTGCCGGACATCCAGAAGACCGCGGAGCTGGTGCAGGAGATCAACGCGGCCAGCGGGGAGCAGACCAGCGGCGCCGAGCAGATCAACAAAGCGGTGGTGCAGCTCGACCAGGTGATCCAGCAGAACGCCTCCGCCTCCGAAGAGATGGCTTCCACCTCCGAGGAGCTGGCCAGTCAGGCCGAGCAGCTGCAGGCCACCATGGAGTTCTTCCGCGTGGACGGTTCGGTGGGGGGCAGGAGGCTGCTGGAGCAGCCGCGCAGCCACGTCGCGCAAACCCCTGCGAGCGGGGGCCCGGGCAACGGGCAGCCGCGGCGCCACCACACGGCCATCGCCCACGCGTCCACCGGCATCGCGCTGTTGCAGGAAAAGAAATCCGCTGCGGTTCACTCGCCGGGTGACGGCTCCTCGCAGCGCGGCGGTCAGCCGGGCGGCGAGGGGCAGGACGGCATAGACGACCAGTTCGAGGAGTTCTGAGCAGGGAGGAAGGCATGGAGAGTGTCCGTCAGGCGCAACAGTTTCTGACCTTCGGGCTGGGGGAAGAGGAGTACGCCGTGGAGGTGCTGCGGGTACGGGAGGTGCTGGAGTACACCAGGCCCACGCGCCTGCCCAACGCCTCGGTGCACCTGTGCGGAGTGATCAACGTACGGGGCGCGGTGGTGCCGGTGATCGACCTGCGCTCGCGGCTGGGGCTCCCGCCGGTGGAGCGCACCGTGGACACCTGCATCGTGGTGCTGGAGCTGCCCCTGGGGGGTGACATGGCCGTGGTGGGGGCGATGGCCGACTCGGTCCACGAGGTGATCGACTTCGAGGAGGCGGACATGGAGCCTACCCCGCGGATCGGTGTCGGGGAGGGGCGCGAGCTGGTGCGCTCCATCGCCAAGAGCGGGGAGCGGTTCGTGATGCTCCTGGACCTCGAGCGCCTGCTCACCGAGGAGGAGCTCCAGGAGGCGACTGCCGCCGCCGCGAAGGGCGAAGGTTCCCCGGAGCCGCCGCAGGGTGCAGGGGATGGATGAGGCTGTCCGCCCGCCCTACTCGGGCGTGCTGGACCAGGTCGGTCACGGGGTCGTGCGGGTAGATCGAACGCTGCGGGTGGTGTGGCTCAACCAGGCGGCCGCCGCGCTTGCCGGCAGGCCGGCGAAGCGGTTGCGGGGGCAGCCCTGCCACAGGCTCCTGGGAAGCAGGGCGCCCTGCCCCGGCTGCCGGTATGTCGAGGCCGCAGGCGGCGGGGGCCCGCGCACCGTCGACACGGCCGTTTCGGGCCGGGCCTTCACCTGTCGGTCTTACTGCGTTGAGCGGGAAGGCGTGGTCGAAGGGTTCGTGCTCCTTCTTCGCAGCGGCGCAAGTCCAGAAGATTGGAGCAGGCTGCCCGGCCAGCTCCAGGCGCAGCTCGGCGAGCTCCAGCGTCTGGAGGCGCTGGGAAGGCTGGCCGGGGCGGTGGCCCACGACTTCAACAACCTGCTCACCGTGATTGCCGGCTGCGCGGAAATCATCCTGGAGAAAGCTTCGCAGCCCGGCATCCGGCAGTGCGCGGACGACATCCGGGCGGCCGTGGGGCGGGCCTCATCGCTGGTGGGCCAGCTGCTGGCCTTCAGCAGCCGCCGCGAGACCGTCCGCCGCCGGCCTCTGGACATCAATGGGCTGCTCTCCAACTTCACCGACATGATCCGCCGGCTGCTGGGCAGGGACATTGAAATCTCCCTGCTCCTGGCTCGACCCCTCTGGGCCGTGCATGCCAACCCGGGCCAGATGGAGCAGGTGCTCATGAACCTGGCGGTCAACGCCCGCGACGCCATGCCGGACGGCGGGATCCTCACCCTGGAGACGCGGAACGTCTTCCTGGAGGCCGATCCTCCCGGCCTGACCGTGGCCTGCCCGGTTCCACCAGGGGAGTACGTCCTGCTTTCTGTGAGCGACACGGGCTGCGGCATGGAGCGGGAGGTGTTGGAGCACCTCTTCGAGCCGTTCTTCACCACCAAGCAGGCGGGCAAGGGAACCGGCCTGGGGCTGTCAACGCTCTACGTGATCGTGAAGGAGAACCGGGGCTTCATCCGCGTCCACAGCGAGCCTGGCAACGGCAGCGTCTTCGAGCTCTACTTTCCGCGATGCCCAGACGCCCTGCCGGAGGCCCGCCCCGCCCTTCAGGCGTCCTGTCCCTCCCAGTAGTGGCGCAGCTGGTCGCCGAAAGGGCCGAAGCCCTCGAGGGACAGCCGCTTCTCCACCACGAACCCCAGAGAATCCTTTCGCACCGAGACCTTCCCGTAGATCACCTTCGCCGACCCGTCCGCGAAGATGATGAGCCGATCGCCGTCCACCCGGTAGCAGCCGGTGAAACTGCGGTCCACCTTGTTCTGCATCTCGGGAAAGAGCTCGAACCGCCGCGTGTCGAAAGAGAACCGGACGCGGTACTCCGGCAGAAAGACCAGAGTGTCGGCGGGCATGAACGCCCCCGTCTGCATCGAGTACCATCGTGGAGAAAGGCGCAGAACATCCCACATGGAAGGATTCGGGCCCATGAGGAGATACTCGTACTCGGTGAGGCCGCGGATGGTGTCGAAGTCCGAGTCCCGGGTTACCCTCTGCAGGCGCTCCTCGCGCAGAGAGACGCTCGCCTTCAAATGCGCGAAGATCTCCTCCCGATACTCTACGATCCTGTCCGTCTCGACCTGGCGCAGGGAAAACAGCTCGGCGGGGGGTGCATCGAAATGCCCGAACCCCTGAGCGAACACCGCGAGCACGGCGGCATAGTTGTAGTGGGGGTAGGGGTTGTCCGCATCCATTTCCAGCGCCGCCCTGAAGAGACGCGCCGCCTCCACCAGCCGGTCTTCCTTGTAGGCTTCGGAGCCCAGGTCGTTCAGCCGGACCGCCGCCTGCGGCGACGGTTGTGCGCCGGGAAGGTATTGGCGGTAGTCCAGCCCCGCGAGCGCCGAAAGAAACGGGGGAGTATCCTCCCAGATCTTCGCTTGCTGGGCAAAGGCGAGGATGGAGGCGGTAGAGGCCAGAGTGAGAACGATCAGGCAACGACGGGGTATCATGGCTGCTCCCCAGTTTGGCCGTGGCGCGCAGCGGTGCACGCCGCCGGTACAGCCCGGTACAGCATTGTAGCTCCGGTGGAGGCGATTTTCATCCCTCCGCAAGGCCGTCCTCTCCGCTCGCCGAGGCGGTTGCCCTCCGCCCCGTCTAGTTGCCCTCCGCCCCGTCTAGCAGTATCTTGTTGCCGACACTGACAGGAGAGCACCAAATGGCAAAAAGCAAGATTCACCTCAAGTACTCGTTGCTGAGTGACGATTTCCGCTCGGCGATCGGCAAGCGCCGTACGCAGAAGCTGCGCGAGGCCATTTCGAGTTGGACCGCGGACAAGAACGAGGCGACTGCGGGACAGCTGATCGCAGCCTACGTCGACTCCCTGACCGCTTACTGGAAGAAGACCAGACTGGCCGACATCGACCGGGACCAGGCACAGGACGGATACGAGCTGATCGTCGACCTGGTGTACAAGAAAGGCCGGAAGCCGAACTCGGTGCGGTTGGAGGACAACCCCGCTCTGAAGGAAGAGCTCAGCCAGCTCGCCTCTTCGCTGTAGCCCGGCGGCTCCGCACGGGAACGAGCAGCAACCCCAGACAGCGCAGGACTCTCACCACCGTGCCCCCCCTTTCTTGAAGAACAGACTGCGCTCGTGCTGGTCGAGGCAGCGGTGAGATGGACAGCGTATGCGGTCGAAAAGATCAGAGAAAGTCGGGCTGGGCGGATTTGAACCGCCGACCCCACGCCCCCCAGACGTGTACGCTAACCAACTGCGCTACAGCCCGAAAAAGACCCACCGCCCTTCCGGCGGGTGAAGCACTCTACCACGGCGCTCCCCGGCATGTCAACGAACCCGGCGCGGAGCCAGCAATTCTCAATTTGGCCGAGGGTGGTGGTTCGGCATGGATGTTGTTGCTC
>CAZBDU010000019.1:16137-66150 GCA_964490725.1 uncultured Spirochaetaceae bacterium | reverse complement strand
TGCGCACCCCCTGCCTCCTCGTCCGGCGGCAGGCTATGCCCTACGGACTCCTAGCCCGCCGGGCGGACGGGACCTGCACGGACTCACCGGGCGCAGCAAAGAAAAGGCCGGCCACGAAGGCCGGCCCGTTTGCTCTCTCCTGCCGGGAAGCTAGCTCAGTACGGGGGCATTCCACCCATACCGCCTGCGCCGGGAGCCGCGGCCGACTCCTTCTCCTTCTCGGGCAGATCGGTGACGGTGCACTCGGTGGTCAGGAGCAGCCCCGCAATGGAGGCAGCGTTCTGCAGCGCCGAACGCGTCACCTTGGCCGGGTCGATGATCCCGGACTTGAACATGTCCACCCAGTCCATCCTGGCGGCGTCGAAACCGATGCCCTTCTTCTCGTTGCGGGCTCTTTCGACCACCACCGCCCCGTCGAGCCCGGCGTTGGTGGCGATCTGCCGCATGGGCTCCTCCAGGGCGCGCCGCACCAGGCGGTAGCCCACCTTCTCGTCCTCGGTCAGCGCGGCGGTGTCGTACTTGTCCATGGCCTTGGTGGCCTGCACCAGGGTGACGCCGCCTCCGGCGATGATGCCTTCCTCAATGGCCGCACGCGTGGCCGACAGCGCATCCTCCACCCGGTGCTTCTTCTCCTTCAGCTCCACCTCGGTGGCCGCGCCGACGTTGATCACCGCCACACCGCCTGCCAGCTTGGCCAGCCGCTCCTGCAGCTTCTCGCGGTCGTAGTCGGAGGTGGTCTCCTCGATCTGCACCTTGATCTGTGCGATGCGGTCCTTGATGTCCTTGGCCTTCCCCGCCCCCTCGATGATGGTGGTGTTCTCCTTGTCCACCTTCACCGTCTTGGCGCGGCCCAGCTGGCCGAGCTCCGTGTTCTCCAGCTTCAGCCCCAGCTCTTCGGAAACCACCTGGCCGCCGGTGAGGATCGCGATGTCCTCGAGCATCGCCTTGCGGCGGTCGCCGAAGCCGGGGGCCTTCACCGAGCAGCAATTGAGGGTGCCCCGCAGGTTGTTGACCACCAGGGTGGCCAGCGCCTCTCCCTCCACGTCCTCGGCGATCAGCAGGAAGGGCTTGCCCGCCTGGGCCACCTTCTCCAGCACCGGCAGCAGGTCCTTCATGCCGGAAACTTTCTTGTCGTGGATCAGGATGTAGGGGTCCTCGAGAACGGTGGTCATGTTCTCCCGGTTGGTCACGAAGTAGGGGCTGAGGTAACCGCGGTCGAACTGCATCCCTTCCACCACTTCCAGGTGGGTCTCCATGGACTTGGACTCCTCCACGGTGATGACCCCGTCCTTGCCCACCTTCTCCATGGCGTCGGCGATCAGGTCGCCGATCTCACGATCGTTGTTCGCGGAAATGGCCGCCACCTGGGCGATCTCTTCCTTCTCCTTGATCTCCTTGGCCCCCTTGCGGATGTCCTCCACCGAGACCTCCACAGCCTTGCTGATGCCGCGCTTGATCTCCATGGGGTTGATCCCCGCGGCCACCGCCTTCAGGCCTTCCTTGATCATGGAGTAGGCCAGCACCGTCGCCGTGGTGGTGCCGTCACCGGCCACGTCGTTGGTCTTGGTGGCCACTTCCTTCAGAAGCTGGGCGCCCATGTTCTCGAACGCGTCTTCCAGTTCGATCTCCTTGGCGATTGTCACCCCATCGTTGGTGACCGTCGGAGCGCCGAACTTCTTGTCGAGCACGACGTTCCGGCCCTTGGGACCGAGAGTCACCTTGACCGCCGTGGACATCTTCTCCACGCCGCGCAGCAGTGCTCTTCGAGCGGATTCGTCGAACTGTAACTGCTTTGCCATCTCTCAACCCTTTCCTTTGAGCTTGGTTTTGGATTTGCCTGATTTGGGCCTATGCCTGCCGAAAAAATAACAATTCTTGCGCCCGGCAGCAACTAGTATCGGAGCGTTTTTTTGTCTTCAGCGCCCCGTCGCGCCGCTTGACAACTGCACCGGATTTGCTACAAAGAACGGGTGCCACGTTCACTGCAGCTACTGCTGGGAGTTCGTCTCGCCGCCCGCTCAGCCAGGGGCTTCGGTCTGGCCGCAGAGGAGGTGCTGCAGCAGCTCACCGCTCTGGAGCCGGATCTCCAGCTCCCGCTCTACTGGAACCTGCCGCTCAGCCCGCAGCTGGAGAAGCGTCCCCGCAGCGTGGAGGACCTGCTGATGGAGATACGCCTCCGCACCGGGTCCCGGGGGGACGCGGTGCTTCCCGCCGGTTTTCGCGGCGCGATCCACCCCCTCCTCACCAGCGGGGAGCTGCAGCGAGAGCTTCAGTGGTGCACCTCCAACCCCTGGGCGCCGGGCTTTGCCGACCTGTTCGGCCGCCAGCCGGAGGCGCTGGCCCCCCTGGCGCCGGACGTGCTGCGGGAGCGCGCCGGCGGCGTCTACAGCAGGCACGGCTTTCGCTTTCTGGGCATCCCGGCGGCGGCCGGTGGGCTCCCGGGGGCGCCCGTCTCGCGAGAGACCCTCCACCTGCTGCGGGACAGCGCCCGGCTGCGTTTCAGCGCCGCCGCAGACAGGGCCACCCTCTTTTCCTACCTGCTCTGGCCGCAGGCGCTGCTGCCCGAGCTGACCGCCCGGCTGCCCCGGGCGCTGGAAGGCCAGGGCGAGGCGCTGTTCCTCATGATCCGCATGGAGGAGAGCGCCGAGCCCCGCGGCGAGGGACGTCTGGCGGAGCTGCTGGAGGCGCTTGCGGAGCGATTCACCCTGGCCTTCCCGCCCCTCGCCGGGCTGGCCGCCGAAGCGGTCCAGGCGGAGCAGCCGGAGGAGGGACCCTTCCCGGAGGTGCCGGACCCCCTGCTGCGCAGGCGCTGGCAGAAAGCCGAGCCCATTCGCCGGCGCAAGAGCCGCAGCCCCGCCGACTACCGCCGGCTCCTGGACATGTTCGCCCCCGGGAGCCCCGACGAGCCGGCGGGCAGAACGATTCGCCACCGGACGGAGCCGGTCTTTGCCGCGAACATGACCGGCTCGATCTCCCTGGCCGGCCCCTCCTTCCAGGCGAACTTCGTCGACGGGCGGCTGGCCGGCATCAGCCGCGACGGCCAGCCGTTCCTGGCGGGCCAGCCGGCGGACAGCTATCTGGTCCTGGACGGCAGGCCCTACCCTCTGGAGATGGTCAGCGCCTTCTCCTTCGACCGCCAGCAGGACACGGGGTTGCGCACGCTGCTGCGCGCCCTGCTGCCGGAAGGCAGGGAGGTGCTGCTGACGGCGGACGCCTATTTCACGGAAGGGCAGGCCGGCCTGAATCTGGAGCTCACCGCCCGCTACCCCAGGCTGGAAGGACGCCTGGAGCTGCTGGCCCCCTACGAGGTGGCGTTGTGCGAGCTGCCTGCGGAGGAGCCGGCGGTCCTGGAGGCCGCCTTCCACGGAGAGCCCTCCGCCCTGTGCCCCTTGCCGCCGGAGGAGGGAGTGATGGCGCTGTACGGCTGCGCGTTCCTCCTGCGGCAGGGGGGGCGCACCGTGCGCCTCGACCTCCGCCTCGGCTCCGCGGGCGCCACCGGGTACCTGCAGTTCCGCGTGGAGCGAAGGGGCCGGCGGCGCCTGCTCCTGGCCAACCTGAACGGCAGCTACGTCCCGGTGGAGGCGTCCCTGTACAGCGAGGTCCAGGAGAGCTTCTCCTGCCGCATCGGGATAGGCCAGGCCCCTCAGGTGCGCTGAGGCGGTGAAGCCGGCCCGAGCTGCCCGCTGACCACGCGCTCCAGCCTGCCGCCTTCCAGGCGCAGCAGCAGGCAGCCGTCCTCCCCCAACCCGGCCAGCTCCCCCTGAAGGCGCCGGGGCGCCTCGGCGCCCGGCACCTGCCGGTCCACCACCACCGGCTCTCCCAGCCAGAGAAGCCGGCGGTTCAGCTCCGGGTGCCACCCGGGATCCTCCAGCGCCGCCCGCACCTCCCTCAGCAGCCGCTCCACAAGCGGGGCAATCTCCACCCGCCGGCCCAGGATCTGCCGCAGCGACCGGGCCGTGGAGGCAAGCTCCCGGGGAAAGCGCCTCTGGTTGACGTTCAGCCCGATGCCCGCCAGGATCACCCCCCCCTCCTCGGCCCTGGCTTCACAGAGGATGCCGGCCAGCTTCCGCCCCTCGTGAGTGAGGTCGTTGGGCCACTTGATCCGCGCCGGGATGCCGAACATTCCCTCCAGGGTGCGCGCCAGGGCCAGGCCGATGAGCACCGGCAGGCGCTGCGGGGCGAAGGGCAGATCGAGAGGCAGAAGGATGGTACACAGCAGGCTGCTGGAGCGGGCGGCTCGCCAGCGCCGCTCGGGGAACCGGCCCCGGCCGCTGCGCTGGTAGCCGGCCATGACCGTGGTACCCGGCGGCCAGCCCGCTCCATGAAGCCGCCGCGCCTCCTCCATGGTGGACTCCGTTTCGGCCAAGTAGAGCACCCTTGCCCCCGGCCAGGGCGAGCTTACCTCCAGGGGGCGTGGACCCTTGCGGTTCCCCGACACGTTTGATTTTCCCACCCCTTTGTACCACCTTATACCCATGCGCGATAATCCCCTTCTGACCGGGCTGAAGATCCCGCGCCAGCCGCCCCCCTTCACCCTGGTCATCCTGGGAGCCAGCGGCGATCTGACTGCGCGCAAGCTCGTTCCGGCCCTGTACTCCCTGTTCAGCGCCGGATTCCTGCGGGAGTTCCGCATCGTGGGCTTCGCCCGGCGTGACTGGTCCGACCAGGACTTCCGCCGGAGGGTGGCCGATATGATCGAAGAGCGAAGCGGGGAGGCGGACCTGCGCCGGGCGTTCCTGCAGCGGGTGCGCTTCGTCTCCTCCACCTTCGAGGACCGCGCCGGCTACCGGGCCATCGCCGGGCGCCACGCCGACCCGCCCAACCGGCTGTACTACCTGGCCAGCCCTCCCGGCACCTACGACACCATCGTGGACAATCTGGCGGCAACGCGGATGGGAGGAATCGCCCGCAGCAACGGTGGGGCGGGCGCCTTCACGCGCATCGTGGTGGAAAAGCCCTTCGGCTCGGACCTGGCCTCGGCGCGGGAGCTCAATCGCCGGCTTTTGGGGGTCTTCCGGGAGGATCAGGTGTACCGGATCGACCACTACCTGGGCAAGGAGACGGTCCAGAACGTCATGACCCTGCGTTTCGGCAACGGAGTCTACGAGCCCATCTGGAACAGCCGCTACATCGATCACGTGCAGATCACCATGGCGGAGACCCTGGGGGTGGGCACTCGCGGCGGCTACTACGAGAAGGCCGGCGCCCTGCGGGACATCGTGCAGAATCACCTGCTCCAGCTGCTGTGCCTGGTGGCGATGGAGCCCCCCAACGATCTGAATGCGGACTCGATTCGCACCGAAAAGGTGAAGGTGCTCAAGTCGATTCAGCCGCTTTCTCCCGCCAGGGCGTCCACCGACGCCGTGCGGGCGCAGTACGGCCCCGGCATCGTGGAGGGGCGGGAGGTGCCGGGGTACCGCAGCGAGGATGGGGTGAGGGCGGACTCCCGCACCGAAACCTACGTGGCGCTGCGGCTGAGCCTGGATTCCTGGCGGTGGTCGGGGGTGCCGTTCTTTCTGCGCACGGGCAAGCGCTTGGCGCGCCGCACCACGGAGATCGGCGTCCAGTTCAAGCTGCCGCCGCACATCGTTTTCGAACGGCTCGCGGTGAGCCCCACCCTGGCCAACACGCTGGTGATGCGCATCCAGCCGGACGAGGGGATCTCCCTGTCCTTCAACGCCAAGGTGCCCGGCTTCGGCGCCGACATGCGCCCGGTGAACATGGACTTCTCCTACGGCGCCAGCTTCGGGGACGAGCCGCCGGAGGCCTACGAGAGGCTGCTGCTGGACGCGCTGCTGGGGGACGCCACCCTCTACACCCGCGGCGACGAGGTGGAGGCGGCCTGGCGCTTCGTGGACAGCGTGAGCGCCTCCTGGGCCGAAGGGGCCCCGGTGGAGTATCCCGCCGGCTCCAGCGGCCCCGAGGAGGCCCGGCGGCTGATCGGCGAGGCACGGAGGTGGAGAAAGCTATGAGCCTGATACGCCCCGACGAGATAGAACGGGAGATCGCCCGGAGCATCGCAGCCTCGGCCGCCGCGCGCACCAGGGCCAGCCTGTTCAACCTGATCGTCTTTCGCCGGGCCTTCAGGGAGAACCCCGCGGAGGCGGCGCTGGGCTACATGCTGGGCAAGCGTCCGGCCCGGATCATCATCGTGGAGAGCGGCTTCGAGGGGGCCACCGAGGTGGAGGCGTCCGCCCGCTGCCACCCGGATCCGCGCAACGCGGAGCTCTGCTTCCAGGAGATCCATATCCGCTGCGGCCCGGACGGCATGGGTGAGGACCCGGGGTTCTGGTCGCCGCTGCTGATCCGGGAGATACCCAGCTTGCTCTGGTGGCTGCACCCCCTGGATCCGGTGCCGCCGCTGTTCCGGCGCGCCGGCGAGCACGTGGATCGCATCCTGGTGGACTCCGGCTACGGCCAGAGCCTGGGCGAGCAGCCGCTGGCTGCCTGCCGGTCCCTGGCCGGGTACCTCCAGCGGCCGGGAGCCGTGCCGGTCTCCGACTTCGCCTGGCACCGGCTTCTGCCGCTGCGCGTCGGCGCCGCCCGACTGTTCAACCCACCGCAGGCCAGGGCGCTGCTGCCGCGGATCACCAGCGTGGAGCTTCAGGGGGGAGAGGCGGCGGAGGGCATCCTGTTCTTCTCCTGGCTGGCCGAGAGGCTGGGCCGCAGATTGGACCCCCAGAAAGACACCGGGCGGGCCTCTGCTGCGGGCGGGCCGGCAGCAGAGGGCAGAGACCTGCAGGATGAGCCGATCCGCGCCGTGCACCGGGACCCGGGACCGTTGCGGGAGGGCTTCCGGGCCGTGTTCACCACCGCCGCAGGGGAGCGGCTCAGGCTGGAATGCCGTGAGGACGGCTGCGGCTGCCTGTCCGCCGACGAGAGCGAGGAGGAGCCGCTGCGCTTCCACGTCCCGGAAGCCGGGGAAGTCCTGCTGCGCGAGACCGACTCGATCCAGGAGGACCCGCTGCTGGCAAGCGCCCTGCGGGTGGCGGCCGAATCCTTCCCCTCCGCCGTGGAGGGCCGGTGGTGAGCGCGGCTGCGGTGCACGTGTACAGGGATCTGGAGGACCTCTCCGCGGCGGCCGCCTCCTTTCTGCTGGAGCGGATCGAGGCGGCCTTGAGGGAGCGCGAGCTGTGCGTAGCCGGCCTGGCAGGGGGCTCCACGCCGCAGGGCTGCTACCGCCAGCTGGCGGAGCTGCTCCGCCAGCGGCCCGCGGCCGGCTCCCGGGTGCGCTGGTTCCTGGCCGATGAGCGCTGGGTGCCCGACGGCCATCCAGACAGCAACGAGAGGATGGTCCGCCGGAACCTGCTGGCCCCGGCGGGTCTGGCGCCGGAGAGCCTCCTGTCGTGGCGGGCGGGAAGCGGGCGGCCGGACGCCTGCGCCGAGTCCTTCGGCGAGCGCCTGATGGCGCTGCTGTCCGGCAGCGGCGGGCGGGCCGATCTGGTGCTGCTGGGGCTGGGAGAGGAGGGCCACACTGCCTCGCTCTTCCCGGGCGCACGGGCGGCGCTCGGCCCGGAGGCCGCCGCCCCGGTCTCCCCGGATCTGCCTGGCAGCGCCCGGGCGGTGTTCGTGCCGGCGCTGGAGCGCTGGCGTCTGACCATCACCCCCGGGCTGCTCGCGGCCTCGCGCGCCATCGCCTTCCTGGTGGCGGGAGCGGCCAAACGGGCGGCGCTGGAGCGGGTGCTGCGGGCGGACGGAAGCGTCCCGGCCGCCTGGCTCAACCTGGAGCAGACCAGCTTCCTGGTGACCCGCGACGCCCTGGAGGACCGGTTGGCCGGCGGACGAGGCGGGCAGGCCCCCCTCAGGCGATGATCGCGCCCCCCAGCACCAGCTCGCCGTCGTAGAAGACCGCCGACTGTCCGGGGCTCACCACCTCGCCCCGGCGCAGAACCACGCGAAAACCCTCTCCCTCCGGCTCCACGGTGCAGGGAACCTCTGCGCTCCTGTAGCGCAGCTTCACCGCGCACTGCAAGGCCGAACGCGGCTGCGGGATGAACCAGTTGGCGCGCTCCACGGAGAACTCACCCCGGCGCGTCTGGTCCCTGCGGGCCACCACCACGCGGTTGCGCTCTGGCTCCAGGCGCTGCACGTACCAGGGCCCGCCGCTCAGCCCCAGCCCGCGGCGCTGGCCCACCGTGTAGTGGATCGCCCCGGCGTGGGTGCCCAGCACCCGGCCGGCGGGATCCACGATCGGCCCGGGCTGCAGCAGGTCCTCCCGGCCGCTGTGGCGGTGGATGAACTCCACGTAGTCCCCGTCCACGAAGCAGGCGTCCTGGCTCTCCGGCACGCCCCGGTAGTCCAGACCGTAACGTCCCGCCAGCTCCACGATCTCGCTCTTCAGCCGCTCCCCCAGGGGAAGCACCAGGTTGGGCAGCATCTCGGGCCGCACCTGAGCCAGCATGTAGGACTGGTCCTTGGCCCGATCCCTGCCCCTGGCCAGGCAGTACCTGTCTTCCTGCCGCACGACCCGCGCGTAATGTCCGGTGGCGAAGCGCAGCGGCTCCCCCGCCGGAAGCATCCCCCGGCGGCGCAGCCGCCGGACCAGCAGCTGATAGAAACGGTCGAAGCGAATGGCCCGGTTGCAGACCACACAGGGGTTGGGGGTCCTCCCCTCCAGGTAGGTGTCGAGGAAATCTCCCACCACCTCCGTGCGGAACGCCTCCACCAGGTCGACCTGCAGGTAGGGAATCTCCAGCCGGCGGCACACCTCGCGGGCCCGCTGGAGCACCTCCACGGTGCAGCAACGGGAGCCGGGCCAGATGACGTGACTGGCCCCCACCATCTCCGGCCACCCGGGGCGCAGCAGCATGGCCGCCACGCTGGAATCCACTCCGCCGCTCAAGGCGGCTGCCAGCACCATGGCCCCAATGTACACAAACGCGATGAGGCTTGAAAGCGGGGGGAGCGACGGTGTAAGGTTGTGCCGCCGGTGAAGGAAGTATTCGCCAAGATCAAGATCATTCCCATCTCGCGCATCCTCCTGCACGAGGGAGTGGTCCAGGATTGGACCCAGAAGCTGGGCACCAACATCGACCACGACGGCATCGTCAAGAACCCGATCATCGTCACCCAGTACCAGGGGCACTACATCGCCCTGGACGGGATGCACCGCCTGACGGCGCTGAAGGCGCTGGGCTGCCGGGACATCGTGGTGTACGAGGTGGACTACGACGACCCCTCCATCGGGCTGTACGGATGGGACGCCCTCATCCTGGAGCCCTGCGCCTTCCCGGATCTCCTGAGCGGGTTCGCCCGCCAGCAAGGACTGGAGCTGCACAGGCACCGCGATTTCGCCGGGATGCTGGAGCGGATCGGAAGCCACGCCTCCTGCTTCGGCCTGCTGACCCGCAGCGGGGAGGTGTTCGAGATGCGGATGAGCGGGGAGCTTCAGTCCCTGGACATCCTCATCCGGGCGCTGAAGGACTTCGAGGCGGACCTTGACCGGCGCAGCCTGCGCATTGTCTACGTGGCGGACGACCAGGCCCAGAGCACTTTCCAGCAGCACGCCAAGGCGGCGGCGCTGTTCAAGCGCCCCTTTTTCACCAAGGAGGAGGTGGTGCGGCGGACCGTGGAGGGCAAGATCCTTCCCCGCAAGAGCACGCGGCACCTCTTTCCCCTGCGGCCGCTGCGCATCGACATCGACTTCATCCTCCTGAAGGAGGATATCGACCTGGAGACCAAGAACAGGCTCCTGCAGGCCCGGCTGAACTGGTGCCTGGAGAACAACATGGTTCGCTACTACCCGGAGTCGGTGCTGGTCCTGTCGGACTGACCCCGCGGGCTGGAGCCGAGCCTCATTGCGGAGGAACTCTGAATGCGCAAGATCGTGTGCATCGCGGCGCTCAGCCTGGCCCTGGGCGCCGGCCTCTGGGCCCAGGAGGCTGGAAGGGGCAGCCCCTTCCTCTTCGGCCTGGCCGGCGTGCGCTGGCATTTCTTCTGGGGGCTGGACCTCATCCCCACCGGTCTGGACGTGAGGCTGGGCTATCGCGGGCTCTCCCTGCTGCCGGGCCTGGACACGGTGCTGGAGGCCACCCTGGGAGGGGGCTACGAGGGCTTCGAGACCTACCGGGCCGTGGACTACACCCCCAACTTCCAGATCCCGCCGGATAGGGCGGCGGGGCACGACCGCAACCTGGAGTTCAACAGCCCCAACTTCCAGTGGCAGCTCGGTCTCCGCCAGGGCATCCTCTGGAACCAGGAGGAAGGGCACAACCTGCTGGAGGGCTTTGTCTTCTACCGCGGGCGCTACGACCGCTACCTGGAGGGGCGCGCCTTCTGGGGCACCGACCCCTCGCGCGTGGCGCTCATCCAGGAGTATCACTCCCTCTGGCAGCAGAGCTACGCCGGCACGGACGCCTACGGAATCTTCGGCACCTCCTTCCTCCTGGGGGTGGACCTGAACGACCTGCGGCACGACGACAGGACCAAGGCGTACGACGGGTTGTACGCGGAGGGCTCCTTCGAGGCCAGCCCCTGGATCCCGTCGGTGATGGGGGCCAGCGACTTCTGGCGGCTCAACGTCTCGGCCCGCTTCTTCAAGGTCCTCTACCAGGCCTCGCCGCAGGCCAGGAAGAACGCGTTCACCGTCTACCTGGGAGAGTACGCGTCCCTGGACTACGCCGATGCGGCCCGGAGCATGCCGCTGTACGTCATGGAGACCTTCGGAGGGACGGAGCTGCGCTCCGGCCTGGCCGATTCGGTGCGGGGGTTCGAGGAGTTCTCCTGGGACACCCAGTTGAAGGCGGTGAACAACCTGGAGATCCGGGCCAATCTGCCCTCGCTGTACTTCGCGAGCCTCGTCCCCGGAGCTCTCGCCTACTTCGACATCGGCTACGGCCGGGGCTACTGGGGGGCGCCGGCCCCCTACGACGGCGCCGGAGGGGTGCTTGCCTCCACCGGGGTGGGGGTGTACCTGGATGTATTCGACATCACCTACGTGCGGGTCTACGCCCACTTCCCGCTGATCGGAGCGCGCCTGGACGGAGCGCCGTGGAAGCTGGACATCGACTTCAACCTTCACTTCTGAGCCGCCCTGGGCGGCGGCCGCGGGCGGTGGGCCGCGCCCTCTGCGCGGCGGCGGGCCCGGGCGCCCCTGGGCGGCGGCGGGGCTCTGCTCTTGCTTGACTACACGCGGGGTGCTGATCTACTCTTCTCAGGCGATGCAACACGTATCAACAAAGAGGAGGAGCAACATGCTCAAACGAATCCCGCTCATCGCGCTGGCCACGCTTCTGGCGGCAGGCCTGAGCGCGTTTGCCACCGGCCAGAAGGAGCAGCCTCTGGGATCGGAGGAGAACCCGATCGTCTGGGCCTTCGTCCCCTCCGGTGAGATGGAGCGCGTCTCCGCGGGGGCCCAGCAGGTGGCGGACCTGCTCCACGACAAGACGGGGTACTACTTCAAGACTCTGGTCGCCACGGAGTACGCCGGCGTGATCGAGGCCCTCAGGGCCGACCCGCCGACGGCGCAGATGGCCTCCCTGGCCACTTTCGCCTACGTGATGGCCGCCGACATGGGAGTGGCCAAGGCGGCGCTGGTATCCGTGCGCTTCGGCAACCCCTTCTACAACGGCCAGATCATCGTCCGCACCGACAGCGGCATCAACAAGCTCACCGACCTGAAGGGCAAGGCCTTCGCCCGGCCGGACCCGCTGTCCACCAGCGGCTGGATCATCCCCATGATCACCCTGAAGGCCGCCGGGGTGGATCCAGACCGTGACCTGAAAGTGGTGGACGCCGGCAGCCACGACGCGGTGGCGGCCGCGGTGTACGACGGGAAGGTTGCCGGCGGCGCCACCTACGTGGACGCCCGCACCCGCATCGAGAAGGACCACCCGGACGTCATGGAGAAGGTGAAGGTGCTGGAAGTCTCGGTGCCTATCCCCAACGACGGCGTGCAGTTCAGCCCTTCGGTTCCGAAGGAAATGCAGGACAAGATCGTCAACGCCCTCCTGGACATTGCCAAGACCGAGGAAGGCAAGAAGGCTCTCAACACCGCCTACCAGTGGGACGCTCTGGAGCGGCACGACGACAGCTTCTACGACCCCTTCCGGCAGGTTCTCCAGGCAGCCGGTGTCAAGGTCGAAGACCTGATGCAGGAGTAGGCGCCGGGGCGTCTAGGGATCCGGACGGACAGCGGGGAGGGGGACTTCGGTCCCCCTCTCTTTTGCCCGGGGAGGCTCACCCGGCGCTTCATCCCCGTGGGACGCCGGGTCACAGCCGGGACGGAGGGCGAGCATGCTCGAGGTCAAGAATCTCACCAAGGTCTACGACGACGGCACGGTGGCGCTGCGGGACGTGAGCTTCTCCGTGGAGCAGGGGGAGTTCCTGGTGGTGATCGGGCTGAGCGGATCGGGAAAATCCACCCTGCTGCGCTGCATCAACCGCCTGATCGAGCCTACCGAGGGACAGATCCTCTGGGACGGCGCCGACGTCACGGCCGCCCAGGCGACGGAGCTGCGCCGCGTCCGGCGACGCATCGGCATGATCTTCCAGCACTTCAACCTGGTGCGGCGTTCCTCGGTGCTCACCAACGTGCTGGCCGGCCGCCTGGGCTACGTGCAGCCCTGGGCCAGCCTCCTGCACCGCTTCCCCGGCCGGGACCGGGAGCTGGCCTGGAAGGCGCTGGAGCGGGTGGGGATCGCGGACCAGGCGCACAAGCAAGCCCGCGAGCTTTCCGGCGGCCAGCAGCAGCGCGTGGGCATCGCCCGCGCGCTCATGCAGCAGCCGCGCATGGTCCTGGCTGACGAGCCAGTGGCCAGCCTGGATCCGGTGCTGGCGCACTCGATCCTGGGATACCTGGAGCAGCTCAACCAGCAGGAGCACGTCACCGTCATCTGCAGCCTTCACTATCTGGACCTGGTGCAGCGCTACGCCACGCGGGTGATCGGCCTGCGGGAAGGGCGCCTGGTGTACCGGGGAGACCGGGCCCAGATCCGCAGCATGACCGACGCGCAGTTCAAGGAGATCTACGGCGAGGAGGCCGAGCGGGTCGGCGCCGGGCTTTCCGGGGGAGGCGCCTGATGCGCAAGAACGGCAAATCCTCCGGGGGGCGGCGAGAGCCGGGCCCGCCGCTGGTCAGCCCGGCGGTGGCCACGGTGGCCTCCGCGCTGGTACCCGGACTGGGTCAGATTCTGGGCAGGGCCATCCAGCGGGGCCTGCTGCTGTTTGGCTCCGTGGCGTCCATCCTCCTCATGCTGGCGTGGCGGGTGCAGCTGCTGGCGCACCGCGAGCCCACGGCCATGGACAAGCTGGCGAAGGCCTTCGGCCGCAGGCCCTTCTTCGTCGGCCTGATCATCGCCTGTGTGGCGCTGATCTGGGTGTGGAACGCCTGGGACGCCTGGCGGCAGACCGCGGCGCTGGCGCGGCCGCGGGAGCGGCGCCGCGGCGGCTTCGGCATCTTCGCCCTGGTGCTGTTCACCTTCTTCGCCCTGGGGTGGCAGATCAGCCAGATCAATCCGGTGACCATGGCCGCCAAGTTCCCCGACGCGCTGGTGCCGCTTTCCAGGGTGGTCTGGCCCTGGAAAGCCGCGGTGGAGCGAGAGGAGATCCTCATCAAGGCCTCCGCCCCCATCCAGGTCCCCTGCACAGACAATCCGCCCGCCGCGCCGGAAGAAGAACCCGGCAAGCCCTACATCGCCGCCGAGCCGACCTGCGGCGAGCTGTCCCGGATGGGAGAGAACAACCAGCTGGAGGCGGGCACGACGATCACAGTGACGGGGCGCAACTTCCAGCCCGACACCGATACGGAGATCTGGTGGGCCGATCCGCTGGGCAACGAGTTTCAGGTCCGCCAGGAAGGCAAGTACCTCAGCGTGATGAGCGACGACCAGGGCTCGTTCCAGCTCAAGGTGATCATGCCCTACCGCCTCATCCCTCCCACCGCCTCGAAGGTGCAAATGCACAAGGTGGAGGCGCGGCAGCTCGCCGCCAAAGGGCCGCTCAAGGTGAGCGAGCCGCTGACGCTGACCATCGAGCGGATGGTGGAGACCATCTTCATGGGCATGATGGCCACCGTGTTCGGGATCATCCTCTCGATCCCGGTGAGCTTCCTGGCGGCGCGGAACATCATGTCCGGCTCCTGGATCACCATGGGCATCTACTTCTTCACCCGCACCATCCTGAACATCGTCCGCTCCATCGAGCCGCTGATCTGGGCCTTGATCGCGGTGGTGTGGGTGGGACTGGGGCCGTTCGCGGGAATCCTGGCCCTCACCATCCACTCGGTGGCGGCACTGGGGAAGCTCTACTCGGAGGCCATCGAGGGAATCGACCCCGGGCCCATCGAGGCGGTGCAGGCCACCGGCGCCACCCGCCTGCAGACCATCATGTACGCCGTGGTGCCGCAGATGATCGCCCCCTTCGTCTCCTTCTCGATCTACCGCTGGGACATCAACGTGCGCATGTCCACGGTGATCGGCCTGGTGGGAGGCGGCGGCGTCGGCTTCATCCTGGTCCAGTACATCCGGCTCCTGGACTACCGGGCGGCGGGGATCGCGGTCTGGTTCATCGCCGTGACCGTGGCGGTGCTGGACTACGTGAGCGCGGAGATCCGCCAGCGCTTCGTGTAGCATGGCCGCCGGCCCGAGGCGCTTTCTCTTCCTGGAGCCCTTCTACGGCGGCTCCCACCGGGCGTTCGCCGAAGGCCTGGCGGCGCACTCGCGCCACCGGATCGTGCTGCACACCCTGCCGGCCCGCTTCTGGAAGTGGCGCCTGCGCGGGGCGGCGCTGCACTTCGCCGGGGTCCTGCCTCCGCCGCGGGACTTCGACGGGCTGATCACCACCGACCTGATGAGCCTGGCGGATCTCAAGGCGCTCTGGGGGTCCCGCCTGCCGCCGGCGCTGGTGTACTTCCACGAGAACCAGCTCACCTACCCCCTGGCCCCCGGGGAGCGCCTGGACCTGCAATACGGGTTCACCGACATCACCACCGCCCTGGCCGCCGAGCGGGTGCTGTTCAACTCCTGGAGCCACTACCGCTCCTTCTTCACCGAGCTGCCGCGCTTCCTGCGCAGGATGCCCGAGTACAGGCCCCGCTGGGTGGTGGAGGCCATCCGGGGCAGAGCCGGGGTGCTCTACCCCGGGTGCGCGTTCGCCGCCGCGGAGGCGGCGCGCCCGCCGGAGCCGGGGGAGACGCCGCTTCTGATCTGGAACCACCGCTGGGAGTTCGACAAGGACCCCCAGGCGTTCTTCGCCGCCCTGCGGCATGCGGAGGCTGAAGGATACGCGTTCCGGCTGGCCCTGCTGGGCGAGAACTACCAGGTGGTGCCCAAGCCGTTCGTGGAGGCCAGAGGCCGCTGGCCCGACCGCATCGAGCGCTACGGCTACGTGGACTCCAGAAGCGAGTACGTGCAGTGGCTGCGGCGGGGCGCGGTGGTGGTGAGCACCGCCCGGCAGGAGAACTTCGGCATGTCGGTGGTGGAGGCGATCCGCTTCGGCTGCGCCCCGCTGCTTCCTGCCCGCCTCTCCTATCCGGAGCTGATCCCCGAGGAGCTCCACGAGGATTTCCTCTACCGTGATGCGGCGGACCTGCACGCGCGGCTGGTGCGGCTCCTGCGGGAGCTGCCCCAGCCGGACAGCCCCTGGCGGGAGAAGGTCCGCCGGCTGGCCGCGCACATGGGGCGGTTCGCGTGGAGCGAGCGGATCGACGCCTTCGACGAGGAGCTGGAGCTGCTGGCCCGAGGGGCGCGGCAGGTCCCGCCGAAGGCGAGGTCGGGCGGCTCCGGCGGCTGAGGAACCAGGCGGCGGCTCCGGCAGCCCTCAGATCTCCATCTCCTCGGTGACCTCCGGCTGGGAAAGCTGCATGGCGTACAGGCGGGCGTAGAACCCTCCCCGCTTCAGCAGCTCGGCGTGGGTGCCCCGCTCCAGAATGCGGTGGTCGTGCAGCACCAGCACCTGGTGGGCGCCGCGGATCGTGGACAGCCGGTGGGCGATGATGAAGCAGGTGCGTCCTCTCATCAGCTCCTCCAGGCCCTCCTGCACCAGCGCCTCGGTCAGGCTGTCCACGCTGGAGGTGGCCTCGTCCAGGATGAGGATGCGAGGCTCGGCCAGAACGGCGCGGGCGATGCCCAGGAGCTGCCGCTCCCCCTGGGAGAGGTTGAGCCCTCGCTCCTGCAGGACCGTGTCGTAGCCCTGGGGCAGACGGCCGATGAACCCGTCCGCGCTGGCCAGCCGAGCGGCCCGGCGGAGCTGCTCCTCGGAGGCGCCGGGGTTGCCGTAGAGGATGTTCTCCCGGACGGTGGCGGCAAACAGAAAGGGCTCCTGCAGCACCACCCCCATCTGGGTGCGCAGCGAAGAGAGCTCCAGAGTCCGGATGTCGACGCCGTCCACCAGGATGCGCCCCGCCCGGACGTCATAGAAGCGAGACAGCAGGTTGACCAGGGTGGTCTTGCCTGCCCCGGTGGGACCGACCACGGCGACCTTCTGCCCGGCCTGAACGGCTAAGTCGATCTCCTCCAGGACCACCTGCTCCGGCAGGTAGCCGAAGCACACCCGCTGGAACTGCACATCCCCGCGCAGCCGCTGCAGGCGGACGGGCTCCGCTGGCGCGGCGACCTCCGGGCGGACCTCGAACAGCTCGAACACCCGCTCCGCCCCGGCCAGGGCGGATTGGACCATCGTGTAGATGCTGGCGAGCTGCCGCAGGGGATTGGCGATGTTGCGCGCGTAGATGATGAAGGAGGCCAGCAGCCCCACGCTGAACACTCCGCCCCGCCGCAGGACCAGGGTGCCGCCGGCGCCCACCAGCAGGGCCAGCGCCAGTCCGCTCAGCACCTGCAGGACGGGGCTCAGCACGAAGGCCGCTGTCTCCGCCCGCACGCCGGCGCGCATCGTTTCCCGGCTGGTGGCTTCGAAGCTCCGGTAGCTCTCCTCCTGCCGGTTGAAGGCCGTGATGGCCGACAGGGCGCCCACCAGCTCCTGGGCGGCCGCGTTCAACCGGCCGAGCTGCGCCTGGTTTTCCCGGAAGGCGCCGCGAACCCGCCGGCCGGCCATCCCGGTGGCCGCAACCATCAGGGGCGTCACCGCGAGCACGATCAGGCACAGGGGGAGGTTCAGGATCAGCATGGCCAGCAGGATCGCCGCCAGCAAGAACACGCCTCGCACCAGAGAGGCGAAGCCGTTGACCAGCAGGTTGAACATCATGCCGATGTCGTTGTTGACCCGGGAGATGACGTCCCCGATCCCCTGCCGGTCGAAGTAGGCCATCGACAGGGTCTGAACGTGCTCGAAGGCCCTGGAACGCAGTCGCAGGAGGACGCGGCACCCCCCGTGGATTGTCAGCACCCCGCCAACGGCCTCGCACAGGAACACCGCGCCGAACAGCAGGAGGTTGGCCAGCATGGCCCGGGTAAAGCGGGCGGCGTCCGGCGTCCGTTCCACGTGGTCCCGAACGGCCAACCCGATCCGGGCGGGAAGAAGCGCCCCGATCGCCGCGCTGCCCAGGATGACCAGGACGGCCGCGGCGAACAACGGCCACTGCGGCCCTATGAAGGCCGCAAGCTGCCGGAGTGCCCGGCCGGCCTGCCGCGGAGAGTCGCGGCGCACCCGGCCTCTGCCCGGCCCGCTCCCTGCTTCCCGCTTCATCCTCTACACCCGCAGCTCCCCGCCCTGGGTCTCGCAGATCCTGCGATAGGTGACGCTGGAGCCCAGGAGCTGTCCGTGCGAGCCCTGCGCCGCCAGGCGTCCCTCTTCCATCAGAAGGATGCGGTCCATCCCCACCAGGGGGTTGATCTTCTGACTGACGATCACCACGGTTCGCCCGGCAAACGCGCGGCAGACGCCGTCCACCACCGCGCGCTCCGTGCGGGCATCCAGCGCGGAGGTCGCGTCGTCGAGGATGAGGATGTCCGGGTCCGCCAGCACCGCCCGGGCGATGGCGATCCGCTGCCGCTGGCCGGCGGACAGCCCGGTCCCCCGCTCCCCTACCGCTTCCTCCCAGCCGCGCTCCTTCTCCGCGATGAACTCCCCCGCCCGGGCGATCTCCGCTGCCCGCTGGAGCTGCCCGCCGGAGGCGCCGGGCCGGCCGAACAGCAGGTTCTCCCGGATCGTGCCCGACAGGAGAACGGTCTGCTGCAGCACCACGGCAATCCGCCCCCGCAACGAGGCCAGGCGGAGCCCGCGGACATCCCTGCCGTCGATGAAAACCGTCCCCTCCACCGGATCGTAGAAGCGGGGGATGAGGTGAACCAGGCTGGACTTCCCCGAGCCGGAGCGGCCCAGGATGCCGATCCGCTCACCCGGCCGGATCTCCAGATCCACCTTCTCCACCGCGTGCCGGCCGCCGCCGTCCCGCTCCGCCAGGGCGTAGCCGAAGGAGACTCCCTGGAAGAGGATCCTTCCCGCGAACCGTTCCACCGCCACCGCGCCGGCGGATTCCCGGACGGCGGGCCGCACCGCCAGCACCTCCTGGATGCGCTCCGCCGCCACCTGGGCGTCCGCGGTCATGTTCATCACCATGGACAGGGTCATGACCGGCCCCAGGCTCATGAAGGCGTACTGGTTGAAGGCCAGCAGCTGGCCCAGGCTCAGCCCCGGGGCCACGGAGCCCAGGGAGCCCCGGATGACCTCCAGCCCTCCCAGCCACCAGATGGAAAGCAGCGCCAGGATCTGCCCCAGGTACCAGAGAAACGGCTGGGCGAGCGCGTGGATGGTACCGGCCCGGATGGAGATGTCGACGTGGGCCCTGTTCCTCCGCTGGAAGCGGGCGGCCTCGTAGGCCTCGCGGGCGAAGGCCCGCACCACCTTGGCGCCGGCCAGGGTTTCCTGCAGCACGTTGTTCACCCCGTCGAGGCACCCGCGGATCTTGCGGAAGAAGGGGCGGAACCAGACCGAGAAGGCCAGCGACAGGGCCAGCACCCCCGGAAGGACGATCGCCATCCGCCAGGCAAGCCGGGGATCGGTGCGGAACATGAACGTCAGGCTGCCGGCCAGCAGCAGCAGCGCCTGGACGATCATCAGCAGGCCCGTGCGGATGAACTGGCGAACGGCGTTGACGTCCCAGCCCAGCCGGACCATGAGCTGGCCGGTGCGGAAGCGGTCCAGGTCGGCCATGGAGAGACCGAGGATGTGCCGGACCAGGGCGCCCCGCAGCTCGTGGCTCATCCGCTGGCCCGCACGCACCAGCAGCAGCCCGCTGGCCAGGCTCAGCCCGCCCGCCAGCAGGGAGGCGGCCAGAATGCCCCCGGCGGCCAGCAAAAGCGCCCGCAGGTGGCCGGCGGTCATGCCGGCATCCACCGCCCGCTCCACCAGCTTCGGCATGGCCAGCATGACCCCCGAGCCCGCCGCCAGAAGGACGAGGGAGGCGCTTAAGAAGGCGGCCGAGCTGCGCAAGAAACGCAGCACCCGCAGCAGGGAGGCCATGTGCTCCAGTTTGCAGCACAGCCGCTCGCGGATCAAGCTTCCCTGGACCCGCGGACCGGGCCGCTGCCCCCGGGCGCCCTGCAGGCCCTTCTAAGATCTGCGTCCCTCCAGGATGAGGGGGAAGGACTCGGGGGTGAGCGGGCCGCCGGTGAAGGAGCCGTAGAGGCGCAGCTCCCGGAAGCCCGCCTGCCGGGCCAGCTCCTGCAGCGCTTCGGCCTTCAGGATGCGCAGGGGAACCTCGTTGACGATGCGCCTCTGTCCACCGGCGCCGTTCACCAGAAGCTCGGTGTGGAAGCTCACCGCCTCCTCGCCGGGACGGAAGGAGTAGCGGCGGATGAAGCGCAGCCCCCCCTCGCGAGGCTCGATGGTGGGAAGCTCCGTCAGCCCCCTGGCCAGGATGCGATCGTAGTTCAGGATCTGGACCACCACTGTCCCGCCGGGAAGCAGCAGGAGGCAGAACTCCTCCAGGGCGCGGCGGATGGCCCCATCGTCGCTCAGGTGCACGATGGAGTTGCCCACGCAGTAGACCAGCTCGAAGGGTCCCTCCACCTCCTTCCGCAGCCGCTGCATGTCCCCCACCAGGAAGCGCACCGGCAGGCTGCCGCTCTTGCGGCGGGCATGCTCGATCATCGCCCGGTCCAGATCCACGCCGGTGACGGTCCTCCCCGCGCGCGCCAGAGCCAGGGCGTGGGTCCCGGTGCCGCAGGCCACGTCCAGCACCCGGCCGCCCTCCGGGGCTCGCTGCGCCAGGAAGCGCACCGTCGCCGGGTCCTCCGGGAAGATGAGATCGTAGTAATCGCTGATCGATGCATAGAAGTCCATCCGCAAGCTCCCGCCTCCAGTATGGGCCGCGGGGGACAGGCGGATCAACCCCGGGTGCTCGACGCCGGAGCGCTCAGCGGGCCAGCCCCTGCTCCCGCAGAAGGGCCAGCATGGTCTGCACCTCCTCCAGGTGAAAGACCTCCAGGTTCACCGCGCCCGAAAAGCGGCGCAGCCAGGGTACGATGGCACGGAACCAGGGATCCTCCGCGGCCACCGGCCGGTGGTCCCAGCCGTCCCGCTGTCCGTGGAGATGCACCTCCCGCACCCGCCGCCCGTAACGCTCCAGGAACTCCCCCACTCCGCCGCCGCCCAGCAGCAGGTGCCCGGTGTCGCAGCAGAGCGGCAGATCCGGCAACCTGGCGAGCATCTCCTCCACCCCGCGGTCGATCAGGTTTTCCAGCAGGAAGCGGTCCCCGTAGCGCCGCCGCCAGCCCTCCAGCATGGCGGCCGTGGCCTCCTCGTCCCCCTGCGGAGGATGCAGAACGTAGCGCTCCGCCAGGTCCGCCGTCAGCTCCACCAGCTCCTCGTGCGCCGGCAGCAGCGGATCCGGCAGATGCACGGAGAAGAGAAGCTCTCCGCTGAAGGCGGCGATCCGCGATCGCTCCTGCAGCAGCAGCCCCCGGCTGTCCCCGTCGTAGAGGAAGAACAGCAGCTCCACGCCCTGCACTCCCGCCAGGGAAGCCGCCAGGCGGACGTTCTCCAGGTAGGTTCCGCGGAAGATGTACGAAGGAACCGAGACGGTCACGGCGAGCCCGGCAAGGCCGCCAGCACCGCCAGGGCCAGGCATTCCGCCAGCTCGCAGACGGCTCCGTAGCCGTCTCCGGTCAGCCCCCCCAGGGCGCGGGTGAAGCCCAGACCGCACAGGGCCGCAGCCGCGCCCACCCCGCCCAGGGCCCCCAGCCCCGGCAGCCCAAACAGGGCAGCCGCCGCCGCGCCGGCCGTCACGGTGCCCACCGCCAGCTGCGGCCAGCGACAGTGGCCCTTGAAGCGCCGGCCCATCCCCTCCCCGGCCGCGGGGAAGGCGAACAGGACCAGGAGCATTGCCCAGCGGCCCATCACCGGCACCGCCACCAGGAGGCGAAGCCGGGCTGAAGGGGGAACGCCCGCCAGGAACGCCGTCTTCAGCAGAAGCACGGCGGCCACCGCCAGCACCCCGAACACCCCCACCCGGCTGTCCTTCATGATCTCCAGGCGGCGCTCCCGGGTGAAGGCGCCGCCCAGCCCGTCGGCGCTGTCCGCCAGGCCGTCCAGGTGCAGGCCGCGGGTGAGCACGGCCCACAGCACCGTCACCACGGCGCCCACGGCCAGCGGCGGCCACAGCCGCCCCCCCGCCCAGGACGCCCCGGCCAGGATCGCTCCCAGCACCGCTCCCGCCAGGGGAAACCAGCCGCTGGCGCGGCCCAGGGCGCGCTCGTCCACGCGCCCCCGGGGGACCGGCAGGACCGTCAGGAACCGCAGCGCGTGGAGCGGGTTCACTCCTGCGCTCCCGACACCCCCGCCCCCTCGAAGGTGGCCATCTCGGCCAGGATGCGGCAGGAGGCCTCCGCCAGGGAGATCCCCAGGGCGGCGCCGGTACCCTCTCCCAGGCGCAGATCCAGGTCCAGAAGGGGCTCCAGGCCCAGGTGCTCCAGCAGCCGGGAGTGGCCGACCTCCACCGAGCGGTGGGAGGCCACCAGATACTCCTTCACCCGGGGGGCCAGCAGCACCGCCACCAGCGCGGCCGCGCCGCAGATGAAGCCGTCCAGCACCACCGGCAGGTGGCGCGCCGCAGCGGCGATCATGGCCCCGGCCATGGCCCCGATCTCGAACCCGCCCACCTTGGCCAGAACGTCCAGGCCGTCCCCCCGCCGCGGCCGGTTGGCCGCCAGGGCCCGGGCCACCACCTCCACCTTGTGCGCGAGCTCCAGGTCGTCCAGACCGGTGCCCCGGCCGGTCACCTCCCCGGGGCTGCAGCCCGTCACCGCCGCCGTCACGGCGCTGGCCGCAGTGGTATTCCCGATTCCCATCTCCCCCACGCCCAGGATGTCCAGGCCCCGGCGCTCCTCCCCTTCCACCACGGTGATCCCCGCCTCCAGGGAGGCTCGAGCCTCTTCCACGCTCATCGCGGGTCCGTGCGCCATGTTGCGGGTCCCGGCTGCCACGCGCAGGGCCACCAGCCCGGGGTGCTGCGGAAGCTCGCCGGCGACCCCTGCGTCCACCACCACGACCCTGGCGCCCACGTGCCGGGCCAGCACGTTCACCGCGGCACCCCCTCCCAGGAAGTTCAGCACCATCTGGGCCGTCACGGCCTGGGGATACCGGGTCACCCCCTCGGCCACCACTCCGTGGTCCGCCGCCATGGTGACGATGCACTTGCGGCTCACCTGCGGAGAGGGCGTGCGGCGGATGCCGGCCAGGCGGATGGACAGCTCCTCCAGCCTTCCCAGGCTGCCGGGCGGCTTGGTCAGGCTGGCCTGGCGGCGGCCGGCGGCGGCCATGGCCTGGGAGTCCAGAGGCGCCACGGCCTCAATCGTCTCTTCCAGGGTCCCCATGTCATCCTCCTGCGGCCCGGCCAGAGGGAGGCCGGGCGGGTCATTTCAGCCGCTGCGGGAGCCCGGCCACCAGGAAGTAGACCTCGTCGGCCTCCGCCGCCATCCACTGGTTGGCGCCTCCCGCCAGGTCCCGAAAGGCCCGGCCCAGGGCAGTGGAAGGCACCACTCCCAACCCCACCTCGTTGGAAACCACCACGGCGTCCGCGCCGCCGGCGCGTACCACCCGCACCATTTCCTCCACCTCCCGCCGCATCCGTTCCGTGGCGGAGCCGGGATCGCCGGCGGCGAGGAGCACGTTGCTGGCCAGGAGGGTCAGGCAGTCCACCAACATCACCGAGCAGCCGGACCCGACGGCCGCCAGGGCCGAGGCCACCTTCACCTGCGCCTCCAGGGTGTCCCAGCCGGCGGGCCGGTCGGCGCGGTGGCGGTCTATGCGCTGCTCCATTTCGCGATCCCCGGCCGCAGCGGTGGCCACGAAGGTCGCGCTTCCCCCCCGGGCGGCCTGGATCCCCACGGCGAGGTCCTGGGCGAAACGGCTCTTGCCGCTCCGGGCCCCGCCCAGCACCAGGATCAGGCGTCCCATCGGGCCGGCTCCGCTTCCGCGTTCACGTCGATCACACTCCCTCCGCAGGGCTGCAGGAAAGGGGCGTTCGCAACGTGTCGTCCGTGATCGGGCTCAGGGAGGGCAACAGTCGCTCAGCACCCAGTGAATCGTCCTGCTTCGCTGCAGGCAGGTCTCCTGACTGGGGGCTGCGGCCGGGTTGCACCGGCCGTCGACCCGCCGCGCCTTCCCGCCGCGCCGCGGCAGTGGCATACACGACGGCTCTTCACCCATCACAGTGCCTGGGGGCGTGCGGGACTCTCACCCGCTTCCCTTTTTGAGCGCTGATGCGCGCCTGCAACTACTCGACTCTAGCCGAGGCTGCTCCGCTTGTCAAGGCGGCAGAGGTTGCGGCTTCCTGTGTGTGAACGCCGAAAGTGGGACATACTGGTTTCCCGTGGAGAGGGGGAGATCCATCGAGCGCCTTGCGGGGCTGCCTCCAGCCGCCCGCCCCGGCCGGGCCTGCCTGGCCCTGGCGGCCCTCCTGGCCGCCGCCCTGGGCGGCTGTACCTCCTTCAGGACCGCCACGCCGACGCTGGGTGGGGACTACGGCGGCGAAGCCGAGGCCCCAAGGGCTGCGGGGGCGCCCGGCAAGGCTGCGCCGGCCGCCGGCACGGCCGCGCCGTCACTCACGGCGGCGCCGGAATCGGCGCCGGCCGGAGGCGGGCCCGCGGCGTCCGCCGGCCAGGCACCGTCCCCGGCGGGGGAACCGGGGCAGGAGCCCTCCCAGGCCCGAAAGCGCGTCTATTCCGGGTTCGGGCGCCTCCTGGTGGACGACCCCCAGGAGAGCAAGAAACGGATCGCCGCAATCGCCGTAGGGGCCGGAGGATACGTGGAGGCCTCCTACGAGCTGCGCATCCTCGTACGGGTCCCCGCCGCCCGCTTCGAGGAGCTTTTCCAGCAAATCCTCGACCTGGGAGAAGTGCTGAACAAAGCGGTGCAAACCCAGGACGTGACTGAAGAGTTCACCGACCTGCAGGCGCGCATCCGGGTGGCCGAGAAGACCCGGGAGAGACTCTACGCCCTGCTGGAAAGAACGGACAACGTGGAGCAGCGGCTGAAGATCCTGAGGGAAATTCGCCGGCTCACTGAGGAGATCGAGAAGATCCGCCTCACCCTGGACCTCCTGGAGCGCCGGGTGGCCTTCTCCCGCCTCAGCGTGGAGCTGGTTCCCCGGTTGGAGCAGGAGCAGGCCCGGCGCCGGGAGATCCCCTTTCCCTGGATCGCCGGCCTGAACCCCATCCGGCCCACCCTGGGGGAGCTGCGCGGCCGCCTGGAGCTGTCCCTGGGAGAGGAGTTCGCCGTTTTCGAGGGTCAGAGGATCTTCCTTGCGGAGTCTCCGGAGGGGACCCAGGTACGGGCGGGCTCTGTGCCCAACCACCCCCGGGGGGACGCCGCGTTCTGGCAGAAGGCCCTGATGGTCCATCTGGGCGGCCTGTACCGCAGCGCCCGGCCCATGGAGATCGGAGCCCTGAGGGCGGTGCTCTTCACCAGCAAGGACCGCACACCCTACTCCTATCTGGTGGGGGTCGTCTCCGGCGCGGAGGACCTGCTGGTGGTCGAAGTGTTCTTCCCCGATTCCGATGCCGTGCAGCGGAGATTGCCGGGGGTCCGCGCCGCCCTGGAAGGGATGCGGGCGGACCGCATGAACGTGGACCAGGGTGCCCGCTGATGGCCGGACGCGCGCCCCTGGCGGCGACACTACTGCTGCTCCTGCTCGCCACCGCAGCGGCGGGAGCGGAGGAGCCGTACCTGTTCCACCATGTGACGGCCATGCTGCTGGTGGCGGACCCCGACCGGGCCGCCGGGCGGATCGCCAGCTGGGCCGAGGAGCAAGGGGGGTACTTTCTCCTGCGCTCCAACGAGCGGGCCGTCATTCGCTTCCCCGCCTCCCAGGTGGGCCGGTTGCGGGCATTCCTGGAGGAGGTTGCCGAGCAGGTCGTCCGGTTCGACCCCCGGGCCACGGACCTGCGGGAGAAGCTGCTGAGAGTCCGCTCCCAGATCAGCAGCCGCGAGCAGATACTGCAGAAGAACCTTTCTTTCATCGACCAAGCCGGCGTCGAGGGAACGCTGGCGATCGAGCGGGAGGTGATGGGCCTCCTCCAGGAGATCGAACGCCTGAAAGGGGCGCTGCGGAAGCTGGAGGTGGACCGCAGGATGGCCCTGGCGGAGGTCTCCTTCCGCTTCCGGGAGCAGACCCTGCCGGAGAACATCCCCTCCTCCTTCCCCTGGATCAACGACATCGACTTCTACATGTTCATGCAGGAGGGGATCTTCCCGTGAACGCCGCCCGCAGAATCCGCAGATCCCCACGCCCGCCCGCCCCCTGCATCCTTCCCGCCCTGGCGCTCCTGGCCGTCCTGGGGGCGCTGTTCTCCTGCCGGACCGCGCCCACCCTGCGGGTGCAGGCACCCTCGGGCTTCGCCGAAGAGGAGGGCCGCGAGGTGTACCGGGCCGTCAGCCCGGAAGGGCTGCTGTACCGGGTGCGCACCGTGGCCAACAGCCCGCGCAAGGACCTGTCCTTCTGGAGCGAGGCGCTCCGGCACCACCTGAGCCAGGAAGGCTACCGCGCCATCGGTGGGCAGCAGCGCTTCAGCGGCGCAGGGGAAGGGGTCTTCTACGAGTGGGCGATCCCCTACGGGAACCAGGATGCCATCTACCTGACCGCGCTGCTGGTCTTCGGCGACCGCATCGTTATCGCCGAGGCGGGAGGGGAGCACACCGTCTACCGAGAGTACCGGGAGAAGCTGATCGAGAGCCTGGAGAGCATCCGGCTGGGGTCCTGAGGACCGGCGAAGGTCCCGCGGCGGCGAGGCAGAGCCGCCGCCGGAGCCCGGGGCGAGGCGCGCCCTCAGCGAGAGGGATCCCGCCTGCCGTCGGCGTCCTTGCGGCGCGGGGACAGGCGCCGGAGCATCTGGGCCAGGAGCAGGCCCAGGACGTAGAGCAACCCCGCGGCCAGGGCAGAGACCACCACGAACCACTTGGGGGGAATGACGAACCACAGCTCGTCGCGATACCCGATGGCCGGGAACCCGGCTATCCCCGTCCTGTAGAACAGCCACCACATTCCGAAGAAGCAGATGACGAACAGGCCCACGATGATCAACACCCGGCGCATCGGTCCCTCCTTTTTTCATGATAGCACGAGATCGTCCCGCCGGGGCAATACTGCTATAATACGCAAGTACGCAGGATCGGGCCGCAGGGCCCCTGAAGGGACGCCCGCCGGAGTGGCGCCGCGGCGCCGGCGTACCCCATGCACCGCATGCAAGGAGGCGAACGCGATGGCCAAACGCAGGCAGCCGCAGCGGAAGCTGACGCCCTCCACCAACCCCCTGATGGGTCTGGACGAGGAGTCCCTCCAGCTCGCCTTCGTCAATCACCTGGAGTTCTCCCTGGCCAAGGACGAGTTCAGCGCCACCGGCCTGGACAACTACAAGGCCCTGGCGCTGACGGTGCGGGACCGCCTGTTCGAACGGTGGATCGAGACCCAGCAGGGCTACTACCGTGCGGATGCCAAGCGGGTCTACTACCTGTCCCTGGAGTTTCTCATTGGCCGCACCCTGGGCAACTCCGTGCTCAACCTGAACCTGCGCGAACCCCTCGGAAGCGCTCTGGCCGGGTTAGGCTACGACCTGGAAGCCCTGGAGGAGATGGAGTTCGACGCCGGCCTGGGGAACGGGGGGCTCGGCAGGCTGGCCGCCTGCTTCCTGGACTCCATGGCCACTTTGGCCCTGCCGGCCTATGGCTACGGGATCCGCTACGAGTACGGGATCTTCTTCCAGCGCATCCGTGACGGCGCCCAGGTGGAGACCCCGGACAACTGGCTGCGCTACGGCAACCCCTGGGAGATCGAGCGGCCGGAGTTCCTCTATCCCGTGCATTTCTACGGCCAGGTGCGCCAGCACACCGACCCCCAGGGGCGCCTGCAGGTGGAGTGGGTGGACACGCAGTTGATCATGGCCATGGCCTACGACACGCCGGTGCCGGGCTACCGCAACGACACCGTGAACAACCTGCGCCTGTGGGCGGCCAAGGCCACCCGGGAGTTCAACCTGGACTACTTCAACCACGGGGACTACGAGCGGGCGGTGTCCGACAAGGCGCATTCGGAGACCCTCTCCAAGGTGCTCTACCCCAACGACAACGTCTTCGAGGGCCGGGAGCTGCGGCTGAAGCAGGAGTACTTTTTCGTCTCCGCCACCCTGCAGGACATCATCCGCCGCTACCGCAAGGTCCACGGGGACGACTTCGCGGCTTTTCCGGAGCAGGTGGCCATCCAGCTGAACGACACTCACCCGGCGGTGGGAATTGCCGAGCTGATGCGGCTGCTGATGGACACCTACGGGCTCCCCTGGGAGGAAGCCTGGCGGATCACCGTGGCCACCTTCGCCTACACGAACCACACGGTGCTGCCGGAGGCCCTGGAGAAGTGGCCGGTGAGCCTGTTCGGCTACGTCCTGCCCCGGCACCTGCAGATCGTCTTCGAGATCAACCGCCGCTTCCTGGAGGAGGTGCAGCGCAGATGGCCGGGGGATACCGGGCGCCTGGCGAGGCTCTCCCTCATCGAGGAGGGAGCGGAAAAGCGCATCCGCATGGCTCACCTGGCCATCGTGGGCAGTCATTCGGTGAACGGGGTCTCCGCCCTGCACACCCGCATCCTGCAGGAGGAGATCTTCGCCGACTTCCACCAGCTGTGGCCGGAGCGCTTTAACAACAAGACCAACGGCATCACCCCCCGGCGCTGGTTGAAGCTGTGCAATCCCGCCCTCTCCGCCCTCATCACCGAACGCGTCGGCGAGGGCTGGGTGACCGAGCTGGACCGGCTGCGCGAGCTGGTCCCCTCGGCCGGAGAGGCGGAGTTCCGCTCCCGGTGGCGAGCGGTGAAACGGCGCAACAAGGAGCGCCTGGCCGACTTCATCCGCCGGCACTACCACATCGAGGTGGACCCTGGCTCCCTGTTCGACTGCCAGGTGAAGCGCATCCACGAGTACAAGCGCCAGCTCCTGAACGTGCTGCACCTGATCGCCCTCTACAACCGCATCAAGGCGCACCCCGAGGATAGCTTCGTGCCCAGAACCGCCATCTTCGCCGGCAAGGCTGCCCCGGGCTACGCCATGGCCAAGCTGGTGATCCGCCTGATCCACGGCGTGGCCGAGCGGATCAACGGCGATCCGGCGGTGGGAGGGGCCCTGAAGGTGGTGTTCCTGGCCAACTACGGCGTAAGCCTGGCCGAGCTGATCGTGCCGGCGGCAGATCTCTCCGAGCAGATCTCTACGGCCGGCACCGAGGCCTCGGGAACCGGCAACATGAAGTTCGCCCTCAACGGCGCCCTCACCATCGGCACCCTGGACGGCTCCAACGTGGAGATCCGAGAGGAGGTGGGGCCGGAGAACATCTTCATCTTCGGGCTGAACGCGGAGGAGGTGCAGGGCACCCGGGCGGCAGGCTACGACCCGCGGCGGCACTACCAGGAGGACCCGGAGCTGAAGCTGGCCCTGGACCAGATCGCTGGCGGGGAGTACAGCCGCGGGTCCCGGGAGCTGTTCGCACCGCTGCTGGCAAGCCTCCTGGAGCGGGATCAGTACCTGCTCCTGGCGGACTTTTCCGCCTACGCGGCCTGCCAGCAGGAGGTGGAGCGGGCGTTCCTGGACGCCGAACGGTGGACCAGGATGTCCATCCTCAACGTCGCCGGGGCGGGCAAGTTCTCCAGCGACCGCACCATCCGGGAGTACGCCCGGGAGATCTGGGATGTGCAGCCGGTGCCGGTGCGGCTGCGCGGGAAGCGGCCAGCGGCCGCCCCTTAGGCGCACCCGCGCGGCCCCGACGGGCCGCCCCGCGCCCGCCGGTGCGCCGGCCCTACTTCAGCGAGCCCAGGGACAGCCCCCGCACCAGGCAGCGCTGGAGAATCAGCCCCGGGATGAAGATGGGCACGGTGCCCGGCGCCGCCGTGGCGGACACCTCGCCGGGGGCTAGGCCAACAACCCCCGCGCGCAGGCGGCCGCGTCCTCCAGCGCTCGCATCGCCTCCGGCCGGGGCAGGATCTCGAAGGAGAGAAAGCCCTGGAAGCCGGCTCCGCGCAGGGCCGCCACCACAGAGCCCAGGTCTGCATGGCCGTGGCCCGGAGCCTCGCGGTTGCTGTCCACCAGGTGCACGTGCCCGAGAAGGCCCCCGAACTGCCTCACAGCCTGCGCCGGGTCCGGCTCCTCTATGTTCATGTGAAAGGTGTCCGCCAGCAGCCGGACGCTGTCCCCGCCGATCCCGGCAGCCACCTCCGCTGCCTCTTCGAGGCGGTTGAGGCAGTCCGATTCGTAGCGATTCAGCGGCTCCAGGAAGAGCTTCACTCCCCGCCGGGCGGCGTGCTCCGCGCACTCCTTCATGCAGGAGACGGCGTAGCCCATCCGCCGGCGCCGTTCCGCGGGCTCCCGACCGGCGCTGCCGAAGATCAGTCCGATGGTGACCCCCGATCCGATCTGCGCCGCCAGGTCGATGTGCCGCCGGATGATGTCCACCGCCTTCTCACGCACCGAGGCGTCGGGGCTGGAAAAGGTCAGGCCGTCCTGGCCGGCGGCCATGCCGGTCCCCAGGGTGGGCACAGCCAGCTCGTGCTCGCGGCAAAGACGCACGATCTCTTCGGGGTCCACGTCCTCGGGACGCCTCAGGTGGAGCTCCACCCCCTGCAGCCCGGTCTTCCTGGCCAGCTCGAAGGCCTGCCGCGGAGAGCCGCGCAGCAGGATGGGCGCAAACTCCGATGCACCCGGGGTGCTGGTCAGGGACAGCTTCATCTCAGATCCTTGCTTTCCTTCGCTGCTTCAGGGCTTCAGCCTACATGAAGGTGCGAGCACACGTCAACTCGCCACGACGGGAACGCGGAACGCGGCTGGCGCGGCTGCGGTGTTTCGTTGAGTATTCGTTGATCGATCGATCGGCGGTCTCTTGACTTGCCGGTTCACTCGTGCTTCACTGATCATCCACCGCTATCCCTTTGCGGACATCCACCAGGCCTTCCAGGTGGGTGCGAAGGGGACATCCCGGGCCCTCAAGGTGATGCTGGGCTTCTCGTGGGGAGAGTAGGATGGACCTGTACTCCAGGAAAGACGCGAGCCTTCCGCAGAAGCTGATCATCCTGGGCTCAGAGGCGGCGCTGATCCTCCTCTCCTACCTGGTGCTTTTCACCGGGGTGCTCTCCGCCGGGGGAAAGCCCCCGCTGGGCGACCTGGGGCGCAGAATCGTCCTGTTCGGGTTCAACATCGTGGTGTTCGCCAGGCTCCTGCTCACCCTGTTCCACCTGCTGAGACGCCGCATTCCGGCAGAAGAGGCGGTGTCGGTGCCGCTGGCCTTCGCGGTCTACTTCGTGGGCTTCGCTCTCCTGGGCCGGGCCACCAGGCTCCCCCTGGACTGGGTGGACGGCCTGGGGGCGGCGCTGTTCCTGCTGGGATCCTTTCTGAACACGGCCTCGGAGCTCCAGCGCCACCGCTGGAAACGGGATCCCGCCAACCAGGGGAAGCTCTACACCCAAGGCCTCTTCGGCCTGTCCATGCACATCAACTACTTCGGCGATCTGCTCTGGGTGAGCGGGTACGCCCTGCTGACCAGAAACCCCTTTTCCGCCCTCATCCCGGTTCTGTTGTTTCTGTTCTTCTACCTCTACAACATCCCCAAGCTGGACGCCCACCTGGCCGCCCGCTACGGGCAGCAGTTCCAGGAGTACCGCAGCCGGACCCGGCGGTTCGTGCCGTTGGTGCTCTGAGGCGCAGGCGGCGCTCGCCGGGGGGGCTTCGGTGGGGCGCCCGGCCCCCGGCCACGCCGCACCGGGTGCATCCAGCCCCCGGCCACGCCGCACCGGCGCCGCGTCTTTGTTGACCATTTTGCTAATCTATATGATCTTTCCCCGCAGGAGGAGTCTATGAGGAACAAGATCGTGCATGTAGGATTGCTGGCCCTGGTGGCCGCGGGACTCGCCGCGCCGGTGGGGCTGTTCGCCCAGGACCCCATGGCCCCGGGCACCACCAACGTCACCTTTCCGGGGCCGGGCGGCGCGACCCTGGAGGGCTACCTGAGCCTGCCCGCCGGCTCCGGCCGCGCCCCCGGGGTGCTCATGATCCACGAGTGGTGGGGGCTGAACCGGGACATCAACGCGCTGGCCGACGCCCTGGCCGCCCAGGGCTACGTCGTGCTGGCCGCCGACGCCTTCCGGGGCAGCGTGGCCGGCACCCCCCAGGAGGCGATGAAGCAGGTCCAGGGCACCCCCCAGGATCAAATCGCCGCCGACCTCGACGCGGCGCTGCGCTTCCTGCGCTCCCACCCGCGGGTGGAGGCCTCCAAGGTGGCCTCCCTGGGCTTCTGCTTCGGCGGCACCCAGTCCATGTACATGGGCACCCGGCAGCCCGGGCTGGCGGCGGTGGTGATCTTCTACGGCAGCGGCCCGATCACCGATCCCGGCCGGCTGGGCAACATGCGGGGGACCGTGCTGGGGATCTACGGCCAGGAGGACGGCAACATCCCGGTGGAGCAGGTGCGCCAGTTCGACAAGGCGCTGCAGGAGCGAGGCATCCCGCACGCGGTCACCATCTATGCCGGGGTGGGACACGCCTTCGTGAAGAGCGGCACCTACGACGCCGGCGGAGCGCCGGAGGAAGCGTGGCACCAGATGGTGGGCTTCCTGAACCGTACCCTGAAGGGGTAGCGGGCAAGCGTAATGATCACCCTGCACCGCAAGCCGGAAGACGCCGCCGCCGGAGAGGCGGAGGAGGGCCTTCGCGAGCGGGTGCCGGCGCATCGGGTCGTCCGGTGGTACAGGTTCCAGCAGGACGCCTGCTACTGAGACGCCCGCGGCGAGCTCATCTGAGGACCTCCCGGGCGGCGGGCAGCGGACACCGCCAGCCGCCGTCCGGGGACCTCAGCCCCTCAGCCGCCGAAATCGATCCGGTACGAGAACCCGGCGGTTGCTCCCACCGCCACCGGCGTCCCCTCGCCGAAGATCACCTGGGCTGCCACCGACAGGGGGATGGCCATCCGATCGTTCAGGGGAATGCTGTACCGCAGGGCAGCCTTCAGCCCCGGGGTGACCCCGCCGGAGAGAAAGATGTGCGCCCCCACCCCTCCCTGCACGGACAGGCCGCCCACCAGGCGCAGCTCCACCAGGGCGCTGAGGTCGATGGTGGAAATCGTGTTCCAGTAGTACAGGTTGGAAGGCGTCCACGGTACCACCACGTAGTAGTAGTACAGCCGGTTGTAGCCCACCTCGGCACCGATGGAGGCGGGCCCGAAGTGCAGGAACAGCCCCTGCACGTTCGCGGCTACATGCAGCTGGTCCCAGTCCTGGAAGAAGGCGGGATCCCAGCCGAACGCCGTGGGCATGTCGATCAGGGTGTACCCTGCCCCCACGTTGCCGGAGAGAAGCAGGTGGTCGAAGGACTGGCCGGCCGCGGGCAGCACGGCCAGCACGGTCAGGAGAACCGCCGCCAGCAGGAACGTACGTCTCATGCTATCCTCCTAAAATCGCTCAAGTATATCCACCGAACGGTACGCGCCTGGGGGCGGCGCGTCAAGCGGGCACCCCCAGGGCGGCGGCCGCCGCGGCTGTTGATCCGAGGCCCGCTCCGGGGTACACTCTGAAGCGACGGATTGGACCTCCGCGACGAGGTGAACCCATGGATCGAAACACGGCAGACGACCCCAACGACACCATCATCTACGACAGCACGGTGGGCAGGCGGCTCTCGCAGATGCGCAAGCCCGGCACCACCTTCATCGTCTTCCAGGGCAGGCGCGTTCCCCTCACCCGCCGCCTCAGCATCGGCAGGGGCAAGGAAAACAGCATCGTCCTGGAGGACAAGCTGGCCTCCCGGCGGCACGCGTTGATCCAGAAGGTGCGAGACGCCTACTTCATCCAGGACCTGGGCAGCACCAACGGCACCTTTCTGAACGGGGAGCGGCTGCCCTCCGGCAAGTACGTCCGGCTGAAGCTTTCGGACCTCATCGTCATCGGCCGCACGGAGCTCTCGCTCCTGCACTTCCGGTAGGAACCGGGGCGCAGGGGGGCTGGGATTGCCGGAGCTCCCGGAGCTGGAAAGCTACGTGGAGGCGCTGCGCCTGCGCGTGGCGGGGCGGCCCCTCCTGGAGCTGCGCGTCCTCCACCCCTTCCTGCTGCGCACCGCCGAGCCGCCTCCGGCGGCGCTGGCCGGCTGCACGGTCCTGGAGGTTCGCCGGGTGGGCAAGCGCATCGTGTTCGCCTGCCAGGGCGGCCCGTTCATGGCGCTGCACCTGATGATCGCCGGGCGCCTGCACTGGAAGGCCAGGCCTGCGGGCCCGAGCCCCCCGGCGGCGACCTCCCCCGGCCTCACGGCCGCCGCTCTGGCCGCCGCGCGGCGGCGGGGGCTGCTGGCCGCCTGGAGCTTTTCCAACGGCGTATTGGAGCTGACCGAGGCCGGCACGAAGCGCCGCGCCTCGCTGCACCTGGGGCAGGGGCCCGAGGCGCTGGCCGCCCTGGACCCCGGCGGCCTCGAGGTGCTGGACAGCTCCCCGGAGGAGTTCGCCCGGCGCCTGGCCCTGGAGAACCACACGGCGAAGCGGGCCCTCACCGACCCGCGGCTGTTCGCCGGCATCGGCAACGCCTACTCCGACGAGATCCTGCACGCGGCGCGTTTGTCCCCCTTCCTGCTGAGCGGCAGAATGAGCGTCCCGGAGATGGACCGCCTCCACGCCGCCTCCCGGAAGGTGCTGACGGCCTGGATCGAGCGCCGCCGCGCAGACAGGGGGGAGGGCTTTCCCGAGGGTATCAGCGCCTTCCACCCGGCCATGGCCGTCCACGGGCGCTACGGCAAACCCTGCCCGGTGTGCGCCACCCCGGTGCAGCGCATCCGCTATGCCGAGAACGAGTGCAACTACTGCCCTACCTGCCAGACCGGGGGAGCGGTCCTGGCCGACCGCGCCCTCTCCAGGCTGCTGAAGAGCGACTGGCCGCGCACGGTGGAGGAGCTGGAGCGCCTCCGCCGCCCCCGCGAGGGTTGAAGCGGGCCCTGCTGCGGGTGGCCGGATCGGGTCCGCGGCGGTTATCTTCTAGAAGACCATCAAAACCCACCAGAACGAAGGGAGCCGTGATGAAGTACACGTCGCTGGGGCGCACCGGTCTGAAGGTCAGCCGGATTTGTCTGGGAACCATGAACTTCGGGGCGGGGACCGACGAGGCGGAGAGCTTCCGCATCATGGACCGGGCCCTGGAGCTGGGGATCAACTTTTTCGACACGGCCAACCGCTATGGAAAGGAGCCTGGGGTCACCGAGGAGATCATCGGCCGCTGGCTGGCGCAGGGAGGCCGGCGCGAGCGGATCGTCCTGGCCACCAAGGTCTACGGCCCCATGGGGCCGGGCGCCAACGACGAGGGGCTGTCCGCCTACCACATCAGGGCGGCGATCGAGGCCAGCCTGCGCCGTCTCCAGACCGACCGCATCGATCTCTACCAGATGCATCACGTGGACCGGGGGTTGCCCCATCCCCGGAGCACCCTGGAGTACCTGGGGGGCAACCGCGAGAACCTGAGCTACCCGGGTCACATCACGCCCGGCGCTCCCTGGGAGGAGATCTGGCAGGCCCTGGGGCAGCTGGTCTGGTCGGGGAAGGTGATCTACACGGGAAGCAGCAACTTCGCAGCCTGGAACATCGCCCAGGCCAACGAGCGGGCCGCGGCCCGGGGGCTGCTGGGACTGGTCTCGGAGCAGAGCCTGTACAACCTGGCCAGCCGCACGTTGGAGCTGGAGGTGATCCCCGCCTGCCGCGCCTACGGGATGGGAGTGCTGCCCTGGAGCCCCCTGGCGGGCGGCCTGCTGGCCGGAGGGCCGGAAGGCGCCCAGGGGCGCCGGGCGAGGCTGGAGCCTACCGGCGAGCAGCGCGAGCTCCTGGGCAGCTTCGAAGCGCTTTGCCGGGAGATCGGCCAGGAACCGCCGGTGGTGGCCCTGGCCTGGCTGCTGGCCAACCCGGTGGTCACCGCCCCCATCGTGGGCCCGCGCACCCTCCAGCAGCTGGAGAGCGCGGTCGGCGCCCTGGAGCTCGAGCTGGGAGAGGAAACGCTTCGGCAGATGGACCGCATCTGGCCCGGTCCGGGAGACCAGGCCCCTGAGGCCTACGCCTGGTAGCGGTCCGACGGAGGGCCGGGGGCCGCCCGGGCCCTACTCGTCGTAGCTGGCCTCCACCCCCGTCTCGTCGCAGTGATAGAGCTTGGTGCGCACCGCCCCTTCGTGGGGCTCCCTGGTCTCCAGGTGCACGGGGCGGCGCCACAGGCTGTAGATGTGCTGCAGGGTGTGGCGGCAGTACTCCTCCTCCAGGGGCAGCCCTTCGTAGACGTGCAGAAGGTACAGCTGCAGACTGTCCTGGTAGTTGCCGTCCGTCACCAGGATCCTCGGCACCCCGGAGTTCATGAGGCTGCGCACCAGGATCTGCTTCACCACGCGCCAGTCGGTCTCCTCCACCACGGTCTCGTAGTGGCTCTCCCTGTCCTTCTCCAGATACAGGTACAGCTGCAGCTCCTCCACCACCTCGCGATCCAGGAACTCGTCCAGGAAGAACCAGTCCATGTAGGTACGGCGAACCTCGAAGAGCCTGGCCAGCCCCTGGCCGAGGCGGCGATCCCAGCTCTCCCGGGCGCGCACGTCTTCCAGCTCCTCGTACTCGCGGCCGAAGCGCCCCTTGTTCCACCGCTCTTCGATGCGGCGCAGCACGGTGTAGCCCAGCAGATAGGGATTGATGTCGTAGGGGTTGCGCGCCTTGACCCGGGCGTTGTAGAGGTTGTACAGGCCGTGCTCCTCGGCGGTGAGGAACCCGTCGGCGAACAGCCGTTGCATGATCTTCTCGTGCCAGTAGGTGGCCCATCCCTCGTTCATGATCTTGGTGCGGCGGTAGGGCGTGAAGTACAGGGCCTGGGCCTTGATTACCCGCAGCACGTCCTGCTGCCAGGCGCTCAAGGGGCGCGGAGAGTGCTCGGTGATGTAGCCCAAGAGGTCCACGGTGGGCTCCGGCGGAGTCTTCAACCGGAGCTCCCGCTTGTCCTCCGTGGAAAGCTCCTCCCCCGGGGGCAGCATGTCGTCGTAGGGTCCCCGCCGGGGGGGCTGCTTGGCCCAGCCGTAGAGCCGTTCCCGGGTCTGCTCCTCGCTCTCCGGATGCAGGGGCTCCTCCGGGTCTATGTTCCACTGGATCGCCAGGGCGGAGTCGATCAGCTCCTCCACCGCCGCGAGGCCGTAGTCTTCCTCGTACTGCCGGAAGCGGGCCGCCGCCTCGGAGGCGGAGCCGATCATGTCGCGACGGCTGGCCTGAAAGTGGCGGTTGTTCTTCATGAAATCGTTGTGGGCGTAGACGTGAGCCATCACCAGAACCTGGATCGGGTAGGGATTGCTCTCCATGAGGTAGGCCCGCACCGGTTCACTGTTGAACACCACCTCGTAGGGGACGGCAAAGCCGTGCTCGTAGCGGGTACGCTCCGCCTCGTAGTCCCTCCCGAAGCTCCAGTGGGAGAAGTTCACCGGCAGGTGGTAGGCCATGATCTCCAGCATCTTCTGGGCCGGCACCACGTCGAACTCCTGGGGCAGCGGATCCAGGCCCAGCTCGCCGATGATCTCCCGGATGCGCAGATCCGCTCTTTCGAGTCGCTGCAGCTGCTGTCTGTCCATCACGTCCTGGCCTGTCCCGCCTCCGGCTTGAGGAAGACCTTCAACGCCGGCCAGAGGTCCTCTTTGGAACGGATCACCACCCCCAGGACCGGCGTCTCCCGGTAGCTGCCCTCGTAGTATCGCAGGTCTTCCAGCCGCTCGGGACGCAGCCCCAGATCGCCGGTGAGGGACTCCAGCAGGGCCGAAGAGGAGTACTCGGACTGGATCTCCCCGTAGCCCAGGGCGGCCACGTCCTGCTCCAGCACCGCGCGGGCCGCCTTGACCGTGCGGTCCGTGTCCCAGTCCTCGCCGTCGGAAAAATGAAACAGGTAGACGTTCCACCGGCTGGGAGGGTACTCGCCGGCGATCAGGGAAGAGGCCAGCTCGTAGGCCGAAGCGCACAGCGTGCCGCCGGACTCGCCCTTGTGGAAGAACTCGTGCTCGTCCACCAGCCTGGCTTCCGTGGTGTGGGCGATGAAGCGAATGTCCACGTGCCGGTACAGGGTGCGCAGAAAGGAGACCATCCAGAAGTAGAAGGAGCGGGCCAGGTACTTCTGCATGGTGCCCATGCTTCCGGAAACGTCCATCATGGCCACCACCACGGCGTTGGACTGTTGCTCCACATCCTCCTTGATGGTGCGGTAGCGCAGGTCCGGGCTGTCCAGGTACACGCGGCCCGGGACGCGCTGCCCCGCCGGCTCGCGGCTGGCGAAGTCCGGATCGGCCAGCAGCCGCCGCGCGCGCTCCATGCTCCCCTCACCCTCCTCCAGCGCCCTCCGGCAGGAGGCCTCCGGCCGGCCGGTCTCCTGCATGAGCTGGGCCACCAGCACCTCGGTGCGCCTGATGGCCTCCTTCAGGGAGCGGATCTTGTCCAGGCGCGGGCGAATGCCGCTCTTCTCGATGGAGTCGTACTTCCAGCCGCTGGGAACGGCGGTCTCGCGGGCCTCCTTCTGGCGCAGGTTCGGCAGCCCCAGGTCCTGGAGCATCATCTCGATCAGCTCCTCCAGCTCGATCTCCGTCTCCAGGTAGTCCACGCCGGGCTGGTCCCCGGCCTTTCCCGGCCGTCCCTGCTTGCCCCGCCGCCCGATGACGGTCCCCTTCTTGCCCTGGCCGCTGCCCACCCCTCCGCGCTGTCCGCCTCCACGGGAATGGATGAACCGGTAGCTCTTCAGGCCGCGCACCGGGACGCGCACGATCTGTTTGCCCCTGCGCGTGATGATGGCTTCGTCGCTGATGATGTCCGGCAGGTTCTGCCGGATCGCGTCTTTGATCTTCTGGCGGTGGCGCGCTGCATCGGTCTTGCCGCGCGGAGCGGTATCGTAGTCCGGTTGGACGACTGCCATCACTCCTCCTTGCGCAGCATCTCGCCCACGAAGTCCAGCAGCGCCTCGGCGCAGTTGGGGCAGTAGCCCCTGTTCAGCAGCGTGGACATGGCCTCCTGCTTGCGCTCCAGCGTCTGGGGATCGCGGCGGCTCTTGTCGACCAGCGTCAGGGACACGACGTTCTTCAGATCGCCGATCAGCTTCTTCTCGATGGCCTCCTGCAGCGGCGGATAGCTCTTGAAGTCGAACTTCTCCCCCCGCTCCAGCGCGTCGGACTTGAAGACGAACAGCCCCTGGCGGAACTCGCTCTTGGCGCCCTCGGTGATGCCGATGGGCTCCTCGATGGAGCGCATCAGCTTCTCGTCCGGCTCCTGTTCCTCCTGGGTGACCGGGTCCACGATCTTGCGCTTCAGGCAGTAGGCCGTGGCGTTCTTCATGTAGTTGTCGAACAGGGCCTGGGCCTGGTCCTCGTAGGCGTACAGGAAGGCGCGGTTCACCTCCTTGCGCGCCCTCTCCCGGTAGTCGGCCAGGACGCTGTTCTTCTCCGCCAGCAGCAGGTTCAGATAGCGGCTCTGCTCCTCCTCGCTGAAGCCGATGTGGTGCTCGAACTGGTGGCGCAGCGCCCGGATCACGTTCACCGGGTTGATGCAGGCCGCTCCTCCGCGGGCGCCTCCCAGGGAGATGTTGAGGGCGTTCATGATGAAGCGCGGGCTGATCCCCGACAGGCCCTCGCCCTCCTCGCGTCCTTCGATGAGAAGCTTCTTGACGTCCGCCGGGTCCTTCTCCTTCTCCGGCACCGCCTCACCGTTGTAGTAGCGGGCCTTGCGCAGCTCCTCCACCCCCGTCGCCGAGGGCTTCAGGCGGCTCATCACGGCGAACAGCGCCGCCACCTCCAGGCTGTTGGGGGCGATGTGCACCTGCTCCTTGAACTCGCTGCGGTCGATGAGCTTGCGGTAGATGGCCACCTCGTCCCGCACCCTCAGGTTGTAGGGCACGTAGACCGGGTACATGCGGTCGTGCAGGGCCTCGTTCTCCTTGTTGGCCTTGAACTTCTCGAACTCGGTCTCATTGGTGTGGCTCAGGATCACCGTGTCGATGTAGGTCTGAGGAAAGCCGGGCGCCTTGATGAGCTGCTCCTGGGCCACGGTGATCAGGACGTAGTGGAACTTGATGTCGCACTTCAGGATCTCGATGTACTCGATCAGCCCGCGGTTGGCGATCTGCAGCTCACCGTCGAAGCGGTAGCCCAGGGGGTGCCCCTCGCCGTACTGGGTGATCTTGCCCAGGTCCACGTGCCCGATCAGCTCAGAGATGTCCTGGTTCTTGGGATCCGAGGGCTGGAAGGTGCCGATCCCCACCCGGGCGCGCTCGCTCAGACGGATCTGCACCACCGGCATGTCCTCCCACCTGAAGTTGCCTGCGTGATCGCGGTACATCTCGTCGGCGGTGAGGCGGTGCTTGCACACCGGGCAAAGGTCTCCCTCTATCTTGACCCCCAGAAGCTTCTCGAACTCCTCCCGCTTGGAGCGGGGCACCAGGTGCAGAGGCTCCTCGTGGATGGGGCAGTCCTTGATGGCGTACACGGGGGCGTTCATCTGCTCCAGTCCCCGCCGCAGCAGCGCGGCGATGGTGGACTTTCCCGAGGAGACCGGTCCCACCAGGATCAGGATCCGTTTTCCGGTCTCGGTGCGGTGCGCCCCGGCGCGAAAGAACTGCACCAGGTCGTGCAGGACATCCTCGATGCCGAAAATCTCCCCGGAGAAGAAATTGTAGCGCACCAGGTCCTCGTAGTGCGGCAGCTTCTCGATCTCCGGCGCCTCCACGGTGCCTTTCTCCATGATCATGTCGTAGATGCGTGCCGGGGCGGTCTGAACGATCTTCGGGTTCTGGTGGACCAGCGCCATGTACTCGGTCATGGTGCCTTCCCAGAGGCCGTCCCTTCTGGACTTGGACTGTTCGATCAGATCACTCAGGGCATCCTTGAACTCGTCTCGATGTTCCTGCGGCATTGTTCCCCTCCGTTCTGTCCGCTCTCCCTAGAGCCGCCGCGCGAGGCGCACGCAGTCCTGCTCTACTGCCACGTGGGTGTAAAAGGGTTCCGCGCTGTGGTCTGATTGGTGTCACGTTCGACAAGCAGCAAGAAGCAGGCAACGTCACGACGCTCCCCGCGCACTCGTGCGTTCGGGCAGCTTGTTGTCTACACTAGGAATATACCGTTTTCCCCAGGGGTTTTCTACCCCCCCGCTCAGGTATATCAGACAGGGGCGAGGGCCCGGGAGCGAGGGCCGGGGCGACTCAGCCGCCGCCATACTCCCGTATGGCCTGGCGCATGGCCCGGTAGTTTTCCAGGCGCGTGCCCGGCTGCAGCACGTTGCTGCAGGTGACCACCAGCCCTCCCCCGGCGGCTGCGGCGGCGATGGCGGTGCGCACCTCCTCCCGTACCTCCTCGGGGCTTCCTTCGATGAGGGTGTCCGTATTCACCCCCCCGAACAGGCAGAGCCGCTCTCCGTAGCGCTCCTTCAAGGCGCCCATGTCCATTCCGATGTTGGTCTGGATCCCGTGCCAGCCGTCGATCCCGGACTCCACCAGGCCGTCCAGCACCTGCCAGAGGTTGCCGTCGGTGTGCTTCACGAAGATGCCCCCGGCCTGGTGAACGGCCTCCGCCTGCCGGCGGATGCCCGGCAGCACGAAGCGCTCGAACAGCTCGCGGCCCATGATCGGTCCCCGGTTGTCGCTGTAGTCATCGGTGGTCATCACGGCGTGCGCTCCGGCGGCCAGCATGGCCCGGGCGTAGGCGATGGACCGGTTGACGTACAACGCCGTGGCGCGCTCCACGAACTCCGGGTCCGTGATCATCCGAACCAGGAATTCCTCCATCCCCACGGTGTACTCCCAGGGAAAGGTGCCGTCCACGGGAGAGCGGCCGATGATGAAGTGAGTCTCACCCAGCTCCGCCACCACGTGGCGCAGCGCCTCAAGCTCGCTTTCGTCCACCTCGAATGGCTCCTCCGGGTCCGGCAGATCGGCGCTTTCCATCCGGGGATGCTCGCCGCGCACGGCGATGCTGCCGGAATCCGGGTTGTAGCGCACCTCGTAGCCCTGGGCGTCGATCCAGGAGTAGGGTCCGGTCATGGTGGGCCGCCGGTACTCCTTGTGCGCGGGCACCACAGGCACCCGCACGTAGTCCCACTCCAGCGCTTGCGCCAGCTCCACGTGGGCTCTTCCGTAATCCCGCACGATCTCCTCGCGCCGCCCGCTCCACAGGGCCGAAAGCTCTCGCCACCCCTGGTTGTAGAGGGTGGGATGCCCCAAGACGGCTTCCGCCAGCCTGCCGTCCACCTGGTTCTCCCCCGTGGGAACCCGATCCGGCTGGCGGTGCCCCAGACTGGCCAGCAGGCGCTCTTTCCCCGTCATGAAGATTCCTTTCGTGCTTCCGCCGGCTCAGCGGCAGAGATTCAGCCCAGATCCCGCACCGAGGCCAGGAAGGCCCGTAGATTCTCCTCGGTGGTGCCCGGGGAGAGCCCGCCACCACAGGAGGCGATGAGGCGCCGGCTGCCGGCCACCGGACCCAGCTCCCGGCGCACCCAGTCGCGGATCCCCTCGGGGTTTCCCAGGTCCAGCATGTCCCGGGGCGGGATGTTTCCCACCAGCGTGACCTCCGGCCCGGCCAGCTCCGTCATCTCCCTCAAGGAGTGCTCGTGGCTGAAGTTGAACATGTTGATCCCCATCTCCGCAAGCATTGGAGCCGAGGCTCGGGCATCCGCGTCATTATGAAAGAAGCGCACCGGGAGGTCCAGGGCGGCGAAGATCTCCTTCAGGTACGGATAGGCGAACTCCCGGAAATCCTGCGGGCCCACGAAGCCTACGATGTCGTCCAGGATCAACACCCCCTCGATCGAGGGGAAGGCCCTCTTCTGCAGCCGGAGCCAGTCGGTGATGAAGGTGCTCACCAGCTCCAGCAGCCGGTGTATCTCGGCGGGCTGGGTCTTCAGGCCCAGCAGAAGCTCCGTTCCCCCCAACAGGAAGGTGGCGATGTTCAGAGGTCCCCTGGAGACCGCAAAACGCACCCGGTGCCCAAGGATGCGGATCTGGTCTTCGAAATGCGCGAGGCGCTTGATCATGAACGGCAAGAGCCCGTCCCTCTCCACGTCCGGGGCGGCAAGGGACGCTATGGCCTGGTAGCCGACGATGCACTTCTCCGGGAAGGGCAGGTCGTTCTCCGCCCAGACGCACCTGGCGCCGAACGCAGAGGGCTCGGAGAACATGCCGAACTCCGCCCAGAAGCCGGGGAAGATCATCACCTCCGGGAAGGCCTCCATCAGGCGGCGGTTCGCCTGGTACCACAGTGGCTCGCTGGTATAGTAGTCCAGAACCGAAATCCCCGCCCACCGGGGCAGCCACACGCTGTCCACGATGAACCCCACCGGTAAGGGCCGGCTCTCCCGCCCGTCGAGGATCTCCAGGAGCGACTGCCATTGGGCGTCGGTCATCCCTCCCCCTCCTAGCTCTTCATCCCGGTGAGCACGACACCTGTCACGATCCGCCGCCGCAGCAGGAAGAAGACGATGAGCATCGGCATGATGGTCACCACCGCGCCGGCGGAGATGGGCCCGTACTCGATGTAGAACTGGCGCTGGTAGACGGCCAGCCCCAGCTCCGTGGTGTACATCTCCTTGCTGGTGACGATCACCAGCGGCCAGATGAAGTTGGCCCACGCCTCCGAGAAGGAGAAGATGCCCAGCGCCATCAGGGCGGACCTGCTGAGGTGCAGGATGATGCGCAGGTAGATCCAGAACTCGCTCGCCCCGTCGATGCGGGCGGACTCCAGCAGCTCGTCCGGGATGGACATGATGGTCTGACGCATGAAGAACACGCCGAAGGTCATGATGGTCATGGGAAAGATCATGGCTACGTAGGTGTTGATCAGCCCCAAGTGAAAGACCATGATGAACAGGGGGATCATGTAGACCTGCAGCGGGATGATGGCCGTGGCCAGGATGAGGGTGAACAGCAGCCCCTTAAGGGGGAAGTCGTACTTGGCAAAGGCGAACCCCGCCAGGCTGGAGGTGATCAGGATGCAGCCCATGGAGCCCAGAGAGACAATCAGGGAGTTCAGCATGTAGCGGAAGAAGTCTTCCTTCAACAGGATCTGAGCGAAGTTGGCCACGGTGGGCTGCCTGGGGAAGAAGCGGGGCGGCCAGATGCTGATCTCCGGGGCTGGCTTGATGGCGGTCATGAAGACCCACAGGAAAGGCATGATCACCACCAGCGCGCCCAGCGTTGCCAGGAGGAAGGCGGTGACTTTGATCCAGCGTTCTCGAAACATCTCTGGCCCCTTACTCCTTCTCCCGGAAGAAGGCGAACTGGAGTAGGACCATCAGCATCACGAAGACCAGCAGCACCACCGACATGGCCCCGGCGTAGCCCATCTTGTAGAACTTGAAGGCGTTGCGGTAGATCTCCGTGACCATAACCTTTAGATCGTAAGCCGGCGCTCCCTGAGCGGAAGCGGTGAGCACGTACACCGGGGCGAACACGTTGAAGAAGATGATGGTGCTCATCACCACCGAGAACAGGATGATGGGCCGCAGCAGCGGCAGGATGATGTGCCACAGCCGCTGCCAGGGGGTGGCCCCGTCGATCTCCGCCGCCTCCAGGAACATGTCGGGAACGTTCCTCAAGCCCACCCCGAAGACCACCATGAAATAGCCGAGCATCTTCCACACTGACACTCCCACCACCGCGTAGAGCACCGTCGCAGGATCCTGCAACCAGCCCACCCTGGGGATGCCGAATAGTGAGAGAAAGTAGTTGAGCACCCCGTACATCGGGTCGTAGATCCATTTCCAGATCACCGAAGCGGGCACCCAGGGGGTGACCACCGGAATGTAGAAGATGATCTCGTAGGCGGGGGCGGAACGGTCGATGCTGCGCAGGAGCACCGCCAGCAGCAGCGCCAGGAACAGGGTGATCAGCACTGCGAACACCGTGAACTGGATCGTGTTCAGGAAGGCGGTGATGAACGCCTGGTCCCGGAAGAGGCGCAGGTAGTTGTCCAGCCCCACGAAGGGGCGGTTCTTCTGGGTGATGTGGTACTTGAAGAAGGACAGGCGGACGGTCTCCAGGATCGGATAGATGCGGATGACCGCGAACAACAACACCGTGGGCCCCAGCGATGCCGCCACCCAGCCGATGCGCTTCTTGCGCAGCCGGGCCAGCAGCCCCGGCCGGCGCCGGTTGTTCCCGACGGTGCTTGCCTCCGTGCTCATTTGCGCTACCCCCCGCCTCTGAGGCTCGCGGGACGGGAGCGGCGGGAGGGGGCCCGAGGGTCCCCTCCCCCCCGTCCGTCTGCACACCGGTGTGGTCCCGGCCCCTACTCGGAGTAGATGCCGGCGTCCCCCAGGATCTGAGCCGCCGTGTCGCGGGTCTTGAGCATGACCTTCCTGGCCCCCGCGGCGTTGTTCACCAGCGAGGCGTCGCGGTATGCCTCCTGAACGACCTCCCCGGTCTTGGTGGTCATCTCCTCGTAGGCGGTGTTGGGCGCCTCGATGTACTGGATGTAGTCCTTGGGCGCCTCCATCACCGCTTTGTGGTGCGGCTTGTTTGCCAGGATGGCGGAGTAGTCGTAGTCCCGGCGCAGCGGGATGTAGCCGGAGTCCTGCAGGATGACGTCCATGACGTCCTTGGTGATCATGGTGCGAACGAAATCCCAGGTGGGGTTCTTCAGCTTGGAGTCCTTGTTGACCAGCAGGGTCTCGAAGTAGTTGAACGCTCCCCGCACTTTCCCCTTGGGCATCAGGGCGGTGCCGAAGTTGATGTCGGGCCCGTTCTGTTCGGTGAAGGAGATCACCCAGGTCTCCCGCAGCAGCATGGAGGCCACCCCGGAGGCGAAGGCCTGGGCGTCGTGCTTCAGGGCCCAGTCGTCCACCTTCCTGGCCCCGTGGAGGTGGTTGATGCGGTCCAGAAGAGCCTTGGTGGCCACGTCGATGTTGTCGTCGATGGTGATGCGCACCGTGCCCACCTCTTTGCCCCGCTCAAAGATCTGCTGCCCCGCCATCTGGAAGTACAGGTAGCCGAACTTCTGGATGCCCCCGGAAGGACCGGTGAGGCGCATGGTCAGCCCCGCCCGGCTCAGCGTGCCGGCGGCATCCTTCTTCACCAGCTTCTCCGCCCACTGCCAGAGCTGGTCCACGGTGTCCGGCGGCCCGGAGAGCCCCGCCGCCGCCAGGTGGTCCTTGTTGTAGAACAGCGCGCTACGGCCGGTCCAGATGGGCACCCCCCAGGGCTTGCCGTCCCTGCTCACCGTCTGCGCGAACACGGGGTTGATTTTGGCCGGATCGTTCACGATCTTCACCAGGTCATCCGGCATGGGGGCGTAGTTGCCACCCTCGTAGTACCTGGGGAAGATGAAGTCGTGAAAGGTCAGCAGGTCCGGCCCGCTGCCGGTAGGCATGCTGGTGGCCAGCTTGGCTTCGAACTCGCGCAGGGCGAAGGTGAGGATCTCCACCTGCACGTTGGGGTACTGTCCCTCGAAGATGCTTTGCGCGTTCTGATAGGCCGACAACGTTTCCCCGTACCCGAGCCAGATGGACAGCTTCCCGGTCACCGCGCTTCCGGGTCCGGTGGGTCCGGCCTTCTCCTGAGCACCGCCTGCAAAGGCCGCCCCCCCCGCCAGGAGCAGGCAGAGCCCGACAGCAGTCACTCGCTTGTCCATGATGCTCCTCCTTGTCGTTTCTCGTTTCCTCGAGGCATTCCAGCGGTGCGACGCACCGCACCCCTCAGAGTGGCGGCTTCCAGCCGGCGGCGGAAGGGACCCCGGGTACTCTTTCGGTACCGGCGGGGTACTCAGGAGGTACTCTTCAGCCGGAGCAGGAGCTTCCGCAGCTCGGTGCGGTTCTGGATGCCCAGCTTTCCGTAGATCACGGACAGGTAGTTCTTCACGGTCTGCTCGGCCAGGAAGAGCTTACAGGCCGCCTCCTTGTTGGTGTAGCCGTGGCTCACCAGCCGCAGGAGCTCCTTCTCCCGCTCGGTGAGCTCCCGACCCGGCAGCGGAGCCGGCAGGGGAAGATCATGAAGCTCCCGCTGGCCGAACAGGCGCGAGGCCACCGCCGGTGAGATCAGTACGGCCCCGTGGTAGGCGGCCTTGATGGAGGCGATCAGCTCGTCGGTGGAGATGTCCTTCAGGAGGTAGCCCACCGCCCCGGCTTCGATGGCTTCCTGCACGTACTCGTCGTCGTCGAAGGTGGTCAGCACGATCACCTTGGTCTCCGGGCTCTGCTCGTGGACCCGGCGGGTGGCCTCCACGCCGTCCATGTTGGGCATGCGCACGTCCATGAGGACCACGTCGGGGCGCTGCCTGGAAAGGAGCTCCAGCACCTGGAGGCCGTCGCCGGCCAGTCCCACCACCTTCAGATCCTCCGACTGGGTTTCAAGCACGATCTTGAGGCTCTGAGCGATAAGGATCTGGTCATCCGCCAGCAGGATTGTGATCGACCCTCCCGGCTGGCTCATCCGGCCTCCCCCTCGCAGGGGATGGTCGTGCGGAGCTCAAAGCCTTCCGGAATGTTGCCGGCCTCCAGGTGTCCATGCAGCGCCTCCAGGCGCTCCCGTATCCCATTCAGGCCGACCCCTTCGACCAGCTCCCCCACCCCCGCGCCGTCGTCGCGGATGGTGAGGCTCACCTCCCCGTCAACCTGCCAGAAGAGGATATCGATCCTCTTGGCGTCGCCGTGCCGAATGGCGTTGGTGATCCCTTCCTGGACCACCCGGTAGATCACCGCATCGGTGCGCTCGCCGAAGCTCCAGGGGATGTTCCCGAACTCCACGCGGATGGACAGGTGCGTACCCTGGAAAGCCTTTACGAGACGGCTCACCGCCTCCACCAGGGTGACCCCGGGGACGGTGGCGGAGCGGAGGATGCGGACGGCCCGTCGCGTCTCTGCCAGCCCCTTTTCCGCCTGCTCCCGGGTATGCTCCAGGAACTCCCGCACCTGTGCCCCGTCTCTGCCCGCCAGGTTCAGCGCCGCCTTCATCATCATGATGATGCTCATCAGCGTGTGCCCGATGATGTCGTGGATCTCTCGGGAGATGCGCTTGCGCTCCAGCAGGATGGTCTGCTCCTGCCGGAGGATCACGTACTCCTGGAGCTGAATGTTGGTGTCCACCAGGCGGGTGCTGGCGGTCTTGAGCTGCTCAATCAGGAGCCGGCGGTCCTCCGCCACCTTGCGATGGTGCTTCAGGAGCAGGCCCAGGGCCGTGATGACCAGCGGGTAGGCGCCCATGAAGAGCAGGTTCTCCAGGGACACCTCCGGGGCATGACGTTCCCACACGTCCACCGCCACCTGGTTGGACAGCACCACGCCGATCACCACCGCCGAAAGAAGCAAACCCGGCAGGGTGGCGTAGTAGGCGGTGATCTCCAAGACCAGCGCGGCCAGCAGGGTGAGCTCCACCCCCACGTAGTCCCCCAGGGGGTAGCCGATCAGGAGCAGCAGAGCGAAACGCACGAAGAGCAGAAAGGCCCGCTCCAGCTGCCTCCTGCGAAAGAACAGCACCGCCGAGCAGGCCAGCGAGAGGGCCAGCAGGAACGCGGCGTTGCCGTACCAGCGCTCCGGCAGCTCGAAGGAGCGGAAGCGCAGCGTGAACTGCAGGAAGGCGATCCCGTGCGAAATGATCGAGTATGCCAGCGCTACGACCAGGTGGAAATCGCTCTTCTTCATCTACCCACGCCCGGCGATGGACGGCACCTCGGGGCTCACGGGACCAGTATACCCTCCGGCGAGCCGGGTGGAAAGCCGGAGCGGCCCGGGCAGGCCGCCCCGGGGATGAGGCTTCAGAACTCGTCCATGTCCCCGTAGTCGGGCGAGGGCGCCGGCGGGGCCTTCTCCTTCTTGGGCAGATCGCTGATCACGCACTCGGTGGTCAGGGTCATGGCGGACACGGAGGCGGCGTTCTGCAGGGCGCTGCGCGCCACCTTGGCGGGGTCGATGATCCCCGCCTCGATCATGTTGGTCCACACCATCTTCTGGGCGTCGAATCCCACCGCGCCCTTCTCCTTCTTCGCGCGCTGGGCCGCGATCCCCTCGTCCACACCTGCGTTGCGGGCGATCTGGCGCAACGGCTCCTCCAGGGCGCGTTTCACGATCCGGAAGCCCACCTGCTCGGCCTCTGAAAACGCCGACAGATCTTCCTGCTCCAGGGCGCGCAGCGCCTGGATGAAGACCACCCCGCCTCCAGGCACGATCCCTTCCTCCACCGCCGCCCGCGTGGCCGACAGCGCGTCCTCCACGCGGTGCTTCTTCTCCTTCAGCTCCACCTCCGTGGCGGCGCCCACGTTGATCACCGCCACGCCGCCGGCCAGCTTGGCCAGCCGTTCCTGCAGCTTCTCCCGGTCGTAGTCGGAGGTGGTCTCCTCGATCTCCCGCTTGATCTGGGCGGTTCTCCCCTTGATCGCTTTTGCCTCGCCGGCGCCGCCTACGATGGTGGTGCTCTCCTTCTCCACCTTCACCGACTTGGCCTTCCCCAGCTGCTCCACCGTGGCGCTCTCCACCTTCATACCCATCTCCTCGGAGATCACCTGCCCGCCGGTGAGCACCGCGATATCCTCCAGCATGGCCTTGCGCCGGTCCCCGTAGCCGGGGGCCTTCACCGCGCAGGCCTTCAGGGTGCCCCGCAGGCTGTTCACCACCAGCGTGGCCAGGGCCTCCCCCTCCACGTCCTCGGCGATGATCAGCACGGGCTTGCCGGTGTTGGCCACCTTCTCCAGCAGAGGCAGCACGTCGCGCATGTTGGCCAGCTTCTTGTCGTGGATGAAGAGGTAGGGCTCCTCCAGCTCGGCGGTGAGGGTCTGGCGGTTGGTGACGAAGTAGGGCGAGACGTAGCCCCGGTCGAACTCCATGCCGTCCACCACCTCCAGGGCGGTTTCCATGGACTTGGACTCCTCCACGGTGATCACGCCTTCCCGGCCCACCTTCTCCATGGCGTCGGCGATCAGGGTGCCGATCTCGTGGTCGTCGCCGGAGGAGACGGTGGCCACCTGGGCGATCTCCTCCCTGCCCTTGATGGGCTTGGCGTTGCGCTTGATCTCCGCCACCGCCAGGTCCACCGCCCGGCTGACGCCGCGCTTGATGCCCATGGGATCGATCCCCGCGGCCACACGGCTCACCCCCTCCTTCATGATGGCGTAGGCCAGCACGGTGGCGGTGGTGGTGCCGTCGCCGGCCACATCGTTGGTCTTCTTGGCCACCTCCTTCACGAGCTGGGCGCCCATGTTCTGGAAGGGCTCCTTCAGCTCCAGCTCCTTGGCGATGGTCACGCCGTCGTTGGTCACCGTGGGAGCCCCCCACTTCTTGCCCAGCACCACGTTGCGGCCCTTGGGTCCCAGGGTGACCCGCACCGCCTCGGCCACCAGGCTGATCCCTCGCATCAGGGACTGCCGTGCCAACTCCTCGTACTGCAGCTGCTTCGCCATACACTACCCCCTTGCATTTCCGCGTGCCGTTCTGGGTTGTCCGAAAAGTTTCGCCACCGGGCCAGAGCGGATGCCCGCATCGTTCATCCGATTCCTGTCTCCAGCGCTTTCGATTTGACGGAGCAAAAATACATCCGAGGCGAGCCTCGCGGCAAGTGGATTTGCGCGGCAAAACCACCGTTTGGCCCCTCGAGGGGCTCCGCGGACCGGTTCACTCGGACCGGTTCACTCGGACCGGTTCACTCGGACCGGTTCACTCGGACCGGTTCAC
>CAZBDU010000019.1:0-16037 GCA_964490725.1 uncultured Spirochaetaceae bacterium | reverse complement strand
TCGGACCGGTTCAGCCGGAGGTGGGGGCCAGCACCCGCGCCCAACGGGGCGGCACCCGGAAGCGCAGGCGGCCGGTGCGCGCCTGGACGGCCTGGGGAGGGTTCAGGAGATCCCGGAAGGATGGGGTGCGGCCCGGGGCGGCCGCCTCCACCTCCGCGGGCGTGCCGGCGGCGTTCACCGCCACCAGCGCCAGCTCCTCTCCCCACCGCCTCTGGAAGACCAGCAGCTCCGCACCGACGTGCAGCTGGCGGTAGTCCCCCCGCCGCAGGGCGACGCTTCCGGCGCGCAGCCGGGCCAGCCGGGCGATGGCCCCGGCCAGCTCCGGATGAGGGCTCCTCGCCGATGCCTGGGCCGGCTCCAGGGCGGGCCGGAGCTCCCGGTCGCTGTGACCCGCCTTCTCGCCGGGGATGCCCCACTCGCTTCCGTAGTACACGCTGGGCACGCCTGGCATGGTCATGAGCAGGCAGTACAGCGGATACAGGTGCGCCGGCTCGGCCAGCCGGCTGGCCACCCGGTCCACGTCGTGGTTGTCGGCGAAGGAGTACAGCGGCAAGTCCCGGTAGATCCCGCCCTCACCGAACTGGCGGTTCAGGGAGTAGGCGATCTCGAAGTAGTTGCGGTCGTTGTGGCTGGAGTACAGGCCCTTGTAGCACTCGTAGTTGGTGGCCGAGTCCAGAAGCCCCGGAGCCACCCAGCGCCGGTAGTCCCCGTGGATCGCCTCGCCCAGGAGCCAGAAACCGGGCTTGCGCTCCCTGCAGAAGTGGGACAGCCGGCCCAGAAACCCCGGATCCAGCAGGTAGGCCACGTCCAGCCGCAGCCCGTCGATGTCGAACCGCTCGATCCAGAAGCCCACCGCCTGGAGCAGATGAGCCGCCACCTCGGGGTTCGCCAAGTTCAGCTTGGGAAGCTCGAAGTGGCCCTCCCAGGCCTCGTAAGAGAACGGATCCCCCAGGGGGCTTTCCTGGTCGAAGCGCATTCCGGCGAACCATTCCTGGTAGGCGGAACGCTCCCCATTCCCCTGCACGTCCTGAAAGGCCCAGAACTGCCTGCCCACGTGGTGGAACACCCCATCCAGAATCACCCGCATGCCCCGGCGGCGCAGCTCCCCGCAGAGCCGCGCCAGGGTGGAGTTGTCCCCCAGGCGGCGATCCACCCGGAAGTAGTCCACCGTGTCGTAGCCGTGGCTTCCCGACTCGAACAGCGGCCCCAGGTACAGGGCATTCACGCCCAACTGCCGGAGGTGGTCCAGCCAGCCATACAGCTTCTCCAGGCGGGCAGCGGGCGGAGCCTTGAAGTCGTTCCTCTCCGGCGCTCCGCACAGCCCCAACGGGTAGATGTGGTAGAAGAATGCATCCTGCGCCCAGTGATCCAGAATCCGAAGCCCTCCCTCAAGCGTGCCCCCTCCCTGCAGCCCCGCAGGAGTCCATGCTCTCCGGAACCGAAGGGGGCTGTCAACCCCGGCGGCCACGCCACGCCCGCCGCACCTGCCACCCCGCACGCTGATTTGCTATATCGCTCAGGTATAAACCGCTATTTTTCTTTACTTAGACTGTATGGATTATGTACACGCATCCGCGCCGGATTAATACTTTAATCTAACACAGACGGCCGTACTTATAATTATCGTAGCGATGCATAGTATCGTCAACCGGCTGTGGGATGACGATGGGATGCCGTTCCCCATGGGGGTGGAGGAGCCGAATCCCCTCGAAAGCTGAAGCGGAAGGGCCCGTCCAGAGGCCTGTGCCCGAGGACACGGGTCCCGGCCCGCAGGTGCATCCGCCGGGGCTTTGCCCCCCGCTTGAGGATACAGCCGCCAGAGAGCTCGTACCAAGGAGGCTCGCGGGCCCACGGTGCGCAACGGGCAGGGTGGGCGCCTGCCGTCCGAAAAATGTCCGCCCCCTGCGACGAGAAAGGAGGCTGTAGCTCAGAGAAGGGACCGCTGACCGCCTCGGCGCGGCAAGGAGCCGCGGTAGCGCGGCCGCAACGTGTAGCGAATGCCAGAGAGAGAAAAGGCGAAAAGGAAAAAGCGAAAGGACCAGATCGTATGAAACGTTTGAAGATCGACGGACCGAAACTTCCCGCAATCACGGCCGCCGCCGTGATCATGGCGCTGGCGGCCGTGAGCCTGCCCGCACAGGCGCCCACGCAGGTGCCGCTTCCCGGCAGCGCCATCGCGCAGTTCGTGGACCCCCTGCCCAGCCTGAACACCATCGTGAACCCCTTGGGCCAGGTGGTGCTGGAGATGAGTGAGTTCCAGTCCCAGGTGCTTCCCAGCACCTTCGTCCCGGCCTCCGGCGGGCCCTACCAGGGGACCTGGGTGTGGGGCTACCTGGAGCACGGGCAGGCCGCTATCCCCTCCTACATCGGACCGGTGATCGTGGCCACCCGCGGAACGCCCACGGAGATCAAGTGGGTCAACAAGTTGGGCAACACCGACGCCAGCAACGTCCTGGCCTACAAGTTCGGCACCGACCAGACGCTCCACTGGGCTGACCCGCTGAACGGCGAGGCCAACGACGCGGCCCATGCAGTCATACCCGGCCAGCTCCCGGCCTCTCCCTGGGACCAGCACTACGCCGGCCCGGTCCCGGCGGTGCCGCACCTGCACGGCGGCATGGTGCCGCCGGTGATCGACGGCGGCCCGGACCAGTGGTTCACGAGTGACGGAGCCTACCATGGCCATGCCTACTACACCCACCCCCTGATTCCCGCAGGCCCGAACGAGGCGGTCTACCGCTACCCCAACAGCCAGCAGGCCGGCCTCCTGTGGTTCCACGATCACGTCCTGGGGCTCACGCGGCTGGGGGTCTACGCCGGGCTGGCGGGCGCCTATCTGCTGACCGATCCCCCGAACGACCCGGCCAACCTGCCGCCGCTGGTGCCGCTGGTGGTGCAGGACCGCATGTTCGACACGGAGGGCCAGCTGTACTTCCCCGCGGGGGTGCCCTTCGTGCCCAACCCGGAGCATCCCTACTGGGTGCCGGAGTTCGTAGGGGACACCATTGTCGTCAACGGGAAGGTCTGGCCGTACCTGAACGTCGAGCCCAAGCGCTACACCTTCTTCTTCATCAACGGCTCGAACGCCCGCACCTACGAGTTGTTCCTGGTGGATCCTGTCACCAAGGTGATGGGCCCGCCGATGTGGCAGATCGCCACCGATGGGGGCTACCTGGACGCCCCGGTCAAGATTGATCCCAACAGCAAGCCGCTGTCGCGCCTGACCCTCATGCCCGGCGAGCGGGCCGAGGTGATCGTGGACTTCGCCGGCCTGGCGCCCGGGACCACCTTGATCCTGCGCAACACCGCCAGGATGCCCTATCCGGGCGGCGCGCCTGCCCAAGGCGGCACCGTGGGCCGGATCATGCAGTTCCGGATCGTGAATCTGGTCGACGCGGATACCAGCTACGACCCGGCCTCGGGGGCTCCCCTCCTGGCCAACCCGCTGGTGCGGCTCGCCGATCCGGCCACGGGAGCGCTCGCTCCCGGAGTGACGGCCAACAAGACCCGCCAGCTCACCCTGAACGAGGTCATGGACCCGCCGGTCACGGTGAATGGGGTGGCCTACCCGGGCGGCCCCCGGGAGGTTCTGGTGAACAACACCAAGTGGGGGGGCGAGCAGGCGATCGAGCAGCCGGGCCAGCCGGCGGCCATGCTGATCCGCGGCGACTTCACGCCCATCACGCTGAACGGGATCACGAACTACATCTCCGAGTACCCCCTGGAGGGAGATACGGAGGTGTGGGAGATCGTCAACCTCACCGCCGACGCCCATCCAATCCACACGCACTTGGTCCAGTTCCAGCTGCTCAACCGGCAGAACTTCAACGCCAACAAGTACACCGCGGTGTACAACGGAGCCTTTCCGGCGGGGATGTTCATGCCCGCCTACGGGCCTCCCCTGGACTACAACAGCGGAAACCCCCGGGCCCTGGGCGGAAATCCCGATATCACCCCCTACCTCCAGGGACCGGTACGGCCGCCGGCGGCCAACGAGGTGGGGTGGAAGGACACCATCATGGTGCCTCCGGGAATGGTGACGCGCTTCGTGGTGCGTTTCGCCCCCTTCGACCTGGCCACCAACCTGGATCCGCTGCAGTACGCGTTCGACTTCGACCCGGAAGCGCTGGGCTACGGCTACGTCTGGCACTGCCACATCATCGACCACGAGGACAACGAGATGATGCGGCCCTACAACGTGCAGCCGAAAGCCGGCGCGACCCGCTTCTACATCCAGGGAGTGGACTACTAGCCGCTGCGGGCGGCCCGGGACGCAGTGCCCGGCGCCGTAGCGGGCGGCAGAAAGCGCCCTTGACAGCCAGGAGGGAGCCCCCAGCGGGCTCCCTCCTTCCGTGTCGCGGCGCGGGTTCCAGGAAGCGCCCGGCTGCGGGCCTGCCGGCCTCCAGGATGTCGCCTGCCGCCGGTTGGTGCGCCATGATGACAACAGTCGCGCGCGCGGGGAGGTGACCAATGCTTGCACTGGAGTGGGAAGAGCGCTACAACGTCGGGATCCGCCGAATGGACCGGCAGCACCGGCAGGTGCTGGCCATCCTGAACGATCTCTACAACCTGGACAGCCGGCAGGTGCGGCGGGAGAAGCTGGGACGGATCTTCGACCGTCTCCGGTACTACATCCAGCGCCACTTCTGGGAGGAGGAGGCGCTCATGCGCGCCAACGGCTACCCCGGCTATGAGCTGCAGAAGCTGGAGCACCACCGCTTCATCGACCAGGTGTGCGCCTACCAGCAGGATTTCGTCAAGGGCCGCCGCCTGGCCGAGATCAACCTGTTCAACGCCGTCTGGGACTGGTTCGCCGGACACATCCTGCGGGTGGACAAGGAGTACGGCCCCTTTTTCCGGGACAGGGGGGTGCGCTGAACGGGCGGCCAGCCCTACCGATACTCGCCTATCTTGTGCCGGTTGAACGCGGCGACCCCCCGGCACAGCCTGTTGAGAGCGCTGGTCTTGAGCACCGCAGCCACCGAACTGGACACCGCACCCCCTATTGTGAAGCCCAGGAGGAACATCTCTCCCCTGGCCAGCCCGCTCAAGGTGCCAGACGGATCGGCCTCCCACAACAACAAGGGTATGGGAGCGGCAACGACGGCGCCCAATGCCGCAAAGAGCAAGAGGTTGCCTCCGAGGTTCAGCCTGGAGTATGATTGGGCGAACGCTTTCGTGTCTGGATACGAGTAGAGCACGTCTGTGAGGTTGCGCGGCAAAGCGAAGGCAGTCGCGACCGTTTGGTTCCGGTAGCTCAATGTCAGCCCGCGCAGATCGTAGCCCACCTGAACGAGCTCGGAATTGTAGTAGCTCGACAGAGCCGTATTGGATTGTGCCCCCAGGAGCTGTGCCAATAGTAGCATCAGAAAAACGGCCGGCACGGAAGTCTTTTTCACCATCACCATTCCTCCTTTACTGTCTACTATATACCCCATACCCCCTGCTTCGCCTTCTGTTCTGTCCTGCACGCGGCACCCGCATTCCACCGGAAGCGCGTGAAGGGCGTCGAGGCCCGACCTTGTTCGAGGGTGCCCCACCGCACCCGAGGGCGCGGACCGGTTCGCCGGGCCCGAGCGCCGGGCGGCGGCCGGCCCTTCCTGGTTACTTCTGTCCGGCCTCCAGCGCCTCCAGACGCTTCCGCGCCTCCGGGTCCCCCTGCAGCTTCAGGTACTGGCGCAGGTAGCGAAGCGCCTGCGCATCATCCTGGAGGCGGTACTGGTAGAGGTCCGCCAGCGTCAGGTAGAGGACCGGCTGCCGGTAGCCGGCCTCCAGCACGCTCTCCAGGGTGCGGACGGCCTCCTGCACCTCTCCCTTCTCGCTCTGGTACAGCGCCCGCAGGTACAGCCCCACCGGATCCGCCGGGTCGATCGCTGCGGCGCGGCTCAGCAGGTCCTCCACCTGGTAGTAGCGCTTCTCCTCCAGGGCCCGCTCGGCCATGCGCAGGAGCTGGTTGAAGGAGACCACCCGCAGGTACAGCACCTGGCTCCTGTTCAGGTAGTCCACCTGCACCTCCAGCGGCTCGAACCCCTCCTTGGTCACCTTCACCCGGTGGGCGCCGCGGCTCAGTGCTTCGATGACGAAGCGCCCGTTGATGTCCGTCTGCGGGCCGCGCCTTCCGTCCACCAGGAGCTGGGCCGCCGGGACGGGCTTCTGCTCGTAGTCGTAGACCATTCCGAACAGGGGGGCCTGGTTGAACTCCGCCAGCTTCCGTTCCCGGAAGCTCTGGCAGGAGGAGAGGATCACCACGGCCAGGACGACCGGAACCAGCGCTCGGTTCATTGTGCACCTCTGTTCATTCTGCACCTCTACTCACTGCGGGGCACCGTGTAGGTCTTGCCGCCGGACTCCAGCAGGAAATCCTTCTCCCGCACCGCCCGCAGCGTCCAGCCCCGGTTTTCCACGTTCGGCACCAGCGACAGCACCGCTCCCGTGCGGGTGTCCTTGAACAGGTAGGTGGCCGTTCCCCGCTCCCCCACCACGTAGCCCAGCGGACGCAGCCAGTCCGCGCGAGCCGGCGGGGCGGGCGGAGCGGCCTGGGGCGCGCGCGGCGGCGCCTGCACCCGGGGGCGCCAGCCAAACAGTGCCGCGATCTCCGCCGGCGAGGACTTGCGCGCCGATTCCTCCGCCGGCGCCGCGGCCTCCGGCGAGGAGGCCGGCGCACCTGCCCGGGGGGAGGCGGGGATCCGGCGCTCGGGGACGGGCAAGACCAGAAGCGCCGCCAGCGCGAGGAGGACCAGCACTGGAAGGAGCTCAGCGAGAAAGGCCGTCGATCTTCTCATAGGTGATCCTGAACACCGACTGCACGTTGCCGTCCGCCGAGCGGTTGCTGATGGACAGAAACGGAACGGACCAGTACTTCTCCGAGGCGGAGACCCTCTGCAGGAACCGCGCCAGCTCCAGGGCGGAGCCTGCCACCGAGAACTCCAGGTACGTGCTCTGGCCCACCTCCACGGTCTGGTAGCGGCTGATCTCCAGGCCCCCCGCCACCAGGAGGTCCCGAATGATGATCCCGAACCCGTAGGTGTCCATCTCGCCGGCGCCGTAGAAGCGCTGCCGTTCGGCCTCCAGAGCCTGTACCAGCCGCTGGCGGCGCCCTTCCAGCTCCGTCTCGTCTCCGGCCCGTTCGCTGAAGCGGCGTATCTGCTCCTCCATCACCGCGGCCTGCCCGCGCGTCTCGGCGCTCTTCTCCAGCTCCAGCCAGGCCAGCACGCCCAGGATCGCCGCGGCCACCACCCACAGCAGCACGTTCAGCAGCACCTTCTCCCGCCTACTCATGGGCGGTCCCCGTCATGCGGAACAGCTCCTGGTCCGAATCCTTCTGCGGCACGATCTGGATCAGCTTCACGTCGCTGAACAGGCTGCTGCGGCCGAAAGCCTCCATGAGGCGAAGAGGGTTTTGCCCCAGGGCCTCCATCTGGAAGAACCCCTTCTCGATCACCAGGCTCTGAATACGGGCCTCCGGACTGAGGATGGCGTTCAGCTCGGAGAGAACCAGGTAGGGATCGCTCGGGCGCCGCGCCCGCAGGGAGTCCAGCTGCGCCGCCAGCTCCTCCACCTCCTTCTGGAGGGACACCGAGCGGGAGGCCTGTCCCTGGAGCGTCGCGAGCCGCCCCCGCAGCCGCGCCAGGTAGGCCTGCTCTCGGCCCACGGAGCGGTGCAGCACCAGGAAGCCCAGCAGCAGCGCGGCGGCCAGGTAGAGCTGCACGCGCACTGCCCGGCTCAGGCCCCGCCTGGGCCGGCGCGGCGCGAACAGAAAGGCGCTCCGCCTCCCCAGGCGGCCCAGCGCCTCCTCCAGGGTGACGATGGCCAGCCGGCGCTCCTCCCCGGCCAGCTCCCGCAGCCCGGCAGCGAGCCCCTCGGTCTCCCCTGCGGGAGCGATCAGCACCCACTCGCAGCTCCCGCTCTCCGCGGGGATCAGCCGGAGGAGGGCCCGCAGGTCCGCCGCGGCATCAGCGGAGCGCTTCAGCGCGAAGGAGCGCAGCGGCTCGCCTCCGGCCTCGCCCCCACCCCAGATGAGCACCTCCACCCACCTGGCGTGCCAGAAGAAGAAGACCGTGTCGCAGTCGCGCCGCCTCTCCAGCAGAGGCTGGACCAGTGAGAAGGGCAGGAACAAAGGGCGCCCCGCCGCCAGGGCGCGGTACTCGTCGAGCAGCGCCCGCTGCACCAGGAACAGGACAGCGAAGCGCTTCCCGTCCCTCTCCACGATGCGGTAATCGAAGGCCGTCTGCTCGGGGTGCCCGGGGTAGAGGCTGCGGATCCTGTACTTCAGGAAGCCCTCCACCTCCCGGTCGGGGACCTCCGGCAGATCCACCACCTGAACGTCGAAGTCCGGACGGGACATCATGACCCCCGCCGGAGACCGCCCGTCGACCAGGGGCTCCCCGGTGGCGAAGGAGCAGAGCCGGTAGCCGCTTCCGCGTTTCTCCGCGTACGCCCACTCTCTCACGGGCTCTCTCTCTCCTCGATCAACCGCAGCTCCGGCTGCCCTTCGGGATGCGGCACCCGCGCCAGGACCCAGGTGAGCTCCCGCTCGCCGTCGGCCACGCGGATCTCCCAGAACCAGGTGTTGAGCCCCAGGTAGTGACGCAGGGGCGTCTTCTTGTACTCTTCCGGACCGATCAGCTGCTCCAGGTCGGGAGGCGTAAGCTCCCCGGAGCCGCGCACCGCCAGGATGTGCTCCACCCTGTCCACGGGCACCTCGTAGTGGCGAAAGAGCGCCCTCAGAACCCGTTCCGGCGTGAAGTGCACGTTCATGGGTGCCTCGGCGTTCACCACCGGGAACAGCAGCTCGTAGGCATCCGCGCCCAGGAAATCCTCCAGCTCCGCCGGCTCGATCTGCTTTTTCTCCACCCGGGCTTCCTGGACGAGCCCGTGGACGCGCTCCGCCAGGGCGGGATCGCCGCCGCGCTCCAGGCACACCTTCCGCAGCACGAACTCATCGGCTACATTGATATTGAAATACCCGTAGGCAGTAAAGAGCCCTTCCAGGTCTCGCTCGGAGAAGAAGTCCAGGAAATCCGGCTCCAGATTGAGGTGGATCCCGCTGTCCTCCCGGAACTGCTGCAGCTCCGCAGGCGTTTTGCCGGGTTTCAGGACCTGCATGTCCTCCAGCACCTCCTTGCGCACCCAGTTGAGCCCCAGCCTGCCCGACAGGTCAGCCAGGCGAACCGTCACCCCCGTGCTTCCCTGGAACCCCGCCTGTGCCCACACCGGGTCCTGAGCGGAGTCCGCGAAGGGCGTGGGATCGTCCAGCAGAAGCCCCACGAAGCGCTGCGCCTCCGCCCTCAGGACCTGGTCCTCCCGCCTTCGCTCCTCCGTCCCCCGCAGCTGGCGGAGGGTCAGCTCCAACAGCGCCCCGGCGGCCAGGAAGAGGGCGGAGATGAACAGCAGCACGGCGAGCACCACCACCGAGGTGGATCCGCGCTCCCTCACGGGCCTCCCCCCCGCGGGAAGGGATGCCCTCCGAAGGGGGCGCGCATCAGCACCGGCTCTTCCCTGCCCCCCGTCACGGTGAGCTCGATCCCCCCGCTCTGCCCCGACGCGTCCTTGTAGAGGCCCAGCTTCGCCGCCGGGAAGGGGCCGAAGGGGATGAACCGCTCCTCCCCCGGGAAGCCCACGATGACCTGTTCGCCGCGCAGCTCCACGGTGAGGGTGGCGCCGGCCTCCCCGTCCAGCCAGGGCACCTCCACTTTCCCCGGCTCCTGGTTGGCCTGAAGGCCGGTCTGCCAGTAGGGAACCCGTACGCGCAGGGCCGAGCGGCGCAGGAAGGTGTCCAGCTGCAGCACCCGTGCCGAAAGGGCGGCCTGGCGGATGGTCCTCCGCACCAGCCCGTCGGCGTTCAGCAGCCCCGACCAGACCACCAGCCCCAGCACGGACAGGAGCACCAGCGAGACCAGCAGCTCCACGAAGGTGAAGCCGCCCTGCCCGCCGGCCTCACTGCTGAAAGGACGGCCCCGTGAAGCGCAAGGTCTGCCCCCGGGCATCCTCGTTCCTCGCCGACACAAGCTGTGCCACCCGTTCACTCACCCGCCCGGCAGCCCGGGCCGTCAAAGCGATGCTTCCCAGCGTCACCAGCAGCGCGGTGCTGGCGATCAGCAGGGTCACCAGCACGTCCAGCAGAATAGACCCCGTCTCAGCGGCCCCGGGCGGCCGCTTCGCCGGCCCCACCCTCACTCGCCCCACGAAACGATGTCCTTGTCATTGCCCTCACCCCCTTCCAGTCCGTCCGCCCCAAAGGAGCGGATCCCGAAAGGCAGGCCGTGGGGGCCGGGGGCGGCGTACTCGTAGTCGTTGCCCCAGGGGTCCTTGGGGATGGCCTTGCTCATGTAGGGACCGCTCCACCCCGAGGGGACCGGCTCCAGCACGGGTTTCTCCCACAGCGCCGGCAGGCCCTGCTCGGTGGTGGGATAGCGGCCGGTGTCCAGGAAGTAGGAGTTCAGGGCCACCGAGAAGCCCTCGATCTGGTTCTTGGCCGCCACCACCCGCGCCCGCGAGACGTAGCGGATGTAGGTGAACCCCGCCACCCCCATCAGGATGAGCAGGATCATCATGGCCACCATGATCTCGATGAAAGTGAACCCCGCCTGGCGGTCCACCCCCCCCTGCCAGGCACGATCGACGCGTACGTTCTTGCTCACAGCATTCCCTCGTAGACGGAAAAGATTGGCGTTATGAAGAAAAAGACAATCGCAAAGATCACGATCCCCACCAGAAGAATGAGGACCGGCTCCACCAGGCTCATGAACCGGGTGGTCCACTTCTCGATCTCCCCCTGGTAGTAGCGGCGAAGCTGCCCGAAGACCTGCTCCACCTGCCCCGAGCGCTCCCCCACGGCCACCCAGCGCCCGATGCGTTTCGAGAACACCGGGTTGTCCAGGAAGGCGGTGGAGAGGTTCTCCCCCCGAACGATGCTGTCCCGCGCCTGCAGCAGCCCCGCCCCGAAGGCCCGGTTGGAGACGATGCCCGCCGACTCGGCCAGGGCGTCGGCGACAGTGAAGCCCCCGGCGGTGAGGGTCTCCATGGCGAACAGCAGGTTCAGGATCTCCCTCAGGTAGCGGAGCCTCCCGATCAGCGGGAGCCGCAGCGCCAGCCGGTCCAGGCGCTCGGCCAGCCGGGTGTCGCTCCGGCGCAGCAGCGACAGCACCGCCACGGCCAGAAGCGCGGCCCCCAGCAGCACCGCCCCGGCCACCACGGCGTGGTTGAACAGGCTGACCATGGAGGCGATGCGTCCCGGAAGCGCAGAGCCCAGCTGGCTGAACATGTCCTGCACCCGGGGCAGAACGAAGGTCACCATCCCGATGATGCCCACCAGGGCCACCACCAGCACCAGCACGGGGTAGATGAGGGCGCTCACCATCTTGTCGCGGATCTTGCGTTCCTCCGACAGGTACTCGCCGAGCTGCCGGAACGCCCCTTCGAGGCTTCCCAGCTTCTCCCCGATGCGCACGAACCCGCGGAACACCGGGGGGAAGCCGCGGCCGAATCCCTCCAGGGCCTTGAACACGGAGCTGCCCTTGCGGATCTCCTCCAGCAGGCGGACAATGATCCGGTTCACCTCTCCCTTCAGGAAGATGGTCTGCGCCACCTCCAGCGCGTCCTTCAGGGTGAGCCCGGAGGAGAGCAGCAGCGACACCGTGTTGGTGAACTCCAGCACGGAGGCCCGGGAAAACCGGCGCCCTCCGGCGCCTGCGGTTGCGGCCTCGGCGGTCTCCCGCACCTCCACCGGGTAGATCTCCTCCTGCGAAAGCTCCCGGATGAGGATCTCCTCGGAAACGGCTTCCCGGACGAAGGCGCTGGTCCTGCCCCGGGCGTCGATCACCTTGCAGTAGTAGATGGGCATTACCCTGCGATGGCCCTTTCCACTTCGGAGATGGTGGTGACCCCGGCCAGCACCTTCTCCAGGCCGTCCTGCGCGATGCCCCTCATCCCCCGGGAGGCCAGGTAGGCCCGGATGTCGGAGTCCCTGCGTCCTGAGGCGATCATCTCCTCCACGGTGTCGTCGGACTCGAAGATCTCGAACAGTCCCACCCGGCCGCGGAAGCCGGTCTGATGGCAGCTCCGGCAGCCGGCGCCCTCGAACAGGGAGCGGGCGGGAAGCTCGTGGCGCGCCAGCAGCTCCAGTTCCACCCGCCCGGGCCTGACCTCCCGCCGGCACTCCGGACAGATCCTGCGCACCAGCCGCTGGGCCGCGGAGCCTCGCAGCACGGCGGCGATCAGGTAGGGCTCGATCTGCATGTCCTTCAGCCGCGTGATCACGGAGACCGAGTCGCGAGTGTGCAGCGTGGACAGCACCAGGTGACCCGTCAGGGCGGCCCGGATGGCCAGCTCTGCGGTCTGGATGTCGCGGATCTCCCCCACCATGATGATGTTGGGGTCCTGCCGGAGGATCCTCCTCAGGATCGAGTCGAAGCTCAGCCCGATGCGGTCGTTGGTCTGGATCTGGTTGACCCCTTCGATGACGTACTCGATGGGATCCTCGATGGTGATGATCTTCTCCGCCTCGCTCTTGATGTGCTGGATGGCCGCGTTGAGGGTGGTGGTCTTGCCGCTGCCGGTGGGACCGGTGACCAGGATCAGCCCGTTGGGCCTGGCGGCCAGCCGCTCCAGCACCTGCCGGTCCGCCTCGGACAGACCCAGCTGCTCCAGCGTGAGCGGGGCCTTCTTCTTGTTGAACAGCCGCAGCACGAAGGACTCCCCGTTGGCGATGGGGACCACCGAGACGCGCATGTCCACCGTGTCCTCGCCCAGGTGCACGGTGATGCGCCCGTCTTGTGGCAGGCGCCGCTCCATGATGTTGAGGTTGGCCATGATCTTGATGCGGCTGGCCACCGCAGGGAATCTGTCCGCCTCCAGGCGCTGCACGGTGTGCAGCGCGCCGTCCAGGCGGTAGCGCACCACCATCTCTTCGCTGTAGCCCTCGATGTGGATGTCCGAAGCCTGCTGGCGGATCGCCTCGATGAGCACGCTGTTCACCAGGTTGATGATGGGAGCGTCGTTGGCCAGCTTGTCCAGGAGCAGCTTCTCGTCCGTGCCGGCCAGCCCCGGGTGTTCCTTCTGGCCGGGGGCGGAAAGCATCTCCCCCAGAAAAGCCGCCAGCTCGCTTCTGTCGATCTGGTGGAAGCGCACCTGCTTGCCGTGGAAGTTGCGCAGGTTTTCCACCAGCAGCACGTCCGAGGGGTTGCAGATACCGATGTGGATCAGCTCCTCGGTTTCCGCGAGCTTGATCACCGAGTTGTTCTCGATGTACTCCAGCGGGTACTGGGCGCTGCCCTCCGGCAGGGGCCGGAAGTCAGCCAGCGTCGCCTTTTCCATACCCAGGTTCGTTTCCATGGCTATCGCCCCAGGAACTTCTCGTACAGCCGTTCCATCCGCATCCCCACGTCCGCCTCCTCCACCTCGCCGTGCACCACCCGGGGCACCACGTAGATCACCAGCTCGGTGTTGTCCATGGAGTCCTTCTCGGAGCGGAACAGGTAGCCCAGGAGCGGAATGTCCCCCAGGAACGGCACCCCGCCGCCCTCGATGTCCTTCTCCTGGCGCATCAGGCCGCCGATCACCACCGGCTCGCCGGAAAAGGTGCGGGCGCGGGTGTTCACCACATGCTCCGAGGTGGGCGGCAGGGCCCCCACCGTGGATGAGGGAACCGTCCCGCGCTTGGAGACCGTTGCCTTCACGTCCATGGTGATCATGCCGTCCCCGGAGACCCACCCCTGGATCTTGAAGATGAGCCCCGAGGTGATCTCCCGGGTGACGCCGGTGAAGCGCATGACGCCGTTCTCGTCCACCTCCACTTCCTGGTAGCGGAAGGTCTCGGTGTTCTGGAAGTTGAGCTCCTGGCCGGACAGGCCGATCAGCCCGGTGTCGGCCAGGATCTTGGCCTTGTTGCGGCTGAGATCCGTGCTCAAGGACAGGGCGAACTGCACGCCGAAGGTGGAAACCACGTCGAAGCTGAGGTTGAGAAGGCGCCCCAGGGTGCCCAGGAAGGCGTTGCTGCCCGTTCCCAGGGAGGCCTGCAGGGAATCGCTCCAGTTGAGGGACTCCCCCTGCTTGTACTGGATCACCAGGAACTGGTAGTGGATCTGCGGCACCGGCTTGTCCAGGATGCGCAGATCCCGGTAGAAGTCCTCCAGCTTCTCGGGAGACGCGCGGACAAAGACCACCGATGGGTCGGCGGTTTCCACCACCTCGTCCTTGCCGATGGAGGGGGGAAGCTTCTTCACCAGGTCTTCGGCCCTCAGGTACTTCAGCTTCACCGCCACGGTGGCCGCCGGCTTGTCCACCATGGCCAGGTAGCCCGCCAGGGAGGCTGCCGTCTGGTCGCTCAGCAGAGCCACGAAGGCGTTGCTTTCCGGAATCACCACCGGCTCGATGTGCCGGTAGTCGGGAGGGAGCACCGCCTGGATCTTGGTGGCATTCAGGTAGTTGAGGCGGAAGAGGTGATAAGATCGGCCGCTCACCGGCTGGTCGATGGCGCGGATGAACTGCTGCACCGGCCCGATCTCCTCGACGCTGCCGGAGAGGATCACCGCGTTGTGGGTCACGTCGATCTTGAACAGCTGCGCGGAAAGCAGGTCCGCCGGCAGCAGGGTGGTGAGCTCCTTGGCGGCGATGTAGGTGAGGGGCAGCCGGACCGTGGTGTTCAACTTCTTCAGCACGTCCCGCTGCTGGATCTCGAAGATGTAGAACACCTCTCCCACCCGCGCGTAGTCGGCGGAGGCCTGCTCCAGGATGAGCCGCAGCATTGTCTCGAAGCTCTTGTCCTGGAAGCGCAGGCGATCCAGGATCACGTCCTTGCGGGCCAGCATCGAGTACTCCAGCTCCGCCTTGCTGAACAGCTCGTCGATCAGCTCCTGGAAGCGGGCCTTCTCCACGTCCACGGAGTAGCGGTCCCCCAGCCGCTGGACGTTCTGCGCCGCGGGGCCGGGCCTGCCGGCCGCCGGGCCGGCCGGTCGCTGCGGCACCCGGCGGATGTAGAAGTAGTCCTGGTCCGCCTCCACGTTGTAGTCGGCGAAGCGCCGGATCAGGATCTCCAGGAGCTTGTCCGGGCTGATCCGCGTGACGTGCACGGTGAGGGACTGGGCCGGCAGGGGGTCGTAGAGGATGGTCTTGTCCATGGCCTTGGAGGCTGCCCGGATCAGGTACTGGATCTCCACGTCCTCCGCGTCCATGGAGATGACCCTCGAGACGGGATCGTAGTCCGTGCGGATCCTGGAGACGTAGTACACCCCTTCTTCGCGGCGGTAGTACATCTTGTAGGTGGAGAGGAACACCTGCAATGCGGTGTCGAAGTCCGTCTGGGTGAAGTAGTAAGAGGCGGCGCCGCTCACCGTCTCGTCCGGGATGATGGACCGCCCGGAGACCTCGCCCAGGGCCAGGAGGATGTCGGTGATGGGCTGGTTGACGAACTGCATCTCCTTGATCTGCTGGGCCGGGAGCACCACAGCAGACAGGAGCAGCACGACGGCCGGCAGGCTTATGAGGGCACGGCGCATGGCTCTGCTTCAACTCCTACAATTATGTCAATTATATACGCTTCCGCTCACAAACGCAGAAAAATCCCTTTCAGCGCCGGACCCAGGAGCCACGCCGCCAGGGCGCCGCCCACCAGGAAGGGGGCGAAAGGGACGCTGTCCGCCAGCGACCCGCGCCCCGCCAGCCGGCGCGCCCCCACGAAGAGCACCCCGGAGAAGGAGGCTGCAAACGCCGCCACCGTCCACCCCCAGGGCCCCAGGAGGAAGCCGGCCAGCGCGGAGAGCTTGGCGTCCCCCAGACCGATCCGCCTGCGCGCCGCCAGCCACAGCAGGAAGAAGACCAGGAACCCCGTCGCGGCTCCCACGGCCTGCCCCACCGCCAGGGAGCCCCGCAGGAGGCGCAACAGCGCCAGCGCCGCCGCGGCGGCCAGCAGCCAGGGGTCGGGAATCCGCCGCTCCCGCAGGTCGAAGTAGAGAACCGGGACCATGAGGACGGCGAACACCGCCGCCTCCAGAGGATCGGGAACGGGGACCGCTGCCAGCATCTGAAGACCAGTATAGCGC
>CAZBDU010000018.1:46527-76532 GCA_964490725.1 uncultured Spirochaetaceae bacterium | reverse complement strand
ACGCTACTATCAGCGCTGGCAAGCCCAGAAGATCTACAAGGACTTGCGCTACCGCACGCTGAAGAGCTGGTCGCGTAGCCGTCGGGTGGTCGCCAAGGCGGAGTACCTGGCCAAGGGAGAGAATCCGCGCTTCGTGGTGACCAATCTTGGCGCAGAGCTCATCGAGGCATCCGAACTCTACGAGACGGTGTACTGCGCTCGCGGCGACATGGAGAACCGCATCAAGGAGCAACAGCTGTACCTGTTCGCCCACCGCACCTCCTCTTTCGCCATGCGGGCCAATCAACTGCGCCTGTATTTCTCCTCCATCGCCTACGTGTTGATGAGCGCCTTGCCTCGGCAAGGGTTGCAGGGAACCGAGTTCGCCCGGGCCCAGTGCCACACCATCCGATTGAAGCTGCTGAAGATTGGGGCGCAGGTGCGAGTCAGCGTCCGCAGGATCTACGTCAGTCTTTCCTCCGCCTACCCCTACCGAGACACCTTCTGCCAGAGCCCGGCGAACCTCAAGCGAGCCTACCCCCAACTGTGCTGACGGGCTGCCCCAACCGCCAAGAGCTCACTGTCAGGGGATAGGTCTGTCTCCACAACCGCTCAACGCCCCGCTTGGCTCCCCATTCACCCCTCGTCACCGGAAAACGAGCGTATATCTGCCGCCGACACTCCCCCGCACCGGTGCAGGACAGCCCGATCCGGCCAGCCCGCCGGCCACCACCGCGCAATCGCCCGTCATCATTCAGGTTCTTGAGAAATGCGGGCGTTGGGCAAGATGCTCGGCCTGCTCCTCCAGGCCGACACCGTTGTTCTTTCTACCCCTGTTCCCGCGCTCTCCGTCCACCGGAACTCGCCGCAGGCGAGTTCCTTCCACCTCTCCCTTCTTCACGCTGGCCCCGTCGCTACGTTTTCCACATGCGGCTTGCGGAGGGCTGCCAAAAGCCCGGAGCAAGTCGCCTGTGGGAAAACGTCAGTCCCGCCGCTGCGCCCCACCACCCCCGCTACATCCCCGGCCTTGGCCCACTGACTCCCCCCACCGACCCCTCCCTCAGCCGCCTTCCAGACCCTACTTTCCCGGAATTCCCGGAAGAACCTTTTTTCTGCGCCGCACCCTCGCAGGGTCTTTGGCCCATATGAGCGAGATGCCGGCCAGCACGGCAACGGCTGCAGGTACCACAAAGGAACCGAAAGGCACCATCCGGTTACCGGCGCTTCCCGCTATATAGGCTACCACGATCGGTCCCATAACGAGCCCGGCATCGGCGATCACACGATAGACGCCCATGGCCGTACCCAGCTTGCCCTCGGGAGCATTGTCCGCCGGCCAGGCGGCGATGGAACCCTGGAGACCGGTGGCTATGCCATAAAGAGCCATCACGCCGATGAGACCGCCCAGGCTTTTCTGCAGGGGAATAAAGAGAACCACCGCCGCACTGAGAAACAGACAGCTCATGATCGGGATTTTTCTCCCTACTTTGTCCGAGAACCATCCTGAAGGAAAGGTGAGCAGGGACGTCAAGACAGCCGCCACCGTCAATATGATCCCGATCTTGTCCTCGGCCAGACCCAAATTCAGACTGGAGAAAAGCGGCACGAGGGTGGAGCGGACGCCTGATCTGAGAAAAAAAAGCGCCATCACCGAGAGGTTCACAAGCAGGAAGGGAACGTTCGACAAGACCGCGGGGATGTCTTTCAACCGTATTTCCGGACGTGCCGTTTCTTTGGAGCCTCTCTGCTCCTTCAAAGGCAAGGTGGCGATGAGCCCGAGGAAGGCAAAACCGGCATATACGAAAAAGGGAGACCGAAGACCGAAATGAATCGCGCTCAAACCGCCGATCGAGGGACCGAAGGCTGTGCCCGCGAACAGCAGACCCGAATAGAGCGACATGTAGCGGCCGCGGTACTCGCCGGCCGATACCTGGGCCACCCAGGTGGTGGCCGCCGTCACGTAGAGGGCAGAGCCCAATCCTTCCACGATTCTTCCGACGATCAACCAGATGTACCTGCCAGCCATGCCGGCGACAACGGATGAGGTGATGATCAATATCAGCCCGATCATCATGTTGGGTTTCCTTCCGAACCGGTCGGCAAGAAAACCGCCGGGCACATCCATCAGCATCCGTGCCAGGGCGAACGCGGATATCGCCCAGCCGGTGAGGGATACGGGAATGGAGAATGAGATGGCGTACTGGGGCAGGACCGGCGATACGATGCTGAGCCCCAGAATCACGAAGCCGGAAACCAACGAAAGGTTGAGAATCATGAAGAGCCGCTGTTTCATTTGTCCCCCGTCTCGGACGCCATACTGGGCTCAATACAGACCAATTGCTCGAAGATTTCAAGGACATGAATCGAGATGACAGGGGCTCTAGCTCGTCTCTGAAAGGAGCCGCAACTGCCCAGTCTGAACGAGCGATCCGGCAAATACCCCGCCCTCATCGGCACCGCCGTCCAGACCGGATAAAGCAAAAGACAACAGGGCAAGGCCGAGCCCGCTTTCTGCACGGCTCGGCATCGAGGAGAACACGTGGGCCGCCGGAGGGGTGCGTGATTGTGAGACCGCTGACTATCCGGGCTTTGGTGGGCTCGCTCTTCAAGAAGAGGTGGATGAGGAGCCGCCGCAGATGCTCCGGTCCCGCTGGCCGCGCGGCTACGGCTTCACGGCGACCAGGCTGATTCCCTTGCCCTTCTCCAGCTCCCTGATCTTCGCCAGCTTCGCCTCATCCAGCTCGGCCGGCTCCACGCCCCCGGGCGAGAAGGCGAGAAGGGGAACCCCTATGTCCCTTTCCAGCGCCTTGATCTCTTCGAGGGTCTTCTGATCCACGTTCATGGCCAGAACAGCAATCATGCCGACTCCTCCTGATCGTGATGGCCTTCCGCAACAACAAACATAACGCCGCTCAGGCGGCGCAGGAAAGCCGAAGCCGGGAGCACCGGGCGCTCTGGAGCTGGCCCATCCTTTCCATCTATAATGGCTTCAAGTATGGCTTCAAGAGTCGGCCTCAAGCCGCCTGGGTCGAGGCTTCCGAAAGGGGGAGAGGGCAGCATGACCAAGCGGGACCGCATGCGCCGGGGAGAGTGGAGAAAAGCCTGGTCCTCCCCGCTGGCCATCGGAATTGCCAGCCTCCTGTGGTTTCTGCTCAGAACAGGCACGAAGCCGTCGCGGGCGGCCTACCCCTGCCAGAGGGCGGCGCTGGCCAACGCGTCCGCCCTGCTCGGCACCCTGGCGCTTCCGGCGCTGCTCGGCGCCCCGGCAAAGCTCACCGGAGGCGGAGCAGGGCCGGCGCGCTCGAACGCTCTGCGCTTCGTGCTCTTCCTGGTTGGCGCTCTGGCCGCGGTGGGTGTGGTCCCCCGAGCAGCTCGCCTCCTCACAGGGGCGGGCTCGCGGCCGGTTGCGCAGGCCGTGACCTTGAGGCTGGCCGAGCATCATCTGCCGTTCAGCACCTTCTCGGACATCTATGCGGTCCAAGGCACAACCGGCACCGACGCCGGATTCCGGCGGCTTTTGGAGCTGATGGAAAGGAGAGGACGGTCCTTCTATTCGCTGGTCGGCGCCCGGGATGTGGTGATCATCAAGGTCAACAGCCAGTGGGACCAGCGGGCAGGCACCAACACGGACCTGGTCCGACAGATCATCGAGAGCATCCTGGAGCATCCCGACGGCTTTGCAGGGGAGATCGTCATTGCGGACAACGGCCAGGGGCAGTACGGGGCCGCCGGGCGAGGCGGGAGCCTGGACTGGCAGTCCAACAACGCTGCCGACACCTCGCAGTCCATGCAGGACGTGGCGAATCTGTTCTCGGGCAGGCACAAGGTCTCCACTGCCCTCTGGGACCGCATCACCACGAAACAGGTGGGCGAGTACGCGCAAGGCGACCTCAGAGACGGCTACGTCGTGGCCTCCTCCGCCTCGCCACGGACGGGCGTCATATTGTCTCGTATCCCAAGTTCCAGACCCGCTACGGAACCCTCATCAGCTTCAAGGAGGGTATCTGGGACCCCGGTTCAGGCACCTACGACTCCGAGCGCCTGAAAGTGATCAACGTCCCGGTATTGAAGTCTCATGCGATCTACGGGGTGACCGCCTGCGTGAAGCACTACATGGGTGTGACCTCCGACAGGCTGACGCACCACGCAGCGCACCGCAGTGTCGGCACAGGCGGGATGGGGACAGAAATGGCCGAGACCAGGGTGCCCGTATTGAACGTGCTGGACGCCATCTGGATCAACGCGGCGCCGGGGGCAGGGCCGCGGACTGGATACTCCCAGGCCACCCAAACCGGCGTCATCGCCGCGGCCCTCGATCCCGTGGCCCTGGACTGCTGGGCGGCCACCCGGGTCCTCCTCCCGGCGGCGAGACAGCTCGGATACCACGCCACCGGCTCCATGGATCCGGAGGTCACGGACAAGGGATCCTTCGGGAGCTGGCTGCGCCTGTCCATGAAGGCGCTTCAGGACGCGGGCTACCCGTCAACCCTCGACCTGGACCGGGTCAACATCTCGGTGACCTCCCTCGAGGCCTTCCGGCCGGAATGAAAGCGCCCTGAGGGTGAGCTGCCGGCCAGCGCCGGGCCGCGTTCCTGTCGGGGGGGTCGCGAACGCCGACGAAGCAGGTGACGAAGGGTAACCTGATTGTGTAACTTAGGATAAGTGGCTATGCTGGATCTTGGAGGCTCGTCCCATGGAGCCGACTGACACGCGGAATCCGGACTACTACCACCGCGTGGTGGATTGCCAGTGGGCATGTCCGGCCCACACCAACGTTCCCGAGTACATACGGCTGATCGCCCAGGGCAGGTACACCGACGCCTACATGCTGAACCGGGAGTCCAATGTCTTCCCGGGAATCCTGGGCCGCGTCTGTGATCGCCCCTGCGAGCCGGCCTGCCGCAGGGGCCGGCTGGAGGAAAAGCCGGTGGCCATCTGCCGCCTGAAGCGGGTGGCCGCAGACTACAAGGAAGACATCACCGGCCGCCTGCCCCGGATTCCCCGGAAGAAGAACGGCAAGCGGATCGCCCTGATCGGCGCCGGGCCGGCATCGCTCACGGTGGCCAATGACCTGCTTCCCCTGGGCTACCAGATCACCCTGTTCGAGAAGCTGGGACAGACCGGGGGGTTGATGAGAACCAACATCCCCGCCTTCCGGCTGCCGGCCAGCGTGATCGACGAAGAGGTCGCCACGATCCTCGACATGGGGGTGGATCTGCGGCTCAACACCGAGGTCAGAAGCCTCGCAGCGCTCCTCCAGGAGGGCTACGATGCCGTGTTCATCGGCAGCGGCGCCCCCAGGGGCAGGAACCTGGAGATCCCCGGCCGCTACGAAACCGACAGGATCTACATCGGGATCGCCTGGCTGGAATCTGTTGCCTTCGGCCACGTCACCAGCATCGCCCCCCGGGTGGTGATCATCGGCGGGGGCAACACGGCGATGGACTGCTGCCGCACCGCCCGGCGGATCGGCGGCAGCCAGATCAAGGTGGTGGCGCGCAAGCCCCCCGAGATGCTGAAGGCCTCGGACTGGGAGCTGGAGGAAGCCGAAGAAGAGGCCATCGAGATCATCTGCAACCATGCCCCGGAGCGCTTCATCGTGGAGGAGGGGGTCCTGAAGGGCGTTCAGTTCGCCAACGTCCGCTGGTACAAGGACCGGGAGGGCCGCCTGCGGCCGCAGAAGCTCACGGAGGTGACCCTTCCCTGCGATGCGGTGATCGTGGCGGTGGGCCAGGAGAACGCGCTGCCCTTCGTCGAACGGGACATCGGCATCGACTTCGACGAGTGGGGCCTGCCGGCGGTGGACAAGACCACCTTCCAGTCCACCCGGGAGGGGGTGTTCTTCGGCGGGGATGCGGCCTTCGGCCCGCAGAACATCATCTGGGCGGTGGCCCACGGCCACGAGGCGGCCATCTCGATCCACAACTACTGCCAGGGCAGGCCGCTCTCCGACAGGCCACCCCGGGGGCTGAACCTCGTCAGCCAGCGCATGGGCCTGCAGCAATGGAGCTACAGCAACGCCTGGGATCCCCTCAAACGCCTGCGGGTCCCCCACGTTTCCCTGGAGCAGCGTTTCGCCGAGCTGAAGATGGAGGTGGAGCAAGGCTTCGATCCGGCCATGGCTGCCAGAGAGGCGGAGCGCTGCCTGAACTGCGACATACAGACCGACTTCCGGGCGGAGCTGTGCATCGAGTGCGATGCCTGCATCGACGTGTGCCCGGTGAGCTGCCTGACCATCACCCACAACGGTCCGGAGCCCGAGCTGCGCCGCCGCCTTACGGTCCCGGCGGAGAACCTGGAGCAGCCGCTGTTCGTGTCGCACAACCTGCCGCAGACCGGCCGGGTGATGGTGAAGGACGAGGACCTCTGCATCCACTGCGGCCTGTGCGCCGAGCGGTGTCCCACGGGAGCCTGGGACATGAAGAAGTCCCTGATCGAGCTCTATTACGCCGGGCAGGAAGCCAGAAGCGCCGAGCAGGCCGGAAGCGCGCAGGAAGCGGGAAGCGCACGGCGGGCCGCAAGCGGATGGGAAGGCGGAAGCGCAAAGGAGCAGGCGCGGTGAAGACGAACGGCTCCCGGAAGGTGAACGACTTCGTGGTGAAGATCGCCACGGTCAACGGCTCCGGCTCGGCCAGCGCCAACAGCCTGATCTTCAAGTCGTTCTTTCGCATGGGGGTGCCGGTTTCCGCCAAGAACATCTTCCCCTCCAACATCCAGGGGCTGCCCACGTGGTACGAGATTCGGGTCAACGGGGAAGGCCACACCGCCCGCTCGGGACGGATCGACCTCATGGTAGCCATGAACGCCCAAACGATGGCGGAGGACATGGCCGAGGTCGCCCCCGGCGGATACTTCCTGTATGACTCCACCTGGCCGATCCCGGCGGAGATGAAGCGAAATGATGTGACCCTGCTGCCCGTCCCGCTGACGGCTCTGAGCGTGGAGGCCTTCCCCGATGTGAAGACCCGCATCCTGATGAAGAACATCACCTACGTGGGAGCGCTAGCCGCGCTGCTGGACATCGAGCTTCCGGTGATCGAGGAGGTGCTGGAGGAGACCTACGCCCGCAAGAAGCACCTGGCGGCGGCCAACATGCAGGCCATCGAGATGAGCTATCGCCGCCTCAAGGAAAGCTTCCCCTGCCCGCTGCCGATCCGCGCGCGGCGTCTGGACAGGAACTCCGGAAAGATCCTGATCAACGGCAACACCGCCTGCGCCCTGGGCTGCCTGTACGCCGGCGCCACCGTGGCGGCCTGGTATCCCATCACCCCGGCCACCTCGCTCACCGACGCCTTCAAGAAGCTGTGCCGGAAGTACCGGCGGGATGCCGACACGGGCCGGTACCTGGCCTGCATCATCCAGGCGGAGGATGAGATCGCCGCGGTGGGAATCGCCATCGGCGCCGGCTGGGCCGGCGCCAGGGCGTTCACCCCCACCAGCGGACCCGGCGTCTCCCTGATGAACGAGCTCATCGGCTTTGCCTACTACACCGAGACTCCGGTGGTGGTGTTCGACGTCCAGAGGGCCGGGCCCTCCACGGGCCTGCCCACCCGCACCCAGCAGGGGGACATCCTGGCCTGCGCCTACGCCTCCCACGGCGACACCAGGCACATTCTGCTGTTCCCGGCCGACCCGCAGGAGTGCTTCTATCTCACGGTGGCGGCCTTCGATCTGGCCGATCGATTCCAGACGCCGGTGTTCGTGCTCTCGGATCTGGACATCGGGATGAACCAGTGGGCGTGCCCCAAGCTCACCTGGGATGACTCCTACCGGCCGGACCGGGGCAAGGTGCTGGGGGCCGAAGAGCTGGAGAAGATGGACGCCTTCTACCGGTTCCTGGACTCCGACGGCGACGGCATCTGCTACCGGACCCTGCCGGGGGTGCACCCCAAGGGCGCCTTCTACACGCGCGGCTCCGGTCACAACCGCTTCGGCAGGTACTCCGAGAAGCCGGAGGAGTACGTGGAAAACGTCGACCGGCTGCGCCGGAAGCACGACGCGGCCAGGACGGCCGTCCCTGCCCCCCTGATCCAGGAAAGCGAGGCGGGTGCTGAGGGCTCCGCGGCGGTGGGGATCGTCACGGTCGGAAGCTGCGAGCTTGCGGTCCGGGAGGCCGTGGAGCGCCTGCGGGCCGAGGGGACGGCCCTGGACACCATGCGCATCCGGGCCTTTCCCTTCTCCCCGGAGGTGGAGCGGTTCCTGGAGCAGCACGAGCGTCTGCTGGTGGTGGAGCAGAACCGGGACGCGCAGCTCAAGTCCCTGCTGGTCCTGGAGACCGGCGTTGCCAAGGAGAAGCTCTCCTCGATTCTCGGCTACGGAGGGCTTCCCCTGGACCCGGATTTCGTGACCGCCGCCATCAGGGAGGCACTGAACGGGAAGGATACCTATGAGCGCCAAACCGAACGTCGTTCATCCGCTGCTCTGGCAGAATGAGCTGGGCCTGAGGCCGCGAGACTACGAGGGTGCCATGTCCACGCTCTGCGCGGGATGCGGGCACGACTCCATCACCGCCTCGCTCATCCAGGCGCTGTTCGAGCTGGCCATCCCGCCCCACCGGCTGGTGAAGCTCAGCGGCATCGGCTGCTCCTCCAAGACCACCGCCTACTTCGCCGGCGCGGCCCACGGCCTCAACGCGGTGCACGGCCGGATGCCGTCCATCGCCACCGGAGCCCACGCCGCCAACCGGGAGCTGTACTGCGTCGGCATCTCCGGGGACGGAGATTCGCTGTCCATCGGGTTGGGACAGTTCGTGCACGCCGCCCGCCGCAACCTTCACATGCTCTACGTCCTGGAGAACAACGGGGTGTACGGCCTGACCAAGGGGCAGTTCTCCGCCTCCGCCGACGTGGGCAGCAGGCTCAAGAGCGGCGAGGAGAACCGCTACCAGCCCGTCGACCCGGTTCTTCTGGCCATCAGCATCGGGGCGACCTTCGTGGCCCGCTCCTTCTCGGGGGACAAGAGGCAGCTGGTCCCCCTGCTGAAGGCGGCTCTCCTGCACTCGGGCTTCGCCTTCGTGGACGTGATCTCACCCTGCGTGAGCTTCAACGATCACGAGTCTTCCACCAAAGGCTACGTGAGCACCCGGGAGAACATCCACGAGGTGATCCACATGGACTTCGTGCCCAAGGCGCGGGAGATCACCGCCGACTACGGGGCGGACGCGGTGCAGACGGTGAGGCTTCACGACGGCTCCTCGCTGGTTCTGAAGAAGACGGCCGACGCCTACGACGCCACCGATCCCATCAAGGCGCATTCCTACATCCGCGAGCACCAGCTCAAGGGGCAGGTCGTGACCGGCCTGCTGTACATCAACGAGGCGGCCACCGACTTCCACCAACGCTCGGAGACCACCGAGGTCCCGCTGGTCAACCTTCCCTACGAGAGGCTGCATCCCGGCTCGGCCGGTCTGGAGCAGTTCCAGCGCGACCTTCGCTAGGGCAGGCGCAGGCGCAGACGGCCGTCCTGGCCCAGGATCACCCGGGTGCCGAAGGCCGCGCCGTGCCGGTTCAGGGTGTCCCGCAGCCGGCGGGAATCCTCGGCGGAGGCCCGCCGCAGGCGGAAGCGCTCCACCTGCAGCGGGGTGATCTGCAGCTCCAGCAGCCTTCCGGTGCCCGCCTCGATGCGCGGAAAGTACATCACCCGCAGGTCAGACCGAAACTCCTCGCGGCCCCCGATGCCCTCGTAGTCGTTGATGAAGTCGCCGCATCCGTAGAGAATCAGCTTTCCCTGGTGCACCTCCAGGGGACGAACGTGGTGAGAGGAGTGGCCGTGGACGACATCCACCGCCGCCTCCTCGATCAGCCGGCGGGCGAAGCGGCGGTGCGCCGCGGGGACCTCGTAGCCCCAGTTTCCGCCCCAGTGTATGGAAGCCACCAGGATGTCCCCCGCTCGCTTCACCCTGCCCCACTGTGCGGCAACTCTGGCGACGGTGGCGCCGGAGAGATCACCCAGCAGGTTCACCCCGGGGGTGCCATCCCCCGCAGCCCACCCCAGGGGAATGCCGCTGGAGGCGCTTCCCAGGGACGCCAGGATGACCCTGCCCTTTCCCGCCAGCTCGATCACCGCGGGCCTTTCGGCCTCCTGCAGGCTCCTGCCGGCCCCGGAGAAGGCGATTCCTCCCCGGGCAAGGCTTTGCAGGGTCTCCCGCAGCCCGCGGTATCCCCAGTCCAGAACGTGGTTGTTCGCCAGGGCACAGTAGTGGATGCCGGCCGCCGTCAGGCAGGGGAGGTTGTCCGGATGCATCCGGTAGTTGATGCCCTTGCCCGGCCAGAGATCCTCGCTCGCGGTGATGCTGGTCTCCAGGTTGACGGCCCGCAGATCCGGCTGCATGCGCGCCAGCTCATCCAGCGCATCCCCCCATATGTAGGAGAAATCCACGGGCCGGGGAATGGGGCCGCCGGCCTGCTCGGCAAGCCGGAGATACACCCGCGCGTCCTGGGCGTAGGGTTCATGGATCGTCGGGTCGCCCGGGTTCGGCAGGGCCTGGTCGATGCCTCGCCCGATCATCACATCGCCGCACAGGAACAGCGTGACGGACGATCCCTGGCCCGGGGGCTGCCGGCGCCCCGGTTCCGGCGGGCCCTGCCCGGCCGGCGGCGCCTGTCCGCCTGCATCCCCCGCCGAAAAAACAGCCAGAGTCACGAGCAAGAGCAGCGACAACAGATGAGCCCTTCCCTGCCTGGCCAGCACCACGTATCCCTCAGGCAACTGTACGGGAATGGCGGCATCCTGGCAACGCCCGCCCGTTCATGACGTTCAGCGCAGAGCCGCGGCTACAGGATCGCGGCGAACACCATGACCATGGCGATGGTGTTGAGGCTCACGTGCACGATCATCCCCCAGTAGATGTTCCGGTTCCACCGCAGGACATAGGTGAACGGAATCAGCACCAGGAGCCGGGCCGGATTCTGCCAGGGGGTGAAGAAATGGTAGAGCGAGAACAGCACGCTGCTCACGATCGGCGCCCAGTTGCCCAGCCTGGAGATCCTGGGCAGCAGGTAGCCGCGGAAGTACAGCTCCTCGACGATGGGGGCGGCGACCCCGTTGACGGCCAGGGCCAGCACCGCCATGGCCAGCAGCGCCGGCCGCGGATACTGCTCCAGGCTGCGGGCGGCGCCGAAGAACCACTCCGGCAGCCAGGAGAACAGCCGGTCGATGAGAAAGGCATCGATCGGCCTGGTCGCCACGAAGAAGACCAGCATCATCCACGCCAATCCTCCCGGCACAAGCACGAAGTAGTGCCACAGGGGCAGGCGGTGCCTGTAGAGGACCACCCCGTCCAGGGACAGCCGTCCGTTCTTTCGTCTCCCTTCTCGCAGCAGGTAGCCCAGCTCGAAGGGGACCACGATCAGGGCGGCGCCGATGAAAATGGCCATCAGGGCCGGAGCCCCCCAGCGCTCGGCCACCGGGCCGAAGAGGACGAAGAACAGGGTGACCAGGGCGCCGGGCAGCAGATGCAGGAACACCGAGCGGCCCATGGAGTGCTGCTCGACCTGCCTGCGGCCGCCGGTTCCGGCAGCGGCGACGATCGAGGTTGCGTTCGTTTCCATTCCACTCCTCTTTCAATTCCTTCAATCCTGGACGAAGGCCCTCAAGCCCTTGGACAGGGCAAGGGGAACGGCCAGCAGGGCCACGGCCAGGAAGCTGGCGCAGATGACCGGGCGGAGCGGCAGGAACTCTCCCAGCAGGCCGCCCAGCGCCACCCCCAGGGGAACCAGCCCGCCCGTGGCCGTCTCCAGCAGGCCCATGATCTTCCCCCGCATGGCCTGAGGAACCCTCATCTGGACGAGCGACTGGACCAGCACGTTGAGAACGCCGTTGCAGACCCCCCCGAGGGCCACGAAGGGCAGCATCAGCTCGAAGCGCTCGAAGAGGGGGAAGACGCCCCAGAACAGGGCGGTGCCCAGGAAGCTGCCCACCACGATGGCCAGCCGGTTGCCCTGGTGGACCCTGACGGCGGCGATGCAGGCCATGCCCAGCAACATCCCCCCGGTCAGGGCGGCCAGCAGCACGCCGTACCTCGCCGGGCCCAGGCCGGGGGTCCTCTGGAACAGCGGCAGGATCAACACGTAGCCGATCATGGCGGTGAAATTGACGATCGCCGCAGCCGTCAGGAAGAAGCGCAGGCCGGGAGACCGCCAGGCGAAGGTCATCCCGTCCGTCATGTCCGCCCAGAAGTGGGGCCTCCCGGTGCGGTGATGGATCGCCGGCACCCGGATGAACAGCTCGCTGAGTGCCGAGAACAGATAGGATAGGCCGTTCAGCAGGAACATCAACGGGGCGCCCAGGATCGTGAAGAGCAGCCCGCCCGCGGTGTTGCCGACGATTCCCGAGCCCGCCCGGATCATGGAAAAGTAGGAGTTGGCTCTGACCAGCCGGTCCTCTCCCACCAGGTCCGGGACCACGGACCCCACGGCCGGATTGAACACCGCTCCGGCAAGACCGATGACGATGCCGGCGGCGAAGACCATCCAGACCTGAAGCACCCCGGCCAGCGCGGCCACTCCCACCAGCAGGACGGCGATCCCCCTGATGGCGTCCATCGTCACCAGCAGCCGCTTTCGGTCGCTCCTGTCCACCCAGGTTCCCGCCACCGGCGCCAGGGCAATCCTGGGGAGCATCGAGGCGGCCATCAGCGCTCCCATGAGACCGGTGGAGCCCGTGGCGATCAGGATCCAGAATCCCAGGGCGATTTCGTAGGCCACGTCGCCGACGGCGGAAACCAGCTGGCCCTGCCAGAGCAGCAGGAAGCTCCGGTTCCACAGGCGCCCCCCTGCCGGGCCCCGAGCGCTTCCTTCGCCGGGTCGATCCGTCAAAACCGTTGTGCTCATCCCGTTCACCTCGTCGATTGGATGCTGGAAAGATAGGGCGGAAGCGGGTGGAGAGGCCTCGACCAAAGGGTGGAGACGGGGGTGGAAAAGGCCGGAAAAGACGCATCAGGCGGCGCGGCTGCGGGGACCGGGCGCGCGGTCCGGCTCAGAGCAGGCTCAACTCCCTCGCCCTGGCGATGGCCTGGGTGCGTCTTCTGACATCCAGCTTGCCGTAAATGTTGTTGACGTGGGTCTTGACGGTGCTCAGGGCGATGAAGGTCCGATCCGCGATCTGCTGGTTGGACAGGCCGTCGGCGATCAGCTTCAGGATCTCCCGCTCCCGAACGCTCAGGTCTTCGGACAGGCGGCCCGTTGGGGCCTCTCGGTGCTTCGCCGGACGGTAGTCCCTGCCGGCGTCCAGAAGCAGGCTCTCCGCGAACCGCCGTTCTTCGCCCTCCAGCTGGGGCAGCAGCTCGGTGAGCAGCACGGCCAGGGGAAGCCCCTCGTCCAGGAAGACCCGACGGTAGTCTTCCTCCGCCGCCAGCTGCACGGCCTGCCTCAGAGCCTCCAGGCTCCGCGGCCTGGCGGCCAGGGACAGTCGTGACTGCAGAACGCTGTTGGTGATCAGGCTTCCCCGAAATCCGTTCGCCTCCGCCCAGCGCCGGTGCACGCCGAGGATGCGGGCAGCCCGGTCCGGCTGCCTGCGTGCCAGGTGATACCGCGCGCAGGCCAGGGTCTGCCACTCGCTGCAGCATTCGAACAGGTTGGACAGAGCGGCCTCCAGGTCGATGGAATCCACCCACTCCCGGGCCGCCTCCAGACGGTTCATTCTCAGGTTGAGCTCGGCCTCGGTCATCAGGCTCTGAGCGTGCTCGTAGGCGCAGTTGTTCTCGCGAGCCTGCTGCCGGGTCCGGCGAACCAGCTGCAGCGCCCTTTCGGCCTCGCCGCGGGCGAAGTACACGGAGGACAGGTTCAGTTGACCGATCAGAGCCAGGGTGAACCAGCCGTAGCGCCGGCAGAAGTCGATGCCTTCCTCCAGGTGCTCCTCCGCCGCCGTCAGGCGGTTGGCGGCGTACTCCAGAGCTCCCAGATGAAGGAGCGGGATCGCGGCGATGGGCAGCGGCCGGTCCCCGGCGTCGCGGTACTTGGAGATCGCCTCGCCGCAGATACGCTCGGCCGCGCTCCTCCTGCCCTGACGCACCAGCAGGTTGACCAGGTCCGACAGTGCCGCGATGACCACCGCAGGCCGATCGGCTCTCTCCCCGAGCTGCAGGGCTTCCTCGATGCAGCTTTCGGCCGTCTCCTGATCCCCCAGCCAGGAGCGGGCGTTCCCGCTGATGATCAGGGAGAATCCCACGTACAGGTGGTCCTGCGGATCCAGGAGCTCCAGGGCGCGGCTCGACAGATCCAGCACCGCCCCGGCGATCTCCCGGCCGCCGCCCCCGCTGCGGGCTATCAGCTGCTGGCTGCGCATGGTGAGCACCTTGCCCAGGCCGGGCCGGTTGCCGTCCCGGCGATAGGAGGCTTCCGCTGAGTCCAGGTACGATTCGGTGGCCTCCCGCTGTCCCGTGAAGAACAGAGTCAGACATCTGGCGGTGGCCAGCGCCCCGTCGCTCCGGATGAGCTCCTCCGGCAGCCCGGCCAGCCATCCCTGCAGGGTGGTAAGATATCCGCTTTGAAAGACGGATTCTGCGACGGCGCCGATCATGCCGGCCGCCTCGGCCACCTCGCCCGCCAGGAGGGCGTGCCTGATCGCCTCTTCCAGCAGGTCGTTGCTCCTGTACCAGGCGGCGGCCTTCCGGTGCAGGACCGCGGCGGCCTGCGAATCCAGCCCGGACCTGAGGAAGTCGCCGAACAGCCGGTGATAGCGGTACCAGCGGCGGTGGTCGTCCAGCGGAAAGAGGAACAGATTGGTCTGCTCCAGCTCCCTGAGGACGGTCTGAGCGTCGTCTCTTCCGGTGAGGGCGTCGCAGAGCGGTGCGCTCAGGCGATCCAGAATGGAGGTCTTCAGCAGGAAGTCCCGCATCGGCTCACTCTGAAGGAGGAACACCTCGTTCGCCAGGTAGTCCATCACGTGCCGGTGGCCGCCGCTGAACTCCTTCAGGAAGCGCTCCACCTGGTCCCTATCCCTGTCCTTGAGGGACAATCCGGCCAGCTGCATGCCGGCCACCCACCCCTCGGTACAGGCCTGCAGAGCGCCGATCTGCTCCGCCTCCACGTTCAGCTCCATGGGCCCGCGGAAGAACTGGCCCGCTTCCTCCACGCTGAAGCGCAGGTCCGCGGCGCGAATCTCCGTCATCTGGCCCCGCGCCCGCAGCCGCGTGAGCGGAAGAGGTGGGTCCTCCCTGGTCACCAGCACCAGCTGGACTCCCGGAAGCCGGTTCTGCAGAAAGCGCTCTACGGACCTGTGGATGCTCTCCTCATGAATCGAATGGTAGTCGTCCAGCACCAGCACGAGCTCCCGGTGCAGAGCCAGCAGCTCGTTGATGGCGATGGAGGCCAGCAGCTCCGGCGGCGGGGGCGAGACGGATCTCAGGAGATTGGAGACCGCAAGGCCGAAGCCCGGCTCGAGCTGGCGGACGGCGCCCACCAGGTATTCGAAGAACCTGGTGAGATCGTTGTCCTCCCGGTCGAGGGACAGCCAGCAGGAGGCCCTGTCGATTCGGCCCAGCCAGCCGGCCACCAGGGTGGTCTTTCCGTAGCCGGCCGGGGCGCTCACCAGCGCCAGGGAGTGCTGCCTGCTCAGTCCGGCGTCCAGCTTCCGGTGCAGGCGTGCGCGCACGATCTGGTCGAGACGCGGCCCCGGCTTGTGGAGCTTGGTTCCCAGAAGCGGTACGACCACGGGCACGATTCTGACACAGAATCAGCCCAAATCCAATACAGATCCCGAACGGGCGGCAACCCTCACTCTTCGAAGCGAACGCTGATCCGGCGCACCTGCTCCAGGGCGGTGTCGAATCCCGAGAGATCCGGATGAACGGCCGGAGCCTCGCCGATGCGGCCGCCGTGCCCGATCAGCTCCATGGTATGGCTGCCTCCCCTTCGGGGTTGGTCGATGACCGCCCGGTAGATCAACGAGGGCTGCCCGGCCCAGTCGTTGTTCTCCTGCGTGTAGGTGCGGTTGGTGTCGCCGGACTTGTTGATCTCCAGGTACAGCGAAAAGGATGCAGCCGGGAGCGGCAGGCTGGTGAGCAGGGTGAACGCGTTGGTGGGGGTAGCCGAGGTGACGGTATCGGGGTAGGGATTGTCCGGGCCGGGCAGCGTCCCCCCGGCCGCCTTGAGGCGCGAGGCCCAGACCGGGAAGCATTCCTCGTAGAAGAGGGCCCCCTTCTGCTTCTTCCCCGCGTGGCGGAACCCCTTCCTGCCGGCGCCGGTGACGTAGACCGTTTCCAGCAGGCGGCCCTGCCCGTCCTCGGCCCAGATCGCGATCTGCGGCAGAACGTTGAAGATGAACGGACCGGCCCGCATGCGCCGGCTCCACTCGTTGCCCGGCTCGACCTCCAGGCGCACCGGCGCACCCTGCAGCGTCCGGTTCAGGGTGATGGTCTGCGGTTTGTCACTCAGCCGATTCATCACGCATCCGCTCAAAGCGGCCGCGGCCGCGATGAGGCCGAGCAGCGTCCTTCCCCAGGCTTCCTTCTTCATCTCCAGCCCTCCAGGCAACCCCGGTCTGCGCGCCAAGCATAGCATGACCCGTGCCTGCTTTCCACATGAGGAAGGGCGGCGCCCCACCGCGGGCTCACAGGCGGCAGGGATGGTCCTCCGGCCGGGATGCAGCGCAGCCGCGCGGTCGCCATGGTGAGGAGTTCGCGGAGCTCCGCCGTGCCGAGTTGCAGTAAAACCCGCAGCCGAAGTATCATGACTCCAGGGGCATCGCGATGAAAGACCTGCCGCACCGCCGTGCCAGGGCCCTGGGCTCCCTGGCGCTGGCGGAGGTCCGCTTCGAGCTCGAAGAGGCCCTCGGACGGCCCGCGGATCTGGTAAACGCACGGCTCGGGCCCATCGTTCTCCAGAAGGAGGTCGTCGCAACAGGGATACGAGTGTTCGCCGGAGATCTCGTCGAGATCGACGGGTACGAGATGATGGTGCTCTCCCTGTACGGCAAGCTCAAGGAAGAGCGCCGGGAGATCCTGAACGAGTTTCACAGAACGCGCAGGGCGTACCCCGTATGAACGACGTGGTGCTCAACAAGGTGCAGAGCATCCAGCGATGCGTGAAGCGGGCGCGGGAGGAGTATCGGGCGGCGGGTGGACACTTCGCCGACGACTACACCCACCAGGACGCGGCGCTCCTGAATGTCACCCGCGCCTGTGAGCAGGCCATCGATCTCGCCAACCACGTAATCAGGGCCTCCAGGATGGGCATTCCCACCGACAGCGCCGAGAGCTTCGAGCTGCTGGCCAGAGCCCGGATCATTTCGCGGGAGCTCGCTCTCAAGTTGAAGAAGATGGTGGGGTTCAGGGACACCGTCATTCACGAATACCAGCTGGTGGATATCCGTGTCGTAGAATCTGTGATCGAAAAGGGCCTCGACGACCTGGTGGCGTTCACCGAGGGGATCATCGCCCGAACGGCAGCCTCCTGATCGGGCGATGCACGCCCGGGCTGCGGGGTCGCCGCCCCGACGAAGCCGGCGAGGGTTTCTGCGGGCGTCTGGAGACAACTCCGCTTGCCGGAAAGGCAGCCGGCCGGAAAAAAAAGAAATTTCCGGTTGAAAAGGGCGGCGACATGCGCCACATTTGACTACATCGCGATACTACCAGAGGGAGGTTTCAGTATGCCCAGATCTGCAAGAGTCCTCGTCGTGCTCGTGCTGCTGCTGGCGGTGGTCAGCATGAGCGCCTTCGCGCAGCAGAAGAGCGCCACGCCCGCCTACCTGCTCGGCATCCTGCTGGGTTTCGGCACTGGCCACTTCTACCTGCAGGACAGCATGGCCGTGCCGTTTCTCGTCATGGAAGGCAGCGCCACGGCCGGGATAATCGTGGGATACATCATCTACGCAGCCGCGGCGAGCAGCTGGATTACCAGCGGGCTCACGGGCCTGTACACCGGCACCACCGTGAGCGGACCGCCCGCGGGACTCTACATCGGAGGCGGCCTGGCGATCATCGGGGGTCTTGCCCTTACCGGGTTCAAGATCTGGGAGATCATCGACCTGTTCGGCGTGGTCAAGGAACAGCGCGAGCAGGGCAAGATTGCCTTCGCTCCGGCAGTGACGGTGACTCCGGGCGGCCAGCTGGCCACGGGGGTATCCTTCCGTCTGAGCTACTGACGGGGCAAACGAAGCAGATTCGAGGGGCCCGGCTTTCCGCCCGCGGGAGGCCGGGCCCTTTTTTCTCCAGCCTCAGTCCGAGGTGCGGATGCTCCGCTCGTACTCGGGGAAGTAGCGCTGGATCACCGGCAGGTCGAAGCGGGAGAGGATCGACTCCTTGGGCTCCCGCTCCAGCAGGAACCGGAAGGAGCGGCGGATCAGCTCCTCCGGGGTAATCGAGCCGCCGGTGAGCTTCCGGTAGTAGCCTTCCTCCAGCCCCACGGTGTGCCGCGAGCTCCCGCCCCCTTCGCTCACGGTGACCTGGTAGGTCCCCCCGGCCTGCCTGCTCACCTGAATCGTGACATCCGCTCCCATGGCATCCTCCCTCCTTGAGCCCTTCAGCCTACGAACTCGTCGGGATGGGGCCCCACCCGGCGGCCCTCATCCAGACCGTCCAGCTTCCTCATCTCCTCGGCGGACAGCTCGAAGTCGAAGACGCGGGCGTTCTCCAGGATGTGCTCCTTCTTGGTGGAGCGCGGCAGGGTCACCACCCGGTGCTGCAGGTCCCAGCGAAGCAGCACCTGCGCCGGCGAGCGACCGCGGGCTGAGGCCACCTCTGCGATCACGGGGTGGTCCAGGTAGCGGCCCCGGGTGAGGGGGCTCCACGCCTCCAGCTGGATCTTCGCCTGCCGGCAGAAGGCCATCAGCTCCGGCTGGAGCAGGAAGGGATGGAACTCCACCTGGTTTATCGCAGGCCGGATCTCGGCGCGCTGCAGAAGCTCCTCCAGGTGGTGGACCAGGAAGTTGCTCACCCCGATGGCCCGCACCTCCCCGTCCCGCTGCAGCTTCTCCATGGCGCGCCAGGTGTCCAGAAACTTTCCTTTCACCGGCCAGTGCACCAGGTACAGGTCCACCACCTCCAGGCCCAGGCGCTTCTTGCTGGCCCGGAACGCCTGCAGCGTGTTCTCGTAGCCCTGCTCCTCGTTCCACACCTTGGTGGTGACGAAGATCTCCTCCCGCGGCACCTCCCCGTCCCGGACCGCCCTCCCCACGTCCTCCTCGTTCTGGTAGTAGGAGGCGGTGTCCACCGCCCGGTAGCCCGCCTCCAGGGCGGTGAGCACGGAGCGGTAGGTGACCTCCCCGGGGGGCGTCTGGAACACGCCGAAGCCCACCCAGGGAATCTCCACGCCCCCTGCCAGGGTGACGGTGCTCTTCAGGTCCATGGTCCCTCCTGGTTTTCCTGTTTTCATGAAACGTAGTCACCCCTGCAAGACCTGGGAATAACCCGGTGGGCCTATTCCGGGATTCTCGGCGCCGGAGGCGCCTTCCGCCCGATGGGCACACCATGCGTTGACCTCCGTCGTCGAGCTCGGCGCGATGGTTCAGCAGCGCCGCGGTACGCCGGAATGCCACCTTGAAGCTGCGTTTGCAGGCCTCGTTGCCCAGGCCGGCGTGGCCGGAGATCACTTTTTTCCTGGAAGACCCTGAAATCGGTGCGCCCGCGTGCTATGCTTCAATCCACCACCGGAAACGGCCAATCCAAGAACAGAATCAAAGAAAAGTGTTCACTTAGTCGGCGGGGAGGTGCGGACCTGAACGCCTTTGATGGACACAACTTGCCCACGATTCTGTCTCCGGCTCCTACCCTAATCTCATTTCCCCGACAACCCGAGGCCGTGAGGCCGCAGCAGACGAACGAAAAAGTGAAAACCCTGATAGAGGCGAGGTATCGAGGATGGTTTCCAACTTTTCGTTTCGCCGGCCTCCGGAAGGCCAGAGAGGCGGCCGCCGCCGGGCGGTGTCATTCGATGCTCCCGGCAGCCCTGCGTCCCGCGGCCTTCGGCTGAAGGTGCTGCTGTGGGGCCTGGCGCTGGCGGCCCTGGCGGCCTGCAACCTCGACCCTCCCGCGGACCCTCCTGCGGGATTCGAAGAGCACAGCGAGCTGTTCGTTGCGGATCCCGACGACCCGCAGGGAAAGACATGGATCTTCCAGACCAACGATCCGGCCTACTGGAGCAGCGCCGGCTACACCCTCTGGGCCCGCAACGGCACCGACCATGCCGCCGGATTGAGCTGGGACCGCAGCTTCACCTTGACCAAGGAAAGCGGCGATGAGGCGGCCGGCTACGGGGTTCTCTTCGGCTACGACGAGGACCCCGTTCACGGCCTGAATGGGTTTTTTTGTGTTGGCAGCCGTTGTCCCGACAGCCCGCGTTGCCGAGTACCTCGGGATTTGGCCGTCTATGGAAGCTATCGGGGCGGAGCGAGGGCAGTACAAGCAAACGTTTCTCTACGACCACATCGGAGGGGTGCCGATCTCGTGGGTGCTGGGAGACGACGGAAGTTGCATTCAGTGGCGTCTGTAGGGCGCTCGTGGAAGCGACTCAATACTCCGACGGAGTTCGAGCGTCTGTCGCACTACCTCTTCAAGTATCCGGCAAAGTTCCACCCGCCAGTTGTGCACACATTATTGGAACGTTACACCCAACAGGGACAAGTCGTCCTTGATCCTTTCTGTGGAAGCGGTACCCTGCTGGTTGAAGCGCGCGTTGCGGGCCGAAATAGTGTTGGGCTTGATATAGATCCGGTCGCTGTGGCTGTTGCCAGAGCGAAGGTTCATCGATACCAACCGCACAGACTTAGAAAGTCGGCCGACGTTCTTTTGGATCGAATCGCGCCGTTCAGGCGGAGCGACAAGGAGTACGCGTCTCGCATGTTCGAGGACCTCGGTGCGGATGAGTATGAGCGCGCTATTGAGCCACTGTCCCCATACTTGCCGGACATGGGCAATATTCTCCATTGGTTTCGAAGGTACGTGATAGTTGACCTAGCGACAATTCGGACAGCGTATGGTCCGTGACCAACATTCGCAGGATCGAGAAGCTGCAACGAAGCGGCGCCATGACAGAAGCCGGTCTCATCAAGGTCAAAAATGCCATGGATAGCGGCGAGTGGCAGGCTGCCATTGATCGAGAGCAGCCGCGGGCACTCCCTGCCGACCTGGAGTCCATGCTTCGCCGCCGGAAAGGAGCACTCGCGGCCTATCGAGAGCTGCCTGATTCCAAAAAGAAGCAGTACCTCTATTGGATTCAAAGCGCCAGGCGGGAGGACACCTGGCGCCGGAGAATCGTCGAGATGGTGAACCGAATCCTCGCCGATGAGTAGTCCTTGCGGCCCCGGGCCCCTGGGGCTGCCTGATGCACCGCACGCCGAGCTGGTTGGATGGAGAGCGAGATGGCCGAACACCGGCACAAGATCATGGATCGCATTCGCAAGCTGCTTGCCTTATCGGAGTCTCCGCGCGAGGCGGAGGCGGCGGTGCCCCTGGCGAAGGCGCGCGCAAGTCTAGGAAGCGCGAGGCTGTATCCCACCGCGGCCGGCTCGGCGCAGCCTGCCTCGGATGGCGTCCTCGAAAGAGGCCAGCAGATCGATCAGCACTCCGGGAATCCCGAAGGTCAACACCAGGCCGATGACGGGCGATCCCTTGATCCACAGGTCAAACCCCGCCAGCACGGAGAGGATGGAAAGCAGGAACACGATGCTCCACAGGGGGGCCCGGGGTTTTCCGACGGGTTCCGGGCTGGGGCCGTACCGGTTCGGGCCCGGCTGGCCGGCCTGCGCCAGGTCGACCAGCAGGATCACCGCACCGGCGATGGGTACAAGAAGGATGAGAAGTCGCCTCCAGCTCCTGCCGGCGTCATGGAGCCGCCGCACCGCCACCGCACACCCCGGCACGATCACCGCCAGGCCGTACAGGCCGGTGAACCAGGGCACCAGCTGGACCCGCCGTTCGAACAGCGCCAGCGCGACGCCGACCAGGGCGTTGAAGAGGAAGAACGTCCAGTACTCCGCCCGTCGTGCCCGGCCGCTGAAATCGGCGTACTTCTTCAGAACCTCGAAGTACCATCTCATGCGCTTCTCCCGGCCCGGCGGCGGCCCCGTGGGCAAGCCACAGCAGCCGACCGCCGCCGGGGTGGTTTTCATGGTTGCCCATCTTGCCGGCGCTGTCAACTCACCCCTTCTGCCCCTTCTGCGCCACGATCAGGAAGACGGGAAACTTCCTTTCCTCTCCGTCGATTGTCCTGGACATGACGTACACCCGTTCGTGCCGGATGGCGGAGAATCCCAGCTCGGCCAGCCTGGCGGCAAGCGCTCCGGGGGCAAACCCGGCGTGATGGTAGGGCGTGGAGCTTCCGTGGAAGGAACCGTCCTCCGGTTCCAGGTCCGAGATGGCCAGGTACCCGCCCTTGCGCAGCAGCTCGTGGAATCGGGCCAGAACCACATCCACGCGCTCGACGTGGTGCAATGTCATCGAGGTGTAGATCAGGTCGAAGGGTTCCTCCCGGAGGGGTGCCCGGGCCAGATCGTGTTGGCGGATTGCGATCGAGCCCCGGGCCGCTGCCTTCTCCCTGATCGCCTCCAGCATGCCGGCGGAAGTGTCCACGGCCACCACCTCGCCGAGCTCAGTGATGAGCTCCATGGTGAGCAGCCCAGTGCCCGCCCCATAGTCCAGGGCGCGCATGCGCGACATGGGCGGCAGAAGCCTCCGCATGGCCGCCGCCACGGCGCGATTGCGTTCCAGGATGGCCGGGTTCTGGTCCCAGCTCTTCGCCTTCTCGTCGAAATCTCGCGGCCGTTGCTCCATTCTTCCTCCTGCCCTCCCCCGCTTCCCGGCCCGGTGGTCCAGGCCGGACCGTAGTGTGCCCGGCGGCCCGCACCCGTCGCCGGGCTCCCGCTGGTGCTGGCCCACTCCACCCCGAGCTAGGGTAACAACATGGCCGCAGTCCCGGCAACTTTGCAGGTGCCTCCCGCCAGGCTCCGTGCTCTCCAGCAGACGCCTGAGGGCGTTTCGGAGCGCTCCCAACACAACGTCACCGCCTGGCCAGGGAGGCGGTCTCCTCCCACCATCGCAGGGGCGTCCATCTCGGGATCGGCGGACAGATCATCCGCGGGTATCTGGTCGTGGCCACACCCGGGGTCTGTGCGAACGGTCTGGGACTGGAGGCGGCCGACGCGGGCACGCGCCGGTAGCCGGCTCGGGCTGAACCGCGGGAGGCGCCCTGGCCAAGGGCGCCCGTTCCTGCCGCCGAACAGGCCACCCGGTCGCCGGCAGGCGTTGACAATTCGGAACCCAGGGATCAATCTATCTACGTAACCGAGAGAAGGGAGGAGGTGAGTATCTCATGGAGAGGAGAAAATCCACGCGGGCGGTTCTTGCCGCAGCTCTGATCGTGCTTGCCGTGGGCGCGACGCCGGCGGGGGCCGATCCCACGCGCGCCGAAAGCGTCGCCAGCCGCTACAGCTTTCGGGTGGAGATCGACGGCGTGAGCGCCGGGCAGTTCACCAGCGTCGACGGCCTGAGCATCGAGCAGGAGGTGATCGAGTACCAGAACGGGGACGACCCTCTGACTCGCAAGCGCCCCGGGCGCGTGAAGTACGGGGACATCACCCTCAAGAGAGGCTACGTCCCGAGCTCCGTATTGAACGACTGGATCGAGCAGGCCAGGATGGGGCGGGGGGACTACGTCAGGAAGACCGTCACCATCATCCTGCTGGGGCGGGACGGCGCTGAGCTCAAACGGTGGATCTGCCACGAATGCTTCCCCAAGTCGTGGAAGGTGTCATCGCTGGACGACAAGGGCAACGCCGTCCTGACCGAGGAAGTGGTCATCGCCATCGAGTACTTCGAGGAAGCCTAGGGTCCAACCTAGCTAGTAGCTGTCGTACCGGATGTTGCTCCAGGGGTAGTAGTAAGGGGAGGGAATGGTATTCGTGTTGTCGTAGATCCCTACCCAGTCAGAGTTGGCGGGGGAGCTGGCGGCACCGTCGCCGTTGGTGTCCCCCTTGAGGGTGTCGTCCTTGTAGGAGGTGAAGTAGACCCCGCTGCCGTTGTAGTTGGGAAGGCTTGCGGTGCCGTGCCAGGGACTCCCTCTTCCCGCCGCAGCGGCCACCCGCGGGCCCCTAGGCCTTCTGCCGGTAGTAGCGCCAGATGGAGTACAGGATCATGGCCGCCACGGTCACCAGGTAGGGGAAGGCCAGGATGAAGTCCGCCGGCACGTTGATCTGACCCTGGGCGAAGTTGGAGACCGCCTCGGCCAGGCCGAAGACGAAGGAGGCCACCACCACGCCCACCGGGTTCTTGTTGCCCAGGTAGATGGCCACCAGGGCGATCCAGCCGCGGCCGGAGGTGATGTTCGGCACGAAGGCGCCCAGGTTCAGCGTCAGCAGCGATCCGGCCAGGCCGCAGGTGAAACCGGAGATCAGGATGGCCGCCAGTTGGTAGCGGTCCGGCCGCAGCCCCAGGGAGGCCACGGTGCGGGCCCCGATCCCGGTAGCCCGCAGGCGCAGCCCGAAGGCCGTGCGCCAGATCACCACCGCGCCGGCGGCGGCGATGGCCCAGCTCAGGTAGACCAGCACGTTGTGCCCGATCAGAAGGTCGCCGATCACCGGGACCGCCCGCAGCCCGGGGATCGAGAGAACCGGCAGGTCCCGCAGGTTCTCGAAGCGAATCACCCCCTTGTTGCCGAACAGCCGCTGGGCCAGCACCACGGTGAACCCGGCGGCGAACAGGTTCACCGCCAGCCCCGCGATGAACACGTTGGCCCGCAGGTAGAGGCTGCAGGAAGCGAACACCAGCGCCACCAGCATGGAGGCCAGGATCCCGGCCACGATGCCCAGGAAGAGGCTCCCGGTAGCGGCGGCGAACACCACGCTGAAGAAGGCGCCGATCAGCATCAGCCCTTCCAGGGCGATGTTCAGCATCCCCGCGAGCTCCGTGAACAGCCCTCCCACCGCGGCCAGCAGGAAGGGGGTCATGATACCCACCGCGTTGTGCAGCAGGTTGAGCGGCCAGGCGCGATTCATCCCGCCACCCGCAATCGGTAGCGCAGGAAGCCGTAGATGGCCTGCGCGGTCACCAGGAAGAAGATCACCGACTGCACGATGGCGGCGATCTCGAAGGTCACGTCGGAGTGCAGCATGGCCGCCTTGGCCCCCGCGTCCAGGTAGGCGAAGAACACCGCCGCCGGGACCACCCCCAGGGGGTTGTTGCGCGCGATCAGGGCCACGGCGATCCCGTTCCAGCCCATGCCGGCGGTGAACTCCTTCAGGGCCATGTGGTAGGTGCCCAGCACGGCCACCCCGCCGGCCATGCCGTGCAGGGCGCCGCTCAGCACCATGGGCAGCACCAGGTAGGCCGCCACGTTGAGCCCGCCGTACTGGGAGAACTCCCGGTTCAGGCCGCACATGCGCATCTCGTAGCCCCGGTGCGTGTAGTACATGAAGAACCAGGCCCCCGCCGCGGTGAGCAGGGCGAAGGCCACGCTGATGTTCAGCCTGGAGGGGGGATAGATCGGCAGAAGCCGGTACTGCTCCCCCACGGCCCGGGTGGCCAGCAGGTTGTTGGTGGGGTCGTCCAGGGGGCCGGTGATGAAGTAGTTGACGATCAGGACCACCGCCGCCGAGATGAGGAAGGAGGAGATCAGCTCGTCGGTGCCCCACTTCATGCGGAAGAACCCCGACAGGCCGGCCAGCACCGCCCCGCCGGCCACCGCCGCCGCCAGGGCCAGCGCCCCGCCCAGGTAGCCGTTGGCCTGGGGCAGGGCCAGGGCGACCACCGTGGCCAGCAGGCCGCCGGCGTACACCTGCCCCTCGCCGCCCAGGTTGAACACCGAGGACTGAAAAGCCACCGCGATCCCCAGGCCGGTGAAGATGAGCGGAATCGAGACGTTGAGCATGTTCCCGAAGTAGTACTTGTTGGTGAACGGCCCGATGAAGAAGTAGTAGATGGTCTTGGCCGGCTCGGCGCTCAGGAAGAGGATGAGCAGGATCACGATCAGGAACGCCACCCCCAGGGTGATGGCCAGCCCCAGGGCACCGACGAGCAGCCGCGCCGATCGATTGGAGGAGACACTAGCCGTCAGCACCCCGGCCTCCTTCCCCCCTTGAATCGTCGCGCAGGCCGAGCATGTACTCCCCGATCTCCTCCTTGCTGAGCTCCCGGTCGTTCGGGAGGCGGCCCGCCACCCGCCCCCGGTACATGACCACCACCGTGTCCGCCAGGGCCAGGATCTCGTCCAGATTGGATGAGATCAGCAGCACCGCCACCCCCTGGCGGCGGATCTCCAGGATCTTCTCGTAGATGAACTCGCTGGAGGCCACGTCCAGCCCCCAGGTGGGCTCGCAGAAGATCATGAAGTCGCTGCTGGCGGCCAGCTCCCGGGCCAGGATGACCTTCTGGATGTTGCCCCCCGAGAGGGTGCCCATGGGCACCCTGGGGTCCGCGTTGATGGAGTACTGGCTGGTCAGATCGTCCACGAACTTGCGGATCCGCCTCTGGCTGAGCACGCCCCCCCGTGAGAAGAAGCGGTGGTTGGCGATGATCAGGTTCTCGGTCACCGAGGACTGGAGAGAGGAGCCGCGGTACAGGCGGTTGGCCGGAACGTAAGACCACCCGCGCGCCCGCAGGCGCTGGGAGTCCAGCTGCGAGATGTCCTCGCCGTTGTGCAGGATCTCCCCGGAGCTGACCCGGCGCAGCCCCGAGATTACGTCCTCCAGCTCCCCCAGGCCGTTTCCTGCCACCCCGGCGATGCCCACGATCTCCCCGGCGTGCACCGCCAGGCTCACCCCGTCCAGCAGGGGCCGTTCCTGCCCCTTCTCCAATAGCGCAACCTCCCGCAGCTCGAACACCCGCCGCCCCGCGGCCATGGCCGGCCGCTCGAACTGGAAGGTGACGCTACGGCCCACCATCAGCCGGGAGAGCTCCCTGCGGTCCACCGAGGCGCTCTCCCGTACGGCCACCACGCGCCCCTTGCGCATGACCGTCACCCGGTGGGAGATCTCCTCCACCTCGTCCAGCTTGTGGGTGATCAGGATGATGGTCCTGCCATCCTGCACCAGCCGGCGCAGGATGGCGAAGAGGGCGTGCACCTCCTGCTCGGTCAGCACGGAGGTGGGCTCGTCCAGGATGAGGAGCTGCGCCTGGCGGAAGAGGATCTTGACGATCTCCACCTGCTGCATCTGCCCCACCGTGAGCTGGGAGACCCGGCGGCGGGGATCGATGGAGAAGCCGTGCTCCTCCACCACCCGCCGGACGCGGCGCTCCGCCTCCCCGGTGTCCAGAAAGACCCCGTACCGCAGCGGCTCGGCGCCCATCACCACGTTCTCCGCCACGGTGAAGGGCGCAATGAGCCGGAAGTGCTGGTGCACCATGCCGATGCCCAGGCGGTTGGCCTCCAGCGGGCTGTGCACCGTCACCTCCCGGCCCTCCAGCAGGATGCGGCCGCTGTCGGCGCGCTCCAGCCCGTAGAGGATCTTCATGAGCGTGGTCTTGCCGGCCCCGTTCTCGCCGACCAGGGCGTGCACCTCCCCGCGCCGCACCTCCAGGTCGGCCTCCTGGTTGGCCAGCACTCCGTTCTCCGGGTAGAGCTTGGTGATTCCCCTCATCTCCAGATACGGCACGGTCACCTCTCGCCGGGCTCGCGGGAAGCGCGGGGCGCCGCCCCTGTCGGCGCGCTGGCGCGTTCGCCGGCGGGCTGCCCCCGCTGACTTCCCTGCGGTCGGGTCCTACGGCTGCGGCATCACAGCTGGGGAACCTCCAGGACCAGCTCGCCGCTTCTGATCTTGCCGACCATCTCCGCCTGCTTCTTGCGGACCTCTTCGGGCACGTTGTTGATGTACAGGGGATCTTGATCCGCGAAGTCCACGTAGCCGTCCCGGGCGTTCACGATCTGGGCCTGGCCGAACTCCAGCTTGCCGGCCACCGCCTCCTTCACCTTCTCGTAGACCAGCCTGGTCTGGTTGAGCACGGCGCAGCCGATGATGGTGCCCGGGGCGATCTTGTACTCGTTGGAGTCGAAGTACAGCACGTACTTGCCCCGCTCCTGGGCGGCCTTGATCACGCCCTGGCCGGCCCCGCCGGCGATGGCGAGGATCACGTCCACCCCGGCGTCCATCATGCTGTTGGCCAGGTCGGCGGCCTTGTTGGCGTCGTACCAGTTGCCGATCACCCGGAAGTCCACGCTGATGCCCGGGTCCACCGCCTTCAGCCCCTGCTCGTAGCCGGGACGCATCATCTTGTCCAGGGCCGGATACTGCTGAGCCACGATCATGCCGGCCTTCAGGTCGGGGTTGGCGCCGGACATCTTGCTCTTGGTGACCAGCCCGCCCAGGTAGCCCACGAAGTAGGCCTGCTCCACCTGGTTGTAGAGAACGGTATGGATCTGCGGGTTGCCAGGCAGATAGGCGTCCACGTTGAGCCACTTCTGGTTCGGGAAGCTCTTGGCCACGTCGGCGCAGATGAAGGGCATGGCCGGGTTGGAGGTGACGATCAGCTCGTACTCCCCGGCGGCCGCCAGGGAGGTCATCTTCTCGGGCCACTCGCCCTGGTTGAAGCCGGCCTCGATCACCTTCACGCTGACGTTGGGCAGCTCCGCGGCCGCCTTGTTGGCCCCCTCCACCATCTGTTCGTAGAGCGGGCTGCCGGCCACCACGCCGGGCACGAACACGGCGATGTCGTAGGGCTTGGCCGGCTGAGCGCTCTCCTCCGCCGCTTCCTTCTGCCCGGTAGCGGACAGGGCCAGCGGCAGGAGGACTGCCAGAGCCAGCACGATGCAGGACTTGAAGAAACCTTTCATCAGGATCCCCCTTGTACTTTAGATTGGGGCCCGGAAGGGCCCCGAGCGCTATGCCAACGATCGGCCCGGGTAGTACTCCTGGCTGATCGCATCGACCGGACATACACTAACACACAGGCCGCAGCCGGTACACTGCGCTGATTCGACTCGCGCCCGGCCGCCCTCGCCGTCCAGGCGCATCGCCTGGTAGGCGCAGACGGGGGCGCAGTTCCCGCAGGCGTTGCAGGCCTGCGAGTCCACCACGGCCGGAACCGGCCGGGTCACCGCCTGCAGGCCGCGCTCCTTCCGCTCCCGGATTCGCCGCAGGGTGAGGCCGCGCACCTCGCGGACGTCGGACACCGCCAGCTCCTCCAACCTCCTGCCCAGCTCGGCGATGATCCTGGTGTACCGCCGCGGCCCGTGCAGGTGACCGGCCGTGCACACTCCCACCAGGGAGGCTCCGGCCATCAGGTACTGCAGCACGTGATCGGCCGAGCTCACCCCACCCACGCCGATGATGGGCAGGTCCGTGGCCAGGGCGATGTCCAGCACCATGCGCAGCGTGATCGGCATGATGGCCGCGCCGGTCAGCCCCCCCACCCCCCGCGGTCCGCCCAGCCGGGGCTGGCCGCTGCGGGTGTCGATGGACAGGGCTGGCCCCAGGGAGTCGGAGCAGGCGATGCCGTCCGCCCCGGCCTCCTTCACTCCCAGCGCCCACTCGCGGGTGATGTGGGCGAAGGTACCGGAGAGCTTCACCACCACGGGGACCTTGACCGCCGCCTTGATCAGCTCCACGGTCTGCCTCATGGGCCCCAGGTCGGTCAGCTTGGGCTCCGGGAACTCCAGCCCTGGGAACATGGCTGTCAGGATCTCTCCCATGTGCGGGCAGTGGGTGGGCACCTCGATCAGGTCCGCCCCCGCCGCCTCGGCCTTCACCGCCAGCTCGACCGCCTCCTGCGGGGTGAAGCCGGCCAGGTTGGCGATCACCAGGGACTGGCCCTCCGCGGCCGTCTTGATGCCTTCAGTGAACCAGTACCCGGCGCTCCGGTCGGAGCCGAACACGGAGTTGAGCATCCCCCCCGGCACGGAGGCAAAGCAGGGAAGCACGTCCACGGCCGGCTGAGAAACGATGGTCTTGGTGCAGATGGCCGCCACACCGCTGCCGGAGATCTCCCGCATGGTAGGCCCGTCCCGGCCGTGCACCCCCGCCGGCACGATCACCGGGTTCTTGAACCGCAGGCCGCAGAAATCCGTTTCCAGGTTTACAGGCATCGCACGCTCCTCGCGGCCGCCCTATACGGCCACGCCGTTCTTGCGCCAGAGGATCCGGGCCTGCTCCAGGCAGGCCCGCCG
>CAZBDU010000018.1:0-46517 GCA_964490725.1 uncultured Spirochaetaceae bacterium | reverse complement strand
GTTTTTGGGGCCATTGTAGCGGGGCGGGCACCGGGCTGCCCCGCCGGACCTCCTCCTCGTCCACCGTGATCATCCGCCCCTCCTCCACCACCAGCCGCCCGTCCACCATTACACTCTCCACGTCCCGCCCCTGGAAGGTCATGGTGAACCAGCTCAGGGCCGAGGCGGCGGTCACGGGGGTAGGGCTCTCGGGGCGCAGGAGCACCAGGTCCGCCTTCTTGCCGGCGGCCAGGCTGCCGATCCGCTCCTCCTGCCCCAGCGCCCGGGCCGCGTTGCCAAGCATCAGGTCCAGCGCCTGGAAGGGGGGCAGCAGCGTCGGGTTGGCCCGGTGGGCTTTGTGCAGCAGGTAGGCGTAGCGGATGTACTCGGCGGTGTCCAGGGTGAAGAAGCAGTCGTGGCCCAGGGTGACGTTCACCCCCTTCTCCAGCATCTCCGGAACCCGGGCCACCCCGTTTCCGCCCAGGGAGTTGGTCATCGGCGTGTGGGACACGTGCACCCCGTTGCGGCGCAGGATCTCCAGGTCCTCGCCGGTCAGATCGATGCAGTGGGCGGCCACCACGTCCGCCCCCAGCAGCCCGGTCTCCTCCAGCAGCATGGGCGCCGATCTCCCGTACTTCTCCACCAGGAACGCCCTGGGGATCTCGGCTATGTGGATCTGGATGCCGCAGCCGTGCCGGTCGGCCAGCTCCCGGGCGCGGCGCAGCGTTTCGGGTGAGTTGGTGTAGGCGGTATGCACGCCCAGGCGGGGCTGGATGCGGCCCTCGCCGCCGGCCGGGTAGCGGGCCATCAGCTCCAGGTTCTCCTGGAAGCCCTTGTCCGCCATGGCAGGGTCCAGCTTCTCGAGGATAGAGACCCCGGGGACGCGCTCGGTGACCTCGTAGCCGAGCTGGGCCCGGATGCCCACCTCTTCGATGGCCCGGGCGCTGTGCTGCAGGGCCCCGGGCAGAGCGTTCGGTCCTTCCACCAGGTCACAGACCGTGGTGGTGCCGTTCTTCAGCATCTTCATCGCCGCGTAGCGGGTGGCCGCGTAGATTCCTTCCCCCGTGGTCAGGTCCTCCAGCCACTCCCACCCCATCTTCTGCAGCATGTCCCAGAAGCTGCGCAGCCGGGAGAAATCCACCGGCTGGTTGTGTCCCAGCACGTAGGGCATGTGGGTGTGGGTGACGATGAAGCCGGGCATGAGGATCCTCCCGGCCGCCTCGATCACCCGCCCCGACCCGGCGTGCCGGCGCTGCAGCTCGCCGGTGGGGCCGATCTCCACGATGCGGTCTCCCTGGACCGCCACCGCCCCGTCCTCGAGGATGGCGCCGCTCAGGGTGTCCGGCTCGCAGGTCAGCACCAGGGCGTTCTTTATCAGCAGATCGGCCACAGGCTCCTCCTTACCTCACGGTCCCCGCAGAGCCGAGAGTATCTCCTCCCGGGTGATAGGCAGCCGGGTGAAGCGGACCCCCACCGCGTCGGCCACGGCGTTGGCGAAGGCCGCCGCCGCCCCGGCCACCGGCGGCTCCCCGATCCCCTTGGCCCCCCAGGGACCCGTGGGGCTGGCGTGCTCCACCAGGATGGTCTCGGTTGGCAGCCGGTCCATCACCGTGGGCACGGCGTAGTCGGCGAAGTTGGCGTTCAGGATCCTCCCCTCCCGGTCGTAGAGGATCTTCTCCAGGTGGGCCAGGGCGTAGCCCATGAGGGAGGCTCCCTCCACCTGCCCCACCACTCCGGCCGGGTTGATGACCTTGCCCACGTCGTGGGCGGCCACGTGGCGCAGGACCTCCACCCTGCCGGTAAGGCGATCCACCCCCACGCGCATCAGGTGGGTCCCGAAGTTGTAGGCGATGTAGATGCTGCCCTGGTGGGTCTCGTGGTCGAAGGAGGCGTCCGGCGCCCGGGAGAAGGCCAGGTTCATCAGGGGGAAACCGCTCCAGTAGGCCGCCGTGGCCACCTCGCGCAGCGGAATAGCCGCCTCCGGCACACCCTGCAGCCGGGCGAAGCCGCCGGCCAGCTCTACCTTCTCCTCCTCCGCCTTGAACATCAGCGAGGCCATCTTCAGCAGGGACTTCTTCACCTCCCCGGCTGCCTTGAGCACCGCCATCCCACCCACCGTGGTGGAGCGGGAGGCCACGGTGGGCCCCGAGTCGTGAACCGCGTCGGTGTCCACCCGGCCCACCGTCACCTGCTCCAGGCCAACCCCCAGCACCTCTGCGGCCACCTGGGCAAAGACGGTGCGCGAGCCCTGTCCCATGTCCGACAGCCCCACGTTGACCAGGACGCTCCCGTCCTGGCCGACCTGGACCGAGGCCCCCACCACGTCGATCCCCTCCGCGCCGTTGGAGATGCCCTGAAGCAGCCCGGCGATGCCCGTGCCGTACAGCCACCGCCCCTCCCCCGGGGGCTGGGGGTGGCGCGGCGCGGCCGTGCCGCTGCCAGGCGCCGGGGCCGGGACCGGGGCGGCCTCCGGCGCACCCCCGCCTCCAAGCCCCCGCTCCCGCCGGATCTCCCCCACCCTCTCCAGGGTCTCCACGAAGCCCACCGACTCTTGGAACACCTGCCCGGTGGCGGTGGCGCCGCCGGGGCGCAGGGCGTTCAGGAGCCGCAGCTCCAGGGGGTCCAGCTCCAGCTTCCCGGCCAGCTCGTCGAGCTGGCTCTCGGAGGCGAAGGTCACCTGGGGTACACCGAAACCGCGGAAGGCGCCGCAGTAGGTTAGGTTGGTGTAGGCGGTGGTGCACTCCACGCGCACGTTGGGCACATCGTAGGGGCCGGCCGCATGGATGAGTGCCTTCATGGTGACGAAGGGGCTCTCAGAGGCGTAGGCTCCCCCGTCGAGCAAGATGCGCGCCTCCCGGGCGGTGATGCGGCCGTCCCGCCTGGCCCCGGTGCGGTACTCGATCCGCGCCGCGTGGCGCAGGTTGGAGCCTACGATGGACTCTTCCCGCTCGTGGACGATCGTCACCGGCCTGCCGGTGAGGGAGGCGGCTACGGCGGCCAGGGAGCCCATCTCGGTGGCCACGTCGTCCTTGCCCCCGAAGGACCCCCCGGTGCAGGACTGGATCACCCTGACCCTGGAGGCCGGCACCCCCAGGTTGGCCGCGATGTGGCCCCGCAGGTGGAAGGGAGACTGGCAGGAGGCGTACACGGTGGTGCGTCCCTCTCCGCCCGGGACCGCGCAGACGGCTTCCGGCTCCAGGTAGGCGTGCTCCTGAAAGGAGGTGCGGTAGACCCCCTCCACCACCACCTCCGCCTCCTGAAAGCCCCGCTCCACGTCCCCCTTGACCAGCTTCTTGCTGAAGGTGACGTTGCCGCCGGGATGGATCTTGCGGGCGCCTTCCCGAAGCGCCTCCTCGGGCTCCAGGATGGGCTCCCAGGGTTCGATCTGCGGCTCCAGGGAGGCGGCCCCGCGGCGGGCCGCCTCCCTGGAGCGGGCCACCACCAGGGCCACCGACTCCCCGGCGTAGCGGATCTCCTCCGCGGCCAGCAGCGGCTGGTCGAAGGGGGGGAGGATCCCGATCAGATTCGGCCCGGGAATGTCGGCGGCGCGGAGCACCCGCACCACCCCGGGCACCTGCAGCGCCTCCTCGATGGCCACGCCCCGCAGGCGTCCCGCGGCCGTACCGGCGCGCCGCACGCACCCGTAGAGCATCCCCGGGAAGCGCAGGTCCGCGGTGAAGACCGCCCGCCCGGTGACCAACTCAGGGCCGTCGATCCTCCGCACCGGTGTGCCCACCACCCGCAGCCCCGTCGCGGCGGCCGCCGGATCGCCACCGCTGCCCTCCACCCAGTCGCCCCCGCTGCCCTCCGCCGAGTCACCCCCGCTGCCCTCCGCCGAGTCGCGCCTGGCCGCCGCCCGGATCGCCCTTACGATGCGGGCGTAGCCGGTGCAGCGGCACAGGTTGCCGCTGATGGCGTCCTCGATCTCCTCATCCGTAGGGTCCGGCCGGCGGTCCAGGAGCGCCTTGGCAGAGAGAACCATCCCGGGGGTGCAGTACCCGCACTGCACCGCCCCCTCCTCCAGGAAGGCCTCCTGAATGGGATGCAGGCTCCCGTCCGGGCCGGCCAGCCCCTCGATGGTCTCCACCGTCCGGCCGGCCAGGCGCGGGGCGAACAGCAGGCAGGCGTTCACCGGCCGGCCGTCCAGCAGGATGGTGCAGGCCCCGCACTCGCCGCGGCCGCAGCCCTCCTTGGTGCCCGTCAGCCCCAGCGAATCCCGGATCAGGTCCAGCGCGCGCATCTCCTCCGGCGCCTCCACCCGTACCGCCTTGCCGTTGCAGGTGAACTCCACGATCATGAGGCCGCTCCCAGGATCTCCTCCACCAGCTCGCCGAACAGGCCGCGGATCACCTCCCTGCGGTAGGCGTCCGTGGCCCGCACGTCGGAGATGGGCCGGATCTCGGCGGCCAGCCGCTCCCCGGCCTCGGCCAGCAGCTCCGGGGAGAGCTCCCGCCCGCGGAGCAGCCCCTCGGTCTCCACCAGGCGCAGCGGAACCGGGGCCACCGAGCCGGCCGCCAGCCTCAGGTCCGCCAGCCGCGCCTCCCCCCGGTCCAGCGGCTCCCGCGGATCCCGCCGCCCCGGCCCCGGCGGCTCCGGCGACCGCCGCCCCGGCCCTCCCTCCGGAAGCGCCCACAGGGCCAGGTTGACCTGAGAGATGGCCTGGCCGGCGCGCCTGCCGATGGAGCGGAAGGCCGACCGCCCTTGAAGCGCCCCGGCTCCGATGCGCACCTCGGTGAGGATCTCATCCCTGTCCAGCACCGTCTCTTTCGGTCCCCGGAAGAACGCCTCGGCCGCCACCTCCCGCTGCCCCCGCGGGGAAACCAGGAGGAAGACCGCCTCCAGCGCCACCAGGGGCGCCAGCGTGTCGCCGCAGGGTGAGGCGTTGCAGATGTTGCCGCCGATGGTGGCCAGGCTGCGCACCTGAGGCGCGCCGATCGAGCGGGCGCCCTGTACCAGGCAGGCCGGCAGGCCGGCGGAGGCGGCGATCCGGGCGATGGTGGTCAGGGCCCCGATGCGCAGGCCCTCCGGTCCGCCCTCGATGCCGCAGAGCGCCTCGATGCGGCTCAGATCCACCAGGGTGTCGGGGCGCTGCGCCCCGTCGGCCATCTGCACCGCCAGATCCGTGCCTCCGGCGATCAGCCTGACCGCTTGGTGGGCCGCGCTGCCCCCGGCGCCGAGCGCCTGCAGGGCCTCCTCCACCGAGCTGGGAAACAGGTATCTCATCCCTTCAGCCGCCTTCCGTATCAGCCGCCTTCCATGGCCGTTGACAGCACCACCGACCGGGTCCCGGCCGGCAGGGGTGCGTTCGCCTCCCTTGCCCGCACCAGCGTTCCCGCTGCATCGCGCAGGAACACCAGGACCCCCGGCCGCAGCGCGGCGCCGGCGCCGGCAGCCCCGGCGGCAGCGCCCTCGCCGGAGCCCGCAGCGCCTGCCGTACTCACCGCGCTTTCCAGGACCCGCAGGCCTGCCCCGGCGAAGCGGGCCTCCAGGGCCAGAAGCGCCTCCAGCAGAGGACCGCCGGGGGAGAGCCCCTCCACCTCCAGGGTGAGCTCGCCGGCACCGGCCTTCTCCCGGAACAGGGTCAGCAGCTCGAAGCGCACCTCCATCAGGACCTCCGCTTCGCCGCCGGGCCCTGCGCCGGCCCGCCGGCCAGCCTCCCGTACGGCTCCAGGCCCAGCTCGGCGAGCTTGCCCGCCGCCGGCACGCCCTGCGGGTCCCAGCCGCGCAGCGCGTAGTACTCCTGCAGCATGGTCTTGAGCTGCTCGTGGCTCATGACCGCCCCCTCCGACTGCTCCCCCCGGATGGGCTCGAAGCACCGCCCGGGAAGGGTGTCGTCCCTGTGGGAGAGCCCGGCCCCCAGGTTGAACAGCCGCTCCAGGTTCCAGATGCGCTCGCCCACCCGCAGGAACTCCTCCAGAGAGAGGGCGCGCCCGGTGGCCGCCTCCAGGTAGCGCGGGTACAGCTCCGCCGGAAAGGCGAACTCGTGGAAGCGGCAGGCCACCAGGGTGAAGATGGCGTTCACCTTGTCCTGTATCTCCCGCACCATGGCCGGCTTGCCCTCGATGCTGTCCATGTCCACCTGTCCGGTGATCTCCGGACCCACCGGGGCCCGCTTGTGGCAGGCGCCCCGGTTGGAAGTGGCGAAGGCCAGACCGGTGCCTTTCATGCGGCGGGGCATCCAGGCGGCGAAGCCGGAGTTCTTGATCTGCATGGCCGCGTGCAGCCCCTCGGGCCCCAGGCTCTCCGCCGCCTTCCCCGGGCCGCGGGCCAGCAGGTCGCCGAGCCCTTCCCGCTCGCCGATCCTGCGCAGCAGCTCCAGCACCGCCTGCCGGTCTCCGAAGCGCAAGGAGAGACCCGGCTCCTTCAGCAGCCCCTTCTCCCCCATCTCCAGCGCCCAGGCCACGGTCACCCCCGAGGTGAGGGTGTCCATGCCGTACTCCTCGCACATCTGGTTGGCCTCAGCCAGCGCCACCGGGTCGTCGTTCAGCACCTGGGAGCCCAGCGCGTACATGGTCTCGTACTCCGGCCCCCGCAGCCAGGATTCACGGCCGTCGGCCCTGCGGAACTTGTGCAGCATCCCGCAGTGCACCGGGCACCCGTAGCAGGCCACCGGACGCGTGTAGAACCGGCGGGCGTAGGCGAACCCGTCGATCTCCGCTCCCCGCTCGAAGTGGCCGTAGAGGTGGTTGCGGGTGGCCAGGCCCCCCCGGCCGTTCACCAGGCCCAGCCCGGCGCCGGTTCCCACCCGGGAGAACATCCCCACCAGGTTGAACTCCTCGGCGCAGGCCTGCCGCAGCATCTCCATGTTGCGGGCCACCAGCGCGCCGAAGGCCCCCCGGTCAGCCACCCCCACCCCGCGGCTGCCGCGGAAGGCCATCCCCTTGACCCGCTTCGAGCCCAGGACGGCTCCGGCTCCTCCGCGGCCGAAGGTGCGGGTCTCCGCAAAGATCCCGGCCATGGCCACCGCCTTCTCCCCGGCCCGGCCGATGGAGAGAGTGCGCACCTCCGCGCCGAAGCGCTCCTTCATGTAGCGCTCCGTTTCCGCGGTGCTCTTGCCCAGCACCGGGGCAGCGTCGTGAAAGCTCACCCGGCCGTCCTCGACCAGCAGCAGGGTCCACCCGTCGGCCCGCCCCTCCAGCACCAGGCCGTCCAGCCCGCAGAACTTGATCTCCGCGCCCAGGAACCCGCCGGCGTAGGTGTTCAGGATGGTCCCGCTCAGGGGCGACTTGGTCACGACGCAGCTCTGGGGGAACATGGGGGCCAGGGTCCCGGTGAGGGGTCCCACGGTCAGGATCAGCTTGTTCTCCGGAGCCAGGGCATCGGTGGAGGGCGGCACCTCGTCGACCAGGATTTTGGTGCCGTAGCCCATGCCTCCCAGGTACTCCCGCAGCTGCCCCGGCACGCTCCAGGCGCGGGCGCTGCGACCGGCCAGGTCGATGCGCAGGATGGTGTCGAACATGCTTCCGGGCATCCTCACTACCCCTCCTTGCGGGTCAACGCGCCGGTGACGCACTCGGGCACGCAGGCCGGGCTTCCGTCGCAGAAGTCGCACTTGAAGGCCGTCCCCTCCCCGTTCAGCCGGATGGCCCCGTAGGGACAGACCTCAAGGCAGGCCTCGCACCCGGTACAGAGTCCCGGGTCGATCCGCACGATCCCCGCCTCCACCGTGATGGCCTCCACCGGACAGGAGGCGATGCAGGGCTGCCCGTCGCAGTCGTCGAAGCGGCACACCCGGATGGCGGGAAGCTCCGGCCAGCGCGTCTCGATGGGGATGCGCGCGTCCGCCGGCCGGACCCGCCCGGTCTTGGCCAGCGCACAGGCGGCCGTACACCGGCGGCATTCGGTGCACTTCTCGGCGTCGATCTCGAACCCCGTCGCCACTGTCCCGCTCCTACCGGTACCCGCCCATCAGGAGGGCCAGCAGGGCCTTCTCGGTGTGCAGGCGGTTCTCGGCCTCGTCGAAGACGATCGAGGCCGGGGAGTCCAGCACCTCGTCGGTCACCTCGTTGTTGCGTGAGACCGGCAGGCAGTGCATCACCTTCACGTCCTTGCTGGCCATCTCCACGACCTTCCGGGTGACGCACCAGTCGTCCTTCAGGGCGGCCTTCTGCTCCTGGAACTCGGGGTCCCCCTGGAAGTGGGTCTCCAGCCCTTTGGCGAACACCTCCGGGGAGACCCAGGAGTACACGTTGAGGAAGTCCGCCCCCCGCACCGCCTCCTCGTAAGAGCGCACGATGCTGATGCTGCCCCCGCTGGCGGCCGCCTCCCGCTGGGCTTCCTCCTTGACGGCCAGGTCCGGCTCGAAGCCTTCCGGGCAGGCGATCACCAGCTCGAAGCCCAGCTTGCCGGCCATCAGCATGGTGGAGTTGGTCAGGCCGGCGGGCGGGTTGGCCGTGCGGAAGCCCCAGCAGAGGGCCACCTTCGCGCCCTGGACCGGGCCCTTCTTCTCCACCATGGTCATCAGGTCGGCCAGCGCCTGGCAGGGGTGCTCCACCGGGCAGGAGGCGTTGATGAGGGGGATGGAGGCGAAGCGGGCCGCCGACTCCAGCCGGTCGCGGCGCACCGCCCGGTAGGCGATGCCGTCCAGGTAGCGGTCCAGGGTCAGGATGGTGTCCCGCCAGTCCTCCTCCGCCGCCTCTCCGACCCACAGGCGGTGCTGGTCCAGCCAGAGCATGTGCCCGCCCAGCTGCATCATGGCGGTCTCGAAGGAGACGCTGGTGCGGGTGGAGGGGGTCTCGAAGATGCCCCCCAGGCTCCTGCCCTGAAGCAGCCGGTGGGGCCTGCCCATTCTCAGCTCCTGCTTGAGCAGCTTCGACACCTCCAGGATGAGCTCGATCTCTTCCTTACAAAGGTCCGCAATCCCCTTCAGGTCCCTTCCCTTCAGGTCCGGCATCGGTTCCTCCTTCCGCGCGCTGCGCCGCACCGCTAGAGCGCACCTTCGTGCAGGTAGCGTTTCAGCCGATCCACCGACCACGACGGGTCGATGCCCATGGACTCCACTGTCCGTCCGATGCTCCGCAGGTCCCGATCCAGCAGCCCCTCGGCGATGGTGATCACCGCGTCGCTCACCGGGGTGGGCACCCCCAACATCCTCCCCAGGGAGGAGTAGGTGACCAGCCCGAAGGGAACGTCCTCGGTGAGATGGCGGGTGTCCAGCCTGAACGGGCCCTCGCACACCTCCAGAAAGGGCGTGTGGATGGCCTGGTAGAGGGGCAGCACCCGGTCCTCCCCGTTGGGGTTCCACCCGACGGTGAGGATCTCCTCCTCCAGGGGATGCTGCTCCAGGCCGAGCTTCCGCCCGATGGCCATGCGCTCCCGGTCGATGCGCTCGATCAGCCGCACCACCGCCGGGGTGTTCTCCCTCTCCCCGAAGAGGTGGAAATCCTTCTGGCCCAGCTCGATGCGGGCGGCGTTGCAGATCATGGGCGGAGTGTGGGTGATGGCGTTGTAGTCCACCAGGATGGAGTCGATGGCGTTCTGCCCCCTGCGGATGGCGTACCCCTTGTCCTTCGGGAAGATTTCCTCCGCCACCCTTGCCACCCGGGCGATGTCCTTGCCCGGAAAGCAGGCGATGATCAGGTTGAGCACCCGGCTCTCCAGGCGCACCTGCCAGTCCCCCTTGCGGGAGGCCCCGTAGGGGAGGGTGTTGCAGTCGGCCAGGTACACCCTCTTCCCGCTGCCGCTCTCCCGCAGCGCCGCGGCCCAGGTGAGCGAGGCGCCGCCCTTGCCCAGGTAGAGCACCACCTGGTCCTCCTCCAGGTGCGAGGCCGCCAGGCGGGCGTATTCCTGGCAGACGAAGAAGGGCACCGGATTCAGGACCACCTGGGCCCCGCTCAGGGCCTCCGCGATGTCGTCGGTGACGCAGGCGATCCTGCCCAGCTGCCCGGTGGGCCGGGAGTCGATGTCCAGGACCTCGATCCCCCCCTTTTCCTTCACGCCCCGGATCCGCTCCATGTTCCGCGAGAACAGCGCCACCTCACGGCCCGCCAGGGCCATGTCCGCGGCGGCCATGAATCCGCCGTTGCCGGCGCCCAGCACGGCCACTTTCCGGATCTCAGCCACGGCTCGCTCCCCTCTGCCGGCGCAGCTCCCGGGTGGCCCCCGCGTCCACCTGCAGAGCCTCCCCCTCCAGCACCACCCCGTACACCTCCCGGGCGCTCCGGGGGGAGACGATCCCGCCCCGCACGTCCGCCCGCACCGCCTCCGGATCCCGCTCCAGGGGGTCTCCCCAGCCGCCTCCTCCGGAAGGGTAGCTGGTGTAGGTGTCCCCCCTGCGGAGCTGCACCGCCTCCTTGGCCTGGAGCTCCCTCTCGCCGGGCAGCCCCTCGTTGATCACGGCCCTGTTGCAGGAGCCCGGCTGCCCGCCGAACAGTCCGTAAGGCGGGTGCACCTTGCCGTCCCCGAACATCACCAGGGTGGGATTCTCGTCGTGGAGGCGGATGCGGTACCTGGCCCCGCACCCCCCGCGGAACTTCCCGGCCCCGCAGGAGTCGGGGGTGAGCTCGTTGAACTCGGTGATGTGCGGGTAGTCCATCTCGTTGGTCTCGATGTTGGGGGCGATCAGCCCGCCCAGGTCGATCCCGTCGCCCACGTAGTGCCGCCCGTCCATCCCCGACATCCCCCCGGCCCCTCCGAAGCCGTTGAAGCCGAACATGACGTAGAAGCTCCCGTTGCGCGGGTCCGTCCCGGTGATGGTGGGCCCGTTCCAGCGGTTCCACCCGGCGGGCACCCGCTCGGGCAGCACCTGCGACAGGGCCATCCAGCAGGCCTCCAGGATGGCGCAGGCCGTGTCCAGGGTGCAGGAGGCCACCGGCGCCGGGAAGCGCGGGTTCACCACCGAGCCCTCCGGGGCCGAGATGTGGATGGGCCGGTAGACCCCCTCGTTGTGGGGGATGTCCGGGGTGGTGACCGTGGTCAGAAAGGCCACGTAAACGCAGGTGGCCGTGTTGGCCAGCGGCGAGTTGACGAACCCGGTCACCTGCGGGCAGGAGCCGGTGAAGTCTACGAACGCCTCATCCCCGCGGATCGTGACCGCCACCTTGATGCGGATGGCCTCGTCGCTGAAGCCGTCGGAGTCCAGGAAGCTCTCCCCGTGGTAGCTGCCGTCGGCCAGCCGCGCGATCTCCAGGCGCATGCGCCGCTCGGCGTAGCGGTGGATGTCCTCGATGGTGCGCCGGGTCTTCTCCGCTCCGTACTTGTCCAGCAGCTCCAGGATGCGCCGCTCGGCCACCCGGCAGGAGGCCACCTGGGCCTTCATGTCCACCCACAGGGCGTCGGGCATGCGGGTGTTGATGCGGATCATGTTGACCACGTCCATGATGGGCCGCTCCCGGCGGTAGATGCGGAGGGGCGGAATGCGGATCCCCTCGTGGAAGAGCTCCCGCGCCTGGGGGGCGTAGGAGCCGGGCTCCATCCCGCCCACGTCTCCGTGGTGAGCGCGGTTGATGGCCACGAACTGCAGCTCACCGCCGTGGAAGATGGGCTTCATGACCGTCACGTCCGGCAGATGGGTGCCCCCCAGGTAAGGGTCGTTCAGCACGAACACGTCCCCGGGGTGGATGTCCCCGGCGAACTCCCGGGAGACCGCCTTCACCGCCTCCATGGCCGAGGCGGTGTGCGAGGGCACCCCGTCGATCTGGGCCACGATGCGGTTGTCCCAGTCGCAGATGGCGCAGGAGAAGTCGTGCACCTCCGCGAAGATCGGCGAGATGGAGGTGTTGATCATGGTGATCCCCATCTCCTGGTTGATGGTGAGCAGCCGGTTGTAGATCACCGACAGGGTGATGGGGTCGGCGGCGCCCTCGAACTCCTTCCTGCGCTCCCTCAAGACGGCACCTCCGTCATCTCCATCACGATGTTGCCGAAGCGGTCCACCTCCATCTGCCAGCCCGGGTGCACGACCACGGTGGTGATGCGCTCCTCCACCACCGCCGGCCCGCGCAGCCGCGCCCCCGGCAGCAGGCGCTCCCGGTCGTAGACGGGCGTGTCGGTGGGACCGCCCTGCCCGGCGAAGTACACCGGGCGGCTGCCCTTGCTGGCCCCGGCCGCCTGGACCGGCTCCACGGCCGCGCCTCCGCCTGCCTCTTCCAGGCGCGCCTTGTCCACCACGCCCACCGCCGTGACTCTCAGGTTCATGATCTCCAGCGGGTTCTCCGGCGTGCAGTAGGTGTACAGCCGCTCGTGGGCCGTGTGGAAGGCGCCCGCTATACCCTCCAGGTCTGCCTCCGCGATGGGCCGGCCGTGGGGGATCTCGACGGTCACCTCGTGGTGCTGTCCCACGTAGCGCACGTCCAGGAAGCGCAGCAGCGCGGTGCGCCCCCGCTCCACCCCCTCCTGGAGCAGCCCCCGCAGGGACTGCTCCTCTACCTGGCCGATCACCCGGTTGAGCTCCTCCAGGTCCATCCCGGGGAGGAAGGCGTTGAAGGTGCGCACGGTGTCCAGCCGGATGTCGGTCTCCAGCATGCCCAGGGCGCAGAACACCGAGGCGGCCCTGGGCACGATCACCGTGCGGCTGCCCACCTCCTCGGCGATCTTGCAGGCGTGGATGGAGCAGGCCCCGCCGGCGCTCACCAGGGCGTACTCCCGGGGGTCGTGCCCCCGCTGCACGGAGACCACCTTGGCGGCGTCGGCCATGTTCTGGTTGATGATCCGGAACACCCCGGCCGCCGCCTCCGTCTGGCTCAGCCCCAGCGGCTCTGCGATCTGCCGCCGCAGCGCCTCGGCGGCCTTCTCCCGGCTGACCTTCATCTCCCCGCCCAGGAAGTACCCAGCATTCAGGTACCCCAGGATCAGGTTGGCGTCGGTCACCGTGGGCTCCCGGCCGCCCAGATCGTAGCAGACCGGCCCGGGGTCCGAGCCGGCCGAGGCCGGGCCCACCCGCAGCATCCCGCCGCGGTCCAGCCAGGCGATGGAGCCGCCGCCCGCCCCTACCGTGTTGATGTCGATCATGGGCTTGGCCACCCGGTAGCCGGCGATCTCCCCCTCGGTGCTGAGAGTGACCTTGCCGCCGCTCACCAGGGTGACGTCGAAGGAGGTCCCGCCCATGTCCATCAGGATCAGGTTCCGCCTGCCCAGCAGCTCTGCGAAGAACACCGCCCCCACGGCGCCCGCAGCCGGCCCCGAGAGCAGGGTGGCCGAGGCGTGGCGGATGGCGGTCTCGGAGGTCATCACCCCGCCGTTGGAGGCGGTCACGTAGAAGGCCCTCTTCAGCCCGTCCTGCTTCAGCTTCGCTTCCAGGGTGGAGAGGTACACCGTAAGCCTGGGCCCGACGTAGGCGTTGGCCACGGTGGTGGACATCCGCTCGTACTCGCGGATCTGCGGCAGCACCTCCGAGGAGATCGAGACGAACGCCTCCGGCAGCTCCTTCACCACCTGCTCGCGGATGCGCCGCTCATGCCCGTCCTCCAGGAAGGAGAACAACGTGCATACCGCCACCGCCTCCACCCCTTCCCTGCGCAACAGGGCGCAGGCCGCGGCCACCTCCTCTTCCGCGAGCGGTTCCACCACCTGTCCCCGGTGATCGATGCGCTCCCGCACCCCCACGCGCAGATGGCGGGGCACCAGAGGCTGGGGCACCGGAAGAAACAGGTCCCAGATGTTCTCCTTGTGGGCCCGGCGCATCTCCAGGGTGTCCCGGAACCCCCGGGTCAGGATGAGGCCAGTCTTCGCCCCGGTCCGGGTGAGGAGGGTGTTGGTGGCCACGGTGGTCCCGTGGGCCAGGAACTCCAGGTCGGCCAGGAACTCCTGGAGGCTGCGTCCGAAGTGCCCGGCGGCCTTGCGGATGACGTTGTACAGGCCGACGGAGGGGTCTTTCGGGGTGGACAGCTCCTTGAAGCTGTGCACCGCCCCCGCGCCGTCGATCACGACGCAGTCGGTGAAGGTGCCCCCGGTGTCCACGCCCACTCTGAAACGCATCACCCTCCCCGCGCCTACAGGACTCCGATTCCCTTCAGGGCCTCCCGGATTCCGGCCCTCTCCTCCCGGGTGAGCTCCGGCAGCGGCGCGCGCAGGCTTCCGCCGGGAAGCCCCATCATGTTGAGCGCCTCCTTGGCCGGCGCCACGTAGCCGGGATCGTACTCCAGGTACCTGTTGAGGGCCTGCAGCTTCATGTGGAGCTCCAGCGCCCCGGCGTGCTTCCCGGCCTGGAACAGGTCGTAGAGTCTCACCATCTGGGCAGGGATGACGCCGGCGGCGGTGGAGTAGACGCCCACCGCACCCACACACAGCGCCGGGTAGAACTGGCTGTCGATCCCCGTGCACAGGGACCGCCCCGCCGGCGAGAGCCGGATCGTCTCCACCAGCTGCCCCATGTCGGCCTGGCTCTGTTTCAGCCCGATGATGTTCTCCACCCTCATCAGGCCGGCCAGGAGCTCCGGGCTCATGGGATTGCCGGTGTACAGCGGGTTGTTGTACACCACCACCGGGCAGCCCACGTTGGCGGCCACGGTGCGGTAGTGCTCGCGCAGGGAATCCTCGGGGAGCCTGAAGTAGTACGGGGCGGTGACGATCACGGCATCCGCCCCCGCCTGGTGGGCCTCATTGCTGAGCAGGATGACCTCGCGGGTGCTGCAGGCCGCCGTACCGGCCACCACCGGCACCTTGCCCTTGGCTACCCCTGCGATGGCGGCCACCAGGTCACGCTTCTCCTCCCGCAGCAGGCTCGGGAACTCACCCGTCCCTCCCACCGGCATGATGGCGTGCACGCCCCCTTCGATCAGGAAGCGGCAGATCTTCTCCACCCCCTCCAGGTCCACCCTGTCGTTCGCGTCGAAGGGCGTGATGATCGCCGGAATGACCCCCTTCAGCTCCTTTGCACCAATCATCTGTCGCTGTCCTCCTCAGCCTCATTCCTCGAACAGATCCTTCTTGACGTCGAAGATATGCCGGCGCATCTCCTTGCGGGCGGCCTCGGCGCGCCCCTCGCAGATGGCCCGGACGATGGAGTTGTGCTCCCGCTCGTACTTGCGGATGTTGCCTTCCTGGAAGACCCCTTTGCTCTTCAGCACCCGCCAGTGTCTTTCCGTCATCATCTGGTTCACGGCGGCGAAGACCATGTGCAGCACGCTGTTGTGAGCGCACTGCCCGATCTTCAGGTGCAGCTTCCGGTCCTCCTCCATGTAGTCGTCCACCCGGGCCGGGTCGGCCTCCAGCTCCCGGCCGATGCGGTTGAGGGTTTCAAGGATCCCCAGCAGCTCTTCCCTTTCCCCGGCGCTGGCGCGCTGGGCGGCCAGACCGGCCAGGCTGGGCTCGATCTCCAGGCGGGACTCGAAGATCTCGTAGGGGCTGTGCTCGCGCAGCAGCTCGGTCAGGCTCTCCCCCTCCAGGGTGGAGCTCAAGCCCTCCGAGCGGATGAAGTTGCCCTGCCCGCTCTTGGCCTCCACCAGCCCCAGGATCTCCAGGGCGCTCAGGGCCTCGCGGATGCTGGCGCGGCTGGTGCCGAACTGCTGGGCCAGGACCCGCTCCGCCGGCAGGCGCTCCCCTTCCTTCAGCTTGCCCTCGGCGATCAGGGTGCGGATCTGGTTGACGATCTGCAGGTAGTACTTCTGGCTCTGCACCTGCTCGAACATCTTCGCCCCCCCCTCGGCTGCGGCGCTCATGCCAGGGGGACCCCCAACCCGGCCAGCTCTTCCTTGAGCCGCTCGTACAGCGCCTGGTGCTCCGCAGTGGGCCGCAGCGTCTTCAGGTCGTAGAGCTCCTCGAAGACCTGCCCGGGGGGCGAGCTCTCCAGATCCAGGCTGTCGCTGTAGGTGGCGTACAGACGGTGCACGATTTCGGCCGCCTCAGGCCGGCTCAGGGAGGCGGCGGCATGGGCCACCTCCGCGAACAGCCGGGCCATCAGGGGGCTGACGTTGTTGAAGCCCAGCGGCTCGGCCGGTCGGGGCCCGGTTACGTTGCTGCCGCTGGTCACCGCACAGAGCGCCAGGGCGGCGAACTCACGGGCGTACTGCTCGCCGCCGGGCCGGCCGGTGGTGGTGTGGCTGGTGGTGGCGATGATGCGGCTGTTCCGCGCCACCGCCTGGTTGGCCACTCCGGCCAGGAACAACGAGTGGGCGTTGGTCTGCTGCTTGTACTTGATGTGCTGGGGCCCCAAGTGCGCGATCTCGGCGCCCAGCACCACCGCGGCGATGAAGGAGGCGGCCGCCACCACGGCCGTGCCGGCGGGATCCCCGCCGTAGCCGCCCACCAGGGGCGTGAAGGCCACGTAGATCGGGCAGCCGTAGGCCTGGTAGTAGGCCAGGCGGGTCAGGGTCACGTCATCTACCTGCAGCTCCGAGATCAGCACCATGGCGCGCGGATCGCTGGCCCGCAGGCCCCACTCCTCGTTCGTGCAGGCGATCTCGTTCAACGCCATGACCGCGTGCCCGGTTATGGGCATGCCCGGCCTCCCCGCCCGGCGCACCGCCTCGCGGGACCACTGTCCGTAGAGCATGGCCGCCCGGCTGGACAATCCCGAGGTGGGGCGGATGGTCTGGCCGTCCAGGACCTTCAGATACCCGGGAAACAGCAGGCTGTCGATGATCCTCTCCTGGGCGAAGGCCTCGTTGAGGTGGACGAACATCTCCTCGCTCACGTCGGCGTTGAAGGGGCCGCTGAACACGAAAGGCGGTCGCGGGTCCTCCACGCCGCGGTGGCGGGCGGTCACCCGGTCCTTGCCCGCACCCATCGGCAGCTCCGCCGGAACGAAGCGCAGCGCCTCCTCCAGCTCCTCCCCGGAGATCTCGATCACCCGCCGGGAGCCCATGCTGAAGATCCCGGCCGACAGCAGCAGCTCCCGCCCCGCCTGCCACAGCCGGTCGGCCATCTCGTCATCCTGGTTGAGCAGGGTCTTGCCGTCCCAGTGGATCTCGTACTTCTTCTGCAGCGCCGGCACGGCGGCGGACAACCGCTTCATCAGGAAGTCGGGCGCCTCCATGAGCGGGCCGGTCTCCGCACGCCGTGCGATCTCCTTGAAGTTCATTTCCCCCAGGCTCCCTTGCTGGCGTCCAGCAGCCTCACCGCCTCGTAGGGTCCCCGGGCGTAGCCGTCCGCCCCGATCTCCTCGGCCCAGGCCTGGGTGACCGGCGCCCCCCCGACAATGGTGAAGTACTTCCCCCGCAGTCCCTTGTTGCCCAGCAGCTCGATCACGTCCCGCTGATACAGCATGGTGGTGGACAGCAGGGCCGACATGCCGATGATGTCCGCCTGGTGGCCGGCGGCCGCCTCGATGAAGCGCCCGGCCGGAACCTCCACCCCCAGGTCGTGGACCTGGTAGCCGTTGGCCGAAAGCAGGGCCGCCACCACCGTCTTGCCGATGTCGTGGATGTCCCCCTCCACCGTTCCGATCACCACCGTGCCCTTGCTCGCCAGGGTGCCGCCACCCCTTTTGATCGCCTCCTCCATCACCGCCATCCCCGCCTTCATGGCGTCGGAGGCCAGCATGAGCTGCGGGAGGAAGATCTCCATGCGGTCGAAGGCCTCCCCCAGCCGCCGGATCGGCTCGGCGAACCCCTGCTCCACCGCCTCCAGCAGGTTGACCCCCGCCGCCACCGCCTCCCTGGCCGCTGCCGCCGCCGCCTCGCTGTCGTAGCTCTCGATGCTGGCCCGCATCCGGGCGTAGATCTCTTCGCTTTGCGCCATGCCGGTCCTCCTGAATCGCTTCCTGCCCGCGGCCTCAGCGGGCGATGTCGCGGCCGAACAAACCCAGGCGGCGGCCGATCCCCTTCTCCAGCGCCAGCCGGTACACCCGGGCGCTCAGGCAGACGTCCTCCACGGCCATGCCGATGGGGCTGAAGAAGATCCGCTCCTCCGGGCGGCGGCGGCCGGGCCGCTCCCCGGTGAGGATGGCCCCCAGCTCGGCCACGTCCTCCTCCCGCAGCCGGCCCTCCCTGATCATCAGCGCCACCACCGGGGTCTCCCGGTGCAGAACGTGCTCCAGCCCGTCCACCACCACCAGGTCGGAGTTGGCCACCACGTCGAACTCCTCCTCCTGGTAGGAGCCGACGGCGGAGAAGAAGCTGCCGGGCTTCATCCAGCCCTCCCTGACGATAGGCTCGTCGGCCACGGTGACGGTGACCACCACGTCTGCCTCGCGCACCGCCTCCTCGGCCGTGGCGGCCGCCTTCGCGCCCATCCCGAAGCGTTCGGCCGCCTCGGCGGCGAAGACCCGGGCCGCCTCCCAACGTATGTCGAAACAGCGCAGCTCCTCCAGCTGCGGCAGCACCGTTTTGAGCGCCTCCAGCTGGGTGCGGGCCTGCACACCGCAGCCGATGATGGCGGCGCTCCGGGAGTCCGGGCGGGCCAGCGCCCGCGCCCCCACCCCGGTGACCGCCCCCGTGCGCAGGGCGGACAGCAGCGTGCAGTCCATCACGGCCAGGGGCACCCCGCTGTCCGCGTCGTTCAGGATGAACAGGGCTGTGGCCCGCGGCAGGCCGAAGCGCGCGGGGTTTCCGGGAAAGCCGGCGATCCACTTGATGCCGAACACGTCGTACTCGCCGCCCACGTAGGCGGGCATGGCGTTGCCGCGCCCGCGTTCCCGCTCGCCCATGTCCAGCACGACCTTGGAGGGCAGGATGACCTTGCCCTGGTGATGCAGCCGGAAGGCGTCCTCTACGGCCTGCAGCGCCAGCTCGATGCCCACCCCCGTGGCCCTGACCTCTTCCTGGCTCAGGTACAGGAACTCGATGTCCGCCATGGCGCCTGCCGCTCCTCTTCCATCGTCTGTGATCCGCCGTCCGTCATCCATCCGTCATCCATCCATCATCCATCCATCATCCGTGCGCCCGTCATTCCTGCTCAGCCGGAGCCGGCCCGCCTCTTCTGCTCGCGCGCCTCCACTTCCCGCACGATGCGCTCCAGCTCCGCCTCGGCCGCCGCCGGCAGCGGCGCCGGTTCGTGCTCGGCCAGGATGCGCTCCACCTCCTCCCGGGCCCGGTCCACCATGGTCTTCGATCCGCCTTCCATCCATTTCTCCCGGGTCTGCCGGCTGGCCAGGCGGGGCAGGAAATGCTCGCTCTGGATGAACTGCAGCGTGTGGCGCTGCTTCAGGAAGTGTCCGCCGGGACCCACCCGGTCCACCAGCTGCGCGGCCAGGGTGGTCTGGTCCACCCGCACGCCCTCCAGGGTGCGGTACACCCCGGCGATGATCTCCTCGTCCAGGACCAGCCCCTCCTTGCTCACCGTAAGGGCGCCCTCCATAGTTCCGGGGTAGAAGATCTTGTTCACCCCGCCCAGCGCGGCCGTCACCAGGGCCTGGGTCTTCTCGTAGCCGGCCTGAAAGTCCAGAGCCTTGGAGTCCGTGGCCGAGGCGGTGCCGCGGCAGGGGATGCCGTAGTGGTGCGCGATCTGGGCGCTGGCCGCGTTGATCAGGCCCATCTCCACCGCCCCGATGGCGATGCGCCCGATGCGCATGTCCATGATCGAGCCGCAGGTGCCGTACCACACGGGGTTTCCCGGGTTGGCCAGCTGGATGATGGTGATCCCGCTCACCACGTCCGCGGTCTGCTGGGCCAGCAGGCCGGCCAGCGTGGCCGGCGCGGTGGCGCCGGCCTGGGGCTCCGAGGTCACGTCGATGGGCAGGCCCCAGCGGGCGAACTCCAGCGCCCCCTCCATCTGGTCCCGGTCGTGGTGCAGGGGGGCCACGGGGTTGTCGGTAGTGAAGGTGAAGGGCAGGCGGCGCAGCTCCTCCTCGCCCCCGGCCACCACGGCCACCATGCGCAGGCAGTCCTGGGCCATGATCCTCTCCCGGGAGGTGGCCTTGACGGGCTTCACGGAGTTGCGCACCGATTCCCGGTAGCCGTACACGTGGGTGGAGCGGATGGGCACCCCGTCGATCTGGGGCATGATGGCCCCCGAGTGCAGCAGGTGGTAGCCCGGCAGGGCGTCGGCCAGCCGCACCAGCTCCCCCACGTCGGCAAGGGTGGTGCGATGGGTGGTCCCGGTGCGGGAGTCGAAGCAGTTGAGCCGCCCGATCATGGGCTCGTAGTGCAGGCTGGTGGTGGAGACCCGCACCGACTTCTCCGGATCGCGGGCGTGGACGGTGAAGGAGGAGGGGGCCCGGCGCAGCGCCTCCTCGACGATCCAGGCCGGGATGCGGCAGATCATGCTCTCCTCCTCCACCGCCGCCCCGGCGTTGCGCAGCAGCTCCCGCGCCGCCGGCGCCTTGACCAGCACACCGGTGTTCCAGAGGATCTCCATGGCCGCCTGGTGGATGGCGTGGATCTGCTCCTCGCTGAGCACCTTCAGCTCGGGTTTAAACTCCAACGGTCACTCCTGCCGATGTCGTGGTCTGACAGCTCAGCCACCGGCCTTCTGGACCGCTATTGTAAGGGGTATCCGGCAGTTGTCAACCCAAAAAACCCGACGGCAGGGGAAAAACGATCGGGCCCGGCCGGCAGGCCCGCGAGGTAGGTCTCCCGGAGCGGGGCGCCCGGGGGGACCCGGCAGTCCCGGCGGGATGGCGCGGAAGGAGGGAGCAGGTCCCTCGCCGGGAACGGCCTTTCGGCACAGTAAACGCGCCGCGGGCCGGCCTAGGGCTTACCCCATTGCTGCACGATGTACTGGTAGAGCTGGCCCGCCTGCTGGTCCGAGATCACGGTGGCCGGAAAGGCGCGCATCAGTCTGAAGGTCTGACCGTTCCTGGTCACCACCGGCTGGCGCAGAAAGGCCGTGAACGTCTGCTGGTCCGAGAGCACCGGCGCTCCCTTGATGGGGAGCTCCCGCACGATGCTGTTGCCGCCCCCGTAGTGACAGCTCGCGCAGATCTGCTGGAACAGCGCCCTGCCCTGGCGGACCGCTTCGGCATTCGCCGCCTGGCCGGGCTGCGCCGCCTGGTCGGGCTGGGCCGCCGCGCCGGCCTGGGCCGCCGGGATCGTTTCCGGGGTGCGGGCGAAGACCAGCTGGCCGCCGTAGTAGCCCAGCAGGATCACGGTGGCGGCGGAAAGGGCATAGATGGGCACCATCACCCGGGGGTCGCGGTTGGTGCGCTTGTTGAGCACCAGCGCCAGGATCAGCAGCACCGTCAGCACCGAGGCCAGGATGATCTTCATCTTGATCTCGAACAGCCACACGCCGCGGTAGCGGTGCAGCCAGTCCATCACGCCGAACAGGGCCGTCGGAAAGACGAACACCAGCGCCAGGCCGATGCACTGGTTCGGGGTGAGCTGCAGGTCCTTCCGCCTCAACACGTACATTCCCAGCAGGAACAGGAACCCGCCCACCACCAGAGCGATGGGGAAATGGGTCAGCGGCGGGTGGATGGGATGCGTGTAGCCCAGGCGGGCCAGGAACTGGTAGAAACCGTCCAACATGGCGCCCTCTCCTTTCGGGTAACGGCCTTTCGGACCGGCCCGGAAGATGCGGCGGCAGACCGCCTACCCTCTATTGTCGTCCATGTCCGCCGGCGAGTCCAGGACAAAGCCTTTCACTGTGGCGGCTCGCCCTGCCCCGTCTCCAGGAGCACCCGGATCCCGGAGGGGTCCAGGGCGGTCAGCGCAGCTCCCTCGGCACGCCCGGCAAAGCCGTGGCGCCGCAGGCGGGCCTCAGCCTTCTCCAGCTCCCGCGCATCCGGGAGCTGGATCGGGTAGTAGCCCAGGCCGGCGGCGGGCCCCGCCGGGGGAGGCGTGAACGGACCGCCCCAGGTGTTGAAGCCTATGTGATGGTGATAGCCGCCGGCGGATACGAAGCCGGCCTGCGGGCCGAAGCGGCTGGTCAGCTGGAAACCCAGCCCCTCGGTGAGGAAGTGCTCCGTTGCCGCGAGGTCGCTCACCCGCAGGTGCACATGCCCTACCACCGTCTGTAGCGGCAGCCCGGTGGCCGGGCTGCCCTCTGAAGGAAGCTCCGACAGCAGCCCCTCCACGTCCAGCGGCAGGGTGGCCATGCGCAGCCTGCCGCCCTGGAACCAGCCCTCCCGGGGCCGGTCGTGGTAGATCTCGACGCCGTTGCCCTCCGGGTCCCTCAGGTAGACCGCCTCGCTCACCAGATGGTCGGCAAATCCTTCCACGGCACCCCCCCTCTCGGTCAGCCGCCGCACCGCCGCGGCAAGGGCCGGCCGGTCGGGGACCCGAAGGGCCAGGTGGAACAGCCCGGCGGCCCGGTGTGTCCGCTGCGCGTGGCGCTCCTCCCGGAGGACCAGCAGGGTGCGCCCCCCGGCCCCGAGAAGCACTGCGCCCTCGCGGCGTGCCAGCACCTGCAGGCCGACCCGCTCCCGGTAGAAGGCCGCCAGGGCGCTGGCCCGGATCGACACCAGGCACACCGCGCCGATCCGCGCCTGTGGATGAATGCGCTCCAGCTCCCGGTGCATGGGCTCCAATGTACTGGCCCCGCCGGCCCGGCGGCCAGCGCGCCCCCTTCGGAGGCGCCGGGCGGCCCAGGGGGCCAGGAGGAGCGGAAGGCCAGGGCAGCGGGGGCCCGATTTGCCGGCCAGGGCTTTTCTGCCCGTGTTTGCATAAGGAGGCATGCGAATGCGCACTGGAAAGACCAGAGAGTTTCTACGCAACGGGGCCAGTCAGCTGCGGCCGCATTCTCTGACCATGACCACGAAGGCGGGCTCCGGCCACCCCACCTCATGTCTGTCGGCGGCCGAAATCATGAGCACCCTGTTCTTCGACGTGATGCACTGCGACCCGCGGCAGATGGATTCGGGAGAAAACCACGAGCTCGTGCTCTCCAAGGGGCACGCCGCGCCAATCCTCTGCGCCGCCCTGGCCGAGGCGGCGGCCGCTACGCCCAGGTGCACCGCATGCACGTGCACCTCGTGCCGCATTCCGGAGCACCGGCCGGCTGATGGCCGAGCGGGGAATCGACCGGGACAGCATCGCTCGTACGGTGATGGACGCGCTGAAGACTCGCACCTGAGTCGGGCCGCCCCCCTACTTCTGGAGCACCTCCCGGGTCCAGCCTTTCTCGATGGCTTCCAGCCAGGGAGCCTGGAGCTCGGGAATGCGGCGCGAGCCCAGAACCGAAGGCGGGAGGACCGAAGGCGGACGCGGGAGCGCGGCGAACTTCTGGCGCCACCTCTCCGGCAGCCGGGAGAGGTCGAGCGCGGTCAAATCGCCCCACACCTGCGGCCTGGCCTTTTCGAACTGGACCGCGGGGTCCAGCAGAAGGTTGGCCAGCACCATGGCGGCCGCCTTGTGGGGGGAGTTGAAGGCAATGGCCACGTAGTGGGTGTTGCCGATGGTGCCGCTGTCGAACACGAAGGTGCGCGCGCTTTCCGGGTAGCGGCCCTGGGCGATGAGGCTGGCCGCCTCGTTCGGGTTGTAGGACATGTCGAAGTACACCTCCCCGTTGGCGAACAGCTCCTGCTGGCGGGGGTGTCCGGCCGGATAGGTGTGTCCCTGCCGCCACAGGTAGGGCTCCAGGCCGTTCAACAGGTCCCAGAGCCGAGGCGCGATGCGGTCGAACCGTCCCTGGTCGAACCTCCCCAGCAGCTCGCGGTATCCTCCAGCCACGTGGTAGAAGAGGTGCCGGACGAACGCCGAGCCGGTGAAGTCGGTAGCGCCGGGTAGGTGAACTTCCCCGGGTGCGTGCGGATCCAGTCCAGGAGCCCGTCCACCGTGCGGGGCGGCTCCGGCACCCGGACGGAGTCGTAGATCATCACCATCTGGGCCGAGCCGTAGGGGGACTCGTAGCCCTCGACCGGAAAGCCGAAGTCGTTGGCCACCGAGGGGTCCGAAGTATCCACGTAGGCCAGGTTGGGGAGCCTGCCCGCATAGGGGCCGAACAGCAGGTCCGCCTCCCTCATGGTGCGGAAGTTCTCGCCGTTGATCCACATCAGGTCCACCGAGCCCCCGGCGGTCCGCCCGGCCTGTTTCTCTCCGAGCACCTTGTTGACGAAGGTCGTGGCATCGGTCACCGGCACGGCCTGCAGGGTGATCCCGTGCTCCTCCTTCAGCCGCCGGGCCACGGTTCCGTTCACGAACCGGTTGACCAGCTCCGAGCCCCCCCACATGTACCAGTACACGGTCTGCCCCCGCGCCTCGGCCGCGATCTCCTGCCAGCTCATGCTCTGGAGCCGTGCCTCGAAGGGGACCGCGGATTCCCGCCTGCCTGCCGCGCCGGCCGTGGCGGTCACGGTCAGGGCCAGAAGAAGCACCGGGATGGGAGCAGGGAAGGCAGCTCCTCTCATTGCTTTCCTCGCTTTCCTCGCTTTCCTCGCTTTCCTCCATGAGAGAGCCCGCAGGAGCCGCCGGCGGAAGAGCCGCCGGCGTCCTGCGGCCGGATGGTCACATCGCGGACACCACCACGCGAAGCACCCGGTTCACACCGGGGTACAGGTACATGTCGTGCACCTCAGAGATGGGCTGAACCGGCTGATTCTCCGCTCTGCCCGTATCGGGTGCGCTCTGCCGGGGCGCCTGGTTGGCCCCTGCCCCGGGCTCCTCGTTCACCTCCGTACCGGCGTCGTAGAGCACCACCCGGGAGGTGAGATCTCCGGAGACCGGCTGGCCGTCACGGAACAGCTCGATACCCCGCGCCCCGGCGCTGTAGAACAGGTCGTTTGACTGGACGTACATCGTCGCGAAGGTGAGCCGCTCACCCTCCGTTGCGGTGAAGCTGAAGGAGTAGGCGCTTCCCGGCCCAGCCGGTCCTGCGTTCATGGCCCCGTCTGGAGTGTCGGTCACGCCGCTTTCAGCCACCGACGGTAGCGCCTCGAGCGAGGCGGCTACCCCGGCGGGATTGCCGTCCTCGGCCAGGGACTCCAGGCCCTCGATGCGGGTCCGGGTGCCCTCCCGGAACAGCGGGTTCTCGCCGCCGTACACGGCCCAGGCCACGGGGGCCAGGGGGGTCTTGCTTCCGGACAGCACCTCCACGCGCACCGTGAAGTGCGCTTCGGCCCCCCCCATGGCTGTCTCCCCCATGTCGCTCTTCTCTTCCATGCCGGACATGCTCTCTCCCGACATGCTCTTGCCGGAGGCGGCGCTCGTGTCGTGCATCGCCCCGGTGCCGGCGCAGCCTGCAAGAACGAAGGCAGCCAGCACCGGGAGCGCCGTCACATAGATCAACCTCTTCATCTCGACACCTCCTGGTGTTTCGGTTCGTCTACCCCGAAGCTACGGAGGCGCCGTCACGAAACGGTCACGGCCGCATGAAAAGACTCTCACCCCCAGGGCCAACGCTCAGCCCTCGGCCGGGAGCTCGAAGCGGAAGGCGCTGCCCCGATCCGGCTCGCTCTCCACCTCCATGCCCCCCCCGTGGAGCTCCAGAATCTTCTGGGCGATGGCCAGCCCCAGCCCGCTTCCTCCCCTGAGGCGGGAGCGGCTCTTGTCGCTGGTGTAGAAGCGCTCGAAGATGAAGGGCAGATCCTCCCTGGCGATCCCCTGGCCGCTGTCCACCACGCTCACCCGCACCCGTCCGTCCAGCTCTTCCAGCTCCAGTCGGACCACTCCGCCGGCGGGAGTGAAGGCCAGGGCGTTGTCGAGAAGGTTCGAGAGGACCCGTTCGATCAGATGGATGTCGCCCAGCACGGGGACCAGCCGCTCGGGCAGCTCGGCGCTGAGGCGGATCCCCTGCTGGCGGGCTCGGGGGGCGTAGGTCACGATGACGTCCTGGATGAGCTCGGTGAGGGAGAAGCCCTCGATCCGCGGGGCGACCTGCCGGGCGTCGAGCTTCGACAGCTCGAAGAGCTCGTGAACCAGGCGGTTCAGCCGGGTGGCCTCGGCCAGGATGATCTTCAGGTACTTGCGGAGCTGCGCGCCCTCCAGGCTTTCCTGCTTCATGAGCAACGTTTCCACGTAGCCCTGGATCGAGGTCAGAGGGCTGCGCAGGTCGTGGGAGACGTTCGCCACCAGCTCGCGCCGGAGGCGGTCCGTCTGCCTGAGCTTCTCCATGCTGGCGGTGATGGTGCCGGCCATGCTGTTGAAGGCCCTGCCCAGGTCCCCGATCTCGTCGCCTCCGGTGACCTTCACCCGCCGGGCATAGTCGCCGCCTTCGAAGGCGCGCACCGAGCGGGCCACGGCCTGCAGCCGCCTGGTGAGCAGGGCGAACAGCGCCAGCCCCACCACCCCCACGAACACCACCGCCAGCACCAGCCCCCGGGTGAGCGCGGCGGCCAGGTAGCGCTCCCGCAGGCCGCTTGCTGCCATGTCGTAGCCGCTGGAACGGAGCACGATGTAGAGGTAGCCCGGGGAGCCGTCGCCGAAGGTGAGGGCGGCCGCCGAGAAGTGCTTGCGCGTGCCGGGCTGCCGGGGGTCCTCGCCGTAGATCGGGATGCGCCGCCGGGCGCCGGGGGCCAGGAACTCGCGGATCGGTTCCAGGGCCACTCTTCCGGCCCTGACCTCCTTGCCCGGCTCGGCAAAGAAGGCACGGATCCTTCCCTGCGCGTCCAGCAGGTAGATCTCCACCGTGGGGTTGAGAACCATCATGTAGTGGATGATGGAGCCGATGTCGCCGGGGTCGGCGGGACTGCCCAGCTGCGGCTCGATTTCCGCCGCCATGTCCCGGGCCAGGTCCCAGTTGACGAGCTGGTCCACCTCCACCTGCCGCAGGTCCGCGATCCGGATGGTGAGCAGGACCTGGACCGTGCCCATGGCGAGCAGGAGCACCAGGAAGAGCAGCGAGATGCGGGCGTAGAATCCGGTGAGAAAGCGCCTCACGGGACGAGCTCTTCGGGCTGGGCAAACCGGTAACCGTACCCCCACACGGTCTTGATGTAGGTGGGATGCGCACGGTCCGGCTCGATCTTGGCCCGCAGCCGGTTGATGTGCGAATTCACGGTGTGCTGGTAGCCCTCGAACTGATAGCCCCACACCTGGTCCAGCAGCTGCTGGCGGTTGAAAGCCCGCCCCGGGTTGGTGGCGAACAGGAGCAGCAAGTCGTACTCCTTGGCGGTCAGATCCACCGGGTTTCCCGCCGCAAAGACCATGCGCTTGTCCGGATCGATGGCGAGCTCTCCCACCGTAATGGGCTCTCCCGCACCCCGGTCCACCTCGCCCGCCAGGGTGGTCCGCCGCGTCACCGCCTTCACCCTTGCCAGCAGCTCCCGGATGCTGAAGGGCTTGGTCAGATAGTCGTCGGCGCCCAGCTCCAGGCCCAGCACCTTGTCCAGCTCCTCGGAGCGCGCTGTCAGCATGAGGATCGGCGTCTGATTCTGACCGGCCCGGATGCGCTTGCACACCTCCATGCCGTCCAGACCTGGCAGCATCAGATCGAGGATGATGAGGGCGTACTCGCTCTCCAGGGCCCGCTTCAGCCCCTTGATCCCCGAGGTGGCCGCCTCCACCTCGAAGCCGATGTCCCCCAGGTGCAGGGACAGCAGCTCCACGATTTTCGTATCGTCCTCGATGATCAGCACCCTCTTTCGTCTCATCGTCTCCACCATTGTAGTATCCGCGAACCTCGCCGTCCACGAAACTCTTCCCCTCAACATAGGCTCGGGAGGTCACGAAAGAGTCACGGTGCGGTCACGGATGAAGGACAGCTCGCCCCAGTGCGGCAGGCGGCCGCCTCCACTATAATGAGTGGGAGACGAACCAGTCGAGGAGGACGGGCATGCGACAGTTCGACGTGGCCGAGCTGGCCCGGGTGGCGGTGGCGGACGAGGGCAGCGGCATCCAGCTCTACAAGCGGTTGACCGCGCTGGCGCAGGATGCGCGCATCCAGGAAGGCTTCCGGAGGCTGGCAGGGGAGGAGCGCCACCATCACGAACGCTTCCAGGCGATGCTGGAGGAGCTCGAGCGGGGCCCGCAGCCCGCACAGTACCCTGACGAGTACGTCGACTACCTGGAGGCTTTGAGCGGGGACGGGGGCGAGTCTCACGCCCACCGCCGGGCGGAAGCGTCCCGCGGCGACCGCGACGCCCTGGAGCTGGCCGCGGACTTCGAGAAGGAGCAGCTCGCGCTGCAGCAGCAGATGGCCGACCTCCTGCGGGAACGGCACCGTCAGGTGGTGGAGGAGATCATCCGGGAAGAGCGCAACCACCTGATCACGCTCGCGGAGCTGGGCCGGAAACCTGCGGAGTGAGGCCCGGGCGGCCGCGTTGACACCCGCCGGGGCGGCCGCCACAGGGGAGGCGCCGTAGAGACATCTTCAGGGGAAGGGGTCCGCCGTCCTATCCGGTCTTCCGCCAATCCGGGCGCACGCGCGCTCACAGCTCCGCTGCTGGTTCTCTTCGCCCTGTCAGGCGCCGCCGCGCCGGTCTACGAGCTCGTCTGGGTGCGGGAGCTGTCCTATATCCTGGGCGCCGCGGCGTTCAGCGGGAATGCGCGCCCGGTGCAGCCGGAGGCAGCTCCCGGGAAACGATCTCCTCCAGGGTCTCCGCGGCCCGGCGCACCACCTCACGGCATTTGGTCTCTTCGCTGCGGTAGCGTTCCTTCAGGGGAGCGCAGTCCACGGCGCCCATCTTCAGACGGTACCGGTTCAGGAACTCGGCGCAGAGCTCCTTGAGGCGCGGGCTGTCGTGCCCTCGCCGGCGCGTGAACAGCCCGCCCAGCACCATCACGCCCCCAATCAGCGCGCCGCAGGTGGATTCAATGCCCATGCCGCCGCCGAACCCCGCGGCCAGCTTCAGCGCCCCCGCATCCAGTCCCAATCCGTAGACTTCGTTGGCACCGCGCAGCATGGTCTCGGCGCAGTTCAAATCGTGCTCTTCGGCGTATCCCTGCCGGACCAGCTCGCTCAGCTTCATGCCGCCTCCTCCCTGGCTGCCGTCATTATGCCGCGAAGGCCCCCGAAGAGGGAAGCCCGCTTCGCCTGCTTCCGGCTCTTTGCCGCCCCGCAGTCTTGACGGCCCCCCCCAGGAGCGCTATACTATGCATGAACAATTGCTCATATGAGCAGAGGAGCGGTTTATGACCGGTACGAAGAAGAACGACGTCTGCAGGTCGCAGGCCGTGCACCAGGAAATCGTCCGGGAGGTGCACGGCAAGATGCCCACGGAGGAGGTGCTCTACGACCTGGCTGACTTCTTCAAGGTATTCGGAGACGGCACGCGGATCAAGATCCTCTGCGCCCTGATGTCCTCCCAGATGTGCGTCTGCGACCTGTCGGCTCTGCTGGACATGAACCAGTCGGCCATCTCACACCAGCTCCGTATCCTGAAGCAGGCAAACCTGGTGAAGCACCGGCGGGACGGCAAAGTGGTCTACTATTCCCTGAAAGACTCGCACGTGAAAACCATCTTCGAGCAGGGCTTCGTGCACCTGCACGAGGACTGGTTCGTGCTGCACACGCCCCGGGAGGCCGAACATCGAACGGTACACGCTTAGGAACCTGGACTGCGCCAGCTGCGCGCTGGATCTCGAACAGAGCCTCTCCAGGCTGAAGGGGGTGCGCTCGGTGTCGGTGGATTTCGCCACCTCCACGCTGGCCGTCGACACGGACAGCATGGAGGAGGTGCTGCGGGAGATCGAACGGGTCGAGCCGGAGGTGAAGGTCGAGCCCGCCGCCGAGCAGCGAAGCTCAGGCCAGTCCGCCGAGCTGGATGTCCGCCGGCAGGTGGCGCTGATCCTTCTCTCGGTGGCGCTGTTCGCCGCCGGTTTCGTTCTGGAAGGGCGCCTCGGCGGAGCGGTGGCCGGCCTGCTGCCCGCGGCGCTCCTGGGCTCCGCGTATCTGCTGAGCGGCTGGAGGGTGCTCTACACGGCGGCCCGCAACATCGTCCACGGGCGGGTGTTCGACGAGCACTTCCTGATGACCGTGGCCACCGTGGGGGCCATCGCCATCCACCAGATGCCCGAGGCGGCCGGCGTCATGATCTTCTACAAGGTGGGGGAGTTCCTGCAGGAGCTCTCGGTGAGCCGCTCCCGCGCCTCGGTGAGCGCGCTGCTGGCGGCCCGGCCTCAGACCGCCAACCTGCGCGTGGACGGCGCCCTGAAGGTCGTGGACCCGCAAACCGTGCAGGTAGGGGACGTGGTCGTGGTGAAGCCGGGCGAGAAGATCCCCCTGGACGGCGAAGTCCTGGGGGGCGTCTCGCGGGTGGACACCTCCGCTCTCACCGGCGAACCGGTGCCGCGCCGGGTGGCCGCCGGTGAGGAGGTCCACGCCGGCACCATCAACAAGACGGCGGTGCTGGCGGTACGCGTGAATCGCCCCTTCGAGCAGTCTTCGATCGCCCGGGTGATGCATCTGGTGCAGAACGCGGTCACCCGCAAGGCCAGAACCGAGCGCTTCATCACGCGCTTCGCCCGGGTCTATACGCCGGTGGTGGTCGGGCTGGCCGCGGCGGTGGCGCTGCTCCCGCCCCTGCTGGTGCCCGGGGCCACCTTGGGCGCCTGGCTCTACCGGGCGTTGATCCTGCTGGTGATCTCCTGCCCCTGCGCCCTGGTGGTGAGCATTCCCCTGGGCTACTTCGGCGGCATCGGCGCCGCCTCCAGGGCCGGCATCCTGGTGAAGGGCTCCAACTACCTGGACGCCCTGCGGGCGGTCACCACGGTAGTCTTCGACAAGACCGGCACTCTCACCGAGGGCTCCTTCCGTCTCCTGGAGGCGGTGCCGGCGGCGGGCTTCAGCCACCGGGAGCTCCTGGAGCTGGCGGCGGCGGCGGAGTCGCACTCGAATCACCCCATCGCCCAGTCGATCGTGGAGGCCTGCACCGGCTTCCACCCGCCCGCCGTGGAGGCGCAGGAGGAAAGGCCCGGCCGCGGCGTTTGGGTACGCTGCAACGGCCGCGTCCTGATCGCCGGCAACGACGCCTTGCTGCACGACGAAGGGGTGAGCCATTCCAAGCAGGCCTGCGCCATCCAGGGGACGATCGTTCACGTGGCCGCGGACGGCAGGTACGCCGGCTACCTGGTGGTGGGAGACCGGCTCAAGCCCGAGGCCGCTGCAGCGGTGCGCTCCTTGAGGTCCCTGGGGATCCGGCAGCTGCGCATGCTCACCGGAGACAGCGCCGCCGCGGCCGAGGCGGTGCAGAGGCGGCTGGGTCTGGACGCAGTGGCTGCGGAGCTTCTGCCTGAGCAGAAGGTGGCGGCCCTGGAGGAGATCAAGCAGCGGGCAGGCCGGCAGGAGCGCGTCGCCTTCGTGGGGGACGGCATCAACGATTCCCCGGTGATCGCCCGCGCAGACGTGGGGATAGCCATGGGGGAGTTCGGCTCTGAGGCGGCCATCGACATCGCCGACGTGGTGCTGATGAACGATTCCCCCCTGAAGGTGGCGGAGGCCGTCCGGCTGGCCGGACGAACCCACCGGATCGTCTGGCAGAATGTGGCCCTGGCGTTCCTGATCAAGGGCGCGTTCGTGGCGCTGGGGATCGCCGGAGCCGCCACCATGTGGGAGGCGGTGTTCGCCGACATGGGGGTGGCGCTGCTGGCCATCCTGAACTCCCGGCGCGCCGCCCGCGCTCCGCGCGGCGGCTCCCCGAGAGGCGTCCCGCCGGGCAGGCGACCGCGGCCGGGGCGGTAGGCCCCCCGTCGAGGACCCGGCGGCCAGCGCGCCTGGCAGGGCGTGCTCGAAGCCATTATGCTTATCATAGACAGAAAACCTACCCGAGGAGGTGCAGAGTATGATGCGTAAACAGTGTGCAGGGCTCCTGCTGGCCCTGCTGCTCCTGGCGGTGCCGGCCCTCTCGGTACTGGCCGGCGGGCAGACGGAGGCGGCGACGGTGAAGCTCACCATCGCCGGACGCGACGGTTCCTACGGGGATGCCATGCAATACGCCGCCGACGAATACACCAAGCAGCATCCCAACGTCACCTTCGACGTGCTGAAGCTTCCCTACAACACGCAGTACGAGAAGGTGGTGATCGACATGCGAAGCGGCACGGGGACCTACGATCTCATCATGATCGACGACCCCAACGCACCGCAGTTCCAGAAGGCCGGGTGGCTGGCCGATGTGGGCGCCCTGCTTTCCGCCAGAAACATGAAGCTGGACCCCGACATCATCGCTACCACCGTGCGCCTCTGCAGGTATCCCTACTCGGATTCCGGCACCCTCTACGCCCTGCCCCACGTGGGCAACGTGGAGATGTTCGCCTACCGGCACGACCTGTTCGACCGGTACGGCCTGCCGAAACCCCAGACCTGGGACAACGTGCTGGCAGCCGCGCAGAAGCTGAGCCAGGCCGACAAGAGCGTGACCCCCGTGGTCTTCCGCGGCGTCAAGGGCAACCCCATAGTCTCCGGATTCCTTCCCATCTACTGGGCCTTCGGCGCCAGCATCCTCGAGGGGGAGAAGCCCGCTCTGGACTCCCAGCAGGCGCTGGCCGCGCTGCAGTTCTTTCTGAAGCTGAAGCCCTATGCGCCCCAGGGGGTGGACACCTGGAACTCCGCGCAGGTGCGGGACGCCCTCTACGCCGGGCGGGCCGCCGTGGCCACCGAGGTGTGGCCGAGCTGGGTAGGAGACCTGAACAATCCGGACAAGTCGCAGGTGGTGGGGAAGGTCACGGTCACCACGCACCCCAGGGAGGTGGACAAGTCCTCGCCGCTCCTGGGTGCCTGGCTGCTGGGCATCCCCAAGGCTTCCAACCATCAGGATGCCTCTTTGAGCTTCCTGCTGTACGTCACCGGCAAGGAGGCGCAGATCCAGCTGGCGGATCGCTTCGGCCTTGCCCCCACCAGGGCCAGCGTGCTGGAGGACCCGGATCTGTTGAAGAAGTACACGTGGTTCCCGGCGCAGGAGCAGTCGCTGAAGAACGCACGGGCCCGCCCCAGAACGAACAAGTGGCCGGAAATCGAGTCGAACTTCGGCACCTATCTCCAGCTGGCCCTCATCGGCTCCAGCAGCCCCGCCGAGGCACTGAAGACGGCCAACTCCAAGGTGCAGGAGGTTCTCCAGTAAAGACTTGCGGCCCGCCGCTCCGCCGGCCGGCGTCCCGCCTGGGCGCCGGCCGGCGCGGGCCCAGACCGCCTGGAGCGCCGGGCGCTACGGTTGCATCATGAGGAACGCCCGTCTGCTTTCGGACCTTCGCAAGAACCGCTTCTACTACGCCATCCTGGCGCCCGCACTGGCGGTGGTGATCTTTCTCACGGTCTATCCCCTCGCGGAGGTGATGATCCTTTCCTTCTACAGGTACAACTACCTGTCGGACACACGGCTGTTCATCGGCATCCGCGGCTACCTTCGCATCATCGGCGACGACCTGTTTCAGACCGCCTACCTCAACACGGTCCTCTTCGCAGCGGCGGCGACGGTGGCCGAGACGGTGCTGGGCTTCGTGTTCGCGGTGCTGTTCTACGGCAGGTTCGCGGGCAAGCGCGTCTCCATGATCGTCATCATCTTCCCGATGATGCTCTCCACGATGGTCATCTGCGCGGTCTGGCGCACCCTCTACCAGTTCGACATCGGCCTGTTCAACTACCTGCTGCGCTCCCTGGAGCTGCCCCCGGTGGGGTGGCTCAACAACCAGAAGCTGGCGCTGTGGTCGGTAGTGCTGGTGGACATCTGGCAGTGGACCCCCTTCGCCTTCATCGTGCTCCAGGCCGGCCTGCTGTCGGTCCCGCGGGAGGTGTTCGAGGCCGCCAGCCTGGACGGGGCCGGCTACTTCCGCATCATCTTCGGCCTCACGGTCCCGATCCTCCTGGGGCAGATCCTGCTCGTGTTTCTGCTGCGGACCATCGACACCTTCCGGGTGTTCGCCAAGGTGTATGCCCTCACCGGCGGCGGCCCGGGGAATGCCACCGAGACGGTTTCCTTCTTCATCTACCGCGAGGGCTTCGTCTTCTTCAACCTGGGCCGGGCCTCTACCGGCGCCATGTACGTGCTGGTCTTCATCGCCGCCGTGGCGTTCCTCTACATCCGCCGCATCATGCGGGAGGAGAGCCTGTGACCCGCACCGCCCTGGAACGCAAGGGGGCCACCTTCTGGATCGTCTTCACGCTGGTCCTGCTGGCGGTGCTCCTGCCGCTGTACTGGCTGGTGGTGACGGCGTTCAAGACGCCGGTGGAGAACATCGCCACGGTGCCGGTGTTCCTGCCCGGCAGTCTGTACGTGAAGAACTTCGTGGAGGTGGTTCAGGGCGGATTCTTCCGTAACCTTTTCAACACCCTGTTCGTGGCCTCCCTCTCCACGCTCCTGTCCCTCACACTGGCCTTCCTGGCCGGATACGCCCTCTCCCGCCACCACTTCCCCTTTCGCTTCAACACGGTCTTCCTGGTGTGGGTGCTGGCGGTCAAGATCCTGCCCCCTGTGGTGCTGGCCATCCCCCTCTACACCCTGTTCGCCGCAGCCGGCCTGCTGAACAGTCTCCTGGGGCTGGTCCTGGTCTATCAGGTGTACACCCTTCCCTACTGCATCTGGATGCTGTTCGGTTTCTTCAAAGGCCTGCCGGTGGAGTACGAGCAGGCCGCCCGCATCGACGGGGCGAGCAACCTGGGGATCCTCCGCTGGGTGGTGCTGCCGCTGATGCGCAGCAGCATCGTGGCCACGGCGATCTTCAGCCTCATCATGGCCTGGGACGAGTTCCTCTTCGCCCTGCTGTTCCTGCGCGACCCGGACCTGCTCACCCTGCCGCTGAAGATCGTGAACTACATCACCGAGTACCAGACCCTCTGGGGGCAGCTGATGGCCATAGGACTCCTGGCCACGATCCCCCTGCTGCTGTTCTCGGGGTTCGTCTACCGGCGGATGACCAGCGGCTTCACCATGAGCCTGAAATAGACACCCGCCGCGGGAATGGCCCGCAGCGGCTCCCGCTGCGAGCCCGGGCGCCGGCGCGGCGTCGGCCTCAACCAGCGGGACCGTCCTGCCGTACGGGGCGCAGGCGGGCCAGGAAAAGGAAGCAGCCCCCGGCCGCCGCCACCGTCGCCAGCAGGGAGGCGGGCATCACCTGCGGACCCACGGGCTCGAAGAGCTGTCCGATCAGCCAGGGCAGGACCAGGCCGCCCAGGGAGATGCCTACCACGAACAGGCCGGCGATGCGGCCCGTAACGGTAGTCTTCTCCGCCGCCAGGGTCATGCTGTTGGCGACCATGGGTCCTGCACACAGCCCGAACAGGGCGGTCCCCGACCATGCCAGGGCCTGCGACTGCGGCCACAGCAGCAGAGGCGCGGCCCCGGCGAAACACCCCGCCAGGCTGAACAGAAGGAGCTTCCGCGCTCCCATGCTCCTCGACAGGAGCGCGGAGACCGCCCGCCCGCCGGCGAAGCAGCCCCAGAAAACCGAGGTCAGGTAGCCGGCGCCCACCCTGCCAGCCAGGCCGCGTTGCACTGCGTAGGTGTAGATCCAGTTGCCGAAGCCCGCCTCGGCGGCGATGCTCAGAAAGACGAACATCGTCACCAGCGCCACCACCCAGCCGTGCGTGCCGCCGCCGGCGGCGGCGCGAGTCCGGCGGGGGGGCGAGCTGCGCACTCGCAGCAGCCAGAGCGCCGCCGGGAACGTCAAGGCGGCGAGGCCCCGATATCCCCAGGCGATTCCGCCGGTCCAGCGCACCGCCTGGGTGAGCACCAGCGGGCACACGAAGGCTCCCACGCCGAAGGCCAGGTGCAGCAGGTTCATGCGCACGCCGCGGTCCCTGGCTGGGGTCCGCAGGATCAGGACGTTGCCCCCCACGTCCACCGTCCCCTGCAGGATGCCCAGAGCCGCCACGGCGGGCAGCAGGGCGGAGAACAGCCGGAACGCCGGAACCAGCGCCATGAGCGCAATCGTTGCCAGCAGACCCAGTCCCATGAGCCTGGCGCCCGGGAAGCGGTCGTACAGCCGTCCGCCAAGGTAGGAGCCCAGCATGTACCCGCCGCTCTGGCCCACGAACAGGTAGCTGACCGTCTTCAGGGTGACCCGTGTGCCCTCGGCCAGGTAGGGCAGGGCCGGTCCCAGGGCGGCCAGCATCAGCCCCAGGGCGGCAAAGGCCAGGTAGCAGCCCGTCACCAGGGTCCGATCCTCCCGCCCCCGCCACTCGGTTGCCTTCATCCGCTTCTCGCACTCCAGCCCGGCCGTTCTACCCGCCACGGCCGGTTCTGTCAACAACCTGCAAACGAACCCGGCAACTTCCTCCGGGGGGGAACCTTTCACAAGTGTAATCCCCATGACAGTCTGCGGTAATACGGGGATGATATGCTGCCGCCAGAGGCACAGGGCCGTGCCGAGGAGCTGTTTCAGATGAACATCCGAGCCAGAGTGATCCTGCTGGGCGCCGCGGCCGTAGCCCTGTCCCTCGCCTTCTCCCTGGTGCTGGAGCTGCTCATCAGCAGCCGGGAATCCGAGCGAATCGCGCGGCAGGAGTTCACCCAGGGCACCATGGAGCTGGCTCCGGCGGTGGACGCGCTCTGGGGCGCTCCGCAAGGCGCGAGGCTGCTGCATGCCTTGTTCGCGCGGCTGCCGCAAGGGGAAGAGGTGTATCTCCTGGACCCCTCGGGACGCATCCTGGCCTCCAGCCGGCCGCAGACCGAGGGCGGGACGGCCATCCCCTTTCCGCTGCCGCGAGACGCCGCTGCGCTGCTGGGCAGCTCCGCCGGACCCCAGGTCCGCACGGTGCCGGCCCCCGGAGGACCTCTCACCGAGCTGTTCGTGCACTTCCGAAGCGGGAGGGCGCTCCTGGCGGTCCGCTCCCCGCAGCTGCGGGCCGGCCTGGAGAAGGAGCTGTTCACCCGCAGCCTCCCGCTGCTCGCCCTCAGCCTGGTCCTGTTGGCGGTGACCTTCTGGTTCGGTCTGCAGCGCATCATCCTCACGCCCCTGAAGCTGCTGGCGGACAGCTCCCGCAGGGTCCTCCAGGGAGAGGACGAGTCCCGCGCCATCATTCCCTCCAGCCTGATCCCGGGGGACGAGATCGGAGAGGTGATCCGGCTGCGCAACAGCATGCTGGAGAAGCTGCGCTCTTCCCGGTTGGCCGCGGAGTCGGAGCTGCGCCAGCGCACCTTCCAGCTGGAGATGGCGAACCGGCTCTCCGACCGCCTGGGCCGCCGTGTCGGCTACCAGGAGCTGGTCCAGGAGGTCCTCCATCACCTGGACACGGTGGTGCCCTGGGACGCGGCGGCGGGCTTCGTCGTGGAAGCCGGCCAGGTGCGGGTCTGGGGCCGGTCGCGGGCGCCCCTGGCCGCGGGAGCCTCAGCGCAGGTGCGCGACTGGCTGGCCGCGGCCGCCCCGGGTGAGGGGGAGGTCCGCCTGCTGCGGGAGCTGTGGCCGAAGGTGCGCTGGAGCATCCTCCCGGCGCAGGAGGAAGCCCAGGAGGCTCCGGCCCTGCAGCAGATCGGCCAGCTGCGCTCGCGGCTGATCGTCCCCCTGAAGGGCGAGGAGGGACTGGCCGGCGCGATGGTCCTGGGCTGCCAGCAGGAACGCGCCTACACCGCGCCGCAGGTGCGGCTGATGCAGGAGGTGATCCAGCACGGCGTGTCCGCGGTGGAGCGGGTGCGGCGGGTCTCCACTGCCCGTTCGGGGCAGATCGAGATGGCTCTGGACTCCTCCGGCATCGGCGTGGTGCTGCTGGACGCAGGCGGCTCAGTGTCCTTCATGAACCGCCGGGGAGACGAATACATGGCCGAGCTGGAGCCTCCCTCCCGGCCCGGAGAGGAGCCGTCCGCCGGGCCGCCGGCGCTGCTGGGGAAGCTGCCCTTCGCGGAAGCACCCGCCCGGCCGTTGCGGCTCACTACGCCCCGCTCTCCGGTAAGGCACCTCAGCGTCAGGGTGACGGCGCTGCCGGCCGGCGGGCACGCCCTTCTCATCCAGGAGGAAGCCGCGAGGGAAAGCGGTCCGGAGGTCGGTCGATCCTGAGCGGCGGCACGCCAGCGGCCCCGGGGCGGTTGCGGGACGGGGGAGCCGGGGCGGTTGCGCCGCGAAGGGCCGGGGCGTACAATCTCTGGGATGGACCCTCTCAACCTGTTCGAGCTCGAGCAGGCCGCCCGGGAGAGACTGCCCCGGGACGCCTACGACTACTACGCCGGCGGCGCTGCGGACGGAATCACCCTGCGGGAGAATCGCGCGGCCTTTGACCGGCTGCGCCTGCACTACCGAGTGCTCCGCGACATCAGCCGGCGCGATCTGTCCACCACGGTCCTGGGCGTCCCCCTTTCCCTGCCGGTGATCGTGGCTCCCACGGCGTTCCACCGCATGGCCCACCCGGACGGTGAGCTGGCCACCGCCCGGGCCGCAGGCACGGCGGGCACGGCGATGGTTCTCAGTACCCTTTCCACAACCGGGATGGAGGAGGTCCTGCAGGCCGCCACCGGGCCGGTCTGGTTTCAGCTGTACGTGTACCGGGACAGAGAGGCCACCCGCGCCCTGGTGCAGCGGGCAGAGCGGGCCGGCTGCACCGCCATCGTCCTTACTGCGGACGCGCAGGTCTGGGGCCGGCGCGAACAGGACGTGCGCAACCGCTTCCGGCTTCCCGAAGGGCTTGCCATCGAGAACCTGACCGCCTCCGGCAAGGGCGAGCTGCCTCGGGAAGCGGCGGACTCCGGCCTGGCGGTCTACGCCACCTCTCTGTTCGACCCGGCCCTGTCGTGGCAGGACCTGGACTGGCTGTGCTCCACGACTCCGCTGCCGGTGCTGGTGAAGGGCGTGGTCCGGGGCGACGACGCCCGCAGAACGATCGATCACGGAGCGGCGGGCGTGGTGGTGTCCAACCACGGAGGCAGGCAGCTCGACGGCGCGCCCGCCACCATCGAGGTGCTTCCCCGCATCGCCGAGAGCCTCGGGGGAGCCGGCGAGATCCTGCTGGACGGGGGGGTGCGCCGGGGCACGGACGTGATCAAGGCCCTGGCCCTGGGCGCGCGCGCCGTCGCCGTGGGCCGGCCGGTTCTCTGGGGCCTGGCCTGGGCGGGGGAGCGCGGAGTGGCCCGGGTGCTGGAAATGCTCCGCGCGGAGATCGATCTGGCACTGGGGCTGTGCGGCTGCTCCTCGCTGGAGGAGCTGACCCCGGAGCTGGTCGGCCGGGCCGGTGAGGCGAGGGCATGGCCATGAGCGAATCCACGCCCCTGCTGGGAATCCTCGGGGGCCTGGGACCGGCATCGACGGTATACTACTATCGGCGTCTCATTGCGCTGCATCGCGAGCGCGCGGGAGGACGGGACCCCCACCTGCTGATCTACAGCCTGAACCTCGGCCGCGTGCTGGCCCTGCAGGAGCGGGGCGACTGGTCCGGCCTCGCCGGCTACCTGCTGGAAGCCCTGGGCGCCCTGCACAGGGCTGGCGCCGGGCTGGCTCTGATTGCCTCCAACACCCCGCACGCGGTGTTCCCGCAGCTCGCGCCGCGCTCACCGGTACGGCTGCTCAGCATCGTGGAGGTCGCTGCAGGGGAGGCCCGGCGGCTGGGACTGCACCGGGTGGGGCTCCTGGGGACCCTCTTCACCATGCAGGGCGACTTCTACCCGAAGGCGTTCCGCCGCGCGGGCATCGAGCTGGTGACCCCTCCTCTCAGGGATCAGCGGTGGATCCACGGGAAGATCCTCGCCGAGCTGGAGTCGGGAACCATCGTGCCCGCCACGCGGGAGCGGCTGCTGCAGATCGCCGCAGGCCTGAAAAACGAACAGGGGGCCGGCGGAGTGGTCCTGGGCTGCACCGAGCTGCCCCTCATTCTCGGCAGGCGCGAGGAGCAGGAGCTGGGCGTGCCCCTCCTGGACACTGCAGCGATCCACGTCAGGGAGGCTCTGGCGTATCTGCTCCCCGGAGCTGCCTGAGGATTGGCGCCCTCCTCACCCTCGGCGTATATTCTCTCTTGCCATGCTACTCTACTCACCCGGCGGACGTCCGCCTCTGGTCGAATACGGAATCCTCATTCCCATCGCTCCCCGCAAGGCCTCCCGTATCTACGAGGCGCTGGTCTCCGATCCGGTTCTGGGGCCTCATCGGGCGCGCTGGCATATTCAGCGGGACGGCACCACGATGACCCGCCCGGACCTCCTGCGGGTTCACTCGCGGCGCTACGTCGACCGCCTCTATTCGGACCGTCTGGAGGAGGCCATCATCGCGACCTACGAGCTGCGGGACCGGGAGGGGCGTCCCTATCGCTACGACCCGTCGCGGGCCACGCGGCCCCTCACCGAGCTGCTCCATTTCGCCCTGGAGAACGCAGGCGGGACCTACCAGTGCTGCCGGGAGGCCCTGCGGCACGGGTTCTGTTTCGCCCTCAGCGGCGGGGCGCATCACGCGCACCGGGACTTCGGCCACGGCTTCTGCCTGGTGAACGACTCCGTTCTGGCCCTGCGGCGGCTGCAGGCGGAGGGTGCCGTGGGCAAGGTCTGGATCATCGACGTGGACGCCCACAAGGGGGACGGCACCGCGGCGCTCACCGCCGGAGACCCGTCCATCGTCACCCTGAGCGTGCACATGGCCAGCGGGTGGCCCCTGGACGGCCCCGCCGTCGACCCGGACGGCAACACCCTGCCCTGGTTCGTCCCCAGCGACATCGACGTTCCCATCGAGAGCGGCCAGGAGGACCGGTACGTACCGCGCCTGGCGGCCGCCCTGGAGGAGCTGGACCGCAGGGAACGGCCGGAGCTGGCGCTGGTGCTCGCCGGAGCCGATCCCTACGAGAAGGACGAGCTCCCCTCCACGCAGCTCTTGCGCCTCACCCTGGCGCAGATGAACGAACGCGACCGTCTGATATGGCGCTTCCTCACCGACCGGGGGATTCCCCGGGCCTACCTGACCTCCGGCGGCTACGGCGAGCACGCCTGGGAGGTCTATCCTCCCCTCCTGAAGGCGGCGCTCCGGGAGGAGCTGGGCCTGGGCTGACCCGGGGCCCCGCCGGGCCGCCTGCCGCCCACTGGAGAACGGCTGGCCCGGGGAAGAACCCTCGGTTTATCCCGGGCGGCGGCTACCGATCGCGGTCCCTGGAGGCACCCTCGCCTCCGGGCCGGAGCCGGGGACCCACCTCGTGAAACCCTCGGACCATCCGCGTCCAGCGGCCCAGACGGAGCAGGTCCGCCAGCCCGAAACGCTCCTGGCTGCCGATGGACACCCACAGCTTGGGGCGATCTGGGATCCGGTCCTGCGCGTAGGCCACCGCGTAGTAGCGGCCGGACTGCGGCAGTGTGGCGGTGATTTCCAGCAAGATCCAGGAGTCGGTGCCCGTGACCGGCTCGTGGAAGAAGCGCGGCCGCTCCGTGCCCGGCGCGAACACCCGGCCGGTCTGCTGCGGCAGCGGGAAGGGGAGACTCAGGGGCGGAAGCCCCGGCCCCACCAGGGCCAGCCGCGGCTGGAAGCCACGCAGGCGCTCGATCACCGGCAGGCCCAGGCTCAGCTCCACCGCCTGGCCCGTCCTTCCCTGGAAGGCGAGCCAGATCTGCGGCCTGCCCGCGTCCAGCTCGGCGTAGTACACCTGGGACACCTGGGGCTCTTCGATCTCCAGGGCCCTGGAGTAAGCGTCCGGCCGCTCGCTGGCCGACAGCGGCTTGTGCGCCCACAGCAGCGCCGGCGCGGCGGCCAGCAACGCCAGCGCGATCGGCTCGATTCGTCTCACAGGCTTGCTCCTGACACGAAGCGTGATATCTGCACCAAGTTAGGCCACGGAAGACGAAGAATCAAGCCCTGAAACCCGTTTCGTGTTTCCGTCCGATCGAGCTCGGTTGCGCCCGGGGCTTGCCGCGAGGCCGGTTTGATGCCAGGATGTCTCCTCCGGGGAGGTGCGGTTTGAGCAGGCGCAAGGACACGGGCGGCCCGATTCGGCAGGTGCTGCTGCGCCTCCTGGAACAGGCGCGGGAGGTGCGGCTCTCCGAGGCGGACCGGCTGGTGGTGTTCAGCGACCTGCACGTGGGGAATCGCTCACGCAAGGACGACTTCCGCAAGAACGGGCAGCTGTTCCACACTATCCTGCGGGATCACTACCTTCCCGGGGGCTTCCGCCTGCTGCTGAACGGCGACATCGAGGAGCTGCACCGCTTCTGGCTGCGGGAGATCCTTTCCGCCTGGCCGGATCTCTACGAGCTGCTGGGGCGGTTCGCCGGCGGCAGCGGGTTGATCAAGATCGTGGGCAACCACGATGCGCTGCTGCCCCTGCATCACGACTACCCGCTTCGCGACTGTCTGGCCGACTCGGTTCGCCTGCGATACCAGGGCGTTCAGATGGTGGTCTTCCATGGCCACCAGGCCTCCTACTTTCAGAGCCGCTTCAACCTGGCCAGCGCCGTCGTCCTGCGCTACATCGCCAAACCCCTCGGCATCAGCACCTACTCGGTCTCTCACGACAACACCCGCAAGTTTCGCGTGGAGAGCCGCGTGTACGGCTTCGCCCAGGAGCGCAGGGTGATGGCGTTCATCGGCCACACCCATCGGCCCTTGTTCGAGTCCCTCTCCAAGATGGAATCCCTGCAGTTCGAGATCGAGGCCCTCTGCCGCCGCTACCCCTCCGCGCCGCCGGCCGAACAGCAGCGGCTGGAAGCGGTCATCCGCCACTGCAAGGAGGAGCTTTCGGCCGCCTACGACAAGCGGGGCCGCGTTCCCTCGCGCCGGAGCGTCTACAACTCACGGCTGGTGGTTCCCTGCCTGTTCAACTCCGGCTGCGGGATTGGCAAGCGGGGGATCACCGCTCTGGAAATCGTCTCAGGCAGGCTGGCGCTGGTCCACTGGTACGATCGCACCCGCCGGGAGAAGCCTCCAGAGTCGGCGGAGCGCGAGCCGGTACGGCTCCGGGACAGCGACTACTACCACGTGGTGATCAAGGAAGAGAGCCTTCCCTACCTGGCCACCCGGGTGCGGCTGCTGGCCGACTGAGCCGCCCCGGAGACCAGCTCGCGCGTGGACAGCAGCCCGCAGGCGGCCTGGATGTCCAGGCCGCGGGAACGCCGCACCGTGGCCAGCACACCCTTCTCCCGCAGGCGGTCCCGGAAGGCTTCCATCTCCTCGGGGGTGCAGGGCCGCAGGGGCGAGCCCGGGATGGGGTGGAAAGGGATGAGGTTCACCCGGGCCGGAATCCCGTGCAGGATGCGGGACAGCTCCCGGGCATGGAAGGAGCTGTCGTTCAGGCCGCTGAAGAGGATGTATTCGAAGGACACCCGGCGGCCGCTCTCCATGGGATAGCGGCGGAGCAGCTCCAGCACTTCCGAGAGGGGATGAACGTTCTGGACCGGCATGAGCCGGCGGCGTTCTTCCTCGAAGGGAGAGTGCAGGCTCAGGGCCAGCCGGCAACGGCTTGCGGCCAGCAGGACCTCCAGGGCCGGCAGGAGGCCGATCGTGGAAACCGTGATGCGCCTGGGACTGAACCCGTACCCCCAGGGGGCCGCAAACACCTCCAGGCTGCCCAGAACGTTCTCCAGGTTGTCCAGCGGCTCTCCCATGCCCATGTAGACAACGTTGGTGACCGACGGCCGCTGCGGGAGGCTGCGGTACTGGTTGAGGATCTCTCCGGCGGAGAGGTTGCCGCCAAAGCCCTGCCGGCCGGTCATGCAGAACAGACAGCCCATCTTGCACCCCACCTGGACCGACAGGCAGAGGGTGCCGCGGCTGCCTTCCGGGATGAACGCGGCCTCCACGAAACGCTCCTCTCCCGCCGGGTACAGGTACTTCCTGGTTCCGTCCCGGGAGACGCTCTCCTTCAGCGGCGTCCCGACCTCGATGCGGTAGCGCTCCTCCAGCCGCAATCTCGCCTCGCGGGAGAGGTTGGTCATGGCGCCGAACCGCTCGGAGTGCTTGCGGTACAGCCAGTCGGCGAGCTGCCGCCCGGCGTAGCGCGGGAGCCCTTCCCGCCCCGCCAGCGCCTCCAGCTGGCCCAGGGTCCTGCCGAAAACCGATTCCTTCACCCTCTCTTCTCCAGTGCGGGCCCCTCAGGCGCGCCGCCGCCTCCCCGCTGGCCGCCGCCTCCCCGCTGGCCGCGGTCAAAAGAAGATCTCCGCCACGATCTTCCCGAAGGACACGCCCTTCTCCATCAGCAGATCCCGCACGGCCACCACCATCTCGGCGCTGCCGCAGAGCAGATACGGAACGTCCCCGGGCAGCTCCATCCCGCCCAGATACTCCAGAAGCGGCCCGTGATGGCAGCCCTCCCCCTGAGCGCCGGAACGGCAGGGCCGGTAGGCCTCACCCATCCGCCGGCGCAGATAGTCGCCCAGGTAGAGGCGCTCCGGACGGCGGCTGCCGTGCACCAGCACCTTGTGCGTCGACCTCCCGGCGCGGACCATGGAGAGAAAAAGGCGCGACCCCCGTGCCGCCGGCGATCCACCACGCCGGCCCCTCCTCATCGGCGAAGGCGCCGAACGGATCGGACACCTGCACCACCTGCCCCGGACCCAGAGCGGCCAGGCGCGGCGTCAGAAGCCCGCCGGGCACGACCGTGAACAGGATCTCGATCCAGGGTTGGCCGGGCGCACTGGCGATGCTGTAGGAACGCGGCGGGATTTCCGCGGCGGTGGTAATGGAGACGTTCTGCCCCGGCACGAAGCCGGAAAGCGGCCCGGACCGCCCGGCGATCCGCAGCAGGAACGCCCCGGGCGCGAGGAGCTCCTTCCGGCAGACCACTGCCTCCCGAGTCCGCCGCCCCAATTGCAGCCGACTCTGCACGGCCCCCGGAGCCGCCACACGCCGCTTCGCTGCCCGATCCCTCACGATCCGAGAGCGAATATAGTCACCCACCCGGCCCGGGTCAACCGCCCCCTCCAGCGGGCCGGGGCGCCGGCCAGCCGCTCCCGCATTAGGCCTGGAAAGTCAGATCCGAACGCATCACCACCGACACCCTGCCCTGCGGATACCGCCGGAGCAGCGCATCCACCGCCGTCTGCGCGTCCGGCAGCTTCTCGTACCCGGCGCTCCGCATCTGCTCCGCCGTAAGGCCCGGAGAAACCACGGCGCAGCGAATGCGCTGCCGCAAACGCGCCAGCATGGCGGCCGGGGCAACGGGCAAGGGGTCCTCCGGCAGCGGGCGTTTTCCGTTCAGGATGTCGAGCATCAGCGTTCGGTTGTCGTCGCTGCCGATACGGGCCGGGAAATCCACGTGCCGGCCCAGACCCTCGGGGCAGGGGGTCAGCAGCAGCAGCGTGCCGCCGTCGCGCACCAGCGGCTCGCCGCTGTAGATTCCCTTGGTGGCCTGCCAGAAGTCGCCATCGTGGGCGTGGGAAACGGCGATCACGATCTCCGTCTTCTCCCGGATCCGGCGGGTGTACACCTGCCGGGCCAGGGCCACCCCCCTGCGCTGGGCCTGGCGGTAGTGCCCCGCCACCACGCGGTAGACCCGGTCTTCCGGGGTCAGGATGCAGTCCACCACGAAATCCAGGCCCACGATGTCCACCCACCTCTCCATGCGCTCGCGCACCGCGCACCGCTCGCGGCCGGTCATGTTCTCCCCGGTCAGCCCGTGGGCGAAGTGGAAGTGGGCCACCGTCTCCCTTCCGGCCGCACCGGGGTAGAGGATCTTCCCCCCTCCGGACCATCCCACCGCCGCGTGGGGGACGATGCTGCCCACCCCGATGCGGTAGTCGGCACGGGCCACCTCCTCGTCAATGAAAATCCTCACGCCATCCTCGGAGGTGCCCATGTAGCTCAGGTGATCCGGATCGTCGAAGCGGGAGTTTAGCACCCGATACGCTCGGGCTGTCTCGGGGCCAATCTTGGCCTCTATCTCCTCCCCGGTCATGAACCGGTGGCTTCCCAGGGCCATGACGATCGAGATGTCGTCCCTGCCGATTCCCGCCCGGCGCAGCTCCTCGAGCAGGCAGGGCAACACCAGAGCAGCCGGAGTGGGCCGCGTGTTGTCATCCACCAGCAGCGCCACCTTCCCGCCCCGCCGCACGATCCGGGACAGCGCCGCGGCGCCGATGGGGTAGCGAACGGCCCGTTCGATCTCCGCGGTCAGATCCGCGGGCTCCTTCACCGGCTGCATCCGGTAGATCTCACCCAGGCGGTCCGCCGGCAGGCGGCAGGAGCCGATCTCCGCCTGCCGGTAGGGGAACTCCAGGGTCACCTGCTGGCCGTTCATCCGCCTGGCGCCTGGCCGCCGCCGGCTGGACGCCCGGGACCCCGGCCGGTCAGTCCCGGCCAGGAGAAGGCGACTCGGACACCCGCAGGAGCGCGGGCTGGTATCCCCCCGGGTAGGCCAGCTTCATGGTCCAGACCTGGGTGGTCCCTTCCGCCCGCCACAGCCGGCCGTTCCTGGCCGTCACGGTGAGCGCGTAGCGCACCACCGCGCCCTCGGGCAGCTCCAGAGTGCGGCCAAAGGCCACCGGCCGGCCCAGCCCCGGCTTCCGCCACACCTGCTCGGCGGCCAGGATCTTGCCCGTACCGGGATCGCTGATCTCCAGATTCACCCGGTACTCTCCCTTTTCGTTGCGGGGGAACTCATCCTCCCCCTCCCCGGCCCCGCGGGAGCTCTCCCGCCCCCGCAGCGACACGTAGCCGGCCACGGCCACGGGCTTGCCCACCGGCGGCCACACCGACTCCGGGACCTCGCCGTAGAGCAGGAAGGGCGGCTCCACCTCCATCTGCTCCTCGGGCCAGCGCGCCTCCACGTAGTAGAGGCTGCGCCCGCCTCCGGTGGGAACCACCACCTCGATCTCCACGGGCTGCCGCGCATCCATGTCCAGGCGGGGCGAACGGTAGCTCAGCGTCAACGCCCAGGTTTTGCCCTGCCGGCGCGCCTGCACGGCCACCGTTTCGGCGGCCAGGACCTGCTTCTCCCGGTACACCCGTACGGTCACCCGCGCCTTCGGCCCCACGGCCCCTCTGGCCAGCGCGGCGGCCTCCCGGTCGGCCAGTCGCAGGTTCCTGGCGGTCACCGTGACCACCCCCGCCACCGTCTCCTGCCGGCGGGGCTGCTCGGAGACAGGCCCGCCG
>CAZBDU010000017.1:76471-78591 GCA_964490725.1 uncultured Spirochaetaceae bacterium | reverse complement strand
ATCTTGGAGAAACTGAGTCGTTTGTGTTACCGCATTTCGGGGACAGGACACTAGCTGCCTCCTGCCTCTCAAGCTACGGTCCGGCTTGCGCCGCGGTCAAGTTGCCCCGACAATTGGGCCTGTGAGCACCTGGAGGGACCGCCGCGCCCGACTGCTGGCCGCGGCGGTCATAACGGGGGGCGGCCTGCTGTCGGGCGGCTGCCGCAGCACCGGCCTGCCGGAGGCGCCGCCGGCGGGGGGAGAGTTTCGACTCCTACCTCCTGCGTGGGGCGGGCTCTCCCCTGTGGACGGGCACCCGGGACATCAGCAGCTGGGACCTGACCCCCAGGGAGCCCGGGAGCTGAACCGCTGGGTGAGCGAACAGCCTGAAGTCTACTACTTCTCCTGGGCCACGCGACAGACCCACCGCGGCGCCGGGGCCGCCAGGTGCCGGACATCGGCATGAACCCGGGCCCTGGTGCGCTGGCGGAGTTCATGGGCTCCGGCCTCCCTGCCGATCCCAGGTGCCCGGCGGACTCGACGTGGTGGCCCAACGACGGAGTGGCGAACACCATCTCCATGGACGGCCCCTCCCTGGTCAGCGGAGCCGCGATCGTTCCCCCAGGGAGCCGGCCGCGGCCCGGAGTGTGGAACTTCATGGGAACCCTGGAGCCCTTCGACCACCTGAACGTAGTGCGCATGGGGCTCTTGCCCCTGAGCCCGCCGGGCGGCTACGGGGACCTCCTCGATTGGTACCTCTCGCTGGCGGCCCTCATGGCGAGCCTGCCTCCCTAGTACTAGCCTGACGGGCCGCCGCCGGCCGCCTCCGTCCCAGCGTCCATGTCAGGAACACGCCGAGTAGGAGCACTCCCGCCGCCGTCACCGCGAACATCAGCCGTATGCCCAGCCAGCCGGCGGCGAGCCCGCATGCCCATGGACCGGCGAAGATGCCGGCGGCATAGATCGACTGGTGGAGCCCCATTGCCGTGGTGCGCGCCTTCGAAGAAACCCTCTGAATGCTCAGCCCCATGAGCGTCGGGTAGCCCACGCCGTGCGCCAGGCCCATGAAGGCTTGCAGGAGGAACAGCTGCCAGGGCCTCCCGGCGAGGGCCGCACCGACGCAGGCCGCCGCGAAGAGCAGGTAGGTTGCCCCCAGAGAGGGGTATACACGGCGTGAGAGCGCTGCCGCCAGCAGGGTGCCGACCGTGAAAGCCACCAGGTTTGCGCTCACTGTCAGACCGATGAGAATCTGCGATCCTCCCACACGGCCGGCCAGCAACGGCAGGAACCCCAGTGAGATGCCGAACACCATGTACTGATTGAGGGCGCCCATCAGGGACGGCAGCAGAACGTCACGGTGCCCCGCAAGGCGGAGCAGCTCGGCGAGTCTGGGCGGCTCGCCGGGGCGAGCGGGAGCCTTTCTGCCTCGGGGGCGCGGGGCTGCCTTCCCGCCCGCCGCTGCCCGCCCCATGGGCACCGGCAGCAGGAAAAGAAGCGCGGCAGTGGCGGCTGCGGCGGCCAGGACGAATGCCAGGGTGTATCCTCCCCAGCGGTCCAGCAGGCCGCTAAGGGCGGTGGCCGCGATGCGGCTGAGAGCGCTCACCAGGGTGAGAAGCGAGCTGGCCTTCAGCGCCTCCTCGGCCGGGAAGAACGCAGAGAACACGACGACCAGAGGCACCCAGGTTCCCATCGCCGCTCCAGCCAGGGAACGACCTATCGCCAGAGCGGGCACGCCGGCGGCGAACGCCAGGACCAGCGGACCGGCGGCGGACAGCAGAAAGCCGGCGGAGATGAACAGCCTGCGGCGCCCCAAGGCGTCCACCGCCACGCCGAGGGGCAGGCGCACGATGAGCTGCCAGAGCCCGTACATGGCCAGCACGCCCCCCACCGACGCCAGCGAGCCGGTCCTGAGGCGAAGGTACTCAGGGAGAGTGGGCAGGTACAGGTACTGGGAGAACCACAGCAGGAACACCGCAGCCGCAATGAGGCTCAAGGAGACGCGCCGGGACGGTGTCCTGGCCATGATCCCTCCCCTCGGGGTTGGTCCGCTCCCGGCGCATGATCGCGCCCGCCTTGCCGCCCTCCGTGGCCGCGCCGGCATTTCGTCATCCCTGACTCATCGCCGGCGCTCTGGCCCTCCA
>CAZBDU010000017.1:0-76371 GCA_964490725.1 uncultured Spirochaetaceae bacterium | reverse complement strand
TGGCCGCGCCGGCATTTCGTCATCCCTGACTCATCGCCGGCGCTCTGGCCCTCCATGGCCGCGCCGGCATTTCGTCATCCCTGACTCAACCTTCGGATGCGGTCGTCCAGCTGCTTCTGGTCGGCTGCAAAGTGGGCCAGGCCGGCCAGGTTGAGCAGGCTGTCCGCGGCCAGCTCCCCTCGCCGGACGCGCTCACGCCAGCGCTCGTGTCTCGGGATTTTGCCGTCTTCCGCGATGTTCTGCAAGTCTTCGGCGCTCATTTCGGGAAACAGGGCGCCCACCCCCTGCTCCCGGGCCAGCTCCGCCAGCTCCGCGGCCGAGGATGGAGGGGTGGCGGCCATAGCCTTTACCAGGGCGCGGTCGGCCTCTGTCACCTCCCACAGGGAGGTGATCCCCTCGGTGGCGGGCTCCACGGACAGCTCCACCGCGTAGTCCCGCTCCCGCTGAAACTGGAAGCTTCCCTTCAGGTTCTGACGTGCATCCCGGCCCACCTGCAGCGGCATGGTCATCACGTCCACGCCGGCCAGGTCCCGGACCTGTTCGCCGGAGCGCATGCTGGCGGCGATCTGTCGGGTCGAGCGCCCGCTCACCTTCATGGCTTCTTCCAGAATGCGCTGGCTGGCCAGGGTGGCCTTCTCCCCGATGTAGGCGCCGCTCCCCAGGTGGTTGTCCGCCACGTAGGAGTTGGCCCGCCCGAGAAAGACGTTCACGAAGTTGGGAAAGGCGAAGCTCCCCGCCAGGTAGTTCTGCCGAGCGCTGAAGCCGAGGGTGAAGTTGATGGGCAGCCCCTCCTCGCGCAGCCGTCGAGTGGCCAGCAGCCCTTCGGCGGTGAGTGGCACCTTGACGATGAACTTCTCCGGCTCGATGCGGTGGTAGCGCCGGGCGTAGCGCAGCGTGGCCTCCACGTCGTGCGCCACCGCCGTGTGCAGCTCCACGCTGACCCTGGCCCCGAAGGCGTCCACCAGCTTCAGCGCGTGGCGCGCGTTGAGAATGAAGGCGATCTCCAACACCCGCTCCTCCTCCGGCAGGTCCCGGAGCAGAGTGGCGGCCTTGGGGATCACCTCGTCGTAGGTCCCTTTCTGCACTTCCTTGTTGAGCAGGGTGTTGTTGGTGGTCAGGGCCCGGAACTCAGCCGTCCACAGCCCGGCGATCCCTTCCATGTCGCCGCTGTCGAACCACAGCTCCGTCCCGACCCGAACGAGCCCCTTCCAGAACGGGTCCGATGCGAAGCTCTCGCGGCCCGAGAGACGTTTTCTGTCCACTACAAACTCATGCACTTTCTTCTCGATATCCATGACAAGCCTCCGTTATTCAAGGTGGTTCCAGCTCCGGTGAAAAGCAAGTCCGGCTGGTCCATGAGGCTCGGTGGTGGTATCATGAACAAGATGAACAGGCGCAACTGGCTCTACGGGTTTGTCGCGGCGGGGCTTCTATTCTTGAGCGTCCCGATCATCCAGGCCGAGGGGGAGTCGGAACCCGGAAGCTCGCAGGCGGGGGAGAGAGTGTTGCCGCTGAGCAGGCTGGTGCTCTTCTCCAGCGGGGTGGGCTACTTCCAGCGGGACGGACAGGTGACGGGGGATACCTCCCTGAGCCTGGATTTCCCCGCGGCGGCGGTGAACGACCTGCTCAAGAGCATGGTGCTCCAGGACTTCGACGGGGGGGCCGTCCGGGGTGTGACCTACTCCTCCCGCGATCCCCTGACGCGGACCCTGAAGACCTTCGCCGTGGACCTGACCGGAGACCCCACCCTGGCGGACATCCTGGAGCAGATCCGGGGCGAGCCCGTGGAGGTGACCGCCTCCCAGCAGGTGCGCGGCACCGTCGTCGGTGTGGAGAGCCGGCAGGCGGCCGACGGGGTCACCGAACGCTACCTCAACCTGCTCACCGATCGCGGCCTGCGCAGCCTGCGCCTGGCGGAGCTGCAGGAGATCAGGCTGGTGGATCCGGACCTGGAGGCGGAGCTCCGGCAGGCCCTGCGGGTGCTGGCGGAAGGGCACAGCACGGATCGCAAGCGGGTCACCCTCCTGTTCACGGGACAGGGCAGGCGGCGGGTGCGGGTGGGCTATCTCCTGGAGGCGCCGGTGTGGAAGACCAGCTACCGGCTGGTACTGGGCCAGGACGGCTCGCACTTCCTCCAGGGCTGGGCGATCGTGGAGAACACCACCGATGAGGACTGGCGTTCGGTGCGGCTCACCCTGGCCTCCGGCCAGCCCATCTCCTTCGTCATGGACCTGTACCGCCCCCTGTACATCCGCCGGCCCGAGGTGAGCCCGCAGGTCTACGGGGCGGTCCAGCCGCAGCGCTACGAGGAAGGATTCGCCGGCGCAGCCCCGGCGCCGCAGGAAAAGGGGGTCATGGCGCCGCGGGCCGCTCCCGCTCCGTCGATGGCGCGGGAACGGGAGCCGGAGATCTACGAGGAGGAGGCGATGGACCTGGCCCGGGGAGTGAGCGCGGCGGCCCAGGCGGAGCGGGCGGGGGAGTTCTTTCAGTACGTGATCGATCAGTCGGTGAGCATCCCCAGGCAGGAGTCGGCCATGCTGCCCATCGTGAGCCAGGAGATCGCCGGCCGCAGGGTCTCCATCTACAACGAGCGGGTGGACGCAAGGCACCCTCTCAATGGGTTGAGGCTGGTGAACAGCACGGGGCTGAACCTGATGGCCGGGCCGTTGACGGTGTTCGAGTCGGGAAGCTACGCCGGCGACGCTCTCATCGACACCCTCCAGGCCGGCGCCGAGCGGCTGATCAGCTTCTCGGTGGACCTGGACACGGAGGTGCTGGCGGAGGGCAAGAGCCAGCCGGAACGGCTGGTGTCCGTGCGCATCCAGCGCGGGATTCTCACCAGCACCCGGCTGCTGCGACGCGAGCGCTCCTACACGATCCGCAACCGGGGAGAGCGGGCCCGGGAGCTGCTGGTGGAGCACCCGCTGGATCATAGCTGGAAGCTGGTCAGCCCGGAGGCCGAGGAGCGCACCCGGGAGGTGTACCGTTTTTCGGTCCAGGTCCCCGCGGCGCGGGGCGGCGGCCAGGGCGGCAGCCCCGGCACCGCGGAGCTCTCGGTGGTGGAGGAGCGCACCGTGGAGCAGCGCGTGTCCCTCACCACCATGAGCACCGACCAGATCGCCGTCTACCTGCGGGCGGACACCATCAGCGCGCGGATCAAGAGCGCCCTGCAGGGGCTGCAGGAGCGCCAGCAGGCTCTGGCCGAGACGGTGCAGGCCCGGCAGGCCCAGGAAGCCCGGCTGAACCAGATCCACCGCGAGCAGGAACGCATCCGGCAGAACATGGGCGTCCTGGACAAGGACTCCCAGCTCTACCAGCGCTATCTCCGCGAGCTGAACACGCAGGAGAACCAGCTGGAATCCATCCTCAGCGCTATCGAAGACCTGCGCACCCGGGAGCAGCGGCAGCGCTCGGCCCTGGCGGACTACGTCCAGTCCCTAGACATCTCCTGAGGGGACTCAAGGCGCGGGGCAGACTACGGAGGGCCCATGGCGGAGCTCACTTTTCGACCGGTGACCCCGGAGCGGTGGGGAGACCTGGAACGCCTGTTCGGTCCCCACGGCGCCTGCGACGGCTGCTGGTGCATGTGGTGGCGGCTGAAGCGCTCGGAGTTCGCGCGGCAGCATGGTCAGGCGAACCGAAGGGCGCTGAAGGCCATCGTGGAAGCAGGGCGGGTCCCGGGGATCCTGGCCTACCGGGGAGCGGAGCCGGTGGGCTGGTGCTCGGTGGCGCCCCGCGAGGAGTTTCCGGTGCTGGACCGCTCCCCTACGCTCAAGCGCGTCGACGACCGGCCGGTGTGGTCCATCGTCTGCTTCTACGCGGCGCCGTCCGAGCGCGGCAGGGGGATCAGCCGGTCGCTGATCGAGGCGGCGGTGGAGCACGCCCGCCGCGGCGGGGCCCAGGCGGTGGAGGCCTACCCCCTGGACCCGCAGGCGGCCAAGGCCTTCGTGCTGGAAGCCTTTACCGGGGTGGAATCCACCTTTCACAACGCCGGTTTCAGCGAGGTGGCGAGGCGGTCGCCCAGGCGTTCCATCGTGCGCCGCTACCTGTAGATCGAAGGGGCGGCAGACTCCTTTCCATGGCTCGTGCAGGGGTGATGGCGTGGCTGGCGGCGCTGCTGTGGCTCGCAGCATACCCGGCCTCGGCGCAGCAGGGCGCAGGCTCCCTGGCGGAGGCACGCTTTCTCTTCTCCGCGGGCCGCTACCGCGAGGCGGTGGAGCCCTTCACCCGCGCCGTGGCGGCCGGCCAAGCCGCTCCGGCGGACCGGGGGCTGCTCGCCATCTGCTACGTCCGCCTGGGGCGACAGGAGGAGGCGGCCGCGGTTCTCTCCGAGGCGCGACGGCTTTCGCCGCAGGATCCCATCGTGCTGTTCGCTTCCGGCGTCCTGGCCTTCGCCGGGCAGCGCTTCCAGGAAGCGTACGCGGACTTCCAGGCCGCCCTGCGCGGCAACCCTGCTCTCAGGGACGCCCGGGACGGGATGGCCGCCGCCGCGGTCAACCTCGGGGTCCAGCGCTACCGCGAGCGGGACATCGACGGCGCGCGCCGCTTCTTCCGGGATGCCCTGGAGGCCGATCCGGCTTCCTTCGAGGCGCTGAAGAATCTGGCGGTGCTGGAGCTGGAGGCGGGAAACCCCGATGAGGCCGCCGGGTACGCGCAGGCGGCGCTGAAGGAGCGCCCCGAGGACCCGGCGGCCCTGGAGCTGGCGGTGCGGGCGCTGCGGGCAAGCGGACAGGAGGGCAAGCTGGAGGCGCTGCTGCGGCGCCTGCAGGAGCGCCACCCCTCCGCGGGAGCGGCGGCGGCCCTGGGGCGGTTGCTGCAGCGCCACGGCGACCGGAAGGGCGCGGAGCAGGCCTTCCAGGAAGCGGCGAAGCTTGGAAGCTCCGATCCATATCCCTACCTCTTCCTGGGGCGCGCGGCGGCTTCCCGGGGGGAGGCGCAGCGGGCGGTCTCCCTGCTGGACAGCGCCGCAGCCATGGCGGTGGAGCTGGAGGGACAGGTGGAGCTGCAGGCCGCCCGGAGGCTGCAGGAGGCGGGCGGAAAGCTGGGGCCGGAGGAGCTGCGCGCCCTCAAGGAGCTGTCCGGCCGGGCCGAGGCCCCGCGGGCGGTCCTGAAAGAAGCTCTGGACCGGCTCGGGGAGCTGCTGCCTCCGGAGCGCTTCGAGGAGAACCTGCGCCTGCTTTCCCGGCGCTACCCTCACAGCCGGGCGCTTGCGGAGCGCCTCGGGGATGCGCTCCTGAGCCGTGGCGCCTTCGAGGAGGCGGCCGCGGTGTGGCGCCGGCTGGCCGAGGAGTACCCCACCGACGCCCGGGCGCATCTGGGCCTGGCCCGGGCCGCGGAAGGCTCCGGGCAGCTCACGCGGGCCATCCTGGAGTGCCGGCGGGCCATGGAGCTCTCTCCCCGGGAGGAGGCTCCCTACCTGGAGCTTGAGAAGCTGTACGGGCTGCTGGGGGGGCAGGCCGAGCTTCGCGACATCCTGAAGGATCGGCTGCACGTGGACACCGTCAACCCGGTTCTGCTGCGAGCCCTGGCCCGGGTGGAGCGCTCCCTGGGTGAGCAGGAGGCGGCGGACCGCCACGAGGCGGAGGCGCGCAGCCTGGAGGAGGCCCGCTGAGGGAGGCGCGGCCGAGCGCGGGGCCGCGGCGCTCACTCCACCGGCTGCTCCTCCTGCCTGCGCTCCCTCTTGAACAGCGGGAACCCGTAGAGCGGGTCGCTGGGGTCCTCCAGGATCTCGGCGACCTTTGACCGGGCGATCCTCGGCACCTGCCAGAAGGGGGCGAAGGGGTTCTCCTTGCGCGCGCTCTTGACCGCCTTGGAGCGCAGCAGGTACACCATTGCCCGCTCGAACTGCTTGTCCGTGAAGGTGGGGCTGGTCACGGTGATCTGCAGGTAGCGCTTGTTGAAGCTCTCGAACATCTCGGCGCGGGTCCTGCCCGCCTTGGCCTTGGCCTCGGTGAGCTGGATCTCCTGCAGCAGCTCGGTGTAGCGCTCGATCGCCTTGCGGTGGTCCAGATGGCGGCTGTCTCCCTTGAAGACTTCGGTGAGAACGCTGGTGACGAACAGGATGAAGCCCGAGGCCCCGATCAGGAGCTCGATGGTCACCGGGGTGAGCCATTTCAGGTAGCTGCTCAGGGAGGTGAGATCGGAAAAGACCAGGAACACGATATGGGCCGGCAGCACGATGTCGATGATCTTGACGAACGTGGCGGTGAAGCGAGTCCGAAGCTCGTAGTATCGATGCAGGCCCCGCTGGAGCCGGACTTTCTTGACCAGGTCCTGATAGAGAAACTCGTCCATGGGTACCACGAACCTCCTGGTTGCAGTACGCCGGGACCGGGCCGCACGCCACCAACCTAAACGCACCGGCGCCTGTGGTCAACCTCCACGGGAGCACATCTTGCGCGGTTCGTGTTGAAACCCCGGCGGCGGTGGACTATGCTTTTTGTATTAGTCAAGTGGTCAGGTATATGAGACGTGCTCCAGCCGCCCTGGCGGTGTTCAGCTTGCTGTTGTTTCTGCTTCTGCCGACGGCGGTGAGCCACGCTCAGATCAGCCCGCCCGCGGCGGTGCGGGACGGCACCGGCGCGGACGTGGACTGGATCACCACCGCCACCGAGGCCAGCGCCAACTGGGACGCCGTCACCTTTCCGCCGGCCGCCTTCGGCCAGGACAAGTGGTACGACTACAACATCATCGACCAGACCCTCGGGGGCGTGCTCCTGTTCGCCCAGGACTACACCGTGCCGGTCACCCCGACCACCGGCACTCCTCCGACCTCGGTCACCGTGGGCGCGGCTGCGATTCCGGACGGGCTGGCGGAAGGGGACCTGTACATGTTCCGGGTGCGGGGCAACTACGGGGTGGTGCTGAGCGGGGCCAATGACGGCGGTTCCTACGCCTACTCCGACGGCTTCAGGGTGGACATCTCTCCTCCCGAAGTGAGCCTGATTCAGCCCTCCGGGATCTACCCCAGCACCTCGGTTCCCATCAGCTGGAGCGGGAGCGACGGGGTGGGGAGCGGCATCGCCTACTACGACGTATCCTACCAGATCGGAGGAGGTGCCTGGACGGCCTGGCTCACCGGCACCACCAAGACCCAGGCCACCTTCCTGGCCACCAACGGCCAGAGCTACCGCTTCCGCGTGCGGGCGGTGGACAAGGTGGGCCACGAGGGCACCTTCACCGCCGCCTCCGCGTTCACCGTGAACTCGGCTGAGCCATTTCTGACGGTCACCGCCTCACCGGCCTCGCTGGCCTACTCCGCCTCCGACACCGCCCAGCCGCTTGCCCTCACGATCCTGGCGGGGGGGACCACCAGCGTCACCCTTACCGGCATCCGGCTGGACCGCACCTACCCCTCCTGGGGAACTGAAACGGGATTCACGCAGAGCCTGTCGGGAACGGTTCCCGGCGGGTCCACCACCACCTTGAACCGGACCGTCACCCTGGACGCGGTGCAGCGCAGCAAGGCGCTGGGCACCTCCACCACCGGGGGGTTCACCCTCACCGTGACGGTGACCGGCCTGGCCGCCGGCGGAACGTCCGTGACCGGGGTGGTCTCCGTCCCGGTCACCGTGACTGGAGGGCTCTCCGGCGGCTTCACCGTGCAGGGGGTGAGCATCCAGCTCCCTTCGCCGGGAAGCTACTACCTGGGGGACGTGATCCAGGCCCAGGTGGCGGTGCAGGCTTCCGGCTCCGGGACGGTGCAGGGTCAGGTCACCGTGGACGGCTCGACCTCCTGGTCCGCCTCCCCCTCCTTCTCGCTGCTCGTGGACGGGAGCACCACCTTTCCGCTGCAAGACCCCCTCCCGGCCACCGCCGGCTCCCACACCGTCCAGGTCACCCTGACCTCGCCTGCCTCCCTGAAGGCGCAGGCCACCTACACGGTGGCGAGCGAGGCGGCCCCCTTTCCCAGCGCCATCACCCTGGTGCCGGGGGTGGCCGAGATCGCCAACCTGCAGGGCAGCGCCGTGGCGGTGGGCTCCCCCTCGGGGGGCATCCAGCAGTACGACTTCACCGGCAGCGCCGACCTGAAGCTCCTGTCGTTGGGCGGAAAGGTGCTTCCCGGGGCCACGGTGACCCACCTCCAGTTCGGCTACCCCCTGGCCGGGGGCGGGACGGCCACGGTGCTGGGCGGCTCGGTAGAGGCGGAGGCGGCGGGGGCTACGCCTCTCGTGACCTTCGCCAACGGCTACCTGAAGATCCGCCGCCTGGCGTTCCAGGGCGCCAACCCGCCTGCGGACCACCTCTCCGCCGACGCGATGGTTGCGCTTCCGGCCCTGGGCCTGGAGCTGTTCGAGGTGACCGGCCTCACGGTGGGCACCGAGGGCGTCGAGGACCAGAGCCTGAAGTGGGCCAAGAGCGCATCGCGGAGCTTCGAGCTGTTCGGGATGACCTTCCAGGTAAACGATCTGTTCGGGGGGCTGTACCCCGCCTTCGAGTTCGGCAAGGACAGCGGCGCCTCGAGCTACCACCTGGGCTTTTCCGGCGCCCTGCTGGCGGGGGCGAAGAAAGGGGCGTCGGTGAGCCAGGAGCAGCTCACCACGTTCCGCTCCTCCGAGCTGGTGCTGCACACCGACGGCAGCCTGGATGCCGCGGTGAAGTTCCCCGCTCCTTTCGATCTGGTGCCTGGGACCCTCTCGTTCAGCGAAGCCGCTCTTTCCGGCCCGCCCTCGGACCCGCAGCTCACCTTGAAGGGGGTCCTGAAAGGGCTGCCGGTGCCGCTGGACGTGGCCGGGGAGATCCCCTTCCAGGTGGGCGTGGACAAGGACGGAAACGGACAGGTTCTGGTGACCCCCGTGTCGGAGCTGACGCCGGGCGGCGGCGGCCACTCCCTGGATGGGGCCGCCAAGGATGCCACGGAGTGGAACGCCTACAGCCTGGCCACCGTGGACCTCACCTACCTGGGGCTGCGGCTGGCCCTGCAGAAAGGGGTGCTGGACCTGGACCACGGTGAGGTCCTCCTGGGGGTGGACCTCTACCTCAACCTGGCGGATTCTGGCGGCGGCACGCCGGCCCCCGGAGACCGGCGCGTCACCTTCGGGGAGCTGGACAGCGCCGGGCAGCCTGCCGGCATGGTGAGCCTGGGGATGGACGGCAAGATCGCCTGGCCGGCGGCCAGCCATCTGGAGGCCATCAAGGGCAAGCGCCTGGCGCTCTCTCCGGTGGAGCTGTCCATGGACGCAGTGGGGGTCAGTCCCGATCCCTTCGCGCTCCTGTTCTCGGGCTCCATCGTGCTGGGCCTTCCGGGGGTGAGCGGCGGGGTGGACTTCGAGAACCTCAAGGTGGGTCTGGACGGCACGGTGGGCAACATCGCTCAGGCCATCCAGGGGGGGGAGTTCAGCGTCTACGGGGCGGTGAAGGTAGGCATCGACTCGGTGGACTGGTCGGCCAAGCCCTCCTCTCTGTCCTTCTCTTCCAACGAGACCGTGGGGAGCGGCGCCGCCCAGACCCCGAAGAAGGGCTCCAAGACCGTGGCGGTGCAGAGCTACTTCAAGATGACCGGGGCCAGCATGAACCTGGGGCCGCCGGGAGCGCCGCTGATGAGCGGGGGCTTCCAGGAGTTCACCGTCTACCGCGAAAGCGGCGGCGGGGAGGGACTCGTGGTACGGCAGGCCACCCTGTCCATGACGGGGCTGGACCTGGAAGCGGACGTGCAGTACAGCCCGGAGGCCATGCTGATTGCGGGAAGCATGAAGCTTCCCCTGGAGCAGATAGGCCAGGTGGCGGCGGTGGGCAAGGTGGGCAGCAATGCCGGCAAGCCCTCCATGGGACTGTTTGTGGCCGTGCAGGGTCTGAACATCCCCGTGGCGCCGGCGGTGTTCCTGGACGAGGTGGGAGGAGGGTTCTTCCTCAACCCGACGAACGACGATCTGGCCATGGTGAAGAACATTGCTGGCTTCACCCGGCCGGAGCTGAGCAAGACCATGGCCGACCAGATCCCCGGGGGAGCCTCCAACCCGAAAGGGTTCGCCCTGATGCTGCTGGGCGGATTCTACGTGGCGGAGAAGGACCTGATGGAGGGCCGGGCGCTGGTGACCCTTACGGGGAGCAACCTGGCCATCGACGCCCAGATGAGCTACGCGGACGGGCTGGCCGACGGGGTGGCGCACCTGAAGGTCTCCTGGGATCCCTGGTACGCCGAGGGGAACATGGCCCTGGAGGCGAACTTCGCCTCGATCGTGGGCGGCACCGGGGGGGTGGACTTCTACGTCTACGACGGCGTCTGGGGGATGGACGGCAAGCTGGATCTCTCCCTGCTGGGCTCCAAGGTGGCCAGCGGCGAGGTGTTTCTGGGCTCTCCGGGGTTCATGGTGAGCGCCTCCTTCCACAAGGGCGTGGACCTGGCGGTGGTCTCGGGCAGCATCGACCTGGGGGGGATGTTCTGGTACTACACCGTGCCGGATCCGGACAGCCTGGGCGCCTTCGCCCACGTGGAGGTGAGCGGCTCCTTCCTGGCGGGGCTCTTCTCCGCCACCGCCGGCATGGACGGCGCCCTCATCCTCTCCCCCGGGGTGTTCATCTACGCGGTGGGCTACCTGGACGTGGAGGTGTGCTACGTCACCGTGTTCAGCGGCAGCCTCTGGGTGAGCGCCGGCTCCAACGGGCTGGACGGCGGCACCGGAAGGAACAGCCAGTACGAGGCTCTCATCCAGCAGGCCCGCCAGATGAGCAAGCAGCTCAAGGCGGCCAAGCAGCAGCTCCTGGACACCATGGAGCAGGCCAGGCAGGCCCTGGCCAAGCTGAGCGCGGCCCAGGCCCAGGCGGCGGGGCTGACCCTGGTGGAGCGGGAGGGGATCCTGCAGACTGCGGTCAAGTGGGCCTTCATCTCGGTGGAGACCAGCGAATGGGGTGGGGCGGACAAGCTGCCGCCGGAGCTGAAGACCGTCTACAACCTGCTGTTCGGGGACCAGGCGGAGGAGCTGGCGGGCGAACGGGGCAGCCTCACCAACTTGCAGAAGAAGATCAAGGACGCCATGGACGCCCTGGATCCCTACCAGAAGGCGGTGGCCAAGGCCCTGGATCAGTACCAGGACATCCTGGTGGAGGATCTTCCCTCCATCCAGGAGCTGGGCAAGGCCGGCAACCCCTTCGGGGGGATGAAGCAGACCACCGTCAAGGTGGGAAGCGAGACCCGGACGGTGTCCTCGGGCTTCGTTGTGGATCAGGGGAAGGCCGATTCGCAAAAGAACGCCTACTCCTCGATGATGGATCAGTTCGCCCAGTACCAGGAGGCGTTCATGGCCCAGGGTGGCCAGATCGACGCCCGTCTGCAGGCCCTGGACCAGATCCTCTTCCTGGACGATCAGAACCTCACCGAGCTGATGGAACGCTACGCCTCCGTCTACTCCGAGCTGAGCGCCTACGTGGACCGCGCAGCCGAGTTCCATCGCCGTAACGGCGCCTACGCTGAGCAGGCGTACCAGAAGATGCAGCAGCTCGCCAACACCCAGGTCTCCGTTGGCCCGGCCTCAGGACCCGTCATCGAGATGAGGCTGAAGGCCAAGGCGGCCACCCTGTCGGAGGACGAGCTCACGAGCTGGAACTACTGGCGGATCGTCTTCATCGACGACCTGATCACCGCCGGCCAGGAGCCGGGGAAGGAGACGCACTACCAGCCGCCGCCGGTCCAGGACCAGCAGCAGCGCTTCGTCATCACCGGAGTGGAGCTGTGGCAGCACATCCCGCTGGAAGGGTTCAAGACCTCCGCCGCGGAGTCTCCAAAACGGCTACAGGCGGCCCTGGAGGCCTTCCGGGGCGCCTCGCCGGAGTTCCTGGATCGCTGGGGAAAGGCCACCGACCTCATTCGCACCGTCTACGAGCGCAAGGCTGCGCTGTACGACGTGCTCTACGAGATCTACGATCAGCTGGCGCACTACGGGTCCGGCATGATGGGGCTCACCTCCTCGGGCAACGCCGCCGGCTTCGCCGGCATGACCGCGGTGGGGCTCTCCTTCCGCACCAGCGCCCTGGCTCAGGCGTTGCTGCCGCAGGCCACGCCGCTGCCGCCGGGGAAGAAGCCCCCCAGCGGTCCCACCTGGGGCCCGTTGAACCCGCTGACGCCGCTGCCGGGAAGCTCCGCGCTGCCGATCCCGGGCCTGCAGCAGTCCGGCGCGGCCGGCGCTCTGCCCCCTGGGGAGGGGAGCGGCCCGGCGGTGGCGGACGGGGCGGCTACAGGCGGGCGCCGGACCAAGGCGCCCCGCGGCCCGATGCTTGAGGAGGGAGCAGGCTCCATGGTAGCGGCCGAGGCGGGGTCCAGCGGACGCGGGACCAAGGCGGCCGGCGCTCTGCCCCCTGGGGAGGGGAGCGGCCCGGCGGTGGCGGTGGCCTCGCCGCTGCTCCTCCCGGGGATGTTGCAGGGCCTGGCGGTGCCCGTGCTGGGGGCCACCAACAGCCTCTACGGCGGCGCGCTGACGCTGCAGCTCAAGGAGACAGGCGACAACCTGCCGGGCTCCGGTACCTTCGACCGGGCCCTGAGCACACAGTCGCCGGTCCTCCCGGCGGTGAGCTGGGTGCCCGTACGCACTTACTTCGCCGCCAAGCGTTCCGAGATCGCCCCCTACATCGAAACCCCCCATGTGGACAGCCTCACCGGCACGGTGAGCAGCCCCACCGAGCTGGAGGCGCTCCTGAAGGCGAGCTTCCAGGCCAGCCACCCGGTGGGGGTGGTGGAGTACGAGTACCAGCTGATGCCCTTCTCCTCGGGCGGCAAGGCGCTGCAGGAGAGCTTCCGCGTCCAGTCCTACTCGGCCCAGCCTTATTCACAGTTCTTCTATCAGAAGCCCCCCTCCGCGCCCCTTCCCGGCCTGGGCACAGGGTTCGGCATCGTGCTTCCGAACACCCAGGGGCAGGGTACCTACTCGGGGGGCTGGATCAGCCCCCAGATTTTCGGCGCCACTCCCTGGCTGTCGGTGGGAACCAAGACCGAGCTGGAGCACCTGCTGGTGCCGGAGGCGAACGACGCGGGCCAGTACAGCCTGAGCGTGCTGGCCCGGGGCGCCGGAGGCAAATCCATAGTCCGGCGGGGGCTTGTGACGTTGAAGTACTTCCAGCCGGGCAAGGACACCGGGCCGGTGACCGCGACTCTGGACTCCAGCGACCTGACGCCTCCCACCGCTCCGGCGGTGACCCTGTCCGGTACCGCCACGGCCGGCAAGGAGGTGCTGTACGCGAAGTGGAGCGCCGGCGATCCGGAGTCCGGCATCCAGAGCTACGCCTACCGGGTGGAGATCTACCAACCGCCGCAGGAGGGCCAGTCCGCAGGCACCGCGCCGGCCGGCGGCGGCTCGGGCTCCGGCGGCGGGGACGGCTCCGGGACCACCAGCACCCTTCAGTTCCTGGGGCAGCTCACCGCCTCCGCGCAGGCAGGAACCTCGGCGGCCCTGGTCGTGGTGCCATGGACCGAGGCCGGCGGGCGCACGCAGGTCAACATCCGCGGCCTCCAGCTCCAGGAGGGGGTGCGGTACGTGGTGCGGGTGCGCGCCACCAACGGCGTGGGCCTCCAGAGCACAGGCGTCTCGGCCCCGATCCTGGTGGACACCACCCCGCCGCAGGCTCCGGCGGTGACCCTCTTCCAGCAGGTCACGGCGGACGGGCACCTCAACTCGGTGCAGTTCACCTTCTCTGCGGGCAAGGACCCGGAGTCGGGGGTCCTCCACCACCGCTTCGCCCTGGGCCGCTCGGCCACGGATACGGACCTCTTCCCCTGGACGGAGGTGCAGAAGCCCTCCGGGACGGTGGCCAACATCCCTGTGGCCGAGGGGGAGGAGGTCTTCCTCCGCGTGCGGGTCACCAACGGGGCGGGACTGGAGAGCGAGTCGGCCGAGCATTTCATCGCGGTCCACTACCCTCCGGGGCCTCCACAAGCGTACGCGATAGTGCTGACCAAGCCCATGCACTTCACCTCGGAGAGCTCCAAGATGACCGTTCTCTATCAGATCGGCCAGACCGGGGTGGCGGTGCCCTCGGGATACCTGGGCTTCGAGTACGGGGTGGGCACCAGCCCCACCAACCCGAACACCCTGGACTGGACGCCCATGGCGATCCCCCCGGCGCCCTACCTGATCGGCCAGGGGCCGCAGCCGCCATCAGGCGGCATCGGCAAGGTCCAGACCCTGGACATCTCGGGGCTGTCCCTGGCGAATGGAGCGACCTACTACGCGCTGCTGCGGGTGCTGACCGGGAGGGGACCGTCGGCAACGGTCGCCTCAGCTCCGCTGCTGGTGGACCGGAGCGCTCCCGCCCCGGTGACGCTCACCGGCCCGGAGGAGAACAAGGGCCGTGACCTCCTGCAGGTAGAGCTGAAGGCGCAGGATCCCGGCTCCGGAATCGCGGCCTATCGCTACGAGGTCTGGAGGAGCAAGGACCTGGTGTCTCTGGGCGGCGGGGACCGCAAGCCGGGTTCGGGGGCGGAGGCGGTGCTGGCCGGGTGGGTCTCCCAGGGAACCTACCAGGGCACCCTCAGCCTCTCGGGCGGCTCCTCGGGCGGGGCCACGAAGCCGGGTCAGGGCCTGACCCTCACGGCCCCGGGGAATCTCAACCTTCCCCAGAAGCCGCCCTGGTACGCCTCCGGCTGGAACACGGTGGGTCTGGGGGCCAAGCCCAAGGCCGTGGACCTGGAGCTCCTGATCAAGGGGTTCCCCAGCCCGGGTCTGCAGTACGGCGAGAGCTACGTGGTGGTGGTCACGGTGCGCAATGGCGCCGGGGTGGAGGCGACCTCGAACGCGGTGACCCTCAAGGTGGTGCAGCCGCCACAGAACTACAAGCTCGTGCCCAAGTTCAGCTTCTGAAGGAGGAGCGGAGGGAATGCGGCTCGACATTCGCCGGCTGGCCGGCGCGGGGCTCTTTCTGGTTCTGGCGGCCCAGTCCGCGCCGGCTCAGAACGCGCCCCCCGCCTGGATCGTGCCGGCCGGCGACAAGGTGATCGTCGTCCTGCGCCAGGCCGCCGCGGCGGGCGGCTTTGCGGTCTACCGGCGCGGCCCGGAAGACCGGGAGTTCCAGCTGCTCACCCCGCAGCCCATCCGGGCGGTGGCGGATCCCCTCCAGGCGCAGGACCTGATGGGCTCCGACTACGACTGGGTGGCCCGGCGGGTGCGGGCCTTCGACCCGGATACGGTGTGGCGCCGGCTGCAGGCGCAGCCCAACCTGGCGGCGGTGCTGTCCTTCGTTTCCAACGGCCTGCGCATGGCCCTGGGGCGAACCTTCATCGATCTGGCGGCCACTCCGGGCCGGAGCTACCGCTACCGGATCGTCTTCCTGGATCCCGCCGGGGCAGAGGTGTCCCGCTACGAGAGGATGGTGCGGGTGACTCCGGCGCAGCGGCCGGCTGCGCCGGGGAAGGTGGTAGCGACCTCCGGCGAGGAGGCCGTCAACCTCACCTGGAGCTATCCGCCCTACCGCGGCGGGGACAGGGATATGACCGTGGGCTTCGTGGTGGACCGCCGCCAGGAGGGCCAGGAGCCGGTGCGCCTGACCCCAGCCCCGCTGCTGCGGGTGGAGGGATACTTGAGCTTTCAGGACAGCTCGGCCGAGAAGGGCCACACCTACCGCTACGAGGTCCGTGCCGTGGACGTGATCGGAGAGGCCAGCGATCCTGCCCTGTCGGCACCGCTTGCCTTTGCAGACCGCACTCCTCCGCTGGTCCCCCAGGACGTCACCGCCGCAGATACCGATGAAGGCGTGCTGGTGCTCTGGCGTCTGTCGCCGGATCTGGATGCGGACCACTACGACGTCTACCGCGGCGCGAGCTCGCAGGGGGAGTTCGAGAAGATCAACGGCGAGCCCATCCCCGTGGAGCGTCCCCGCTACCTGGACCGGCAGCCGGTGCGAGGCAAGCCCTGGTTCTACAAGGTCAGGGCGGTGGACCGGGCGGGCAACGCCAGCGACCTGTCGGCCGCGGCGGTGGTGATTCCCCGGGACGATGAGCCTCCGGGCGCGGTGCAGGGGCTGGAGGCCTCCGCGGGCCTCCGGGACCGGTCCGTAAAGCTCGCCTGGAAGCCGGTGCAGGAGGCGGACCTGGCGGGTTACTTCGTCTATCGGGGCGCTTCGGTTGGGGATCTCCTACGGCTGGGCGGCCGGCCCCTGCCGCCGGATCAGACGGGATTCACGGATTCCGGGTTCCAGGGGCGGGGGCTGACTCCGGGAAGCACCCTGGTGTACGCGGTATCCGCGGTGGACGGCTCCGGCAACGAGGGGCGGAAGAGCACCGTGCGCGTCCAGGTTCCCGACGACCGGCCTCCCCCTGCTCCCCTGGGCCTGGCCGCGCGGCTCACCCCCGAGGGCCACGTGCAGCTGTCCTGGCAGCCTCCCCTGTCCAGAGATCTCAAGAGCCAGCGGATCTTCCGGCGCACGGAGCGCGAGTTCCAGCAGGCAGCCGAGGTGGAGGCGGGCCAGGCGGCCTGGCTGGACCGGGATGCCCAGAGGGGCAGGCCGGTCACCTACCGGCTCACCGCGGTGGACGCCTCCGGAAACGAGAGCCCTCCTTCCGAGGAGGTGACGGTGGTGCCCACCGACGTGGTGCCTCCGGCGGCCCCGGAGGTGGCCTTCGAGCTCACCCCGCGGGGAGTCACCCTTCGGTGGAGCCCTCCCCCGGATACGGACGTGGCGGGCTACCGCCTGTACCGGGCGCCCTACGCGGGTGCTCCCTGGAAGCTCTTGACGGAGAGGATGGCAAAGGAGACCACCTTCTTCCGCGGGGGCGGGCGGGCGGGTGAGCGCTACGGTGTAGCGGCGGTGGACACCTCCGGCAACGAGGGGGAGAAGGGAGTGGTCGATGTCGCGGAGTAGGCTCTTAGCCGCCGCGACGGTGGCGCTCAGCCTGTCGCTGTGGGCCGTCCCGCCCTCCTCGGGGCAGGTGCGGATCATCCGGCAGGTTCCCCCGGGAGGGGAGGAGCGCGGCATCGCCCGGTGGGGACCGCCCACCGCCAGCCCGCAGAGCGCGCTGCAGACCGGCAGGACGGAGCTTTCCGGACGCCTCTCGGCAGGTGCCACCGGCGGCGGCGGCCCTTCCGGGGAGCGGGTGGTGGACTTCCTCACCGACTCCCAGGTGAAGCTCGTCCAGCCTCTGGGAGCGGCGGCCACCCTGAGCGTGGAGGCCACGGGACTGCGGCGGCGCGGGATCGGGCAGCAGGAGCAGCGCTACGGAGGCAGGCTGGCCCTGCAGGGAAGGGCCCTGGCGCTGGACCTGTCGGGCTCCTACGGTGACGGGCAGCAGAGCCTGGCGGGCGTGGACAGGAGCAGTCTCGAGGCATTTCTGCAGGGCTCGGCTTCGGCCACCTTCATACCCACGCTTCCCATACGTCTGTCCTACCGGCACGACTGGAGGCAGGGCGTCGAGCAGGGTGCTCAGAGCGCCGAGCGGGAGCTGGACCAGGCGGATCTGAAGGCGGTGGGCACTGTCGGTCCCATCGGCGTGGAGACCGACGGCACCTTCCGCAGGGAGAGGGATCGCCTCAAGGGGCTGCAGGTCGCCGGCGCCGGGGGATCCACGGCGGTGACCGTCCCGCTGCTGGGCTTTCTTTCGCTCAAGGCCGGGGCTGCGCCCTCCTGGAACCGCACGGAGTACCTCGACGGAAGCTCCCTGACCAGCTACGGGGTGGAGTCCACCCTGGGGCTGGTCTTTCCGTTCTCGGAGCGTTTTCGCGCCCGTCTGCTGGCGGGCAGGGTGGACGCCTGGAGCCAGGGAAAGGGGCTGGCCGCTTCCGTGGTCCCCTACCAGGTGACCTGGAAGGGGGAGCTCGGTGCCGAGCTGGACCAGCAGGAGGGGTTGACCGCCGCGCCGGCTCTCCAGGCCAGCGCGGCGCAGGGCGGCGCCGGGGGGTACACCCTGGGCTACGATCTGGCCCTGCCCGTGGGCTGGGACAGCGGCAAGGGGTTCCTCCGCCACGCCGCCGTGGAAGGGCGGTGGAGCGGCTTCAAGCCGCCCAGCGGCCCCGCGGGAGAGGACCAGGGCAACTGGAAGGCGGAGCTCACGGTGGCCCCGGCTGCCACGCTCGCCGTGAGCGGCGAGTACGACGGGGAGGCGAGGCTGGAGGACCTGGCTCTGGCCTCGAATGCGCACAGAGCCTCAGGGACCGTGGCCTGGGACCCGGATCCCCTGCTGGGCCTGCAGGCGGGCTACGTCCTGGCCGCCTCCTCTGAAAGGGGCGGCCCTTACGGGCTGAAGCAGGAGATCCATGGCGGCGCGGCCCTCAGGCCGCGCTGGAACCTCAAGGTCTACTCCTTTGAGGTGGCGGAGCTGCTGGCGCTGCAGAGCTCGCAGCAGGGGCCCGGCCTGCTCTCCAGGGCCTCCTACACCATGGCGATCCCGCTGTTCGCGGCGCTGCAGGTCCGCTACCACCTGGAGTGGGAGCGGGTGAGCGAAACTGCCCCGGGGGCGGGGCCGGGAGACGCCTTCCGGCATGCCTTCGGGCTGTCCCTGGCCGGGACGGCGGTGCCCTTCTCCTGGACGGTCGAGTACGTCCTGAGCCACGGGTACCGGGGCGTGCGTCACGATCTGAGCTCCGCCGTGCAGGTGCCGCTCACGGGTGGCTTCAGCCTGCAGGCCGCCGTGAGCCTGAGCCATTACCTGGAAGGCTCCCAGGAGCGCCTCCCCTACCTGGCCTCGCTGGTCGCCGCCTGGCAGTTCTAGCTGGGGTCCCCTGCCGACATGCTCCGACGAAGACGGCAGGCCTCCCTGTGATGGCTTGGTCAAGCACCTGGCGGGTTCTCCTAAAGAAGAATGACCCAGGAGGAGTCAAGACCATGAATAGGGTCGTTGTCGCGATGCTGGCGCTCATGCGGGCGCACAACTCAGTATATGTGATCGATGTGCGCTCCCCGGGTCAGTATGAATCGGGGCATATTCCCGGGGCTGTGCTGATACCGCTTGAGCTTCTGAACGGCTCACTCTTAAAGCTGAGCAGAGTGAGGAAACCGATCATTGCCTACTGTCTACTGTCAGTGACCGAATGAGGAAAGCAGCGCCGGTGCGGCGCTCACACTGAAAGAACATGGCATCGATGAGGTATTCGTTCTGCTCGGCGGCTGCAAGGGGTGGGTAGCGGACGGGGATCCAGTCGAAACTGGATTTTAGGATAACGGCCGGCACCTCAAGACAGTGCCTGTGCCGGTTCTTGGGGTAGCGGGGTATGCCGCTAGGGAGAATCCTCCACGATCCTGGTCTGTCGTACGACCTGGGGGTCCGAGAACTGGTCGGCGGCGTCCGTCACCTTCGAAGAAATGCTCCAAACCACCGCCCCGGAGTCCCCGGCCTGAAACCAGTGCCAGGTGTTGGGTGGACAGATGTGTTGGCCGCCGGGCGCGAGCCGGACCTCGTGCCAGACGGTGCACCAGGGGCGGCGGTGGGGCGGGGGGGCCGCCTTGGGATGGAGCGCGGGCTCGCCGGGTACGTAGAGGAAGGCCTCCCCGTACTGCCCGCGTAGCAGCTCGGTCTTGCCGGGGTAGCCTTCCGCCTCGGAAGGGGGATGGCGGTGCTGGGGGAAGAACTGATGCGGCCGGAGGATGAGCAGCTTGGCCCCCAGCCATTCGGTGGCCCCCAGGGTGAGGATCTGCAAGCCAGTGGTTTGCAGCTCGCCCAGCCCCAGGTCGGCCACATCCAGACCGGCGATCTCCTCGTTTCGCAGGGGCAGGCCCGCCCGCCGCACAAAGTCCCAGGCCCACTGGCGGGCCTTTTCGTAGTCTCTGCGGGTCAATGGCACGGGCTCCCTCCTCAGGGCTGGGACTTGAGATGTCTCTTGCGGATGAAGTCACGGCTCTTCAGGTGATGCTGCATGATCAGCTCCTGGGCGCCGCGGCCGTCCCGATTGCGGATGGCCCGGATGATCTCCCGGTGCTCATCCACCGTCTCCTCAGGTTCGCGGATCAGTCCCTTCTGATAGGACTTCATGATGAAGTCGAAGCTGCGGTCGTAGCTGATGATGAAGGAGTTGGCCGATAGGGCAATGATATGTTCGTGGAAGGCCTGGTCCGCCTTCATGTACCGCCGCTTCGTTTCCTCGTTCATGGGCAGGCTGAACCCGTCGAAGTGATGGGTCAGCTCCTCCAGCTTGTCCGGCGGCAGCTCCTCCACGCTGAGGCGCAGGGCGATGCCCTCCATGCCGGCCCGCACCGCGAACAGGTCTCTCAGGTCCTCGTAGGTGAAGACCCGGATGAAGAACCCCTGGCGGGTCCGCTGCTCGATCAGCCCCTCCCCGGCCAGGCGATTGATCGCCTCGTTGACCGGGGTCTGGCTGACCCCCAGCGCCTGGGCGAGCTCCCCCTTGGCGACCTTTCGCCCGGGCAGGAGCGCTTCGTCCAGGATCATCTGCTTGATCTTCTCGTAGACCAGCTCGCTCAGGGCATCCTTGCGGATCTTGTCCATGGGGCAACTTTCAAAGCTCCGTGCGGTCGAGCCTTTTCCGGGAGTCCAGCAGGTGCTCGTACATCAGCTGGTCGGCCAGCTGAGGGTCCCGCCGGCGGATGGCCTCCAGGATGCCGCGGTGCTCTTCAAGGCTCTGCTCGGCGGGTTTCAGCAGCCCCTTCAGGTTGCTAACGATGATGATGTTGAAGGAGGAGATGATGCGGTGGAGCATCTCATTGCCGCTCATGCGCATGACGGCCATGTGAAAGTCGTAGTCCGCTTCCAACAGGAAGGGATACCGGCCGCCCACGGCCTCTTCGAACTCCGCGAACCGCCTCTCCAGCTCGGCGACCGCATCTGGGCTGCCGTTGCGGGCCGCGTCGAAGGCGCCCAGGGGCTCCAAGCGCAGGCGCAGGTCGTAGAGGTCTTCGAACTCTTTGCGGCTGAGCTTCTTGACGAAAGCACCCCTGCGTGGCACCAGCTCGACCAGGTACTCCTTCTCCAGTTTGGAGAACGCGGACAGCAGGGGGGTTCGGGAGACCCCCAGGCCCCGGGCCAGCTGTTCCTGGCTAAGCTTCTGCCCGGAGACCAGCTGGTTCTTGAGGATCATCTCCTTGATCCTTCGGTAGACCCGTTCGGAGAGCTCCTCCTGCTCGACTCGATACATGGCCCCTCCTGAAACAGAGCATACTGGACATCTGACCCGAGGGTCAACGATACACATTGTATACAGAATATTCCGGGCGGTACGTGAACGGCCTGCCGGGCGCGGTGGCAAGGGCAGCGATGGACAGACCAGGAAAGGTCCTGGGAATTCGGCAATTCTCGCCGCTTTCGTGATTGACAGAAGCGTGATTCGCCGGTAGAATATTGTATACAAAATCTGGAGGGGAGGCTATGTTTGGGACCAGTCCGGCCTTCGTCCTTTCCGGTTGGGGCGAGGGGTTCTCGCCTGCGGACTACGCGGGGGCGCTGGATCTGATGGCCCGCCTGGGGTTCCGGAGCTTTCAGCTGGAGGTCTTCTCCCCGGAACGGCTGGGGGAATGGCTGTCCGGGGGCTCCGCCATGGTCGGTGCGCGGGCGGACGCCGCGGGCTTGAGCCCCTCCCAGTTCGTGGCCCATTTTCTCCTGCCCGCGTTCTCCTCCCCGGCGGCGCTGCAATCCGCCCTGGGCATAGAGGAGATGAAGAAGGTCATGGAGATCCTGGAGGCCTTCCCCTCCTGCACCCTGGTCACCCTGCCCGTTGGCGGCTTCAGGACGGAACGGCTCGACCCGGCGGCCCGTGGTCGCGGTGTCCACGAAGAGCTGGAACGGCGTTTTGTGGAAAAGCTGTCGCGGCTCCTGGAGGTCGTGGAACGATCCGGACGCCGCATGGCACTGGAGATCCTGCCGTATTCCTTCCTCGGTGGGACCTCCGGTCTGCTGAGCCTGCTTCAGTCCATCGGCTCGGCGCGGTTGGGCTACAACTTCGACACCGGTCATGCTTGGGCCAGCAAAGAGGAGGTCTCCTTGATCCCGTTGAAGCTGGGGGACAGGATCTTCGGCACCCACCTGTGCGACAATCTCGGGCACGAGAACTTGTCCCTGAGGCCAGGCGCCGGAACCATACCCTGGGATGTGGTTCTGCACAACCTGCTGGCCTGCGGCTACCGGGGTAGCCTGGACCTGGAAATCCGGTGTTCGGCTGTGGATCTGGCCGCCGAGTATAGCGCCGGATTGGCCTACCTGCGGTCACTGCTGGCTCAAGAGACTGTCCAGGAGCAGTAGCAATGGGCACTGTGGAGCTGCTGAAAACGCTGCCCCCCTTCCAGCGCGTCGAGGGAGCCGTCATAAGATGATCGGGGAATGCGGCAGCGCACACCGGCGGACTGTTTCTGCCGTCCAGGACCTGCCAGAACGGAAAGGAGCACAGGCGTGGTCAAGAGCGCGGTCATTACCAGTTTCCTGAGCCGGACCAAAGACCGGTTTCACGAGTACAACGAGGTCAAGAGCCTGGAGGAACGGCTGCAGATGATCGCCTCCATGGAGGAGGTCGACGGGGTGGAGGCGGTCTACCCCTACGAGGTGAGCGACCCGCAAGCCGTGCGCGAGCTGATGGCGCGGTACGACTTGAAGTGGGCGGCGATCAACGCCAACGTCAAGGCCGAGCCCGAGTTCCGGGGCGGTGGAGTCACCTCCACCCGAAAGGAGGTGCGGGACAAGGCGGTGCGCTTCATCAAGGAAGCCAAGGATTTCGCCAAGGCAGTGGGTGCAGACAAGGTGACGTGCTGTCCCCTTGGCGACGGATACGAGTTCCACTTCCAGTCCGAATACGCCCGGGCCTGGAAGAGCCTGGTGGAGACCTTCGGGGAGGCGGGCAGCCACCTGCCGGAGATCCCCCTGTTCATAGAGTACAAGCCGAGTGAGACCCGGGGTCGCTGCTACGTGGACTCCGCAAGCAAGACCCTCTGCCTGCTCAACGACATCGGCCTCGAGCGCATGGGGGTGACCATCGACTTTGGTCACTCCATATGGGGCGGGGAGACGCCGGCGGAGGCGGTCTCGCTGGTGGGTGAGAGCCGCTTTCCGTTCTACGTTCACATCAACGACAACGACGCCCGCTGGGACTGGGACTACTTCGTAGGCACCCGCCACCTGCTGGCCTACACCGAGTTCCTCTGGTACCTGCAGGAGTACGGGTATGACGACTACCTGACTTCGGATACCTCGCCCACCCGCTGGGACGTGGTGCGGACGTTCGAGACCAACGCCCGGGTGACTGGCAAGATCTGGCGGCGGCTCGAGGAGATCGACCGGGCAGAGCTCAAGGCCCTGATGCGGGGTGACGACTACCTCAAGACCTGGCGGTTCATCGAGGAGCAGATCCTGCGGTTGTAGATCGAAGCCTGATTGCGCGGGCGTACCCATGGCGAAAGCTCTACGGGGTATGAAGAAGTGGAACGGATTGTATCTATCAGCACCGTAGCGTACGATGGCTACGACATGGGACTGGCCCTCGAGCATATCGCTTCCCTGGGCGCAAAGTATGCCGAGGTCGCCTACATACATGGGTACATGGATCCGTTCGAGGAGACAGCGTTCACCAGGACGCAAGCGGAGGCGCTCAGGAGGCAACTGGACGAGACCGGTTTGGAATGCCACGCTTTTTCGTCGCATCTCAATCTGGGAACAGGAGGAGCGGTCGAGCGGTTCAAACGGCGGACAGATTTCGCTGCCATTCTGGGTGCGAAGATTGTCATCTCCAACGCCGCCCCGCGAGCCGCAGAGTCCGATTTCTTGCTGAACATCTTCCCCATCGCCGCATGGGCTGAGTCTTGCGGTCTGAAGATTGCTCTCGAGAATCCAGGCACCGGACCCGAGGATCTGTTCGACACGGGCCAGGCCGGGGCAGCCCTGATCGAGAGGCTCGACATCCCGAACATCGGTTTGAACTACGACTGCGGCAATCTGATCTCGCACAAGCGGAATCGAATTCGCCCGGAACAGGACATGCTCTTCGCCTTGCCTCAGTGCCTGCACGTGCACATAAAGGATGTCGCCGAGGCCCCTCGCGGCTGGGTGCACACGGAGATCGGCGCGGGAATAATCGACTACGGCCGAGTACTGGCGAATCTGGTCTCCACTGAAACGCCTGTCAGCCTGGAGATACCGCTGCGGCTTCGGCGGCGTCCAGACGGGTCTGCGGATCGATTGCCGCGTCCGGTATCTCTTGAAGCCATCGACAGAGCTCTTGGGGATTCTCTTGCCTATGTGGAGCAGGCCCTGGGAGGACAGGTCCAGACCGACTGAAAACAAGGAGGTATTCTCATGCAGCGGATAATAAACGATCCCGATCAGGTCGTTCCCGACATGCTGAAAGGCTTCCTGAGAGCGCACCGGGACATCGTGGCTCCCACGGCCAATCCGCGGGTTCTGAAGTACCGGCAGGCGCCGGTCAAGAACAAGGTCGGGATCGTGACCGGAGGTGGATCCGGCCACAAGCCGGCGTTCGTCGGGTATATCGGCAAGAATCTGGTCGATGCGGTTGCGGTGGGAGAGATCTTCACCTCGCCGACGGCGAACGCCTTCTTGCACGCGTTCAGACAGGCCGATGCCGGAAGGGGCGTTGCCTGCCTGTTCGGCAACTATGCAGGAGATATCATGAACGTGAAGATGGCGGTCGAGGAGGCAGGGGAGGAGGGAATCGCCGTGAAGACGGTCATCGCGAACGACGATGTGCCGTCGGCCGCGAAGGAGGACAGGCACAGGCGTCGGGGAGTGGCCGGAGAGGTGCTGATGTGGAAGATAGGCGGTGCGAAAGCCGCCTTGGGGGGAACTCTGGAGGAGGTAGTTGCAGCCGCCCAGAAGGGGATCGACAACACGCGCAGCATCGGTTTCGGCTTGACCCCCTGCACGATCCCGGCGGTAGGCAAGCCCAACTTCAGCATCGAGTCGGGGAAAATGGAGGTTGGCATCGGGCATCATGGGGAGCCGGGCATCAAAGTCGCCGATCTGGCCACCGCGAACGAGATCGCGGAGCTGGGTCTGGAGGTGATTCTTCCGGATCTTCCCTTCCGGGCAGGTGAGGAGGTGGTGGCCCTGGTCAGCGGACTGGGCGCCACTCCTGTAATGGAGCTGTACATTGTCTACAGTCGTATGGAGGAGATTCTGAAAGAGAAAGGCATCCAGGTCTATCGTCCCTATGTGGGCAACTACTTCACCTCGCTGGACATGATGGGAGCTACGCTGACGATCATGAAGCTCGATGGGGAGCTGAAAGAACTGATCGATCTGGACTGCGTTTCCATGGGTTTGACCCAGACCCAGTAGCGGCTATGGCAGAGCAGTTCGCAAACCAGGCCGGGCAAGCGGTTGTACGGGATCTCATCCGGACCATCCAGCAGAACAAAGCGCTCTTGAGCGAGGTGGACGGTGCGATCGGAGACGGAGATCACGGGATCAACATGGCCAAGGGTTTCACCATGACGGCCTCACGGTTGACCGCGGAGATGAATCTCTCCGAAAGCCTCAAGACCCTCGGCAGGACCCTGGTGACGGAGATCGGCGGAGCCATGGGACCGCTTTACGGATCGTTTTTCAAGGCCGCGGCCAGGGCCTGCAGCGAGCGGGAGCAGATCGATGCCGAGCTGTTCGGAAACATGCTGGAGGCCGGATACGCCGCCGTTGTCGAGCTGGGGCAGGCCCACGTGGGGGACAAGACCCTCCTGGATACGCTGCAACCCGCCCTGGCGGCCTACAGGGGAGCATTGTGCAGGGGAGAGGGATTCAGCAGGTCGCTGCAGAAAATGGCGGAGGCTGCTGAACGGGGGAAAGAGTCCACTCGTGACATGGTGGCCAAGGTGGGTCGATCCTCGCGCCTCGGAGAGCGCTCGCGAGGGGTGCTGGATGCCGGCGCTACTTCCTGCCATCTACTGCTGAAAAGCATGGCGGACACCATCGTCACTCTGCTGTGAACCTGGCCTTGATCTCGCCCGTTCACTGCGAGGAAGGAGGGAAGGCCCCCAGGGCTTCCTGCGTGAAACCGGGGACAGGCGCTGCCCGGACCTGCGTGAAGTAGTCGGCAGCACCGATCTGCCCCCCCTTGAAGGCCACCTCCAGACCGTTGAGTGCGGGCTCCCTGCTGTACAGGTAGCACAGGGGAGCGGCGATTCCCACCGGCCGGGCGATCTGCAGCGCCTGAACCTGCAGATGCCTCTGGACCCGGCCGGCCGTGTCGCCACCGGCCACGACGAGCCGCAGCGACGAGGTGGTCTTGAGGACCCACAGAGCGATTTCACCCAGGGAGTCTCCGAGGATGCGATTGGCTTCCTCCGGGGGCAGCGATCGGACGGTCATCGCCTGGCGCATCTGGGCGATCCGCGGGTCTTCGGGACCAGCCGCTGTGTGGACGATCACGGAACGGCCGCGGGCAATCTCCTTCAGGCAGCTCTCCGCGATCCGTTCCTTCTCCACCGCGCGCGCGGCCGGATCCAGCAGCGCCTCCGAAGCGACGGGCAGCTGCGCGAAGCCGTTCGCCGCTGCCCAGCGGATCTGCCGGCCGGTCATGGTGGCGCAGCTTCCCGACAGCACCAGGAGTGGCCGTTGCGGGAGGCAGGCCGGCGCGCCCCCTGCGCTCGGCCGGCTCAGCAGGCTCGCCTTCCGCCAGGCATATCCCAGGCCGGAGCCGATCTCCTGCGATCCAACGAAGAACACCGGACGCTCCGGGCTTGCCTGCTCCCAGATGAGGCGGCAGGCCAGCCGCAAGTGTTTTAGCTCGACGCAGTCGAAGAGCACGGCCTCCCTGCCCCCATCCCGCAGGTCCCGCAGGCGCCGCCTCACCCTGGCCGCCCCCCGGCTAAGCTCCAACAGGTTGACGAGGCCGATCTTGATTGAGCTCTGGCGTCCCAGGTGCAACCGCAGATCCGATTCCTGCATGGGGGTCACCGGGTGACTGCTCATCGATGGGTGCCGATCCAGCCGGTACACCTCCCCTTCACCCAGGGCGGCGAAGTGGTGGCCGAAGACGGTATACCGGCCCAGCAGCGGCGCTGCCGGCAGGATGGGGATAAGAGCCGGGGAGAGGATCTCTCGTCCGATGTCGATCGCCCGCCCTATGCTGCCGGTTTCCTCCGAGGAGTCGAAGGTGGAGCAGACCTTGTACAGCACCACAGGGGGTCGATATCTCTGGAAGGCGCGGAACACCGGCGCAAGGGCCGCTTCCATTTCCCGGGTGGCCAGGGTGCGAGCCAGCCCGGCCACGCCGACCGCCCGGACCGCGGGGAAGTTGCGGGCCAGCAGAGCCGGGTCCGGGGGTGCTGTGAAAATCACGGTAGGCACGCCGGATTCGAACAGCGCCTCGGCGGTGGCCGTTGTGCCGGTGAAGTCGTCTCCGTAGTAGGCCAGGAGCGTGTCGCCGGCGGAGCCGGAGGCTCCGCTTAAGGCCATGGCTCCAGCCCCATGATCGCCCGGGCTCGGGCAGGCCCCACGATCCTGCGCCCGGCCCGCTCGGCGGCCCGCACGATGTCTTCTACCAGCTCTGCGTTGGAACGGGCCCGTCGCCCGCCGGACAGGAACGGCCCGTCCTCGAAACCTACCCGTACGTGCCCGCCCTTCTCCAGCACATACCGGAAGCCGTCGGCGCCACGGGCGTGGTGCCGCGCCGCGAACCAGACGCTGCCGGGCGGAATCTCTTCCAGAAGGATGTCCAGGCGACGGTCAGTGTAGGGCAGGGCGTTGGGAATGTCGAAGACCAGGCCGAAGACGTGGGGAGGCGCGATTAGCCCCTCCGCCTCCAGCGTCTTGATGTTGCTGAAGTGCGACAGGTCGAAGCAGTCGATGAAAGGCTTCAGGTTCCTTCCGGCCAGCTCGCGGGCATAGTAGCGGATATCGTCGATCTTGTTGCCGTACACGCCCTCCCAGAGGTTCACCGAGCCCATGTTCAGGGAGCCCATCTCCACTCCTGGAACCGTGAAGGAGACGCAGCGCTCCTCCATACGGTGCTCCGGGGTTCCTCCGGTGGAGCCCTCGATAATCAGCGGGCAGCGGGCATGGACGCGCTCGATCTCCCGCCGGAAGACATTCGTGTCCGTAGTCTGCAGCAGCCGCTCGTCCCGCACGTGCAGGTGCCCGATGGAAGCCCCGGCCTCGAAAGAGCGGACCAGCTCTCCTGCCGTATCCAGCCTGCCGGGAAACTTCTCTTCCTGTTTCTCCCCAGGAACCGGAGCCACGCATATGATCAGCTCTTCCATTGTCTTGACCCTCCGGCGGGAATTCCGAAATCGCGATCTGAGTCCGTTCGGTTCATGCCTCACTCCAAGCCCCACAGCTGCAGCGCGGCAGCCAGCTCCGGGAACTCCTGCTCGCGGCCACCGAAGTCTCCGTGCTGCATCACCAGCTCCAACCCCTGCCGGAAGGCCCGGGCCCCGCCCAGGGGGCCTCCGGGATGGGCGTAGATTGCACCGCCTGCCCCAACTACGAAATCCGTACCCAGGTCCCTCACCAACCGGGGCAGGTCTGCCTGCCTGATAGCGCCGCCTACGATGGGGAAGGTCTCCTTCGTGCCGTGCAAGCCAGCTCTGAGACCCAGTACGATGCGGACGTACTTCAGGCGTTTCAGAGAGAACTTGCCATAGGGAGAGGGAATCGTGAGCAGATCCACCCCGGCCAGGCGAGCCAGCTTGCCGTACAGCAGAGCCGAGGTGACTCCGTGCCAGGGGCTGGCGTACAGCGCCCCTCCGAAATCCAGGTGCGCCAGGATGGGCACGCGGATCCGTGGATCGCGCGCCAGGGAGGAGACCAGGCCCATGCCGGCGGGAAGGAAGTTGACCATGATGGCGCCGGCCCCGTTTTGCACCGCTTGCTCGGCTTTGCGCAGACAGCGTTCCGGCTCGTCGGTGACGTTCACGGCGTACAGTTTCTTCTCTCCCGTCTCCGCTTCGGCGGCCCTCAACCTGTTCAGGTACACTTCCAGCCGCCGCAGGGTAGGAGAGAACTCCGGGTCCGCCAGGACCTCGTCGTCCTTGATGATGTCGGCTCCCCCCGCCGCCGCCGCGTGCAGCAGCTCCGCACCGGTTTCCGGATGGATGCCGGTGGAGGGTTTGATCATGGTGTTGAGCAGGGGGCGTTTCTCGACACCCAAAAGCTTCCTCACCCCCTGAATGCCGAACTGCGGTCCGGGCAGGCCCTGCACGAGCGCCCGGGGAAAGATCAGATCGATCAGCTTGATGTCGCCGAACATCGAAATGTTGCCGAACGCCGTGGTCAGTAGCATGGGCAGCTGGCTCCCGATGTTCACATGAGGGTAGGCGATCTGTACCACGTACACCGCGGCCTCGCCCTGTGCGGGAGGGGACTGCTCGACATCGGGGACCTCCCAGATGTTCAAGACCTTGCCGGCGTGCCGGGCCACCTGCTCGGCGGCTTCTCCCGGCACCTTCACCCACGTCCCGGTGGTCTGTTCGCAGGCCATGCCCGAGGCGAGCTTCAGGATGTCCCTGGCCTGGGTGCGCAGCAGATAGGTGGCGACCAGGTAGTCTCCGAGGTGCGGGTCTTCCGGCAACAGGAGTGAATCAAAGTCCGACATACAGAGACCCTTCCCGGTCCGAGGCGGGGCCGAGCTCCAGCATTTCCGCCATCGTGGCCGATGCCTTCAGGCTCCGGCGGCCCGGCCGACGGTACTCCATTTCCTGCCTCCCCCCGCTAGCCGGAACGACGGGTGCGGCCCGGGAGGAGGCGGGCCTTGACCCGGCCCAGCAGCGCCTTGTACCACCGCGATTGGCTGACCATGGTGACAAGGATGACCAGGAAGAGAATGAGGGCCACTGGCCGCGTGAAGATGGGCAGGAAGCTGCCGTGGGAGACCATGAGGGCCCGCCTGAGGTTCTGGTCGGCCATGGGTCCCAGGATGACCCCAATCACCAGGGGGGCGATAGGGTAGCCCATCTCGGTGAGGAAATAGGCCACGACGCCGATGGGCAGCATCAGGTACAGGTTGAACACCCGGGTGCCGAGTGAGTAGGAGCCGATTACGCAGAGCACCGCCACTATGGGCATGAACAGGGGCGGCGGAATGCGCAGCACCTTGATGACCTGCTTGGTCAGGAGCATGCCGCAGGTCCACATGGCGAACGAGGCCAGCAGCAGAATCGCCGTGATCTTCAGGATGAACCCCGGGTGATCGAAGTTGATCATCGGGCCGGGCTGGACGCCGTGGATCATCAGGGCGCCCAGCATCATGGCTGCCGGCGGGCTGCCCGGCACCCCCAGGTTCAGGAGTGGGATCATCGCCCCGCCGATGCAGGCGTTGTTGGCCGTCTCCGAGGCAATGACACCCTGGATCTCCCCCTTGCCGAAGGTTTCCGGGTGCTTTGAAGAGTTCTTGGCCGTGCCGTAGGATACCCAGGCGGCTATGTCTTCACCAATCCCAGGCACCGAGCCTATGCCCACGCCGACCAGGGCGGAGCGGATGATCGAGGGGATATTGTGCAAGATATCGCCGAGCTCGGGCAGGATTCTCTGGAACTTCTTGGCCTCCCCCACGCTCAGCCTGTCCTTGAGCACCTGGATGATCTGCGGGATGCCGAAAGCGCCGATCAACACCGGCACCACGTCCAGGCCGCCGTCGAACTCGGAGATGCCGAAGGTGAAGCGGGGGTAGAACTGCAGCCCGTCCCGGCCAATGGTGGAGAGGAAGATGCCCAGGAACCCGGCGATCCACCCCTTGTACACCAGGTCGGGGCTGGTCAGGGTGCCGCTGATCAGGATGCCGAAGAAGGCCAGCAGGAAGAACTCGAAGGAGGTAAACTGCAGGGCCAGGGCGGAGATCAGGGGGGACATGGAGACCACGAAGAGCATGCCCACGAAGGTGCCTATGGCCGAGGAGGTGGTGGTCAGGCCCAATGCCTTGCCGGCCCGGCCCTGGACGGCCAGCGGGTAGCCGTCCATGGCGGTGGCGGCCGCGGCGGCGGTCCCGGGGATGTTGATCAGAATGGAAGAGTAGGAGCCCCCGTACACCGCCCCTACGTAGATGCCCAGCAGAGCGATCATGGCCCGGCTGGTCTCCATGCCGTAGGTCAGCGTTGTGAGCAGGGCCACCCCCAGGGTGGCGGTCAGGCCCGGCATGGCCCCGAAGATGATTCCCATCACCGTAGCGGCGAACAGGGTCAGCAGGTTCAGGGGATCCACGGCCAGACTGAAGACCAGGGCGAAAAAGTGTCCCAGCCGTTCCAAGATGAACATGGCCGTCCTCCTACCGGAATGCGTAGCGAACGAGGTTCATGATACCGATGATCCCCCCTTCATTAGGCAGAGGAACCAGCAGGCCGTACTTGAAGACAGGCACCAGTAGCAGCGGCACGGCAAGGGAGACGATGGTCGTGACCCGCAGCCTGAACACCAGCCGCCGGTCGGCTCGGACCGCCAGGCGAGCGAACAGCCAGAAGGCCAGGATCAGCAGCAGCGCCATGACGTCCACCCCGTACCGGAAAGCCTGCCGGATCGGCCGGTCCAGGCCCGAGATGAAGAGCACCAGCAGCAGCAGGTTCGCGGCCAGGTAGAACCAGGACAGCCTGAGCAGAAGGCTCACATCGTCGAAGTAGAAGACGGAAATGAAGTAGAGCAGGAACCAGACGATGCAGAGAAAGAAATCGACCCGGGGGATGTTCAGGTAGACGAAGCTGAGCAGGGCCAGGAGGATAGCCAGTAAGCGAACGTTCCCCTCGGACATGCCCCGGCTCTTCTTGCGGAGACCGGCAATAAAATCCCGGGCACCGCCTGTGCGGATGGAGTGGAGCAGCAGCACCACGCCCAGTACGATGAGAGCGGCGCTGACGATGAGGGGAAGCAGCGCCGGGGAGACGTACCAGACGTTCATTACCCCGCCCCAACTGTCCTTCATGGGCATCCTGAAGGTCTGGCTCAGGACGAACAGTCCGAAGATGAGCAGGATGACACTGAACGTGAAGTCGGCTCTCCTGAGCCTGTCCTTCTGCATCATGCCGGTTTCCTTTTGTGCGTCTCGCGCACCCGTTCCGTACACCGGATACCTCTGCCGGTGCTCAACGTTGCGCTGGACAGACGGGCAGACCGGGCGGCCGGCCCGATGAGCAGGCGGCCGCCCGGCATCCGGGCAAGAACGGATTCCGGAAAGCTAGGGCTTGGGGATCCCCAGGCTCGCGGGATCGATCTTGGCCGCCCCCAGGTCCCAGAGGGTCCAGGCGAAGTTGGACTCCAGCTTGTCGAAGGTATCGTTAGCCGCCTTGCCGGTTGCGCCGGAGAGGACGTAGAAGTTCTTCTGGCCGAACTCCTTGACCGCTGAAGTGGCCATGGCCTGATCGAAAGCGCTCCAGACCACCTTCTTTACCTTCTCCGGGGTGTCCCGGGGCACCGCGAAACCGATGGCTTGGCTGATGGGCAGGTACTGGTCCAGGCCTGAGACGGTCTTGAAGGCGGAGGGGAAGACCTGGTTCTCGAACTGGAAGTCGTCCGGGATCAGCACAGCCAGGGGGCGCAGCTTGCCGCCCCGGATCAGCTGGGCCTGCTCCGCCACGGAGGTGACCACCACGGTGACCTCACCGGTCATGGCCGCGTTCTGGGCGGGCGCGGAGCCGGTATAGGGGATGAAGCTGAACTTGGCGCCGGAGCCCTTCTCCAGGGCCAGCAGGTTGAGATGATGGATGGACCCGGAGGCGCTCGCCCCGGCCTTGATGGAGCCCGGGCTCGCCTTCGCCGCGTCCACCAGCTCCTTGATCGACTTGTACGGGGCGTTCGCGCTGACGGACACCACGTCCGGAGAGCCGCCGATGATGAAGTAGTCCCAGACGTTCACTCGCTTGTCCCAACCACCTTGCACGCCGGCGGTGACGATCGACTCCGACAGGCCGGCGAGGGTGTACCCGTCGTGGGGCCGGGAGTAGGCGTCCTGCATGCCCACCGAGCCACCCACGCCGCCGGTGACGTTGACCACGTTGATGTTCACCTTCAGGATCTTGGCCATTTCGGCCATCACCACGCGGTTGCAGGTGTCAGTCCCTCCGCCCGCCGCCCAGACCAGGACATTGGTAATGTCCCGCGCGGGATACTCCGCCTGGCCCTCGCCGAAGCTCAGGCCGGTGCAGAGCACCAGCAGGGCCGCGATCATTGCGAATCCTGTTTTCATGCTCCTTCCTCCTTGTTCGTTCAGCATGTGCGCATACCCAGATGTTGAACGAAAAGTTTTGTATGCAATATTTTAGCATGGAACTTCCTACTGTCAAGGGGTTTTCTCGCTGCGCGAGAGCCGGAGACCGTTCCGTCAGCTTGCCCGAGGAGCGGGAACGCGCGCGTCCCTAACCGATATCAAACGGACAGTTAGTCACATCCGGCTATAGGTGGAGGCGGCCTGTCCTGCCTATACTCAATGCAGGCGGCTGCCGGTTCCGTCGGGGAGCTGCACGCGGGGGGGAGGCGGCATTCGGCAAGCCGGCCGCAGAAGAAGATGGACTTCTGCGTCAAGGAGACCCCCCCACCGGCGGAGCGGGCATCTCCCCGATTGAGCTGCCGGGTGAATCCCGGACCTCAGGAGCTGGAGACGCAGCTGATTCTCGCCGCCCGCGGGGGTGACCGCTACACCCTGGCGGCGGTGACCGAGAGGCTGTTCGACCTCCTCGCCGGCGGCTGCTCTTCGGTCCGCGACACCTACTACTTCGTTCACCACGTGCTGGCCCTGGTCAATCTGGCGCGACGGGAGGTAAGGCCCGGGGCGGAGCCAAGGCCCGGGGCGGAGCCGGCCTCCGAGCAGGAGGAGTTCCGGGCCGGGCTGTATCGCCTCCAGACGCCGGAGGAGGTGCGGGCATGGCTGAGGGCCGCCTGCCTGGCGAGCCTGGGGGAGGGCGCTGAGCCCGCCAGCTTCGCGGCGCGCAAGGTGCGCGAGGCCAGGGCGTACATCGAACGGCACTACCACGAGCCCACCCTGTCTCTCGCCGGCCTGTGCGGGGCCCTCTACGTGAGCCCCAGCTACATGTGCGCCATCTTCAAGGCGCACACCGGCCAGACGTTTCTGTCCTATCTCACCTCCGTGCGGGTGCAGCAGGCCATCGCTTTGCTGGACTCCTCCACCATGAAGCAGAGCGAGATTGCGCGGCGGGTGGGATACGCCTACGACTGCTATTTCAGCACGGTCTTCAAGAAGGTGACGGGCATGCCGCCCTCCCGCTACCGGGCGATGCGGATGCCTGGGGCGGCTCGTAAGAATTTGAAAGCGCTCAGTAACTTTGCGGATTCACCGCGCCCGAGCCGGCCGCTACCTTTTACCTTGAGAGAAAACACACACGCCTAGGAGGACACCATGAAGAAGGCGCTTGTTGCGGCGCTGGTACTGCTGGCAGCAGCCGCGTTCGTTTTCGCCGCGGGAGCCAAGGAGGGCACGAGGACGCCGGCGACCGCGGCGGCGAAGGCACCGTTCCTGGGGCTGGACACCAAGACAGTGACCAACGCCTGGGAAGATTACTTCCAGCAGAGCTTCATCTGGTGGTGCCAGGACAACGGGTACAAGTACCTGGCGGAGGAGGCGGAGGGTAACCCCGCCACGCAGATCACCCAGAGCCGCCAGATGATCAACACCGGCGTCAACGGGCTGATCGTCGCCGCCCAGGACAAGGAGGCCGCCAAGCCGATCGTGGACTTCGCCGACAAGGCCGGCGTGCCCGTGTTCACCGCCGATGCGGACATCGATTCCCCGAACGTGAAGATGTACGTGGGATTTTCGGGGGAGCGCGCCGGTAAGGAGCTGACGGCGAAGCTGGTGGACCATCTGAAGCAAAAGTACAACGGCGCGGTCAAAGGCACCGTGCTGGAGATGATGGGTCCGCTGGGTGGCGCTTCGGCACAGGACCGCAGCAAAGGCTTCCATGACGTCATTGACCAGTACAAGGACGTGAAGGTCATCCAGGCGGTGGGCAACTTCCAGGAGGCCCCCGCCAAGACGGCGGCGCTGAACGTGCTCAGGGCGAATCCCAACATCGACGCCATGTACTCGGCCAACGGCCCTATGGCCACCGGCGCGGTGGAGGCCATGAAGAGCCTAGGTATCGATCCCCACAAGGTTTTCTCGGTCACTATCGACGCCACCCCGGGAGTGCTCAACAACATCAAGGCGGGCGAGGTTGCCATGGCTCTGGATCAGGCGCCGGGCTTCTACACCGCCATTGCCGCCTACTACCTGGTGAAGTACCTGCAGGAAGGGGAGTCGGCCCTGCCCAAGGTGGGTGAGACCATCACGGCGGACCAGCTCAACCTGTCGACCGGAGTGAAGCACGCCGGGATCGACATCTGGGGATACAACGCCGCCTGGGCGCCCGCCAAGATCCTGAAAGGGCTGGGGGGCCACCTCTGGTTCCAGACCGGCGCGATCCTGGTCACCAAGGAGAACGCAGACGCCCCCTACCTCTGGGCCAATATCCAGCTGCCCGGAGCGAAACACTAGCTGCGGCTCGGCGCAGCACCCAATACAGAGGACCCCGCGGGAGATTCTCGCTCCCGTGGGGTTTTCGAAATCGGGTCGGAGCCCGAAGCGCCATAGAGCGCAGCGATGGCGCGCCGCGGGATCTATGGAATGAGTGGAGATTCAGAGGTCGGGCAACGCGAGGGAGCAAAGACCATGGAGATGAGGGCACGAGGTCTCAGCGGCGGCGGTTTCTACAAGGCGGCTCAGCTCCTGGTGGTGGACAACCTGATCTGGGCCATCAACGTGTTCGTCTTCCTCGTGTTTTCGATCTCCGTGCCCAACTTCTTCACCCTCAAGAACATCCATTTCCTCTTCTACGTGGCCTCTCCCATCGGGGTCCTGGTGTTCGCCGAGGCGCTGGTGCTGGTGAGCGGGGCCATGGACCTCTCTATCGCTCACATCGCGGGCCTGAGCTCGATGCTGGTGGGCGCCATCATGGTCCAGTGGCTTCACTTCCTTCCGGGCTGGGTAGGGGTGGTGCTGATGCTGGTGGTGGGGGGGCTCCTGGGAAGCGTCAACGGGTTTTTCGTGGGCAGGGTGAACGTCAACCCCTTTCTGGTCACCCTCTCGACCTTCCTTATGTACAACTGGCTGACCTTCTACATCAATCGGGGGGCCATCACGAACGTGCCCGCCGCGATGGTGTGGCTGGGAGGAGGGCAGGTGTTCGGCGTCTTCGCGGCCATTCTGGTGCTCCTTGCGCTGACGGCGCTCCTGTACTTCGTCCTCGAAAAGACGCCCTTCGGAGGCTACATCCGGGCGATCGGAGGCAACGCGGAGGCGGCGCGGATGCTGGGCATCAACCTTCCCATGATGAACTTCTGGATCTTCACCATCGCCGGGGTCCTGGCCGGGGTGGCGGGGCTGCTGTACATCGGCTACCTCGATTCAATCCCCAGCACCATCGCCGGGGGCGACGACATCTTCCTGGCCTTCGCCGGAGCCATCATCGGGGGGGTGAGCCTGAGGGGAGGCGAGGGTTCCATGATAGGGGCTCTGGGAGGCGTGCTTCTTCTCGGCATCATCGACGCCGGCACCACCATGACCTTGATCGACCCGGCCCTGCGCGGCTTCCTCAACGGCCTGATCCTGCTGGTGGCGATTCTGATCAACAAGTACCGGGTGGAGCTGCGGGACAGAATCCTGATGCCCAAGTAGGATGAGTGTGGCGAGGTCATGACGATGCAGGACGATTCAGCGAAGCGGACGCCGCTTCTCCGGCTCGAGGCCATCGAGAAGTGGTACGGCAAGGTGCACGCCCTGAAGAGCGTGGATCTGGAGATCTACCCGCGGGAGATCGTCGGGCTGATCGGCGACAACGGCGCCGGCAAGTCCACGCTGATCAAGATCATCTCGGGGGTCATTCCCAAGAACAGAGGGCACATCTACTGGAAAGGACAGGAAGTCACCATCGCTTCGGTCAAGGAGGCCCGCCGGCTGGGCATCGAGACCGTCCACCAGGACCGGGCGGTGGTGGGAGTGATGAGCGTGGCGCGCAACATCTTCCTGGGCCGGGAGCCGGTGCGGCGGCTGGGGTTCATCAGGATGCTGGACCAGGCCAAGATGCGGGAGGAGGCGGACAAGCTGAGCCGGGACCTGAAGCTGAACATCCCCTCTCCGGATCAGGAGGTCCGCTTCTGCTCGGGTGGAGAGATGCAGGGCGTGGCGATCTCCCGCGCCATGTACTTTGAGGCCTCCCTGGTGATCCTCGATGAGCCCACCACCGCCCTCGCGGTCACCGGCGTGCAGCGGGTATTGAGCTTCATCGAAAGGCTCAAGGAGGAGGACATCGCCGGCATCTTCGTCACGCACAACCTTCACGACGTCTACGCCGTTGCCGACCGGTTCGTGGTCATGCTCAGGGGACAGGTGGTGGCCAACCTGGCCAAGCGGGATGTCACCGTCGAAGAGCTGATCAGGCTGCAGGTGGCCGGGCAGCCGGCGCCCCCGGCGTAGCAGGCAGCCGGTTCGCCCGCAGCACGAGCTCTCGCGCGCGGCCTCCGGGCGGCGCGGCGCAGGGGCCTGGACGGTGCGGCAGCATAGAGCGACTTGCGAACGGCCTTCCGGGTCGCTATCCTGAAGGCAGCGAACGAGGCGCCGAGCATGTCGAGTTCCGGCCTGGATCGATTCATTCTGACCCGCGTGCTGAGCTGGATGTGCCTGGCCGCGGCGGCGGTCCTGGCCGTGGTCTTTGCCTCCGTGGGACACAGCGTGGCTCCGCTCTACTATGTGGGAGTGGCCTCCGCGGCCGTGCCCATCGTTGCGTTCGTGCTCCTGCGGCGGGGGGCCAGGTCCGCGATGATTCGCCGCCGGATCCTGCGCTGTTGGGCGCGGCCTCCGCAGCGGGACGAACGGGTCTCCTACGAGCCTGCTCGCTCCTATTTCAAGGCCCTTGCCCTTGTGCTGCCGGCGGTTCGGGCGGTGGACGATCACACCTGGGACGATCTCGCCATGGACGAGGTTCTGGCCCGGATCGATGTCTGCTACAGCTGCGCCGGAAGAAACGAGCTGTATGCGATGCTTCGCCACTGCCTGCCGCCGCAGGAGGAGTGGGAAGGCCGCCGCAAGCTCATCGCGCGAGTCCGCTCCGATGAGGCGCTGCGCATGGCGCTCCTGCGGGAAATCGCCGTTCTGGACGACCAGCCCGGCCGCGACCCGGCGGCGATCCTCGCCGCAGACGTCTTGATAGAGGACAGCCTCTTTCCTCTATATGTGACCCTGAGCATGGCTGCGGGGGTGCTCCTCTTCTCGCCGCTGCTATTGGGACTGCCCCTTGGCCTGGCGGCCATCGTGTCGGTCTTTCTGCTGAACTCGTGGATCTACTATCGAAAATCGCGCCAGGTATCCTCTCTTGTGCCTCCTCTCAGCGGGCTGTTCCGCATGCTGCGCCGGGCGGGCAGGATCTGCCGCCTGGACTTCGGGGACACCGGATTCGCGCGCGAAGACTTGCGGCGGCAGCTGGCCGCGACAGAGGGCCTCTCGCGGTGGTTTCGCTCCTTGCTCTCGGGCTCTGCGGCGGGCTCGCCTTCGGCCGGCGCCGACATCCTCGAGGCGTTCAGCCTCTACATGCGAATCCTGTTTCTGGTGGATCTTATCGCCTACAGCCGGCTCGTCTCCGGCATCCGACGGCTCCTGGAGCCGCTTCGCCGGATCTACCGCGCGGTGGGATATCTGGACGCGATTCAATCGGTGGCTTCGCACCTGGAATGGGCCGAAACGATCAACGCGCCGATGGGTGCCCCGGAGCTCGGGGCCTCCATGAGCCTGCGCGCCGAGGGGCTGTACCACCCGCTTCTGCAATGGCCGGTGGCCAATTCGATCGAGCTGGCGAGGCCGGGGGCGATCGTCACGGGAACGAACATGGCAGGCAAGTCGACCTTCCTGCGCACCCTCGGGGTGAACGCCATCCTCGCTCAGACCATCGGCGCCTGCTACGCTTCCGCCTACGCGGGAGCCAGGTTTCTGGTGATGTCCTCGATCGAGAAGAAAGACATCCTGGAAGACGGCAAGAGCTTCTACTATGCGGAGGCGGAGCGGATCTTCCGCATGATCGAGAGTCTCGGGGAGGGCACCCCGGCGCTGCTGCTCATCGACGAGCTGCTCGCCGGCACGAACTCACTGGAGCGGGGGAGCGCCTGCGCCGCTATTCTGGACTATCTCTCACAGCGGAACGCGCTCACCGTGGCGGCCACCCACGACGTCACCACTGCCCGCCGGCTGCAGAACCTCTACTTCGTCCACTTTTTCACCGACCATGCCACCGAATCCGGCCTGTCCTTCGACTACCTGCTTCGGCCGGGGATCGTGGAGTCGCGCAACGCCATCAAGCTTCTTTCCCTCATCGGGTATCCCCCGCAGGTGATCGACTCCGCGCTCCGCGGCGCCTGCGGAGAAGTCGGACCCGGCTGAGAAGAGGCGCCGGCACCGCCGCGGCGTGCCCCCACCGTCCCGGCGGCCGGCCACGACACGCTGCGGTTCAGGGGGCGGTAGCCTGCCGGAGCCGCCGGACCACTTGCGGGCGGGCCCCGTTGCAGGCCTTTACAGCCCAGAACGGCGCCGGGGGCTACGCCGCGGGCAAATCGCCCCTAGCGGCTCACCGCGCTCAGCGGCAGCCGGACCGAGAAGACCGTTTCTGCACCGGGGACGCTGGAGAAGCTGATCGCACCGTTGTGCTCCTCCACGATATGGCGGCAGATCGTCAGCCCGAGTCCCGTATTCTTCTTGTTCAGCTTGGAGGTAAAGAACGGGTTGAAGATCTCCTCCCTGATATCCTCGGGAATCCCATGACCGTTGTCCGCAACGTGAACTTCCGCGTACTCCTGAGCCCGCAGAATCTCTACCCGGATCGTTCCGCCCTCCAGCAACGCCTCGATTCCGTTCATGATCAGATTGATGAACAGCTGCTCCAGCTTGTTCTGGTCACCGACCACCTCGACTGCCGTATCGGCAACCTGCCTGTCCACCCGGATCTTCTTCTTGGTGAGGCCGTGCTGCAAAAGCAGCAGCACCTCGTCGACCACGCGCACCAGGTCGACTCTGACGCCGGGCTGCGGATTGGTTCTCGAAAAGGAGAGGAGGCTGCCGATGATTTCGACGATGCGGATCAGCTCTTTCTCGATCTTACCGAGCTTGAGCGCTCCGTCCTCATCGTTGATCTTGTCCCTCAACAGCTCCACGTAGTTCTGGATGATGAACAAAGGGTTGTTGATTTCGTGAGCCACCCCGACGGCGACCTGAGCGATGGAGGCCATCTTCTCGCTCTGGATCAGGTAGTCACGGATGTACCTGTCCGCAGATACGTCCTGAAGCAGCAGCACGGTGCCCCTGAGCTCACCCGAGCGCTTGCGCAGGGGAAACACCTCTATTCTCAACAACTTGTCGCTGGCGCTGACCTCATCCCAGGATCCTTTTCGGTGATCTTCGATGGCCTCGAGCACCTGCCCCCTCGCGGCCGGATCCAAACGTTCCACCAGGGCATCTATTGGCTGTCCGTCCAGCTGCAACGTGAAGTCGAAGAGGTTCATCGCGGCGAAATTGGACATGCGAACCGCGTGCTCGCGGTCCAGCACGATCATCCCGATCGGCAGATTCTGAGCGACCTCGTGGGTGGTGCTTCCAGGGAGAAAGAAGTCGCGGGCTTCCTCCTCGGCCGCCTCTTCTTCGGTGAGCGCGAAGGAGTAGGTCAGGTAGAAGAGCTTCCGGCGGTCCAGGTCCCCGATGTTCTCGGTTCCACGGCGGTGCCCGTCCTTCAGAACGGTGACGCGGTCGGCGAGCTGAAGGATCTCGTCGACGTTGTGAGAGATGTAGATGGTGCTCTTGCCCCGGGCCTTGTAGTCCAGGATCACGCGGTAGATGCTCTTCATCTCCTCCGGCGTCAGATTGTTGGATATCTCATCCAGGACGAGCAGAAGTGGGTCCATGCGGACGACCTTGGCAAACTCAATCAGGTGCTGCTGGCCGGCGGTAAGGGTGTGCAGCGGCGCACCTACGTCGATGGCAACGCCCAGCTGCTGCATCAGCTCGGCGGTGAGATCGCGCATGCGTCTGTGATCCAGCACCCCGAACCACCTGGTGATCGGATTGTCGGCGAACACGTTTTCGACCGCGCTGAGGGTGGGGACTACGTGGAGATTCTGGTAGACCATCCCTACCCCCATGCGGATCGCGCTCTGCGGGGACAAGGGTCCGCAGGTCTTTCCACCGAAACGAATCTGACCGTGGCTGCGCCGAACCACCCCCGAGAGCAGCTTGACCAGCGACGACTTCCCCGCCCTGTGTTCCCCGACCAGGGCGTGAACCTCCCCCCGATACACGTCGAACGACACTCCCTTCAAGGCCTTCACGGAGCCGTAGCTGACGTGAATGTTCTTCATTTGGACGAGAATGCTGGCCGAGGGAGGCATCAGCTCAGACCCAGTTTTCTCATGCGGTTGTAGAGCGTCTTGCGATCGATCCGGAGGAGCTCGGCGGCCCTGGACTTGACGCCGTGAGCCCTTTCCAGGGCTTCCAGGATCACGTCCTTGCCCCTGGCCTGATAGCGCTTCTCGATGCTTTCCGGCTCCCGCGGCCGCCTGGAGAGGGCCTCCTTGTACTGAAAAGAGATGGTGTCGAGGTGGATCGTCTGCGAGTCTGCAAATATGACCGCCCTCTCGATGCAGTTCTTGAGCTCCCGGACGTTGCCGGGCCAGTCGTGCTCCGGCAGGAACTCGGCAACCTCCGGGGACAGGTGCCGGATGTTCTTCCCGTAGGCCCTGGAGAAAACATCGATGAAATGCTCCGCCAGCAGCAGAACGTCGGCCTTCCGTTCCCGCAACGGAGGAATGTGCAGCGTCACCACCGACATCCTGTAGAACAGATCCTCGCGGAACGTTCCCTGCCGGATCATCGCTCCCAGGTCCTTGTTTGTCGCGGCGATGAACCGGCAATCGACCTTCAGAACCTGGGCGCTCCCGACCCGGGAGAACTCCTTGTCCTGCATCACTCGAAGCATCTTGGCCTGCACGGTGGCGCTCATGTCGCCGATTTCGTCGAAGAATACGGTGCCCCCGCCTGCGGCCTCCAGCTTGCCCGCCTTGTCTTCTCGTGCATCCGTGAACGCCCCCTTCACGTAGCCGAACATCTCGCTCTCCAGGAGGCTTTCCGGGATCGCGGCGCAGTTGATCTTGAGATACGGGCGGGCGCTGCGGCGACTGAGATCGTGCAGGGTGTCGGCAAGAAGGTCCTTTCCGGTTCCACTCTCGCCGGTGAGAAGGACGGATGCATCCGTGGGAGCGACCTTTTCGATCTGGCTGAGAATCTCCTGCATCCGGGGATCCTGCGTCACCAGCTGCGTGACGCCTGCCATTTCCTGCCTGGCACGCGCGGAGTCGGACAGCTGCCGGATCTCCTCGAGCAGGTCCCGCAATCGGATCGGTTTCGTGTATAGGTTCAGGGCGCCGTACTTCATGGCCAGAACGGCATTTTCAACGTTCGCGTGCCCCGAAATGACGATCACCTGGGCTTCCGGGCTCTGAGCCTTTATTTGCCGGAGCAGATCGATTCCGCCCAGGGCGGGCATGCGGATATCGACGATCGCCAGATCACAGGGGGTGTGCCGCAGACGGTCCAGAGCCTTCAGCGGATCGACCACGTACGCAGCGTCGTAGCCGCGTTTGGTCAGAATTTCGGTTAGCGAAAGGCAAACCTCAAGCTCGTCGTCGACGATGAGGATGGAAAAAGCCACGGACCTGAGTATAGGCCCTGGCCAGGCGGCCATCAAGCGAGGGTGGCTCCCCGAGGCTCCCCGCAGCGGGTTGCGCTCATCCGCCCAGGGGAGGGGAGGTTTTTCCCCACAAGTGGGGAATCCCGTGGGGAATAAGTGGACCTCCAGGGCTTCGCGGCGGCCTCCGGTCGTCCGCCCGGGTGCCGCCGAGCGCCTAACTGCACGCGGGAAAGAGAGTTGCCCGAAGCGCGTCGGGCAGGCACTATGGCACAGATTCTGCAACAGGGGAGCATCAGACTTGCCGTCCGGCACAGGAGGCCAAAACCAAATGGATAAGAACGTACCTATCGTTTCCATCGGGTTCGACGGATACGAGCTCCAGCCTACGGTCTCCGGCCTCGCCAAGACCGACTCGAAAAACGTGATCCTTTGCTGCATTGACGGGTTTACCAAGCACGTGATCCCCGAAGAAATGTCCCAGGAAGCCTGGAGGCATTCCCGGGATCTGCTCCGCCGGGCGGGGCTCGATTTCTACGGTCTGTTTGGCCACTGTAACATCTCTTCCGGCGAAGACCTGGCCAAGCTGGAAAAGCGGATGCGCTATACCCGCTACATGGGCGGGGACTACATCGACACGAACTCCGGGCCGATCGGGACCGAGAAGGGGTTCTACGAGAACCTGGCTCGAGTCGTGGAGCTGGCAGACGAGCTGGACCTCACGGTCTGCCTCGAAACCCACGGGGACATGATCCGGACAGGGGCGGACGGGCGCAGGCTGTTCGCCAAGATCCGCTCGCCCCGCATCCGGATCAGCTATGACCCGGCCAACATCTATTTCTACAACCATGGCAAGGTTAACCCCGCGGAGGACCTTCTGGAAGCGCTGCCGTACGTAGGCATGGTACACTTCAAGGGGGTCGGCCACAGCGCGGACAAGAGTGAGTGGGGCTTCCCTCTTATTGAAGAGTCCGTGACCACCGAGGTGTTCGACTACGACCGCTTCTTCCAGGTTCTTCAGGACAACCGCTACGACGGCATGGTGGCCATCGAGCTGGAGGGCAGGTTCCACCATGTCGAGGGAAAGGGCTTCGTCATCGATCCCGTGTGGCCCGAAGAGGAGGTGGTGGAGAAGTACAACCGGGATATCCGCTACCTGTCGCGACGTCTTTCGTGGATGTAGGAGCCGCAGACGCCGAGGGAGCCCCAGTCATGGCGGGTCCAGAGCAGAATGTCGTCCTCCGCACCAGCGATCTAAGCAAAGGCTTTCCAGGGGTGCAGGCGTACCGGGACATCGACTTCGAGCTCCTGGAGGGCGAGATCCACTGCCTGGTCGGCGAGAACGGCGCGGGGAAGTCCACCTTCATCAAGACCCTCACCGGCGTTCTGACTCCTGACCGGGGAACGATCACGCTGGGCAACGTTAGCTACAACCACGTCAGCCCCAAGATCAGCCAACGCCACGGAATTCAGACCGTCTTTCAGGAAATCGAGCTTGCACCACCGCTCTCGGTCGCGGAGAACCTGTTCATCGGGAACGAAAAGACGTTTGGCGCCCAGTTGATCGACTACAGGAAGACCTACAGGCTGGCGGCGAAGCTGCTCGAAGAGTTTGACTTCAGGATCGACGTGCGCAAGGAGCTCAGGGAGCTGAGCCTTGCCGAGCAGGAGATCATTCAGATCATCAAAGCAGTGTCCCGGCGCCCGAGGATTCTGATCCTGGACGAGGCTACGGCCGCCTTCAGCCAGAAGGAGATTCAGGAGCTCATCAGTCTGGTGAAAGATATCTCCCGCAGAGGCGTGTCCGTGATCTACATCTCGCACCACCTCGAAGAAGTGTTCAATATCGCCGACCGAATCACGGTCCTGCGGGACGGGCGCAAGATCGGCTGCTTTCACAAGAACGAGCTGGACATGGAGCGTCTGATTGCCCTGATCGTGGGCAAGGAGGCCGGCAGCTTCTACGAGAAGAGGGCTCACAGGGTGTTCGAGGAAAGGACTCTACGGCTGGCTGGCTACCGCAACCGCAGGTACTTCGACGCGATCTCCTTCGAGCTCCGCGCGGGGGAGGTTGTCGGGCTTGCCGGGCCCATCGGGTCGGGGAAGACCGAGCTGGCCAGGGCGATCTTCGCCGCGGATCGGGAGAGCTCCGGCCGGTTGTTTCTCGATGACCGGGAGATCACGCCCCGAAACCCCAAGGAGGCGATCGCCCGGCGCCTGTGCTTCTTGACCGAGGACAAGCGGGAGGACGGTCTGTACCTCCAGCGACCGGTCCACGAGAACATCACTTCCGCGGGGCTGCAGCGCTTCCGCGGCCCGTTCATCAACCTTTCCGCGGAGCGGCGACTCACCAACGAGCTGATAGCCCGCCTCGAGATCAAGACGACCAGCCATCGGCAGCTCACCAAGAACCTGAGCGGCGGAAACCAGCAGAAGGTCGTGCTGGCGAAGTGGTTTTTCGTGGAGCCGGACATCTACATCTTCGATGAGCCGACCCTCGGCGTCGACGTCGGGGCGAAGCAGGAGATCTACAAGATCATCGCGGGGCTGGCGGACACCGGCAAGTTCATCCTGATCATCTCCTCCGATCTGATGGAGCTGGCCACACTGTGCGACCGCGTGCTGATCATGAAGAAGCGGAGAATTGTTGCCGAGGCGCGGGGCAGTGATGTGTCCGAAGAGAACATCCTGCGGTTGATCGTGAGCGACTATGACTCGCCAGCGGCGGACACGGGAGGAAATCGATCCCCATGACCAGGAAAAGCATGATCGCATCCCTGCCGAGGAACCAGATATTCGTCCTTTTTCTGACCATCGTCGTTTTCATCATCGTGGTGAGTGTCCTGTCGCCGTACTTCCTGTCCATCCGCAACCTGCTCAACATCCTTCAGCAGATTGCCGTGGTTGGAATCATCACGGTGGGGACCACGATCGTCATGCTCTCGGGCGGGCTGGACATCTCGGTCGGCGCCGTGATCTCTCTCTCGGCAAGCGTGACCGCGGTGTTGATCAAGGCAGGGACGAGCGTCGCCGTCGCCGTGACGGCCGGGTTCCTTACTGCCGTGGGAGCAGAGCTGGCCAACGGCCTGATCATCAGTTTCTCGCGGTGCATCCCGATCATCATCACGCTGGGCATGATGAGCGTGTACCAGGGGCTGGCTCTGCTGGTGACCGGCGGCTATACCCACAACCTGAGCGGACAGTTCCAGTTCCTGGGCAGGGGCTCCCTGGTCTACGTGCCCATGCCCATCGTCGTGCTGGTGCTGGTCAATGTCGTCGCGTTCCTGGCCCTCAAGTACACCAAGCTCGGTCGAAGGATCTACATCATCGGGGCAAACGAGAATGCCGCCTTCGTCTCGGGGATCAGCATCAACCGCGTGAAGATTCTCGTGTACACGCTTCACGGCGTGACCGCCGGGATCGCCTCCCTGGTGCTCGTCTCCCGCATCGGGTCGGCTATTGCCGTCATGGGCTCCGGGTATGAGCTGCGCTCCATCGCGGCGGCGGTCATCGGTGGCATCTCGATCTTGGGAGGCGAAGGCAAGATACTCGGCGCCTTCCTCGGCGTCACTCTTCTCGGGCTGATCTCGAACGCCTTGAACATACTGAACGTGCCCTCGAGCTTCCAGAACGTCACCTTGGGAGTCGTAATCGTTATCGCCGTCATCATCAGCACCATTGGCAGCAAGAGAAAGTAGATACCGCTCCGGCGGGAATGCGCAAGCCGGGGGGAAAGGAGGCGAGGATAGACCCAAGTGGCCTGAGTGCTGAGCGTTGATGGCGAGTCCAATCGAGAGTTCACAGGAGGAGGAAACATGTCGGTCAAGAGAATCGTTGTCGCACTCATGATCGTTCTGATCATGGTGTCGGGCGCCGCCTTCGCCGCCGGAGGCAAGGAGCCCGAGAGCAAGGGATACGTGTTCGGACACATCATGCCCGGACCAGACCCGTGGTACCAGGCGGATCTGGACGCCGTCCAGTACTGCGCCCGGCTGGTTGGGGCGAAGATCATCGCCCTCAACTCCGAGTATAACCCCGAGAAGGAGATCGCCAACGTGGAGGACCTGATTGCCCGAAAGGTCGACGCGATCATGCTCTTCTCCCAGACGAGCGACCTGGCGACCCGCGCCGCCAAGATGTGCAACGAGGCCGGCATCCCGTTGATCATGATCGCCTCGCTGCCCCCCTCGCAGGGCAAGATCGTCAGCGTTGTCCGCTACGACTACAAGATGATCGGCCAGACGGTGGCGGAGTACATCTGCAAGCGCCACGCCGGGGAGAAGGTCGTCTACATCACCGGCAAGCCCGGCGCGGGGATCATCGAAGCCTACCGTGACGGTCTGTACGGGAAGCTGAAGCAGCTCGCTTGCGGCTCCGAAGTGGTTGCCGAACAGCCCACCGATTGGAACCGCAAGCAGTCCATGGACATCATGACCAACTGGCTGGAGTCCAATCTCAAGTTCACCGTGGCATTCGTGAACAACGAAGACATGACCGGCGGGGTCGTGCAGGTGCTCAAAGAGCGCGGAGTGCTGGACAGGATCGCGCTGATCTCGACCGGCGGTTCCGACGAGGGGATCGCCATGATCAAGGCAGGAGAGCTCGAGGCCACCGCGGCCGCTTCTCCGGCGGTGGAGGGCGCCATGGCCATCAAGCTCACCCTCGACAATCTGAACGGCAAGGCGGTCAGAGACGTGATGGATCTGCCAGTAATGGTGGTAACGAAGGACAATCTCGACGAGGCTGTGACCTGGGCCATCGACGAACGGGTGCTGAAGCTGGTGGGCTGGGACTACTAATCCGCAGACGCCCATGGTGTGGGGCGCGTCCGCCCAGGCGGCGTGCCCCGCCTGTTTTCCAGCGGCGTGATCGGCGAACACGATGGTGCTCTCACCAAGGAGGAAAACGTGAAAAAGGACATCGGCGTTGGAGTGATCGGGCTCGGTATGGGCTCCGGAATGTTCGCGCTGAACGCAAGCCCGGAGCACCGCATGGAGGTCCGGGCCATCTGCAGCCCCACGGCAGCCAAGCTGGAGGCGCTTGCCGAGCAGTGGAAGATCGGCTTCCACACCACCGATTTCCGGATGCTGGTCGAGCGCAACGACATCGACGTAGTGGCGGTGTACAGTCCCGACCATCTGCACTACGAGCACGCCAGGGCGGCTCTGCAGGCGGGCAAGCACGTCATCTGCACAAAGCCCATGACGAACAACCTCGAAAATGCCAAAGAACTGGTCAAGCTGGTCCGCAAGACGGGGCGAAAGTTCCTGGTCGGGCAGACCATGCGCTATGACCCCCAGATGACCGCGGCCAAACGCTTCCAGGAGGACGGGGAGCTGGGGGAGATCCTCTTCGCAGAGGCCCACTACGTGCACGACATTCGCCCGATCTTCCCTCTGACTCCCTGGCGCCTTCAGGCGCCCCAGGACTTCATGTTCGGCGGCGTCTGTCACCCGGTGGACGTGCTGCGCTGGTTCCTGGGCGACATCGAGGAGCTGCACGCCTACGGCAGCCGCGGCGGGCTGACTCCGGACTACAAGCTCAAGGACAACTTCTGCCTGAACGTGAAGTTCGCGAGCGGGGTTATTGGCCGCATCCTGGGGGTCTACGGGGTGATCGAGCCGCCAGAACCGATGATGAAGCTGTCGCTGTACGGCAGCAAGATGAACGTGCAGAGCACCTTTTCGGACAATCTGGGGGGGCAGGTCAAGGTGGTGTGGGACAAGGTGGAGTACCGCCCCACGGCAACCATGACCTTCCCGGCGGAGCACGGCATCGACGTGTACGGGCACACCAAGACCATGATGCGCTACTGCAAGCACATGGAGGAGTGCCTGGCGGCCGATCGGGAGCCCTCACCGGGCGTGGTGGACGGGGCAAAGACCGTCTCCACCGGGGCGGCCGCGTGGACCTCCATCGAGGAGGGCCGGGTGGTGAAGGTGTTCAACGAGTTCTAGATCCGCTGTCATAACCTGCGACACTTGTCCCGCCCGGCGGGACGCCCGGGAGGAACCGTATGCCCGTCGCCGAGAAACTCTTCAAGATCGGCCTCATGTGCCCGACCCTGGTGGAGGAGGATCGCTTCCGGCCACATGCGCGATGAGGCGCGCCGCCTTGCGGGACAGAGCGACATACTGGGACAGGGCTTCCGGAGCCCGATCAGGCAACGCGGGGATACGCGCGGTAGGATCAAGGGGCCGCCCGCCAAGCGGCCTTGGGAAACGGCTGGCTACCTGACGGACAGATTCGGGATCAATTGGGTCCTCAGCATAGACGAGGTGTGAGAGGCGCAGTCACTGAGCGAGTCACTGCGCTTTGCCGGTCCGCCCGCCATAAAGAACCTTCACTCGTGTCCTCGGGCGCCGGTTCCCCTCACCGTACCGGGAAGCTCTCCAGGTCCCGGGCCAGGCAGATGGGGCCCCGGTAGGCGCGGCGCGCCTGGGCCAGGACGTCGGTCTCCAGCACCTCGCGGTAGAAGTGGGTGAGCAGCAGCCGGCGCACCTGCGCCTCCGCCGCCAGCTCGGCGGCCAGCCGGGGGGTGAGGTGCCCCTCGGCCTTCAGCTCATCCGGCATGGAGCACTCGATCACCGCCAGGTCCGCTTGCCGCGCCAGGGAAATGAGGGCGGGGTTGACGTCGGTGTCCCCGCTGTAGAACACCGCCGTGCCGTCCGCCTCGCTGATGCGCAGCGCCAGGCTGTCCCGGGTGTGTCCAGTGGGCACGGAGGCGATGGTCAGCTCGCCGATGCGCTGGGGCCGGGGTCCCAGCACGGTCACCTTGGGCGGGTGCTCCCGGAACCAGGGCTCCATCTGCCGCCCCATCCAACGCAGGTACCGGGGCAGCCCCGGCGGGCCAGCCAGCTCGATGGCCGCCCCCTGGGCCCCGGCCAGCATCCAGCGGGCCAGGAGGATCGCGGCCAGGTCCGAGACGTGGTCCAGGTGGAAGTGGGAGATGAGGATCAGCTGCAGGTCGGCCGGGCTGCGGCCCGCCTCGGCCAGCCGGTAGAGCGTCCCGGGGCCGCAGTCCACCAGCACCGGCGAGCGGTCACGCTCCAGCAGGTAGCCGGGGCAGCCGTGGCCGGGCAGGGGAAGGATCGTTCCCGAGCCGAGCACGGTGAGACGCCGGATCATCGTCACTGTCCCTGCAGGATGTGCAGCTTGGGGGGCGGCAGACGCAGGTAGACCGTACCCTCCAGCACTCCCCGGTCGCTGGCCTCCCGATCGTCGGCCACCAGGGTCCGCCGGCCCAGCCTGATCCAGTAGCGCACGTGCGAGCCCTCGAAGATATGGTTGGCGATCTCTCCCTGGAGCACGTTCTCCGCCTCGACGGGAGGCCGCGTGGCAAGCTGGATCGTCTCGGGCCGGCAGCAGAGGGTGACCGCTTCTGCCTCCCCTGCGGGCGGCTCCTCGCCCACCCGCAGGGGACCGTGCTCGGTGTCTACGATGGTTTCGCCGGTTTCACCACCGGCGGCCCTGGCTCGTCCCTCGATCAGGTTGGCGATGCCCACGAAGTCCGCCACGAAGGCGTTGCGCGGCCGGAAGTAGATCTCCCAGGGCGAGCCCACCTGGATCACCCTTCCTTCGTTCATGACGGCGATCTGGTCGGAGAGCGCCAGGGCCTCGCTCTGATCGTGGGTGACGTAGATGGTGGTGATGCCCAGGGTGCGCTGCAGCTGGCGGAGCTCCGCCCTTATGTTCATGCGCAGCTTGGCGTCCAGGTTGCTCAAAGGCTCATCCAGCAGAAGAACCTCCGGCTCCATCACCAGGGCCCTGGCCAGGGCCACCCGCTGCTGCTGGCCTCCGGAGATCTGGCCGGGGCTGCGCTTCTCCAGGCCACGGATGCCCAGGTACTCGGTGGTGCGCTCGAGCCTGCGCCGCACCTCCTCCCGGGGAAGCTTCTGCAGCCGCAGGCCGTAGGTGATGTTCTCCTCCACGCTCATGTGTGGAAAGAGCGCATAGTCCTGAAAGACCATCACCGCTCCCCGCAGGTGCGAGGGCACCTCGTTCAGCCGGCGCCCGTCCAGATAGATGTCGCCGCCGTCGGGGCGGTAGAAACCGGCGATGGTGCGCAGCATCGTAGTCTTGCCGCATCCGGAGGGACCCAGGAAAGTCATGAAGGAGCCCCGGGGCACCTCCAGGCTCACGTCCTTCAGCGCCTGGACCTCGCCGAAGATCTTGGTGAGATGTGAGATGGCGAGATGTACCTCCCTCACTGGCTCCCTCCCGTACCGAACAGATCGACGCGCCTGCCCATCAACAGCCGTGCGGCCCCCAGGACCGCGAAGGAGACGAGCAGCAGCACCGTGGTCAGGGCGGCGGCCTTGCCGTAGAAGCCGTCGCTCACGAAGTTGATGATGGAAAAGGTGGCCACCGCGTTGGAGGAGGTGGACAGAAAGACGATGACGCTCAGGGTCGTGATGGCCCGGATGAAGGAGACCAGGAAGGCCGAGAAGAAGGGTCCCTGCAGCAGCGGCACCTCGATCTGCCGGAAAATCGTCATGGCGCCGGCCCCCAGGTTGGAGGCCGCCTCGCCCAGGGAGGGGGAGATCTGCTTCAGCGCCCCGACCCCGGTCTGGTAGCCGATGGATATGTTCCAGAAGATCATGCTGAGGATGATGATGGCGGCGGTGCCGTAGAGGTCCACCGGGGGACGGGTGAAGGTGATGGCGTAGCCGATCCCCAGGAAGATCCCGGGAAGCGCCGCCGGCAGGATGCAGACGAAGTCCACGAAGCGGCGCAGGGGAAAGCGCCGGCGGCTCACCAGGTAGGCCGCCGTTATGGCGAACAGGGCGCTCACCCCGCCGGCGATCAGGGCGAAGATCAGGCTGCGGGCGAGCTCGGCCGCCTCCCCCGGGATGGCCCCGATCCAGCGCAGGGTAGGGGTCCAGTCGAACCCCCAGCCGCTCACCACCGCCCCCAGCACCAGGGCCACGTACACCAGGAGGATCATGATCGAAATGGCGGCGCAGAAGGAGAACAGCAGCACCCGCACCCACCACTTCGTTGGCTCCCGCTCGATCTGGGTGGTCTTACCCGTGATGGTCACGTAGGACCTGCGCCCCACCCAGTAGCGCTGGAAAAGGAACATCAACACCGAGGGCAGGAGCAGCACCGAGGAGAGCACCGCCGCCCCCTTCACGTCGCCCCAGCCCTCCACCCGCAGCCACGCCTCCGTGGCCAGCACCGAGTAGTCTCCGGAGATGACGATGGGGTTGCCGAAATCCGCCAGCACCAGGATGGCCACCAGGAGCGCCGCCCCGGCCACCCCCGGCACCGCCAGAGGGAGGGTGACGGTGCGGAAGAGACGGAAGCCGGTGGCTCCCAGGTTCCTGCCCGCGTGCTCCAGGCTGGGGGCGATGGACTGCAGCACGCTCTCCATGGTCAGCGCTGCCACGGGAAAGAAAGCGATCGTCTCGGAGAGCCACAGCCCGTGCCAGCCCAGGATGTCCACCCGCGCTCCGAACAGGCCGTAGGTCACCAGCCCGCTCTTGCCGAACATCATCAGGTAGGCGAACGCCACCATGAAGGGGGGAGAGAACAGCGGCAGGATGGAGACCACCCGGAACAGCCCTTTCAGCGGGATGTCCGTCTTGGCGATGGCATAGGCGAAGAGGAACCCGAACAGCGTGGCGGTCCCGGTGGACAGGAGCATCATCACCAGGCTGTGCCACAGCGCCCGCAGGTAGCGCGGCGTGGAGAGCATCCTCACGTAGTCGGCGGGCGCCGGAAAGAGGAAGACCCCCAGGATGGGGGCGAGCACGAAGAGGAACAGGGCCGCCAGGATGACGAGAATGGTGAGCAGGAGCACCGGTTCGCGGAGGATGCCTTTCATGAGCCCCCTTCATGGCAGGGAGCGGGGCGCAGCCGAAGCCCGCCCCGCTCGTGATTCCGCCTCATTCGAGCGCCGGAGCGGTCACTTCCCGGTGACCTGCTCCCACTCGGTCTTCCACTTCTCCACGTTGGCGGCCGCCTCCGCGAGGTTCCACGGCGCCAGACTCAGCTGTGAGAAGGGAGGCATGGCCTCCGGCAGCGCCACGCCGCTGCGCACGGGGTAGCGATAGCCATTCTGCGCGTTGATCTTCTCCGCATCCGGGGACAGGAGGAAGTCGATGAACTTCTTGGCCGCCTCCGGGTGGGGGGCGCCTTTCAGGATCGAGGCAGCGCCGATCTCGAAGGCGGTGTCCTTGGGGAAGACCACGGTGATGGGGAGGTTGCCCTGCAGCTTCTGCTTGATCGTGTCGTGTCCCCAGGCCACCCCGACGATGATCTCCCCCTGGCTGACCAGCGGGATCGATCCGTTGGCTCCCTTGGTCCAGTCGGAGATGTTCTGGTTCACCTTGCGGATGTAGTCGAAGCCCGCCTTCTCGCTTCCCAGGCGAAAGATCTGTGCGGCGATGAACAGGTAGCCGCCCCCGGAGGTGACCGGGCTGGCCACCGCCACCTCCCCCTTGTAGGCCGGGTTCAAGAGGTCGTCCCACGTGGAGGGGGGCTTGATCCCCTTGGGAGCGATCTCCTGCTGGTAGCGCTTGTCGTTGTACAGCAGGCACATGGCCCCCAGGTACCAGCCGCTCCAGTAGCCGTCGGGATCCATGAACTTGGTGTCGATCCCGGCCTGTTTCACCTCCGGAGAGGTGTACTTTGCGAGGTAGCCCCCGGAGGCCAGGTCGGTGTGAAAGTTGGAGTTGCCCCCGATGACCACGTCGGCCCTGGGGTTGGCTGCCTCCGCCTTGATCCTTCCCGCGACGGTCCCGGCTTGCTCGATCTGCAGGGCGATCTCCGCGTCGATGCCGGTCTTCTGCTTGAAGGCTGCAGCCAGGTCGTTCGCCGTCTTGGTGTCCAGGGCGGCATAGATGACCACCTTCTGCGGAGCCTTCTCTGTTTGTCCTGCTGCAAACACGCCCATGGCGAGCAGCAGTCCGAGGAAGACGATGAATAGTCGTTTCATCCCTTCCCTCCTTGATAGTGAGATTTTACACCACTGGTGCTATCCAGAGGTTGCATGCGAATCCTATGCCTCCTGCGTTTGCGGCGCCGCCGGCTGTTCCGGGCGACCGAAATGGTGAAACTCGCATCCGCAGGAGCGGCGGGGGACCAGGCGGGTGGGGAGAATCAGCTGCGAGCTGCTCAGCCTGGTGCCCTCGATGGCCATGACGATGTTCTCCATGGCCACCACGCCGATCTCGTGCATGGGCTGCCGCACCGTGGTGAGCGGCGGCCAGAGAAACTCGGCGAAGAAGGCGTCGTCGAAACCGGCGATCGCCAGGTCCTCGGGCACGCGGATGCCGTGCTCGTGGCAGTACAGAAGGACCCCCAGGGCCATGCGGTCGTTGGCCGCAAACACCGCCTCAGCCCTGCTGCCGGCCAGGTGGCGTCCGGCGATCCGGTAGCCGCACTCCCGGGAGTAGTCCCCCTGCAGCTCCGTCAGCCCGGCCAGGTCGAACCCCCGCTCGCTCAGACCTACCCGAAAGCCGTAGGCCCGGTCCCGCGAGTCGATGGCCTCCTCGGGGCCGCCGATGAACAGCACCCTGCGGAACCCGTGCTCCACGAAGTGGTGCGCCATCTGCCTGGCCCCGCCGACGTTGTCCACCTGGATGGCAGCGGCTGCCTCGTCGCCGGCGGGCCGGCCCACGTAGATGAAGGGGATCTGCCGGCGGCGCAGCCGGTTCAGGATCGGCCTGTCGTCCTCGGGATCCCGGGCGTGACGGATGATGAACCCGTCCCCCAGGCCGGCCTCGATGAGATCGAGAATGCTCCTGCTGTTGTCCTTGGCCTTGAAGATGAGGTGGTAGCCCTTCTCCTGGGCCACCCGGTTGGCTCCCTGCAGGAGGGTGGCGTAGTAGGGGCGCAGGATGTCGGGCAGGAGCACCGCCACGGTGCGGCTTCTGCCACCGGAGAGGGCGCTGGCCGCCGAGTGGGCCACGTAGCCCAGCCGCTGAGCGGCCTCCCGCACGGCCCTGACGGTGGCGGGGCGCACCCGGGCGTCGCCGTTGAGCACCCGGGAGACGGTGGCGCGGGAGACCCCCGACGCCTGCGCCACGTCCTCGATGCTCACCCTCGAATGCTGCATTGTGAAACCGCTCTCACAATGTAGCATTATAGTCTGTGCCCGGCTGGCTGTCCAGAGGGGAGAGAGGGGAGCCGGCAGGATTGTCTCCAGTAAGGCCGGAAGGGGGGCCCCCTTGACGATCTTTGACGTTTGGCGTACTATGTGACTTAGTTTCTATTTCGGTCATTTATTTCAGAAAGGGGATCATGCCACGCATCTTCTCTGTAAAGGACAAGACGGCGATCCGAGAGGCGCTGATCGATGCCGGAGCGGAGCGCTTCCGCCGCTATGGGCTTCGCCGCACGAACGTGGAGGAGCTTGCACGCGCCGCAGGCATTGCCAAGGGCACCTTCTATCATTTCTTTCCTTCGAAAGAGGACCTGTGCATGGAGATTTTCGACCGCGAGGAGCGCGCCGCGGCGGGAAGGATCGAATCGATCCTGGCCTCCCACCGGGACCCTCGGGAGACGGTGAGGTCGCTCCTGGCCTATGCCGTCCAGTTCGCCAGGAGCGAGTCCCTGCTCACCGCCCTGCAGGAGACCGGCGAGTACGCGGTCCTGGCGCGCGGAGTCGGGCGAGAGCTGCTGTCCCGCCACCTGGATCGGGACGTGGAGCTGGGCAGGCGGCTCTTGGACGACCTCCGGGCCAAGGGCGCCGAATGCGCCGTAGAGCCGGAGCTGCTGGCGGGGGTGTTCCGGGCAATGGTCCTGCTCACCCTGCACGAGGGCGAGGTAGGCAGCAAGATCTTCGATCGGGTGATGGAAAAGCTGGTCGAGTGGACGGCAAGCGGAATCACCGGGGAGGGGAAGCGATGAGCGCCCAGGAGGGGAGGGGCTCCCCCGCGGCCATTCAAACCTGCCAGCTTACGAAGCGGTACGCGGAGGTCACCGCCGTGGACTCGCTGGATCTTTCGGTTCACCCGGGAGAGATCTACGGGTTTCTGGGCCGCAACGGAGCGGGGAAAACCACCACCATCCGCATGATCCTGGGTCTGGTCCGCCCCACCCGAGGGCGCGTCCTGGTCTTTGGGAAGGAGGTGGCGAGCCACCGCCGCGAGGCCGCCGCCGCCATTGGAAGCCTGGTGGAGACGGCTACCGCCTATCCGAATCTCACCGTGCGGGAGAACCTGGAGATCCAGCGCAGCCTCACGCGCTCGGCCGCCCATGAGGTGGGACGAGCCATGCGGCTGCTGGGTCTGGAGGAGCTGGCGGACCGCCGCGCCGGCCGCCTGTCGCTGGGTAACAAGCAGCGCCTTGCCCTGGCTCGAGCCCTCCTTCCGCGTCCCAGGATTCTCGTTCTGGACGAACCCGCCAACGGGCTGGACCCGGCCGGCATCGTGGAGATCCGCCGGCTGCTGCGCCGTTTTGCCGAGGAGGAGGGGGTTACCATGTTCGTCTCCAGCCACATCCTGGCGGAGGTCTCCCAGCTGGCCCACCGCATCGGGATCATCCACCGCGGGCGTCTGGTGGACCAGCTCGCGGTCGGCACGGAAACGGCAGGAGTCTCCCTGCGTCTGGAAGCCCGGGTCACGGGGCCGAGCCGGGCGCGCCGGCTCATCGAAGCCGCCCTGGGTGTCGAGGAGATCCAGGAGGTGGGGGAGGACCGCCTGCAGATCCTGTGCGGCAGCGTGCAGCCCGCCCAGGTGGCCAGGCTGCTGGTGGAATCGGGAATCGAGCTGCATGCCCTGTGCCCGGTCCGGGAGGATCTGGAGGCCCGGTTTCTGCGGCTGACCGGGGGTGAGTCATGATCTTCCTGCGCGTGCTTGGAGCCGAGCTTCTGAAGCTCAAGCGATCGCGCATCACCTGGGTCCTGGCGCTGGTGTACTGCTTCGCGCCGCTGATGATGGGGCTCATGATGGGGGTGCTCAAGAATCCGGAGCTGGGGCGCCGCATGGGCCTGATCACGGCGAAGGCGCAGATGACGGTGGGAACTGCCGACTGGCCGACCTACCTCATGCTGACGGCCTTCCTGTTTGCGGGGGGAATGATCGTGCTGGCGATCGTGGACGCGTTCGTGTTCGGACGGGAGTACGCGGAGGGCACGGCCAAGAACATGCTGACCCTGCCCGTGGGCCGGGGGACCTTCGTCGCCGCCAAGTTGCTGGTCTCCGCTCTGTGGTTCCTGTGCATGGCCGCCGTCGTCTATGCGGAGGCGCTCCTGGTGGGCTTCCTGCTCGGTCTTCCCGGCTTCGCTGCCGAGCTGCTGGCGGCCAACGGTCTTCTGGTGGCCAGGCTGGTGGCGCAGGTCCTCCTGGTCAGCTCCGCGACCGCCTGGATGGCCGTCGCCGGCCGCGGCTACCTGGCTCCGGTAGGGTTCGCGATTCTGCTGTTCCTGGTGGGAGACCTGTTCGCCCACACCGGCTGGGGCCCCTGGATTCCCTGGTCCATCGTTCTGCTGACTGCCGGCGCCGGCGGGGCGGAGGCTCCCGTTCCCGGTCCCCTATCCACGGCGGTGCTGGTGGGGTTCTTTTTCGCCGGCGCGGCGGCCACCTGGTTGACAATGGATCGAAGCGACAACACGCAGTAACCTCGCCGGAGCGGGTCCGTATGCGCTGTTATGGCCGCCGAGATGGAACGCGAGACCGCCAGAGAGCTCGTCCTTCGCTGGCAGAAGGTTGCCGAGGTCGATCTCCGGAGGGCGCCGGGGCCCGAGAGCAGGCTGCGCCAGCTGGAGGGGCTGTTGGAGCTGGCCCGCAACGCGGGATGGTCGTGGAGCGGACCGAGGCGGAGGAGGTTCGCCGGCGCTGGCGCACGCTCAGATCGAGGCTCCATGGCGGACGCGCCCGCTGATTTCCGTGATCCGCTGGAGTCCCTCCTCCGCATGCTGCGGGGGCGGTCGAGATAGGCGGGCACGGGGCCGGCAGCCCCGAGCGCCTCAGCAGCGGGGCAGGCTGACGGTGAAGGTGCTGCCCCTGCCGGGAGTGCTCTCCACCGCCACCGTGCCCTGGTGCATCTCGGTGATGCGCCGGACCAGGCTCAGGCCCAGCCCGGTGCCCGGGATGTCGGCGGTGCGCTCGTTCTTGACGCGGAAGAACTCGTCGAACAGTTGGGGAAGGTCTTCGGGCGCGAGGCCGATGCCGTCGTCCCTGACCGAGACGCGCACGTACATTCCGTTCTGCTCGACACCGACGGACACGTGACCTTTCTCGGGGGTGTACTTGACGGCGTTGTCGATGAGGTTGGAGATCACCATCTGCAGGGCGTCGCGGTCGGCCAGGACCGGCGAGGTCCCTCCTGCGGGGGCTTCGCCCAGGGTCAGGGCCACGCCCCTGTCCCTGGCCCGTTCCCGGTTCGCCTCCACGGCTTCCCTGGCGATCGCGGAGGCGTCCACCGGTGCGCGGCGGAGGGTGAAGTTGCCGGTCTCGATGGCGGTGAGGTTCAAGAGCTCGCTCACCAGGGTCCTGAGGGTTCTGATGCGGATCAGGGAGCGCTCGATCATGTGGCGCTCCTCCCCGGGGTCCCGGCCCGCCAGGCCGCTGGCCAGCAGGCTCAGCCACCCCTCGGCGGCGGCCAGGGGGTTCTTGATCTCGTGGGCCACCATGGAGACGAACGTGCTCTTGGCCGTCTCCAGCTTCTTCAGCTCGCTGATGTCCCGGAACACCGCCACCGCGCCGCAGGTGGCTCCTTCGCTCTCCTGCAGGGGGCTGACGTTGATCATGTAGGTCCGCCCACCCAGGGGGATCTGCCGCATCAGGATCTGCGGGCCCGGCTCGCCCTCCAGGACCTCCAGAATCGGGCCTCGCACCTCGGGGGAGGCGAGCTCGGCCAGGGGGAAAGGCACCCGGCGATCGGCACAGCCCGGGAGAATGTGGGCCGCCGCATCGTTTCCGAGCACCACGAGCTTCTCCATGTTGATCACCAGGACCCCGTCGCTCATGCACCGGAGGATGGTGGTGCTCCGCGAGCGCTCCGAGGCCAGCTCCAGGAGGCGGCTTTCCCGCTCCTCCCGCAGCCGGCGCGCCTCCAGGGTCAGGACGCGGCGCTCCATGCCGTTGCGGATCGAAAGCAGCAGCTCCTCGGGGGTGAAGGGCTTGGGGATGTAGCTGTAGGCCCCCCTCTTGGTGCCTTCCACGGCCGTGTCGATGGTGGCGTGGGCCGTCACGATGATGACCACCAGGTCCGGGTCGCGGTCATGCAGCCGCCCCAGGAGCTCCAGCCCGCTCATACGCGGCATCATCAGGTCCAGGAGGGCCACGGTGAAGGGTCCGCTCTGCTCGTAGGCCTCCAGGCCGGCCTGGCCGTCCCCGGCGGTCACCACCTGGAAGCCCTCTTGCGAGAGGACCTTGCGCATGCCCTCACGCACGCCGAACTCGTCGTCCACGACCAGGAGCCGTGCCGGTCCGTCGGGCCCGCTCATGAGATCAGCTCCTCGATCCTGGCCACCAGCGCCTGCGGGGAAACCGGCTTCTCGAAGAAGGCGTCCGCGCTCATGGCAGCCAGGTCCTCCTCGCCGCGGGGAGAAAAGTCGAAGCCCCGCTGGCTGGCCGCGGCGGTCACGATGATCACCGGCACCGCGGCCAGGCCGGGGCTGGCCTTGATGCTGCGGGCCAGGGAGAAACCGGAGTCGAGGCTCTTCATCATCAGGTCGGCGACCACCGCCGCGGGCGGCTCCGCCTGCAGCCGCTCCAGAGCTCCCCTGGAATCGGAGAAGCAGAGCACCCGGTAGCCGCGGGCTTCCAGGAGCCTGCGGTTCAACTCCAGGAAGTCCGGATCGTCGTCGACCAGGACGATGGTTCGGGGGCTCTCCCTCATGGCTTCCTCCCCAGGATTCTGTCCACCAGTTCGAGCAGGAGGGGAGGATCCACGGGCTTTTCGATCAGCGCGTCCACGGGGAGCCACGTCCTGTCCGGCTGAAGGTGAAAGGGGATCGTGTCGCTCACAGAGGTGATCATCACCAGGGGTATGTTCTTGGTGTGCTCCCAGTTGCGCAGCTCCCGGGAGAGGTTAAACCCCTCGGTCTCGCTGTCCATCATCATGTCCAGGATGATCAGGTCCGGCCTGTGCTCCTCCACCTCCTGCCGGCACTGCCGGCCGCTGTAGGCCGAGCGGACCCGATAGCCGTTCTCCTCCAGAAGGGCGCGGTTCACCTCGACGAAGTCTGCGTCGTCGTCCACCAGGAGCACGTGCTTTCTGGCGTTCCTGCCGTTCATCCTTTCTCTCCTTTGCCCAACAGCATGCGCTGCGGCTTCTCGGCCAGGGGCAGGCGGATGAAGAAGGTGGTCCCTCTGCCGACGCTGCTGTCCACCCAGATCTCCCCCGAGTGCATCTTCACCACTCCGTACACGATGGACAGGCCCATCCCCGTGCCCTTGCCCAGCTGCTTCGTGGTGAAGAAGGGGGTGAAGATCTCCGCCACGACCTGGGGCGGCATTCCGCCGCCGGTGTCCCTGACCCGGATCTCGATGGCGTCTTCCGCCTCACCGAGGGAAGCTTCGACGGCCACCTCTCCGGCCCCGGCGATGGCGTCGATCCCGTTCTGCACAAGGTTGATGAGCATCTGCCGGATCTGGTCGGCGTCGAGGGGGATCCTCGGGAGATCCGGCTGCACCAGGCTGCCGATGCGAACCGCCCCGTCCCGGATCTTGAGGCTCATGTTCCCCACAACTTCCCGGATCACCGCCTCCAGATCGGTGGGCGTCTTGGCCACCCGGGACTGGCGGGCGAAATCCAGCAGGCCTCGCATGATGTTCCGGCAGCGGGTGGCTTCGCCCAGGATCATCTGCACCTCCTCCGCTTCGGGGTCCTCCTCCTGGTGGCGCTTCAGCAGCAGGCTGGAGTACAGGAGGATCGTGGAGAGAGGGTTGTTGATCTCATGGGCAACCCCGGCGGAGATCTGCCCCATGGAGGCCAGCTTCTCGGTCTGGACCAACCTGCTCTGAGTGCTGGCCAGCTCCCGGTGGGACTCCTGCAGCTCCTTCAGCGCCTTCTCCAGCTCCTCCACCAGGTAGGGAAGGCACATCTCGATCTCCGCCAGTCCCTGGCAGACTGCGACGGCCTTGTCCCGGCAGCTCGGGTAGCCGCAGGAGCCGCAGTTGAGCTGATCTTCGGGGGTGAGCTTGCGCATGGCCGTCAGGGCTCCTGCGATCTCCTCCTCCGTCGGCTGGGGGAGGACCACGGCCTGGGGGGAAAACTCGCGTTTCAGATCCAGGCTCGAAAGCTCCCCCATGGCTTCCATCAGCTCCCGCCGCATGGTGAAGCGGTTCTGCTCGATGATGTAGTCGGTGAGCATCTCCTTCTTGGCAAAGACGCTTAAGCCGCTTCCTATCTTGGGGCCGTTGATGCAGCCCTCGCAGAACAGCACGTCGAAGAGCCGTGCCTTGCTCTGCCCTTCGGCGATCTCCTTCAGCACCGTCATCACCCGATCCTTGCCCTCCGTCACCAGGAGGTCGTTTTCCAGGATGTCCGCCTGCAGCCCGGTGGTGCGCAGGAGCCCGCCGGAGATGGGGAGGGACCGTCCCAGGTAGCAGGCGGGTCCGTCGAAGCCGCTCACCTTGAGCTCTTCGGGGTCGATGCCGGCCTCGGCCAGCATCCTCTGCAGCTCCTCGAAGGTCAGGACGGCGTCCACCTCTCCCCGGACGAAGGGGTCGCGGATCTCGTTTTTCTTGGCGATGCAGGGTCCGATGAACACGATCCGCAGGCCGGGGCCGCAGCGGCGGCGGATGGCCCGGGCGGTGGCGAGCATCGGGGAGACGATCGGCGCCAGGGTCCCGCGCAGGGAGGGCAGGTACTTTTCGACGTAGGAAACGATGGCCGGGCAGGGGGTGGAGATGAGATACCGGCCGGTCCGCAGCGCCTCCTGAACCAGCTTCGTGTACTCCCGGCTGATCAGCTCCGCGCCGAAGGCCACCTCCCAGACGTCGGCGAAGCCCAGAGCGCGCAGGGCGGAGATGATCCTGCCGGGATGGGTGGGATGGAAGGCCACCGGGAAGGAGGGGGCCAGGCAGGCGAAGGCGCGCTGCCCCCCCGAGAGGATGTGCCGCACCAGCATGGTGCCGTCCTCGATCCGCTTGGCCTTCTGAGCACAGACCTTGACGCAGTTCCCGCAGGCTATGCACTGCTCCTCGATGACGGTGGCCTGCCCGGCCAGGACCTTGATGGCCCTGGCCGGGCACTCACGCACGCAGCTGTAGCAGCGCTTGCACTTTTCAGGAATCGTCGAGACTATTCCCATGGCTCCCTCACCCTACACCCGCTCCCGGGCGGCGTAGTGGGTGTGCAGCAGATGGTGCGATCGCTCGCCGAGGGGAGCCTTCAGGTACCGCTCGTAGATCAGCTGCACCTCAGGATTGAGATGGGAGGCCCGGATCTGTTTGCACTCGTCTTCCCGATAGATGGCCGCGATCCGGGCACGGCGGACCTGGTCGCTGGTGAAGCGCGGCTGGCCCCCTCCGCCGATGCATCCTCCCGGGCAGGTCATGATTTCGATGAAGTGGTACTCTGCCCCTCCCAAGACACGCTCGATCAGCCGCCGCGCGTTGCCAAGGCCGTGGGCCACCGCCACCTTCAGCGTCACTCCCTCCAGGAAGGACCACTCCGGCCTGGTCGCGGTGATGGTCGCGGCCGCCTCCTTGATGCCCGCCAGGCCGGCGATGGGGGTCACGTGCAGGTTCTGGAAGGGCAGCTCGCTTCCGGTGACGATTTCCCAGACCGTGCGCAGGGCCGCCTCCATCACCCCGCCGGTGTTGGCGAAGAGGTCCGCCGCCCCCGAGGAGGCTCCCAGCAGCCTGTCCATGCGGCCCTGAGGCAGGAGGTCGAAGTCGATGCCCGCCTCCTTGATCATCCGCCCCAGCTCGCGCGTGGTGAGCACGATGTCCACGTCCCGCACGCCGCTGGAGTTCATCTCGGGGCGCTGGGACTCGTACTTCTTGGCCGTGCAGGGCATCACCGAGACCACCACGATATCCTCAGGCCTCAGGCCCGCCTGCTCGGCGTAGTAGGTCTTGGCCAGGGCGCCGAACATCTGCTGGGGGCTCTTGCAGCTCGACAGGTGCGGTAGGATATCAGGCCAGAAATGCTCGGCGTACTTGATCCATCCGGGCGAACAGCTGGTGAACATGGGGAGGGCCGCGTCCCGCCTGCCCTCTACAAGCGCCGCCTTCAGCCGGGTCAGCAGCTCCGTGCCTTCCTCCATGATGGTGAGGTCGGCGGCGAAGTTGGTGTCGAACACCCGGTCGAATCCCAGGCGCCGCAGCGCCGTCACCATCCTGCCCGTGACCAGGGTTCCGGGAGGATGGCCGAAGCACTCCCCCAGGGCCGCCCGGATGGCTGGGGCGGTCTGCACCACCACGTGCTTCGCCGGGTCGTCCAGGGCCGCCCAGACCTCCTGAATCTGGTCCCGCTCGCTGATGGCCCCCACCGGACAGACCGCCGCGCACTGGCCGCACTGCACGCAGACCACCTCCTCGAGATCGGCGCAGAAGGCCGGACCCACCACGCTGGCGAAGCCCCGGTTCTGCGGGAAGATGGCACCCACCCCCTGCACCTCGCCGCAGACGGTGACGCAACGCCGGCAGAGGATGCACTTGGCCGAGTCCCGCACCAGGGCGGGGGTGGAGGTGTCCAGAAGCCGCCGGCTCCTGGCGCCGGGGTAGGAGACCTCCCGGATGCCCAGGTCCCGGGCCAGCGACTGCAGCTCGCAGTCCCCGTTGCGCTCGCACAGCTGGCAGTCCCCGTCGTGATCCGACAGGAGCAGCTCCACCACGGCGCGCCGGGCCTCGCGGACCCTGCGGCTTCCGGTGTGCACCGTCATGCCTTCTTCCGCCGGGGTCACGCAGGAGGCCATCAGGGCCTTGGCCCTCTCCACCTCCACCAGGCAGACCCGGCAGGCGCCGATGGCCTGGACGTTCTCCAGGTAGCAGAGCGTCGGCACGTGGACGCCCGCCTGGCGGGCCGCCTCCAGCAGGGTTGTGCCTTCGGGCACCTCGATCCTCTTGCTGTCGATCGTGATCGTCGGCATGTCACATCTCTCCTTGTCTGTCGTCTCTGCAGTCACAGCGCAGGCAGCGCCCGGCTTCGCACAAGGCCACGCTCCTGGTCCAGCTGCGCTCGACCTCCTGGAAGTTCCGCTTGCGCCTGCCCGCCGGAACCAGCCGCAGAGGCGCCCGCGGAGTGCTCACGGGGTCGGCGTCGGGATCGAAGAAGGTGTCCACCGACCCCTCCCGCCGCCAGAAGGCGCGATTCTCGCCGCTCAGCATCAGGTCGATGCCCACGGCCGCCTTCTCTCCGGCCTGGACCGCCTCGATCACCGAGGAGGGGCCGCTCGCCGCATCCCCCCCGGCGAAGACCCACGCTTCGGAGGTCTGCCCGGTGGCCGCATTGACGGCAATAAAGCCGCGGTCGTTCAGCTTGAGGCCCACCGCGTCCACGAGCTCCGAGGCGGCCAGCGTCTGGCCGATGGCTGCGATGAGCAGGTCCGCCGGGAGGGTGAAGCAGTCTTCCTTCTTCGGCGTCGGGCGCCGGCGGCCGCTCTTGTCAAACTCCCCCAGCTCCATGCGCTGGAAGCGCACCGCCGAGAGCCGGCCCTTCGCGGCTTCCAGGGCCACCGGGGCGGCGAGCATCTGGAAGCGTACGCCCTCCTTCTCGGCCTCCTCGACTTCTTCTTCGTAGGCGGGCATCTCCGCGCGGGTGCGGCGATAGACCACGGTCACGGACTCGCCTCCCAGCCGCAGGGCGGTGCGGGCGGCATCCACCGCGGCGTTGCCGCCGCCCACCACCACCACCTGTCTTGCGGCCCTGGCCTCCCCGGACAGGTTGAACTGCCGCAGGTAGTCGATGGCCTCCACCACTCCCTCGATCTCCTCGCCGGGCAGACCCAGGCTGGCCCCCCGGGGCGCCCCGACGCCCAGGAACACCGCCTGGTAGCCCTGCTTCCGCAGCTCCGTGAGGCTGAAGTCCCGTCCCAGGCGCCGCCCGGTCCTGATCTCGACCCCCAGCCCCCGGACCAGCTCGAGGTCATGGTCCAGGAGGTCGCGGGGCAGGCGGTAGGCGGGGATGGCCTGGGCGAGCATGCCGCCGGGCCTGCTCTGTCCCTCGTAGACCGTGGGCTTGTAGCCCAGGCGGCTCAGGAAGTACGCGCAGGACAGACCGGCGGGGCCGGCCCCGATCACCGCGATCTTGCGCGCCGCCGCCCGTTCATCTTCGAGCAGCGCCGGCAGCTGGAGCTCCTTTTCCTGTTCGAAGAGGAAGCGCTTCAGGGCGCGCACGGACAGAGGCTCGTCGAGGGTGGAACGCCGGCACTTGCTTTCGCAGGGGTGGAAGCACACCCGCGAGCAGACCGCCACGAAGGGGTTGCGCTCCCGATGCAGGCGGAGCGCCTCCTCGTAGCGCTTCTCGGCGATCAGGCTGATGTACCCGGGGACGTCCACTCCCGCCGGACAGGCGTTCTGGCAGGGAGCCCGGACCAGCTCGGCGCAGACCCCGGCCTGGCATTTCCTGTCCCGGATATGGGCCTCGAACTCGGAGCGGAAGTGCCGGATGGCCGACAGCACGGGATTGGGCGCCGTCTGGCCGAGGCCGCACAGGGCCGTGTCCTTGATGATCCTCCCCAGCTTCTCCAGGCGCTCGATGTCTCCCTCCTGGCCCTTGCCGGCGCAGATGCGCTCGACGATTTCCAGCATCCGTTTGGTGCCCACGCGGCAGGGTACGCACTTGCCGCAGGACTCCTCCTGGACGAAGTCGAGGAAGTAGCGGGCCATGTCCACCATGCAGGTGTCGTCGTCCATGACGATCAGGCCCCCGGAGCCCATGATCGCTCCCAGCTCGGTGAGGCTCTCGTAGTCCACAGGCACGTTCAGGTGCTCCCTCGGGATGCAGCCGCCGGAGGGGCCGCCGATCTGGGCGGCCTTGAACTGCCTGCCTTTTCGGATGCCGCCGCCGATGTCGTAGATGATCTCCCCCAGAGGGGTGCCGATGGGGACCTCCACCAGCCCGGTGTTCTGCACGGCTCCGGCCAGGGCGAAGACCTTGGTCCCCTTGCTCTTCTCGCTGCCCATGGAGGCGTACCAGGCGGCGCCTTTGAGCACGATCGCGGGAATGGCCGCATAGGTCTCGACGTTGTTTAGCAGGCTGGGCCTGTCCCACAGCCCCTTGCGGGCCGGAAAGGGAGGCCGGGGGCGCGGCTCGCCCCGGTTGCCCTCGATCGAAGTCATCAGGGCCGTCTCCTCCCCGCAGACGAAGGCGCCGCTGCCCTTGCGGATTTCCAGGTCGAAGTCGAAGCCGGTGCCCAGGATGTTGGTTCCCAGCAGGCCGCAGCCGCGGGCCTGTTCGATGGCCTTGCCCAGACGGCTCACCGCCAGGGGATACTCGGCGCGCACGTACACGTAGCCCTGGGCGGCGCCGATGGCGTAGGCGGCGATGGCCATGGCCTCGATCACGCTGTGGGGGTCCCCCTCCAGGACGCTGCGGTCCATGAACGCGCCGGGGTCCCCCTCGTCGGCGTTGCAGAGAACGTACTTGACCCGGGCCGGCGCCTGCGAGCCCGCGGCGCGGCAGAGCTGCCACTTCAGCCCGGTGGGGAAGCCCGCTCCCCCGCGGCCGCGCAGCCCCGAAGCCTTGATCTCCTCGATCACCTGCTCGGGGCTCATCTCGGTGAGAGCCCTGGCCAGCGCCTGGTAGCCGTCCCGGGCGATGTACTCTTCGATCCGCAGAGGATCGATCAGGCCGCAGTTGCGGAGCACCACTTTCACCTGCTTGCGGAAGAACGCCAGGTCCTGCAGGGGCGGAATCGCGCCGCCGGCGGACTCGGCCAGAAGGCGCTGCACGACCCGCCCTTTGAGGAGGTGCTCCTCGACGATCTCGCCGGCCGCCTCGAGCCTCAAGCCCTGGTACAGCACGCCGTCGGGGTAGACCAGGGCCACCGGACCGCCCGCGCACGGTCCCAGGCAGCCGGTCTCGATGACCCGGGCCTGGCCGTCCAGGTCCAGCTTTCGGATGGCTCCACGGAACGCCTCGGCGAGCTCCATGGCCCCCGAGGCCACGCAGCCGGCGCCCGTGCAGATCAGTACGTTGGTGGTTGCGCGCTCCATCGCTCATTCCTCCATGATGTACTCGACCACCGGCTCCCCCCGCCGCACGTGGCTGTCCACGATGCGCCGTGCCTTTGCCCGGTCCAGGCGTACGTACAGGTAGGCGCGCCCGCTGCTGTCGCTGTAGGTGAGCATCGGTTCCTGGTCGCAGAGACCCAGGCAGCCGGACTGTCTCAGGGTCACGTCTTCCACGCTGGCTTCCACCAGGGAGCTGGTGAGCTCCGCCAGGACTTCCCGGGCCCCGGCGGCGATCCCGCAGGTGCCCATGTGCACGGTGATGCGCGTCTCCTTGGGGCCTCCGCGCACCTCCACTTCCCCCCGCACCCTGTCCCGCAGGTTCTTAAGCTCCTCGGGGCTGTCGATCCTGCCGCTCATACCGCCACCTCCCTGACCTCGGACTCCTCAAGGGTCCGGTATCCTTCCAGAATGCCCCGCAGCTTCTGCGGCTTGACTCGCTGGTGCACCTCATCGTCGATCATGATGGTCGGCGCCAGGCCGCAGGCGCCGAAGCAGCGCGCGACTTCCAGCGAGAACAAGCGGTCCGCCGTGGTGCCCCCGACGTCGACGCCCAGCTCCTGCTTCAGCTGATCCAGCACCCGCTTGCCCCCCCGCACGTAGCAGGCGGTGCCCAGGCACACCCGGATCAGGTGCCTCCCCCGGGGCACCCGGGAGAAGAACGAGTAGAATCCCACCACCCCGGCCACCTCGCTGTAGGACTTGCCCAGGCGCAGTGCGATGTGCCTGAGGACGTTGTCCGGCAGGTAGCCGAAGATCCCCTGGGCGATCTGCAGCACCGGGATCAGCGCCCCGGCCCTGGTGCGGTACTCCGCCAGCACCTCCTCCAGCCGTGCGAACAGCTCCTGCTCGCCCGGCGCTCCGGCGCTCTGCTGGCAGCAGCCGGTGGCCGCTGCGCTTGCCGCTTGGTTGCTCATGCGTTCACTCCTTCATCTGGAGGGCCCGGAGGCCCTCCGTTATTTGCTCCCGCACCCGCTTCGCCAGGGCGAGCGGGTTCGCACCCACCGTGGCCGTCACGGTCCCGGCGGCTCTTCCCGGCCGGGGAGCCGCCAGAACCCGGGCCGCCTCCAGGCTGGACAGGCGCCACTCCCTGGCGCCGCAACGTAATCGAAGGCGCAGGTCCAGGGCGGGGTTGGTGGCCATCACCCCCGAAAGGGTCGCGGCCAGGTCCCCCAGGGGGCTGCGGTCCACGTGGCTGAGACCGAAGGTGGCCATCACAGCCAGCCCGCCCAGAGGCGAGCGGCCCAGCGCCAGCTCCCCCGCGGCCTGCTCGCAACGAAAGCGCAGCAGGCTCAGGCCCAGGCCGATGTCCTCCCGGCCGCGGTCCTTCACCGGTTCCCTCGATTTGGCCGCCCGGGTGGTGCAGAAGGGGTCCGTGGCCCGGGCCGGATCTATGGTCAACCCCGGACCGTCGTCCTCCACGGTGAGACGCAGCAGGTTGCATTCCCGATCCTCCTGCACCTCCACGGCCACCACGCCCGCCCCGGCGCGCAGCGCGTTCTCGATCAGATCCAGGATGTGCAGCGAAAGCTCACGCAACGGTGCACCTCCTCCCGGCCTGCCCCCTCAGGGCCATGGAAAGCTCTGCGAAGCTGGGCTCGGCGATCAGGAGGGCCGTGCAGGCGCAGCCGATCTCCTCCGGTGAGTGGCCGTCCGAGGAGCTCACCAGCGGGACGCCCAGGCGCCGGTATTCCCCCCCGAGCCCCCGGGCCACCCCGGCCGCCGAGATCTCCGCCGCATCGAAGGACACCCCCTCGGGGAAGAACCCGAGCTGCCCGAGGACGCTGAAGGAGCGGCGGTCGATGTGGGCGGCAACGGCCAGACCGCCGTGCTGGCGAATGAGGGCCACCGCCGCGTTGAGCTCAAACCCGCAGGCCAGTCCCAGCATGCGCCTCTCCACCCCCGTTTTCCGGTCCTGGGCGTCGAACAGCGTCTGCTCGGACCAGAAGGGAGGCGCGCCGCCCGGGCGCCGCGGCTCCTCGGGCAACGTTGCCCGCACGCGCTCGGAGACTCTGCAGGCCGCCGCTCCGGAGGGGAACAGCCCCAGGACGTGGACCTCCTCCACCGTCGTGATTTCGATGCCGGCAATGACGGTCAGGGCACCGCCCGCTGCCCTACCCGCAGCCTGGCACACGGCAGCCGCGTTGCCGGCGGAGTTGTGGTCACAGATCGCGATCATGGCCAGCCCCTGCCTCCTCGCTTCCTCGACGATCCTGGAGGGCGTCATCCCCCGGTCCGCGCACGGCGAGAGCGCGGTGTGAATGTGCAGGTCCGCCAGCACGCCGGTCATTCATCGCGTCCATCGCGTCCCCGCAGTCCCAGCAGGTACAGCCGTCCCGCCGTGTCGAAGGTGGAGCTCTTGGTGGCGAACAGAGGCAGCTTCTCCTCCGCGGCTCTGGAACGGACCGCCCGCTCCGGAACCATTCCGGCGGTGAAGACCACGGCGGCCTGGGCGGCGTGCAGTGCCACCGCGATCACGTTCATGTGCACCTGGATGGTGAGGAGGATCCCGTGGGAGGGGGCGTTGGCCAGCACGTCGCTGAGCAAGTCCGAAGCGTGAGCGTGCCCTACCTCCCGGGTGTCCGTCAGGGCCAGCTCCGGAGTCAGCAGCTCCAGGCCCAGCTCTGCTGCGATTCGCTTCAAGGTCATCTCGCCTCCTCCTCGCCGGTTCCCGGGACGATGCAGGCATCGCCCCCGCAGCGCCCCAGCACGATGTCCTCGGCCAGGGCCGCGCAGGTCGGGGCGCCGCAGGCCCCGCAATCGCGTCCCGGCAGGCGCCGGGTGAGGGCATCGATGCGGGCCAGCTTCTCCACGGCCCTGGCCATGTCGTCATCCAGGCGCGTGCCCCGCCGGGGGCGCAGGGGTTCCCCGCGATGCAGGGCCGCCGCCTCGATCCCGCCAGCCGGCGAAGGGTGCGGCGCCTGGCTGTAGGAATGGCGGGCTTCAGCCACGAAGGGATCCTCGGGAAAGAGGGGCGAACCGAAGCACCCGCGGGTGCAGGCCGTGAGCTCCAGCACCTCGATATCCCCGAGCAGGCCCTTTTCCGCTTTTTCCAGCACCCGCAGCACGTGCGGCATGCCTTCCGCGCGGAGGGTGCGCGGATGGCCGGGCGGCGCCGCGGGCAAGCCGCCCCGCCCCGAGGCGCCGCCCACCCAAGCCGGCCCGGGCGCACCCTCCGCGCCCGCCCCGGAGCGGGCCCGCCGGTGTTCCAGGAGGGGCAGCAGGAGGCGGAGCAGGCTCTCCGGGGCCAGCAGCCGCAGCCTCCCCGGCCGGCTGTCCGCCTCCAGGAGGGACTGCTGGCCCGGACAGGCAGGCACGACGGTGACCGGCTCGAGCCGAAAGCTGTCCCGGACGGCCTCTACCGGGCTCAAGAGGGGCGCCAGGTTCCCGATCAGCGAAGGGAAGTGGGCGCACACCAGGTTTACCAGCGGCGGGCAGAGGGGAAGGAGCAGAGGCTTCCCGGCGGCCTCGCTGGCCGTGTGCGGTGCCTCCGCCCGCAGCGCCGCCTCCCACTCTTCGGTGAAGCGCACCGCCCGGAATCCCAGCACCCGGACCGCCGCCAGAAGCGCTTCCGGGGGCAGGGCCTCGCCGAAGGCGGTCAGGAATGCCAGGGGCAGCACCAGGGTGGCCGCGCGGGCCTCCACCGGGAGGGGTCTCCCCCGGCCGGGATCCCGCAGTGCCAGGGCCCCGGTGGGGCAGGCGGCGATGCAGCTCGTGCAGTCGATGCAGGAGGGGAGGATCTCGGGGCGGCGCTCGCGAACTCGAATCGCCCCCACGGGGCAGGCCTTCAGGCAGGCCAGGCAGCCCTTGCAGCGCCCCGCCACCACCCGAAGGGAGTTGGAGAGGGAGTCCTCGAGCCGTGCGGGGCGCAGGAATATGGTAGAGCGGACCCGGGTGCCCCGGCCCGGCTGAGAGTCGATGCTGAATCGGTCGCTCGCCCTGCGGATGTTCGGGAGCCCCATGCCGGCACCGAAGCCCAGGTCCCGGGCTGTCTGGCCGGCAGTGGAGTATCCGGCCAGCATGGCCCTCTCCATGTCCGCGATGCCCGGGCCCTCGTCCACCACCTCCAGGTCCAGATGCCCGTCCTCCAGGCCCGCCCAGAGGGTTCCCCGGGAGGCATGAATCACCACGTTCATCTCCGCCTCATATGCGGCGATCATGATCCGCCGCATGATCTCCGCCTCGACGCCGACCTTCTTCAGCTGCTCCTTCAGACCCCGGGAGGCCGACCCCGCCCGGTCGAAGTCCCCACCCTCGATGGGGTAGGAAGCCGCGATCATTTGCGGCGGCTCTCCGCATCCAGCGCCGCGTAGAGTCGGCCGCAGGTCTCGAAGAGGTCGTACCGGGAGACCATGAGGACTGTGCCCGCCCGGGCCGCGGCCTCCGCCAGCTCCGCCTCCGGGTCCGCCCCTTCCACGAAGCAAAGGGCGGGGGCATCCATGAGCTCCGCCATGCGCACCAGCTGCGGGCTGGTCAGATTCGTTACCAGCAGGGTGTGCTGGGAGGTGTGCTCGATGAGGTCGCTCATCCTGTCGCCGGCGTAGACCGAGCGTATCTCCACGTCGTCGGCACCACCGCCTGCGATCCGGGCCTCGATTCGATCAGCCAGGTTTCTCAGCGTCATCGTTCCACCTCGGGTCTTGCGAGATCCGCCCGACAAAGGGCCTGCACCAGCTATGCCAGAAGCGTGCCAGCCGGGAGGTTGTAGGGCTCCTGCGGAGAAGGGCGGCCGACAGGGGTCTACTCCGGGGATCTAACTGTCATGAAGGTAAGGAGTTAGCACGAAGGCTCATCCGGCCGGCAGAGGCATGAGTCCTTTGCCGCATCGCCGGGGCGGACAGGTTACAGGCGCTCATGGGCGCCGGGGGGCCAAGCATTCTGGGCGCCAGGCTCCCATGGGAGATCTGCGCACATCTCTGCGCAGAGGCTCTGAACGATCGCCCCCGCCGCTGAGGCTGGGTCAGCGGAAGGACACCCGGTCCAGGCCGTATTTTTTCATGCGTTCGTACAGGGCGCGGCGGGAGATGCCCAGGGCGCGGTAGGTGGGGTTGAGCTGACCCCGGTGGGCACGCAGGGCCGCCTCGATGAAGGAGCGTTCCCGGGCCTCCAGCTCCTCCCGCAGCCGGCCGGCACCGGCCGGCAGGCTCGGAAGCCTTCCCGGCTGGTCCCGGCGCCGCCCCGGCTGTTCCTGCGCGGCCCCCGCAGTCCCGGGCCCGGTCTCATGGTCTCCTGGAGCCGCTCCCAGGTCCGGCACGAAGGGGCCCGCCACCCCGTCTCTGGCGGTGATCACCAGGCGGTCCACGGCGTTCCTCAGCTCCCTGACGTTGCCCGGCCAATCGTGGCCGAGCATCTCCTGAAGAGAACCGTCGGGCAGCGTCGGCGGTGAGCCGCCCCACCGCTGCCCCGCCTGGTGAAGGAAGTGGGTGATCAGCAGGGGGATGTCCTCCCGGCGCTCCCGCAAGGGGGGAACGTCGATGGACAGCACCACGATGCGGTGATAGAAGTCCTCCCGCAGCGCACCTCGGCGGACCTCCTCCTGCAGATCGAGGTTCGAGGAGGCGAGCAGGCGGATGTCCACCTTCCGCGGTCTGTCGCTGCCCAGGGGCTCGACGATGCCGTCGTCCAGCACGCGGAGCAGCTGCACCTGCGCCCGAAGGGGAATGGACTCGATCTCGTCCAGCAGGAGGGTGCCGCCGGAGGCCATGACGAGCTTGCCTTCCCGCTGCGAGGTGGCGCCGGTGAAGGATCCACGGGCGTGGCCGAAGAGCTCGCTCTCCAGGAGGGTCTCGGGCAGGGCACCGGCGTTCACCGGCACGAACGGTCTGGCGGCGCGAGCGCTCTGCCCGTGGATGGCTCGAGCCACCAGCTCCTTACCCGTCCCGGTCTCGCCGGTGATCAGCACGGAGGCGTCGGTTCCGGCCGCCACTTCGATCTGCTCGTAGAGCCGCTGCATGGGTCGTGAGCGGCCGATCATGCCGTAGCGTCCGTCCTCCGCAGCGGGCAGCAGGGCCAGGCGGCGGCGCAGCGCTTCGCTCTCCAGGAGCAATCTCCGCTGCTCCACGGCCTTGGCCACGTAGGCCAGCAGCACCTCGTCGTCGAAGGGCTTCTCGATGAAGTCGAAGGCTCCCGCCTTGAGGCAGCGCACCGCCATGGCGATGTCTCCGTGGCCCGTGATCATCACCACCGGTGGGGGAAGCTCCTGCTCCTGCACGCGGGCCAGAAGCTGCTCACCGTCCAGGCCGGGCATCTTGACGTCGGTGATGACGCACATGGACTGCCCCAGGGCCGGCCACTGCAGAGCCCCCTCCGCGGAGGAAAACACCTCCACCTCGTAGTCGCGCAGGCGCAGCATCTGGGCGATGGAGAGGCGGGCCGCTTCATCGTCATCGATCACCACGATGGTGGGTCTTTCCCCCTCCGCCTTCATTGCGCGTCCTCTGTCGTCGCCGGGAGCCGCACCGTGAAGGTCGCGCCCCCCTGCGGGGCTCCGGCGGCCTCGATGGTGCCGCCGTGGTCCTTGATGATGTTCCTGGAGATCGACAGGCCCAGTCCGGTGCCGCTGGTCTTCTTGGTGGTGTAAAAGGGGACGAACAGATTGCGGGCTTCCTCCTCGGAGAACCCCTTGCCCGTGTCGCGGACTTCGGCCACCAGCAGCCGGCCGCTCTCATCGCCGTGGGAGCTGACGCGCAGCCGGCGGGTGCCGGAGCCTTCCATTGCCTGGCGAGCGTTGTTGAGGAGGTTCAGGAACACCTGGGCCAGCCGGATTCGATCCCCCCAGGTAACGGGCAGGTCGGGGTCCAGGCAGAGCTGCACCTCCACGCCGGAGAGCTTCATCTGGGGCAGCAGGAAATCCACGCTCTCCCGGATCACGCCGTTGAGGTCCACCCGGGCGAAGTGCTTTTCCGAACGGCGGGTCAGCTGGCGCATCTCGCTGATGATCTTGGCGGCCCGATCCACCTGCTCGGAGATGAGCCGCAGGTTCGACTTGACCTCGGAGCTGCTGCCCAGGCCCTGATCGAGCATGTAGAAGGCGTTGCGGGCGTAGTTGCGGATGCCGGTGAGGGGCTGATTGAGCTCATGCGAAATGGCGGCGGCCATCTCGCCCAGCTCCGCCAGCCGCGTGGAGTGCTCCAGCTGCTCCTCCTGGCGGCGCGCCAGCTCCGCCAGCTCGCGGCGCCTGGACTCCGCCTCCTTGCGCGCCGTGACGTCGTGGAGGTTGAGGAGCACCGCCTCGGCGCCCTCGAAGTCGGTGGAGCAGCCGCTCACCTCCACCCAGAGGGTTTGCCCGCCGGGGCGCCTGAGGCGCAGCTCCTGGTGGTCGGCGGGCGGCAGCTGCGGGTCCTGCAGGCGCAGGATTTCCTGCAGCCGCCCGGCGTCTTCCGCGGCCACCAGCCCGGCCACACTCCGTCCCACCAGCTCTTCCGGTCGGCGAGCCATCATCCGGCAGAGGTGATCGTTGGTGAACAGCACCCGCCCCTCCCGGCAGACCAGGATCCCCTTGAGGGCTTTCGACAGCAGCATCCGGTAGCGCCGCTCCGAGCTCTGGAGGGCCTGCTCCCCCGCTGCGGCGCGCTCCCGCAGCTCGCCGATGGCCAGGGAGACCACGGCGAAGGACCCGATGCGGGCGACGTCGTTCCACAGCGTCCCCAGGCCCAGGCCCACCAGGTGAAAGGCGGCCACCACGGCGGCCAGGGTCAGCGTTACGAACGTGCCCCGGCGTCCCCACCACCAGCAGGCCAGAGCAATGGGCAGGTACATGAAGTGGGTGTAGATGACGTCCGTGTGGAGAACCAGGCGGAAATAGAGGCCCGCCCCCGCTGTGGCCAGGGTCAGAAGCGCGATCGTCAGGATGCGGGCGAACCGTCGGCTGTCGATAACCTCATTATAGGACGGCCCCCGGGGCCGTCAATACGCGCCGGGGGCGGGGAACGGAGGCCGCCGCGGCTCGGCGCGGGCGAGCCGGAAGCGGTCACCGCTCTCGCTCCGAGAGGAGCCGCTCCGTGTATCGAGCAAGATACTCGTAGTGGGGCACCGCCCGCTCGATAAAGGTCGATATCTGCATCCACCGGATATCCAAATACTCGTGAGCCAGAATGTTTCTCAACTTGGAAAACGCCGCCAGCTTCTCCGCCATGCCTGCCTCAAAGCCGGGCAGGCTGCTCAGGTCGGCCAGAATCTCTCGATAGGTTTGAGGGATCCGGCCTCCTGCCGAAGCCAGGAGGACTTTGGCGATGTCGATCGAGGCGTTGACGATGTTTTCAACCCATCGTTCGACGTTTCTGCGTGCGTTCGAATCCCCGGCGTATGCCGGCCGGGAGAGCGAGGTGAACGTTTCCGCATCGGCCAGCTCGGTTCGCAGGAAATCGGCGATACGGAGAAGCCGGTCCTTGTCGATCTCGCTCAGAGATCGGGATCGGCGTTTGATCTCCCAGTAGTCACGGGCAAACTCTCGAAAATCCTCGGCCGCAGAGCTGACGGCAAGGAACAGACGCCAGTACAGGGCGATGTCCTTGACGATGATCGGCCGGCCGTCCTCGAGAATCGCATAGGCCAAGGTGGCAGGAGCCCTGTTCAGGACCACCAGATCCGTGTTCGCAGAGGCGATTGCGTCGACCTCTCTCCACAGGTCGTCGAGTGAGGGAAAGTCCTTGTCCTCTTCCCATTCGAGGGCTCCGGTCTGCGGATAGAAGTATACCGCGATGTCCAGATCGGAGTCTTCGGTCTGTTGGACTCGCGCCACAGACCCGAACAGAAAGGCCATGGCGATATCCGAACGGCCCTGGAAGTACCGTTCGAACCGCAAGCACAGGGATTCGAGCCTGCCCATACCGGAATGATAGCGCGATCCGGAGGGCGGCAACAAGGATCCGCTGGGCCGATCGGCCTCACCCCCTTGTGCACGGGCCCTTGATCGACCGGTGCGGTGGTGAAATGGCGAACCGTGCGAAGGGCGTCGCCCTGTGGCGGGAAATCCTGTAAACTGACCTTGGGAACGCGGGAAGGCGAGGGGTGAGAGGAAAGGAGTCAGCGATGGGGAAAGCGGACCACGCAGCGGGTGGGAAGGACCCCTTTGACCTGAGTCGCTTTCTGAGCGCGCAGGAGAGGAGCTACGACACCGCCCTGGCGGAGCTGAAGAGCGGCTGGAAACGAAGTCACTGGATGTGGTACGTCTTCCCGCAGATCGCGGGATTGGGGCACAGCTCGACGGCCCAATACTACGCCATCAAGAGCGCGGAGGAGGCGCGGCAGTACCTGGCTCATCCGGTGCTCGGGAAGAGGCTCGAGGAATGTGCTGAAGCGCTCCTTGCCGTAGAAGGGCGGTCGGCGTCGCAGATCTTCGGCTATCCGGACGATCTCAAGCTGCGATCCTCGATGACGTTGTTCGCCCACGTGGCGGAGGATGCGGGCACCGTGTTCCAGCGCGTGCTCGAAAAGTACTACGGCGGCGAGCCCGACCGCAGAACCCTCAAGCTGCTGGAGAGGCTGGAGGCGCAGGGCCGGGGTTGAGGAGCCCGCTCCACGACAGGGCTCATTCTGGTGGTCGAGGCGGCCGGCAGGGGGCCGGGGGCGGCCAACGGCGCTGCGGGGCCGTGAGGCGGTGCCAGCGCGCCACCGCCCGGGCCTTCTCCGGGCGGCCGGAAGGCTGCCAGCCGGAGATCAGGATGAGCCGCGCTCGGTGGCGCCGGGCCGCCTCCGCCAGCCGCTCCAGGTAGCTCTCCCCGTCCTCCCCCGGGAGGGGCTCGAAGTGGTTGAAGCAGACGGTGCCGGTGCCGCCCAGCAGCGCGAACAGCTCCTCCAT